>NZ_JBGANL010000024.1:0-94205 GCF_044222345.1 Prosthecobacter sp.
GCATCATCCAAACCGCACGCCGCCGAGCCCGCGGCTTCCGCAACTTCAACAATCTCAAAGCCATCTGCTATTGGATGGCTGGAGACCTCAACCTCAATATCCCTTCAGCGTTTACCCATCCTGTTTAGCGAAGCGCCAAATTATTATCTTGCGAATTCATCCCCGCTTTTGTCTCCTTGAAATAGAGAAGAATTACAACCAATCCCAACGACAATAACAACGCACTCACTTTTTGTGATTTTGTAAACCGGTGTTCTTGAGCTTCTAGGCCATCGTAAAGCAAATACCCAAACATGAACAACAGAGCGATGCTGATCATCACAAACCCCTGATGAGCAGCGGTTTGCCCTTGGATTGCAACCTTACGTCTGCCTGCCCATTCAAAATATTGCTGCTGAGGGTTTGCCGGCACCCATGTGCTCTGTCCAAAATCATGATCATTGCCATCTCTTCTTACCAAAAGTGCCAGAGATTTGAAGGGATCTTCATTTTTCCAGGAATCAATGCTCTCTCCGTGCAAACTGGCCTCCTGTTCAATGGCATACATTTTGGCGGTGTATTCAGACCGAAGATGTCCCTGTGATTGCTCATCAAAATTCAAGAGCGGAACTTCAAGGATCAGGAAAAACAAACCAACGCGAACAGGCCATCTTTTCCAAAGTGCGGCTGGAACATTGTGCTCAGTGCTTTGCCGATCCATATTTTTAGCACTCAGGCGGTGATATGCATAGCGAATCACGATCGAGACACCAAACACGACAGCCAGCATGAAAATGGTTCCAAGAGGCTGATAGGTCCAGCTTGAGAAAATAAGCACGAAAAGCGCCGTCAGCACTGATGCACCCAGTTGGTTTGATGGCCACCAACTGAAGGCTGGTTTTACCGTGTCCTTTTCCACCACTTCTTCGGGCTGATTCACCATCCCTATCCCACAAGCGCTGCAAAATTTGGACTCAGCGGCAACATCGGCTCCGCAGTGAGGGCACAACCCATCTTTTACGGCTGGTTGTTGTGGTGCAGCAATCAGGCCTTCAACGCTGCCGAAACGAATTTGATCCCCCAACTCGATAAACGTTTCCTTGATTCGTCGTCCATTCACAAATGTTCCGTTTGTCGTGTCCAGGTCTTTGAGCACGACCCCATGAGGGGAAGGGGCAAAGACGGAATGAAAAACCGACACAGAATCATCAGCCAGCACCACCTCATTCTGTGGATCCCGGCCGATCTTTAGCTCTGAGGCCGAGAGAGGAAATTCATGTGATCCAAGCGAGAGAATTAATGATGCAGTGCTCATGGAAAGAATGCCAAGTGTCCTAATACGGACATACCTAGGGCCATTTTCAAGTCATAATATCGGAGGGTGGCAAAAGCGCCCTCAGATGAATATTTGGAAATCCTTGGAGCTGTGTTCAAGGAGGCCAGAGAGCGTGCCGGCATCTCTCAAAAGAAGCTCGCTGAAGTGTCTGGTGTTGGGAGAACAGGCATCGTCAATCTGGAGGCAGCAAAACGAAATATTTCAATTCTGATTGGCCAGATGCTCGCAGACGGTTTGAATGTCCCTTATGCGTCACTGATCACTGAGGTTGAGAGGCGATGGAAAAAGAGAAAGTGAGGCAAGCATCCTTCGTCCTGTTTCCTGGCGCACCCCTGCGGCCTTGAAGAAACGTCGTTCTGCTTATCCTCCGACCCATTCCACCTCCTCAATGGACCAACCTGAGGGCTAAACCGGTCAAAATCCTCTGAAAATGAGCATTCTGGACCTCCTCTCTGTGAAAATGGCATGTGGTTTTTTGCTGAAAAGTTACCACCCCCACCGCCATGCTCAAAAACGAGGTGTGCTTTAGATGGATCAATGTCGCCAATAAAACCAAACTGATACAAACTCGATTGTTGTTGCTACGGTGGGTGCTAATCACCCTGAATCGTTTTCCTGTTTAACAATCATGCCGAACCAAAGACAATCCGGAACAAAACTGGCGGGGGCCTATAACTGAACATCTTGCATGCTTAAGAGAACAGATACTCTTAACTTGTGCTGGCCTTGGTCTGTTCATTCCATAGATTCGTCCACAATTTAATTTTGCTCATCAACTTTTGGCAACTTACAATAAGAACAGCGGGCATTCTGCTCTTTCATCTCCCATGAAAACCGCAAAAACGAAAAATCTAAACAATCCATCTGATCCCAAGGCCATCGGCCCGAGTTTTGATCAAGCCGTAAAAATCTATCTCGCAAATGGCCAGACCATCGAATTTGTAGCAGATTGGAATTTTGGTCTCGGAGAGTTTGTTATGGATTATGAAGCGTTCATGTCTAGCGGGACACCTCAAAAACAAAGTCGGTATCAAATGCAGGATACCACCCAGAAGAAGAACAATCACATTAATTTGAAGTTCGCTTCCATTGTTGCCTTATATTTGGCCAAGAAATAGTATCCCCAAAGTAGGCGAGCATTGAAGCGTGCATGGCCGCGATAAACAAAACCCTGCGATTGCGAGCGATGGACGATCCTGCATTTGAAGCGATTTTTGGAGAAGACTCGACCATAAAATTATCCAATGACCTGCCCTTGGGCGTTAATTGTTCCTCTTGTGATCCAAAACCCTTCCGGTTACCATCTCCGCCATGCCCAGCACAGCCCAACTCAAAAAAGCCGTCATCATCAGCGAAAAGCTTGATGCTCTCGAAGCCGAACTCGCCGCAATTCTTGGAGGTTCATCAAAGCCGGCCAAAGCTGCAAAGGAGCCCAAGGCACCGAAAGCCAGGAAAACGAAGCGTGTCATGTCTCCTGAAGCACGTGAGAAGATCGCGGCTGCACAGAGGAAACGGTGGGCGAAGTCAAAGAAGGCTTGAGACTCTTCGTTGGGATCTAAAGTGCTAGTGCGCTCATCCGAGGAGGTTCGCCGCCTCTTGGTGAACATCGTTTTCGATGATCTCTGAGTACGTCTTCAAGATGAGGACTCCGCCATCTTGATGCCCCTGCCATTTGCTGATCGTTTTCACCGCCACACCACGCTTGAGTGCGTTAATGATGAACATTCGCCGAAGTGCGCGCTGAGAAAAACTTGGCAGCTTGAGGCGCTTGCAGGCTGTGGCCAGTGCCTTCTTGGGATCAGAAATCTTGAAGACTTTTTCTGATGGCAATACGTCAGGATTTGCGGTCTTCAATTTTTCCAGCAATGGGCGAAGCTTGGGGAAAATGGGAATCTGAAAGGATGTCTGCGTTTTTACTCGGAACAGTTTGATGGTCCCTGCCTCCAAACTGACGTGCTCGTGTTTAAGCCCCGAGGTCTCTGCCTGTCCGACACCTGCTCTGCCCATAAACTCCAACACATCTGCTGAATCATCCCCATGATCTGTGAAGGGCTGCGAACGGACTTCGGTCAGAATGGCTTCAAATTCCTCAGGCGTTGGAGCATTACGAATGACCTTTGGACGGCGCACGGCCTTGACCAAACGCTTGTCCAGAGGCGAGCGCGGAATTTTGCGGTTGGCGACGGCAAAATCAAAAAAGGAAAGCAGCCATTGCCGTGCATGATTGTAAGCCGCCACCTTGCCATTCCAAAAGCTCAACCATTTTGTGCATTGGCCATGGTCCACCTTAGACAGAATTTGATGAGCTCCACCTGGCCAGTTTGCGTTTACATGCTCCATCAATTGGCGGTAGCGTTTCAGCGTCTTGGATGCCCCTGTGCGGCTTTCCAAGAACTCGCGCATATGGTCGTCAAAATGAGTTTTGTGTGCATCAGCAGCGGTATTTTCTTGTCTGGCCAGAAAATCCCTCAGTTCACGCTTGGCGACTTCTAGCTTGTCGACTTCAAGGCTCCTGCGGATCAGCTTGCCAGAGCGACGCACAACGGCATAATAGACCCCGCTGCCTCGATAGCGATACAAGCATGGTGCTACCCGAATCCATTCTCCTTTTTGATCTCTTTTCCCCACTGCCGTCATGCCGTGGAGGTTACGAGTATACAAAAGCAGTATCAACAAGATTTGACAGCGCCTCTTTTTTCGCCATAAACGGCTCAGGATCAATATCAATGCGTGGATAGCTCAGTGGTAGAGCGGCTCGTTTACACCGAGTTGGTCGGGGGTTCGAATCCCTCTCCGCGCACCATCTTCCGCCTCAACGAGGCCCAGACTGAAGAAACCGCATCTAACGAGATGCCCATCATGAACAACACACGGTGATTCATGCACATCTCCTGAGCCCCCCCCAGATGTAACACCGCAAGGCAGGACCGCCCCACAAATCGTTTCTAAACAACCTCTGCGGCTTTCCCATCTGCGGTACGTCGGTTCAGGACTTCCCCCAACCCCCCTGGCCATTCGTCATTCGGGCTTACTCATTCGTCATTTCCGTCCCACCCGCATCCACTTCCGCGCCTCCATCCCGCTCGCCAGCTCCTTCACCCGCACTTCCCAGCTGCCGGGATCTTCATTCGGAGCCAGGTCCAGTTTGATTTCCACGATGCCATTCTCCGCCGCATAAAATCCGCTGCCTTCCGCCGCTTTCCCGCTCGCATCACGAACATCCACGCGCACAGGAATCACCGCCTTCGTCGGCGCGTCCTGCGTGGTGCTGATGCTCACGGCAATCTTCGCGCTGTTCCCCACCACGGCGTTCTCCGGCACCTCCAGCTTCAACCCCAGCAGCGGCTTCGGCAGCACCATGAAGATGCGACCGTCGCACGGCCCCAGATCCACCGGCCAGCTCATCACCCCATCGGCGCTGCGCTTCGGCACGATGAACTGTGTCCCCGTCAGCTCATACACATTCGCCGATTCCACCTTCAGGCTCACCACCCCGCTCGATGGCACCCCGTTCTCCATCACCAGCCCATGCTGGCCCACGTAGTTGCCAAACTCGCGCTTGTCGTTCACCACAAACACATACGTCGCATCCCCAAATTTCCGCGTGCGCACGATCATCTCCGGATTGTCGCACATCGCCTTCTGCGGCAGCGCAAAGCCGCCCACCGTCTTCGCCATTTCCAGCACCTTCGCCTTGTCCACATCCGCCTTCTTCACCCGCTTGAAACTTGGCAATAGGAAATCCGCCTTCAGCGCCGGGCACAGAAACTCATCCGCCACGATCTTGCCGCCCTTCTTCTGCCAGTCCTGAATCCGCGTCACCACCGCCTTCGTCAGCACATCGCAATAGGGCATGACCAGCACCCTGCGACCGCTCAGCCCGTTCTTGAGCAGCGTCTCCTCATACAGCATGTCTGTCTGCACATGTGCATGCTGCAGCGCCAGCCACACATCCGCCGCCCAGTCCGTGTTGTTCCCGTAACTCCCGCGATGCGCAAACATCTGCGAAGTAAAACTCTCCAGGAAAGCCACCTCACTCCGTTCATCCGGAATCGCCATCAGCGACGGCCCCAGCGGCTCGATCACCTCATGCAGCAGCTGCTTGAGCACCGGCGCCGTGTTTGAATTTGTGAAACGATACCCTCCAGGGCTGTCCGTCTGCACCAGCGACTGCCAGCCGTGATACATGATGCCCTGAATCGGTCGCGAGATCTTCGTCCACAGCGCCTCCTTCAAATGCATCGGCGCAATGGTGATATACGCCGCCTCCGGATCATGATCCTGCCACGCCACCACCTCGCCCGGCACCTTGCTGCCAATCGGTGCCGTCTGGGAGCGATACCAGATCAGCTGCGTCATCTTCATCACCCGTTGATTCCTCCCCGTGGCCGCACTCATCGCGAAAAGCTGGTCCGCACACATCCCGATCTTCAGCGGATCAGGATAAGTGTAAGTCCAGTGCGAGATCACATCCACACCACCACCTGCGCCACTGATGCTCGGCTGCCGCACCGCCGGATCAAAGAACGTCCACACCCGGCTGTTCTTCACCCCCTTGTGCAGCGCCGTATGCAGTCCGTTCCAGCCATCCCCCGCCGTCCAGAACCAGCGCAAATATTTCAATACCGGATGATCATCCGCGATCACCCGATCTGCCGGAAAATCCTTCATCTTCGTCCAGTCCACACCCCACTTCGCCGACACCTCCGCAGGAATCTCCGTGCCAGCGAACTTCTTGTACGCCTCCACATCCACCGAATTAAAACTCACCTGCGTGTTGTCCCTCACCTCCGAATCAATCAACGCCGTCGTGAATGCAGGATGATCCCCATACGCCTTTGCCACGCTCATGCCCACCACTTGAAAAAACGAAGCAAAGTCCGGCAGCGACGCACAGATGTCCTGCCGCGCGTAAGCCTTCCCATCGCGCCCCACCCGCAGATTTTTGTCCTCCTTCTCCAGCGCCGCAGCCGGAGACAAACTCGCAACGACCCCCAGCCCGTTCGCCAGCGCCTGATCCAGCATCGCCCGGTTCTTCGCGATCACCTCCGGCTTCGCCGGCGGCACGATCTTCTTCTGATGCCACATCTCCGAGTAATCGGCGCCCAGCCCGATAAAGTGCGTGAAGCCAAGATCCTTCATCCGCTCCATCTCCTCACCACCGCCCCCCCACATGATCACCGGCATCCGCTCCGGCACCCGCGCCACCAGTTTCAGCGTGGCCGCTTGCTCGGTCGCATAATCACCCGTCTCAAACCGCGCCCGCAATTCATAGTCGTCCGCCTTGAGCGCCGTGTTAAACACATATCTGGCCGTGAAACTCTTCCCCATTGCCAGATCCGACACAAGAAACTCCTCGTTTGTCCCACCAAGACTCACCTTGAGCCTCGCTCCTTTCAGCACCTCCCGTCGCAAATTGGTGCAAACAATCTCCACCGGCTTCGCCGTCTCCATGCGTCTCCACACACTGCGTCCTGCCACAATCTGCATCGCGATGCGTTCAAAGCTCAGCACCCCCTCGCAAACCCGCACCTCATCAATCAGCCCCGGAAACCCGCCATAATTGCTCCCCAGCCGGTCCCCAATGCTCAGCGGCTTCATTCCCTGCGTCACATTGCCATATCCTGCCAAAATGGAACCACCCGCTGCCACCCCGTTCCGGTAAAACTTCCCCTCTCCCGCCCCATCATACGTAAACGCCACATGCTGCCACACCTCCGTCTCCAGCTTGAACGGCAGCGAATAAATCGTCTTCGATTCCGCCCCAAATCCAAGCGTTAGCCACATTCGCCTCAATCCGCCTTTATCTGCATCACCGATCTGCCACTGGTAGTCCGTGTGATCGACATACTTCTTGTCCAGCAGGAAGCAGCGCAGCCTCGGTTCAAACGCCGCCTTCGGCTTGATCCACATCTCCAGCGTGAAAGCCCCCTTTACCGGCTTCACCGCCACCACCGCCGCATGTCGTTGATCCTCAATCGGAAACCCCGGGAACGACTCCAAAGCCCCGCCGAATTTTCCCTTCGGATTCAAGACTGCCCCATGCAGCGTCACGTCCTTGGACTCTTCATCAAATTTCCAATATCCCAGCACATGGGGTCCCGTGGCGTCTTCTTTGACGTAACCTGTCTCCCACGTTTCCTGCAGCGCAGAATGCGCAACCCATGGAAAGCAAAGTCCTAACAGGATATAAAAGCGAACGGATTGGAACATGGCTCACTCATACGCACAACGAGCGCAGTTCAATTCACGCCTTCACCGCCCACCTCAGTTTCGCCGGAGCTGCACGCGGATTATCACGGGTCTCCTGCGAAGTGGGACGAATCACTTCATCGTTTGTGGCGCTGAACAAGCCGCTGCGCAGCCCCTCACGGAAAAGATGCTTCACGCGGCGGTCTTCACCCGAGTGGAAGGTGAGGATGCATACACGTGCACCGTTTCGCAAACAGGCGGGCAATTGACGCAAAAAAGTGTCAAGCGCGGTAAACTCCTCATTCACGGCGATGCGCAGGGCCTGGAAAACGCGGCGCACGGTGGCGTCCCGATCCTCCTCATTCACCCGGTGAGGCAGCGCGCGGCGCACCGCTTCGGCCAGTGAGCGCGTGGTGGCCTGATCCGTTTCAGCCAGCGCCTGGGCCAGCAATTTCGCGTGCGGCTCATCCGCATTATCGTTGAGGATGGCGGTTAATTTTTCAGCGCTGAGTTTTTGCAAAAACTCGCGCGCAGAAACACCGCGTTGCGGATTCATGCGCATGTCGAGCGGGCCGTCGTGCTTGAAGCTGAACCCACGGGCGGGATTGTCGAACTGCATGGAGGAGCAGCCCAGATCGGCAAGCAGCACATCCGCGCCATCGCTCCAGCCAAGTTCGCCAAGAGCGCGTGGCAGCCCGGCAAAGTTCATGCGCTTCACGACAAGAGCCGATTCTTCGCAACCGCTGGCACGCAAGCGCGCCTCAGTGCGTACAATTTCCAAAGGATCTTGATCGAGAGCAAGGAGGGTGCCTCCCGGTTGCAAAGCCTTGAGCAAAGCACCGGCATGGCCGCCGTAGCCCAGTGTGCAGTCCACGGCGCGTTCGCCGGGCTGGGGTGCAAGGATGCGCATGATCTCGTTCAGCAGGATGGGCACATGCTGACCTGCAGGCGTTTTCCCGGAGGCACGCACCTTGGCAATGGTCTCGGCATAGCGCTCAGGATTCAGCTCCTTATACTTGTCTTCAAAACGTCGCGGATTCTTGCCAGAATAACGCGGACGACGGCGGTGCGGTGTTGGAACTTCGGCTTCGCTCACAGCTCGTTGTATTTGGCGTTCGATCCGCGTGCCTTCGCCACGGGATAGCGTGTTTCATTGCGCTCAATCTTGTCGAGCATCGCCTGACCGAGATCGACGCCAAGATTGTGCGCGAGTTCAAAGAGCAGGATGCCCACATCGGCCATTTCGTCCTTCAGTTCCGGCATTTTCTCCTTCACCCGCTGCTCGACCTGCTCTGGCTGCTGCCAGACAAAGTGCTGCAATAGCTCCCCGGCCTCTGCCGTGATGGCGACGGCGAGTTCCTTCGGGCTGTGAAACTGCATCCAGTCCCGGGCGTCACGAAACGCACAGATACGGACGGTGATTTGTTCGATGCTCATGCAGCATGATGAGACGCATTTCTTAGAGGGCAATCAATTGCAGATGAATTGCGAGTTGCTTGACAGGAAAATTTTCGAAGGCGTCAGTACTTTTTTTGCACATGGAACCCGTCGCTTATTACATCATCCACCACGCGCAGCAGGCCGGCCCCTTTACGCAGGATGAGTTGCACGAGATGATCGAGATGGGCAAAATCATGCCTGAGCAGTCAGGCTGGAGACCGGGCATGAAGGAGTGGCGGCCACTGAATGAATTTCTGCCGCCTTTGCCGCCCAAGGTGGCCCCGCCGCTGGTCCAGGCCAAAGTTGCACCAGCACTCCAGCCTCCGGAGGCGCGCTCCATGTCGTGGCTGGGGATGACGCTGACCGGACTTGTCGTCCTAGGAGGGATAGGTGCGCTGATTGGGTACGGCGCATATTCCTATTTGAAAAAAGGAACCGCAGAAACGGCCTACCTGCCATTGCAGGAGGAGCGATCAGGCCACGAAGTACAATGGCAGAATTCCAGCCTCAAGTCCGCCGGGCCCGTGGAGCAGCCCAACAGCAAAAGCTTTCTGTCGATCCGTTATCACTCACCAGCCGGAGAGCTGTCGGCCTATCTGACGCCTGATCCCCAAGATGGCAAAAGACACCCCGCCATCGTCTGGGCTCATAGTTTTTCCGGAGGAATTGGCAGCACGTTCTGGCAGCATGATCAGGACGGACATGATCTCACCGCCCGTTCATTTCGCGACAAGGGAATCGTCATGATGTGCCCCTCATGGCGGGGCGAAAACGAGAACCCGGGCCGCATCGAATTACACTATGGGGAAGTGGACGACTTTCTATCGGCAATCAAACATGTGAAAAAGCTGCCCTATGTCGATCCAAACCGGGTTTACATCGGCGGACACGACACGGGAGGTACGCTCACGCTTCTGACCGCCTGCGCCTCGGATCAGTTTCAAGCGGCATTTGTTTTGGGTGGCATGCTGGACGGCGTTGCCATGATGAAGAGGCTGCCGCGAAGCCAGCTTCCTTTCAATCCTGAAGCATCCCAGGAGTTCTGGCTGAGAAGCCCGCTGCGCTATGCCTCGTTCATTCGGAGGCCGGTGTTTTATTTTGAAGCCAATGGCTCGTTCGAACAGGATGCGGCCCGTCGGATGCAGCAGCGTGCGGGCTCACACTTCCAGGCCTTCCAGCTTAGAGGCACCCATTTTGACATCGTCGCCCCCCTCACCTACCTCATCGCGGAAAAGATTGCCGCCAATGAGGAGATCAGGTTCACGACGAATGAGCTGACGGAAAACTTCCAGACGCTGGTGTTCAAGGCCAGCCAGAGAAAGCTTCCCGTTCAGAGTCAAGACAGCTATGGCCTCTCATCGGTCATCGCAAAAACCGAAATGCATCCGTATATTGCTCCCGGGTTGAAGGAGGAGGATCTGACGATCCTTCGCAACGCCATGGAAAACCTCATAGAGCAGAAAGACTACACTCCAAAGGCTTTCGCTGCTGTGTCAAAGCTGTCGGACCTGCGTAATAAGATCCGGGATCTTCAGCTCTGGCGGATCTATGATTCAGTGATTGCCCCCAAGCTCAGCGAATGGGCGCTCCAGCGGGTCAAACTCCCGGCCGAAATGACCAAGGCGGAGGAAGCCTGCATCTTTGCCATCATGGTTGTGCACGGAGGAATACCAACCAACTTCGCAGGAGCCGAACTTACCGCGGCCGTTTTACAGAGAGGCATGCAGCCGGACTCGCTCGAGTGGTACAAGATTTACAGCATCTACGACATTCGCTCTCCGCTTACACCGCATCTGGTGCGTCATCTGGCCGCCGACCCGCCGGCAGGCAGAGGGGGCAGCGTGGTGCTGACCCACATCAATATGATGATGCAAATGGGATGGGAAGGAGACCACCCTTACAACTCGACCCAAGGTCTGGCCGTCCTGAAATCTTGGTTGGAAAGCAGGAATTCAGAGCGCTTCCTCCTCGCCTCTCAGGCGGCAAGGACGGCTGCATATCTCAAGCCGGAATTCCGTGAAGTCCTGATCCCGATGGCGCTGCAGCATCCAGAGGCATCCGTGAGGCTCCCTGCCGCCTGGGCGGATGCCAAAAGCGGCGGCACCCACGGGGTCCCGCTGCTCAAAAAAGCCTGCGTGGACGTACAGCAGTCCGTCGCTGCACAGGACCTGCTTAAAAACCTTCTGCTGGAAGACGAGATTCCTCTCGAGGTCAGGGATCCGAGCTTCATCACCAAATCCAAGGTCGCGCTCACCCTCGCTAACACGTCCTTTCTGGGAGAGCCGCCCCTTAGCATTGATATCTATGACCACAAGGATCTGTTCTGGCCTCCGTCCCGCCAGAGGTGTGACATGTGGCTTTTGAAGTTCACCTTCCGCCCGAAAGAGGGAGGCGCAGCGAAGACAGGCTATGCAGTGCATTCAGCTCTTGTGAACTGCTATTTCCTTAAAGGGGATGTGACTTCCACCGTGCCTGAGGATCTTTACCTCCGTGTCTGCGCCAGCGAGTTTATGAACAGATCGAAAAGCAAGAGCGGTCCCGCCTCCAAGAAGGAAGCCTGGAAGCAGGCGCTGATGGCCCTGCGCGAAAACAATCCGGGAACCTTTGACTCCATCAAAGTTTCGGATGAGGGCGCTCAGCCATGAACATGGCTGCTGAACTGTCAGGCAGGAGCACAAGAAGCGCTCATTCAGTCGCAAGACGTGCTGGACAGCGCGACGTAGATTGTAGATGCTTATATTTATGAATATTCACCGCCAACTTGCGCTCTTCGTCTGCTTCGCCGCCTGCACCACCCTTCGAGCCGCCGGAGATTCTCCCGTGGATTTCGTGAAACAAATCAAACCGATCCTCGCGGATCGCTGTGTCGAGTGTCACAATTCGGAGACGCTGCTGGGCGAGCTCAACCTGCAAACGCGGGCGCTCGCATTCGGCAAACGCAAGACGGGGCCGGTGATCGTGCCGAAGAATGCGGAGAAAAGCTTGCTGTATCTCGTGCTGACGCTGCCGCCGAAAGACAAGAAGGCCATGCCCGCCACCGGCCACCGCATTCCGAAAGATGAAGTGAACCTCATCCGCCAATGGATCACCGAAGGCGCCAGCTGGCCGGATGGCAAAGAGGGCGCCATGACACCGGAGCATAAGAAATCCAAAAAGTAGCCGGTGGACACGACAGACGGCTCCCGGCTTGAATAGCGCACAATCGGAGGTAGGTGCGCCTCCACCATGAAACGCCTGAGCTTCCTCACGGTCCTCTTAATCACCACGGTCTGTCGACTGCATGCGTTGGAGATACCGCCTGGAGGTACGGATGTGGGTGGGGAGGCGACCTTGGAAGCATGGGCATCCAAGGCTGTCGGGAAGGCAGAAGACCTGGCGTTCGGGAGACGCATCACCATCACGCGGGCAGATGCTGGCACGGCCTACTTAGCGCAATTCATGGCACAGGTGGCGGAGGGCATCGCGAAGAACGAGCGGGTGCTGGCGATCATCAAGGCGCGGGTCGTCGGCAGTGCGGCAGCAGGCGAGGTCGTGGCGAAACTGCAGATGAGCACTGCGCCATACACTTCGTTTGGAGACAGTGTCCGCGTGGACATCCATCCTGAGTGGACGGAGCAACCGGTGACCTTCGTCGCCAGCGATTCCATTGCTGCCAGGAAGGCGTCCGTCGTGCTGCTGTGCGGACAGAAGGAGCAGAGCATCGAGGTCGAAAGCATTCGCGTGCTCAAGTATCCGACCAGCACGGATGTCAGTCGTTTCCCGAGGGCCAAGATGACCAAGCGAAGCTACCCGGGCCGCGAACCAGATGCGCCCTGGCGCAAGGCGGCGCTGGAACGCATTGAGCAGCATCGCAAGACAAACCTGTCCATGACTGTCACCGGGGATGACGGCAAGCCGGCGGCCAACACCGAGGTGAAGCTCATCCTGCATCGTCATGACTTCGGGTTTGGCTCCGCTGTGGTGGCCAAACGATTCAGCGGCGAAAGCGAGGACGACAAGCGGTATCGCGAAATCATTGACCGTCTTTTCAGCATCGTGGTGTTTGAGAATGATTTGAAGGATGGCAGCTGGTCGCCGGATTTTGATGAGAATCGCAAAGCTCAGAGGAATGCAGAACTGGACCAAGCTTTTGCGTGGCTGGCGGAGCGCCACATTCCTTGCGGGGGCATTACCTGATGCAGGTGGCCACGCCGTTCAATCTGCACGACATCAAAGACAGCGCGGTAATACGCGAGAGGACGCTCGCCAGTGTGAAAGAGCGGCTGGAGTTTGCGAAAGATCGCGTGATTGAGTGGGATGTGATCAACCACCCCATCGCTTGGAACGGGGCGGACATGCTGAACAAGCGACCTGGTCTGGAGCAGCTGGACCGGGACGTTTTCAAGCTGGCAAGATCACTGACCAAACTGCCTTTCTGCGTGAACGAGGACCAGGTGTTCCGCCCCGGCCCGCAATGTGATGACACGCTCACTTACATTGAGGCATTGAATAAAGCGGGTCTCACCGTGCATGGACTCGGCAATCAGGCGCACTTTGACGAGAGTTACCTGCCTTCACCGGAGCATCTGCTGGCGGTGACGGGTCGTTTTGCCGAGGTGGTGCCGCATCAGTGCATCACCGAGTATGACATCGTGACCACGGAGGATGAGGAGCTGGCGGCAGACTACACGCGCGATGTGCTCATCGCGGTGTTCAGCCATCCGGCTTACACCAGCTTTCTGCTGTGGGGCTTTTGGGAAGGCTCACACTGGAAACCCGAGGCAGCTTCCTGGAACAAGGACTGGAGCATCCGCAAGCGCGGCGAGGTGCTGGAAGAATGGATTGGCCGCAGGTGGCATACGGAAGTCACTTTGAAAACGAATGCCAAGGGCAGGGTGACATGGCGCGGGTTTCCGGGCTGGTATGATGTGCAGGCGACTGGCCACAAGCCGGTGATTGCCAGGCCGGACTGGTGAAGATCGGGCCTTGCTTCGTGGCGTTCCTTCCCGCATCACTTCACCGGCCATGAAATCGAACACCTCACACATCTTCTTCTGGTCGCTGGTCTCCTCACTGGCCGGCTTTTTATTTGGCTTCGACACGGTGGTCATTTCGGGTGCGGAGAAGACCATCCAGACGCTGTGGGGACTGAGCGATACGCTGCATGGAGTCACGATGGCATCGGCGCTGTATGGAACCGTGATCGGCTCAGTCATCGGCGGCTGGCCGACGGATCGCTGGGGACGCAGGGTGACGCTCATCTGGGTGGGTGTGCTCTACTCCGTTTCGGCAGCGTGGTCCGGACTGGCGCCTGAAGTTTGGTCGCTCATCATCGCGCGTTTCATCGGTGGACTCGGCGTCGGTATTTCCACCGTCGCCGCACCTCTTTATATCGCCGAGATTTCACCGCCAGACCGCCGTGGGCGGCTTGCGGGCATGTTTCAATTCAACATCGTCCTGGGTATTCTCGTCGCTTTCCTGTCGAACTATCTGCTGGGTGGCATCGGTGCCAATGCCTGGCGCTGGATGCTCGGTGTGGAGGCGATCCCTGCGCTGCTTTACACACTTCTCTGCTTTAGCATTCCGGAGAGCCCGCGCTGGCTGCTCATGCGGAAAAAAGATCGGGCACGAGGTGTCGCGGTGCTAAAACTGATCCAGTCCGGTGCGAGTGAAGATCAAATCCAAGCCACCGCGGATCACATCGTGGCCGCATCAGCAGCGGGCAATCAAAGCACTCACGGCTTTTGGAGCCGAAGACTGCGAGCGCCCATTCTGCTGGCGTTCTTCGTCGCTTTTTTCAATCAGCTCTCCGGCATCAATGCCATCCTTTACTTTGCGCCGCGCATCTTTGAACTGACCGGCCTCGGCGCCAAGGCGGCGCTGCTGCAGTCCATCGGCATCGGTGTCACCAACCTGGTCTTCACCTTCGTGGGTCTGTGGCTCATTGACCGCCTTGGGCGGCGCACGCTGCTGTATGTCGGCTCGTTGGGCTACATCGGCTCCCTGGGATTGTGCGCGTGGGCGTTTTTTACGGAGCATTTTGCCATCGTGCCGGTGTGCATCTTCACCTTCATCGCCGCGCATGCCATCGGCCAGGGAGCGGTCATCTGGGTGTTCATTGCGGAGATCTTCCCGGATCAGCATCGGGCCGAAGGTCAGTCGCTGGGGAGCTTCACGCACTGGATTTTTGCGGCGCTGCTGACGACGTTTTTTCCGAAGATGGTGTCTGCGTTCCCACCAGGGTGGATCTTTGTGTTTTTCTGCGGAATGATGGTGCTGCAGCTTGTGTGGGTCCGGCTCAGGGTGCCGGAGACGAAAGGCGTGCCGCTAGAAGACATCGAAAAACAGCTCGGCATCGGGTGATCTGCGGTGCAATAATTTCTGCGCATGATTTTTCGATCCCTTTTTATTTTTCTCACTGTTATCGGCACGGCTGCGGCTGACATTTCCAGCCTTGCCGAGCTGGCCCAGGCCGCCACGCAGAGCGGGCAGCAGGTTAAGATGAAGCCGGGCACGTACCGGCTGGCGGATTTCATTCCGGCGACCTCCCTTCCTGAGCGGCGGAAAAAGGAGCAGTGGCAGTTCATCACCTTCAGCGGCAATGACAACACGTTTGACCTTGAAGGTGTCGTCATCGAGCTGGACACGGCGCTGCGTGAGAAGCTGCATTCGCCCATTCACACGGATGAATTTTTGATCAGCGGAAAGAACAACACACTCAAGGGCCTGACGATCACGAGCCTGGGCAAAGGCACCGCGTTTGCCGGGGCGGTGCTCGGCATCACAGGCCAGGGGAATACGCTGCGCGATTGCACGATCCACGTGGAGGGCTCGGCACCCCATGGATATGGCGATCTGTTTGGCAAAGGCGGGCGCAAGCACTGCGGGGTGCACATCACCGGCAGCCGCTCGCACTTCATCGGCTGCAAGGTTTTTCAGAAGGCCTTTGGCCACGGCTTCTACCTTCAGGAAAACTGCGATGATGTAGTGTTTGATAACTGCCAAGTCGAAGGAGTGATGCGGCGCACAGACGAGATGCTGGCGGAAACCTCCGGCATGGCCTTTGACCGCAAATTCATGAGCGAGGTGATGAACCGTAGCGGCACCAAGCGCATCCAGCCAAGGTATATGAAGGCACTCAGCGAGGACGCCTTCCGCACCTACACCACGCATCGCGGCCTGGTCTTTCGGAACTGCAGCGCGAAGAACATGCGCGGTGGGTTTGAGCTGCGCACCAAGACGGCACCCAAGCTGGAAAATTGCAGTGCCACGGGCTGTGAACGCGGCTTTTGGGTTTCAACCGGCGCGGTGCTCGTGAAGTGCAAGGGAGACGCGCAGTTTGGCCCGCTGCTGTATGTGGAGGGAGACAAGGCGAAGGTGGAGGTGCAACTGCTGCCCACCGAGGCGGACAAGGTGAACGTGCACAACATCGCCTCCATCTACGGCAGCGACAACGAGGTGACGATCACCGCGAAAGGCCGGCGTGTGCATGCGCTGCCGATTCTCGTGGGCTTCACACCGCCCAGCATGGGTGAGAACGCAACGGCAGGAAGCGAGCGGACAGCAAAAGGCCTGATACTGCACAACGAAACGACCATGCCCGTGGTCATTGGCGCGAAGGCGGAGAAGTGCCAGATTTTCACGCAGGGACCGGTGCAGGAAAACAAGGGCAAGGACATTGTCATCCAGGCCAACTGACCACCGCATGAACCGCATTGCTCTTCTTTTCAGTCTGCTGCTCGTGTGCCCGCTGGCCGGCGCAGAGTATCAATGGTCCGTGCCGATGCCTTCGGTGATCAGCAAGGAGACGCAGGGACCGCCGCGTGCTTTCCTGTGGATCCCGCCGACGTGCGAGCGGGTGCGTGGCGTGGTGCTGGCCCAGCATAACATGCTGGAAATACCGGTGTTTGAGAGCGCCTTGTTTCGCAAGGCAATGGCGGAGCTTAACTTTGCCATTGTGTGGATCACGCCGCCTTTCGGTGGCAGTGCCAGGCTGGATGACGCGGATGTGGCCGGTTTTGAGACCATGCTGCGGGATCTGGCGGGGAAATCGGGCTACGATGAACTGGCGGCGGTGCCTGTGGTGCCGATGGGGCATTCGGCCATGGCGGAGTTTCCGTATCTGTTTGCGGCACAGCTTCCGCAGCGCACGCTGGCGGCGATTTCTTTGAAGGGCTCGTGGCCGGAGAAGCAGCCATGGATTGAAGCATTTGCCGCGTCTGGCGTGCCGCTGCTGCTGGTGAGCGGCGAGTATGAATGGGCGGACGGACGTGCGGGCAAGGCGCAGGCGTTTCGGAAGAAATACCCGGCGGCGCCGCTGTCGATGCTGGCCGATGCGGGTGGCGGGCACTTTGACCATCATGCGTCCATGATCCGCTTCATGGCGGACTACATCCGTGCGGCTGTGCGACATCCCAAGCGGCCGGTAGATGCGACGCGTGAGGGCGTGCTGGTGGATCGCTGGCGCATGGACAAGGCACCGCGCCAAAACCCCACAGACACCTTCTGGTGCTTTGATGAAGAGCAGGCCCGGGCCACGGAGCGGCTGCAGGGTGCCTATGCAGGCAAGGAGGCGCAGCTTCTCGGCTACAAACAAAACGGCCGGATCGTAGAGCAGGTGAATGGTACGCACCAGCAGGTGACGCTGCAATGGCTGCCTGAGGGCGATGGCATAACCTTCAAACTCGAGGGTACAT
Organism: Prosthecobacter sp.; assembly: GCF_044222345.1. GTDB lineage: Bacteria > Verrucomicrobiota > Verrucomicrobiia > Verrucomicrobiales > Verrucomicrobiaceae > Prosthecobacter. The sequence continues at coordinate 17,623 of NZ_JBGANL010000024.1, forward strand.
ACCTCGACGCCGTGCCTGCGGGCCGGCCCGAACGCTGGACGAAACTCAAGGCAGGCGACGCTGTGTCACATCCGAACAGCAGCGATCTTTTCACGATTTCGCCGATTTGCGGGCCGGTGGAAAAGATCAGCGCCGGCACCTTTGTACTGCGATTTGACCGCCAAGGTTTTGACAATATCGCACGTGGCTATGAAATCTGGCTTCAGGCCGAGCACCCCGGCGACGCGCGCTTTAAACGGGCGGTGCAACAGGCCGTGCTGCGCTTCCCGCTGCGCAATGCCGAGGGCAAAGCGCAGAGCATCGAGTTTGAGCCGATCGGTGCGGACCTGAAGCTGCGTGCGCGATCCAGTGCGGGTGAGAAGGTGCGCTTCTATGTGCGCGAAGGTCCGGCGGAGATTGTGGGAGATGAGCTGCGCCTTACGCCGCTGCCAGCACGCGCGAAGAGACCTGTGGAGATCACCGTGGTGGCCTGGCAATGGGGCCGCAGCATTGAGCCGAAATTGCAAACGGCGGAGCCGGTGATGCAGAGCTTTCGCGTGCAGCGGTGAGCCTTTGAAAAAACAATGCGCTGAGGCAGCAACCAATTCTGATGTGGGTGGTTTGAGTGGCATCTCCTTCGTCCCCCATGAGCACCCTCATCCATCCATTTCACATCCCGCTCAGCCGTCGCAAACTGCTGCACAGTCTGCTCCTGACGACCGGCGGCATCATCACCAGCAGTGTGTATGCCGAGGCGCTCGCGTTGACGCCCCGGGCGACGGAAGGGCCGTATTATCCTGACCACTTGCCGCTGGATCAGGACAATGACCTGACCATGATCCTAGGCGGGAAAGCCCCTGCGAACGGGGTGGTGACGGAGTTCGGTGGACGGCTGCTGAATGTGGATGGCAAGCCGATTCAAGATGCGGTGATCGAGCTCTGGCAGTCTGACAACAACGGCTGCTACATCCACAGCCGGGGCACGCAGCAAGGCAAGGAGCGTGACCCGCAGTTCCAGGGTTATGGCAAAATCGAAACCAATCCCAAGGGGGAATATCGCTTCCGTACGATCCTGCCCGGACTGTACACGGGCCGCACGCTGCACTACCACATCCGTGTGAAGCAGAACGAAAAAAGCATGCTGACCACGCAGCTCTTCATCGCGGGCATACCGCAGAATGACCGCGACGGCATCCTGCGCAGCATGGGCACGGAGCAGCAGCGTCTCTCGGTCATTCGCGAATTCAAATCCATGAGCGCCGGGAGCAAAGAGCTCGCCGCCACCTGGGATATTGTGATTGGTCACACGCCGGAAGAGCCTGATCAACGTGGTCGTGGTCCCGGAGGTCCGGGCGGATCACCTCCGCGCCGACGTGACAGTGCGGCATTGAATGAGCAGAACCTCCAAGACCTGGTCTTGGGACCATCACCGTTCTAACCAGGCCTGCCTGTGCGTGTCTGACAGAAGCTGCTCAACGAACTTGGGCAGCTCCACGGACACCGGGCCGATGACACGCTCACGGAACTGGCGTGAGATCTCGGTGCTTTCGATGTTGAATTCGACGAGACGGCACGACGGGTTTTGCGCAGCTGTCCGGGCAAAGCCGGCGGCGGGATACACCACTCCGGAGGTGCCGATGCAGAGAAAAATATCTGCGCTCTTCAAAGCGTTCGTGATGGTCTCCAACTCAAAGGGCACTTCACCAAACCAGACGATGTGCGGGCGCATTTCGCCGGTTTTTCCACAGGCAGCGCAACGCGTGTCGGACGACAAGTCTTCGCTCCACGAACAAACTTCACCACAGTTTGTGCAGCGCGCCTTGAGCAGTTCACCGTGCATGTGGAGAAGCTTCTCGCTACCTGCACGTTCGTGCAGATCGTCCACGTTTTGAGTGACCAGCAGGAAGTTGCCGCGCCATTCACGCTCGAGACGAGCCAGCGCGAAGTGCCCCGCATTTGGCTCCACTGTTTTCAACGCGGCCCGGCGCAAATTGTAGAAACGCTGCACCAGTTTAGGATCACGGGCAAAACCTTCCGGCGAGGCTACCATCTCGATGTGGTGCCCCTCCCAGAGGCCGTCTTCACCGCGAAACGTCGGCACGCCGGATTCGGCGGACATGCCCGCGCCGGTGAGTACGACGATGTTTCGCTCCGCACTCATTTTTTCGGCTGCCGCTGCCGGACGCATTCAAACAAACAAACGCCGGTGGCGACGGAGACATTGAGGCATTCGACTTTGCCGCCCATGGGAATCTTGACGAGGAAGTCGCAATGCTCGCCGGTGAGGCGGCGCATGCCGGGGCCTTCGGCGCCCATGACGATGCCGATGCCGCCTTTGAGATCGAGATCGTAGAGGCTCTTGGTGGCCTCATCGGCAGTGCCGACGAGCCAGATGCCAAGTTCTTTGAGCTTGTCCATGGCGCGGACCAGATTGGTGACGCGGATGAGGGGGATGTTTTCCGCACCGCCACAGGCCACGCGGACGACGGTCTCGGTGATGGGCGCGGTTTTGTCCTTGGGCATGATCACGGCGCAGACGCCTGCGGCATCGGCGGTGCGCAGGCAGGCACCGAGATTGTGCGGGTCCTGCACGCAGTCGAGGATGAGGACGAGCGGGCTGGTCTTGCCTTCGAGAATGGCGGGGATGTCTCCTTCTTCATAGACACGCACGTGGTTGTCAGAACGGGAGTGGCGGTTCTGGCGGGCGGTGGTGGGTTGTTCGGGACGGTTGGGGCGCATGTGTTTCCTGACAGTGTGCCGTGAATGGGGTTTTGGCAAAATGATAGAAGCGGCGGCTTGCAGGCTGTGTGAACTGGCGGGAGGGGTCTGGCATGAAGACAATCCTCAAGCGCCGGTGGGTGTGGATCGCGGTTTTGGCCGTGGCGGGGCTGGGCTTCGTCTTTGGCTGCGAGGGATGGGTCGAGCGAAGCGCGGAAGGCCGGTGCTACGATGCGGTCAAAGAGGTGCCTGAGGCTCCTGTGGCGGTGGTGCTGGGCACCTCAGCAAGACTTGCTGACGGCAGGGCCAATCTCTTCTTTCTCCCACGCATGGAGGCTGCGGCGGCGCTCTTCAAAGCAGGAAAGGTGAAGGCGCTGATCGTGAGCGGTGACAACGGCACGCAAGGCTACGATGAGCCTACGGACATGAAGCGAGTGCTGATGCAGATGGGGGTGTCGGCGGAGAAGGTGGTGTGCGACTATGCGGGATTCCGCACGCTGGACTCGGTGGTGCGGGCCAAAGAGGTGTTTGGGCAGCAGCGCATGATTTTTGTTTCACAGCGATTTCACAATGCGCGCGCCATTTATCTGGCGCAGGCGTTTGGAATCGAGGCTTACGGCATGGATGCCAAGGACGTGCCGGTGGCACTGTCCGTGAAGACTTTTCTGCGGGAGAAGCTGGCCTGCGTCAAAGCGGTGCTGGATGTGAACGTGCTCGGCACGAGGCCGAGGTTTCTCGGCGAAAAGGTGGCCGTGCCGCTGGAGTGAGTCATAGCCAGACTGTCAGCGCACGACGCAAATCGGGACCGGGAGTGACGCGATAACTTTCATCGAGCTCTAGCCGGGCTTTGTGGCCGTTCTGGGAGATTTCGAGGAAGACGGGAAGCGTGCCGGGGTAGGCGAGCAGCACCTCCTGAATGCGTTCGAGGTCGGTTTCGTCGTGCTGCTTGGTATTGAGCCTCAAGACGACCGGTTTCGGAGGCGCAGGCGGTTTCGGCGGCGGTGGCTCGGAAGGATCGGGATCGGCGGCATTGCGCGGTTTCGCCGCCTTGGGCTTGAGCGGCGTGGCACTGTTCATGGTGACGCGGTTGCCGTCGGTCTTTTGATCTTTGCTGACACGAATGCGGAGACCGAGCACGGCGCCATTGGCCAGCACGTCCTTGACCTTCTCATAGTCGTCGCTCCAGCACATCATCTCGATCTGGCCGGTGAAGTCTTCAAACTTGAAGGTGGCGAAGGGACGGTTGTCGCGTTTGGAGTAGCGCACTTCGAGCTGGCTGAGAATCCCGGCGATGGAGTGCGAGCTGGCTTTTTCCTTGGTGTCGATGTCCGCAATGGAAGCGATTTTGATGATCTTGGACGAATCGAAATGGCCGCGATAGCTGTCCAGCGGATGGCCGCTGACGTAGAAGCCGAGCAGTTCTTTTTCGAAGGCGAGAACTTCATCCGTGCTCCAGACGATGGAGGGGGCCGAGGCTTCGTTCTTTTTGGATTTGGGCTTCGTGAGCTCGAAGTCATCAAAGAGACCGCCCTGGCCTGCTTTTTTGTCCTTCTGCATGGAGGCCGCAGACGCGAGCACCTGCTCAAGCTTGGCGAACATCACGGCGCGCGGCTCTTTGGTGAAGTCAAAGGCACCCGCTTTGACGAGGGACTCCATGAGCTTCTTGTTCACCGCGCGGTTGTCGAGACGGGCGGCGAAATCTTCGAGGCTGGTGAAGGGGCCGTTTTTTTCACGCTCCGCGATGGCCGCCTCCATGGCGCCTTCACCGACGTTTTTGATGGCGCTGAGACCGTAGCGAATGGAGTTGGGCAAGTCGTAGCCCGATGCCGGGGTTTCATAGTCGGCAGCGATGGCTTCTTTGCTGAACTCGGGGGCGAATTTGAGCGACGATTTGTTGACGTCCGGGGGCAGCACCTTGATGCCCATTTCAAAGCACTCGCTGACGAAATTGGCAATCTTGTCGGGATTGCTGATTTCAAAGCTGAGCACCGCCGCCATGAACTCGACGGGGAAATTTGCCTTCAAATAGGCGGTGCGATACGTGACGATCCCGTAGGCGGCGGAGTGGGATTTGTTGAAGCCGTATTGCGCGAATTTTTCGAGCAAATCGAAGATGGAGTTCGCAAGCTTGGCCTGGATGTCGTTCGTCTTGAGGCAGCCTTCCACGAAGATGAGTCGCTGGCGGGCCATCTCGGCGGCGTCCTTTTTACCCATCGCACGGCGGAGCAAGTCGGCTTGTCCGAGGGAGAATCCGGCGAGCAAGTTTGCGGCCTGCATGACCTGCTCCTGATAGACCAGAATGCCGTAGGTCTCTTTGGAGATTTTTTCCAGAAGGGGGTGCGGGTAGTCCACCTTCTCCTCGCCCTTCTTACGCTTGATGTAGTCGGGAATAAACTGCATCGGGCCGGGACGATAGAGGGCCAGAATAGCGATGATTTCCTCGATGGTGTCGGGGCCGAGCTGCTTGCAGGTGTTGACCATGCCACCAGATTCCATCTGGAAGACGGCGACCGTTTCGCCGCGTTTGATGAGATCGAAGGTCTTCTTGTCTTCGAGGGGGGCCTCGGACACTCGGAAGCCGTGGATGCGCTTGTGAATCCAGTGCTCGGCTTCATGGATCACTGTCAGCGTCTTGAGACCGAGGAAGTCCATCTTGAGCATGCCCAGCTCGGTGAGCGGCTTCATGGCATACTGCGAGAGGATGGCGTCTTCCTTGTCTCGCGTGAGGGCGATGAAGTTGTCGAGCCGGCGATCACCGATGACGACACCGGCTGCGTGCACACCCGTGCCGCGGGTGAGTCCTTCGAGGAAGGTGGCATGCCGCCAGAGCTCCTGGGCATTGCCATCGGCCTCGAGCTTCGCGGCGAGATCGGGGTTTTTCTTCACCGACTCCTCCAGATCGATGTTTAACTCATTCGGAATCATCTTCGACAGCGCGTCGCTGTCGCCGTAGCTCCAGCCCATGACGCGGCCGACGTCACGGATGACCGACTTGGCCCCCATGGTGCCGAAGGTGATGATATGGCAGACGCTGAGGTCACCGTACTTTTCGCGGACGTACTGAATGACCTCCGGACGGCGCGTCTGGCAGAAGTCGATATCGATATCGGGAGGGCTGACACGCTCGGGATTGAGGAATCGTTCGAACACGAGTTCGAAGCGGAGCGGATCGATGTCCGTGATGCCAAGGCAGAAGGCGACGAGCGATCCGGCGGCAGAACCACGGCCAGGGCCGACGGGGATGTCGTGCTCGCGGGCCCAGTTGATGAAGTCCCAGACGATGAGGAAGTAGCTGGTGAAGTTTTTTTCCTTCAGCAGGGCGAGCTCCACCTCCATGCGATGGTGCAGCACCTCGTCATTGAGCGCGCGGCTGCGGCCGTAGCGGTTCTCGAGGCCGTCCATGGTGAGTTTGCGCAGGTACTCATTGCGGTCTCCGCCGTCCGGCATGGGGTACTGCGGGTAGCGGTCGATGCTGGTGGAATCGAGGTGGATCTTCAGATCGCAGCGTTCGGCGATTTCGAGGGTGGCATCACAGGCTTCAGGCACCTCGGAGAACAGGGCGCGCATTTCCTCGGCGGTCTTGAAATAGACCTCCGGGGAGTAGGTCATGCGGTTCTGATCGTAGATGCTGGCACCGGTGCCGATGCAGATCATGATGTCGTGGGACTCGTGATCGCTGCGATTGAGGAAATGGACGTCGTTGGTGGCGACGGTCTTCAGATCGTACTGCTTGCCCCACTCGATCATCTGCCGGGCGCTTTTGCGCTGGGCCTCCATGTTGTGGTCCTGGATTTCGAGGTAGAAATTTTCAGGGCCGAAGATGTCGCGGAACTCCAGCAGGCTTTTTTCCGCCTCGTCCTTGCGGTCGGAGAGGAGGAACTCGTTGATTTCGCCGTTGATGCAGCCGCTGAGGCAGATGAGGCCTTTCGCATGCTCGCGCAGGGCGTCCTTGTCCACGCGGGGCTTGTACCACTGGCCGTCGAGGTGGCCCTTGGTGATCAGCTTGGAGAGGTTTTCGAAGCCTTCGTTGCTGGAGGCGAGCAGGGTGAGGTGCGAGGAGCGCTTGCGGCCCGGCACTTCGTTTTTGTCCATCATGGAGCCGGGAGCGAGGTAGGCCTCGCAGCCAATGATGCTCTTCACCTTGGCCTTCTTGGCGGCCATGTAGAAGTCGATGGCGCCGTAGAGATTGCCGTGGTCGGTCATGGCCACGGCGGGCATGTTCAGCTCCTTCACGCGTTTCATGAGCGCATCAATGCGCACAGCGCCGTCTAGCAGCGAGTATTCGGTGTGAAGATGGAGATGGACGAAGGAATCTGACATGCGGCGGGGGACAGGATTAACCCCGCTTCGAAGGCATGAAAGAGGTAGTTTTTCACATTTTTCCAGCACCGGGCTTTCGATGCGCGCGGTGGTGGTGGCGGTAGTGGCTGAGCAGCAGCCAGCCGGTGATGATCACGATGCAAGCCACGGAGAGTGCGATGATCAGATAGATGTTGCTGGTCCTGGGTGCCTGGGTTTCCGCTGGGGGAGCTGCTGGGGCGACCAACTGGAGTTGAAAAGGGGGGCTGGTCTCTCCTGGAAAGACCACACGGGGACGAAGTTCTGTTTTTCCCGCCATGGAATGCAGCAGAATCAGGCTGGTGTTGGCATCTTTGGCAAAATCGACCTGGAAGGTGGTGGAATTTGTCGGCAACCGGCCACTGGCGGCGGCGAGCAGGTGGACTTCCTGGGTGTCTGCCTTGAGGGGGGTGTTGTCAGCGCCGTCCATGGCCTGAATTTTGCAGGCTGGCAGGCTGGTTTTGTTTCCATCGAACAGCAACCCAAGCGAACTGGCGAGGTATTGCTGCGCCTTTTCATGCGTCGCGGCGACCTGCTGGGGAGTCTGCTGCAGGTACCATGAGGCCGGGACGGGCGGCAGGGAGGTGGGATCTGAGGCGAGAAAGGTGCGGGGATCGACATTGATGCGCAGCGTGTAGCCGCCTGCGGAGTCGAATTCGGCCTCGACAGTCATGTTAGGCACCACGTGCGCACGCACGAGGCCGGCGACCGCCAAAAAAGTCAGGAAGACGCCGATGATTCGTCTGCTAAAAAACCGATGCATCAGCCATGGTGGAGGTGCCTGCGGCAATGGCAAATATATCGTCGGGCCAAGCAATAAACCCGACAGAATTTAAGAGTTGATTTTCAGGAGGCCGCAACCCTTTCGAAAGAACCTGCGAAAAACCTTGTAGCAAGAAGACGACCGCGCTTGACTTGCGGCGTGTAAATTGCTTCAAAAGAGCATTCCTTTTTAACCACTCCCATGGGCGCCACACTGAAATCACTGGAGAAAGAACTCGAGATCACTCTCGAGGACTTCAATCTGGTTGGTCGCAGTCCTGATGCCAGCATCAGGCTGGTGGACGGGGGGGTGTCGCGCCAGCACGCCACGATCCGGCGGGACGGGCAGCTGTTCTGGGTTTCCGATCTTGGCAGCGCGAACGGCAGTTTCGTCAACGACGTGGCTGTGACCACGGCGCGGGCGCTGCGGCATGGGGATCGGGTACAGTTTGGCACCAGCACCTTTATTTTTGACAGCCAGGACGAAGAACGGCCGCCGAGCGAGTCTGGCAACGTGAGCACGCAGTCGCTGCATACGATCGCGCTGCCGGTCAAGACGGTGCGCACCACCCTGCTCGTGGGCGATTTGCGCAACTTCACGACCATATCCTCCCAGCTCAGCGCGGAGGAGGTGGCTGCGATGCTGCGTGAGTGGTATGCGCAGTGCGAAAAAGTTCTGAAAACCCGCGATGCCATCATCGACAAATTCATCGGCGACGGTGTTTTTGCCTACTGGCCGGGAGATGACATAAGCTCCCGCATCAAGGCCACCGAGGCCGCCAAAATTCTCAGCAGTCCTGATTCCAGTGAATCTCCGAAGCGCAAATGGCTGAAGGAAAACATGAACCTGGAAGTTCACTGCCACATCGGCCTGAACATTGGTGACGTCGCTCTGGGTGCCATGGGCCGTGGAGTGAACACCGCCGTGGGTGAAGCAGTGAACGTGACCTTCCGTATCGAGAGCCTGACCCGCAAGCTGCAGGTGCCGGTGCTGGCTGGTGCGCCGTTTCTGAATGGCTGGCCGGAAGGTCTGCAACTCTACCAAAACGCCGGCATTCATCCGGTGAAAGGGCAGCCTGATCCTGTCGAGGTCTATTCGCTGAAAGACGTGCCGACGATGTCTTTCTAGGACGCGTCGCGGTCGAGGAGGCGCTGCATGTCATTGCGCGTCATGCGGTAGAGCAGCCACTCGCTCATGCGTTTGGCACCGATGCGCTGCTCATAGACTTGCTGGGCGTTCACATTCCAGTCGAGCGCCGTCCATTCCACGCGGCCGCAGCCGCGCTCGTGGGCGAGACTTACGACCTTTTTGAGCAAGGTGCCGCCAACGCCGGCTTTGCGACGCTCGGGGAGGACAAAGAGGTCTTCGAGATAGAGGGTCGGCAGCGCGAGAAAACTCGAATACGTCTCAACGAGAATCATGTAGCCGCAGGGAGACGTGTCTTCGTTGACAAACGCGAGCCAGACTTCGATGCGCGGTTTTGCGCCCAGCGCATCCTCGACCAAACGTGCCTGAGCGGTCTCGTCGGGAGGTGGGAGCTTTTCAAACTCCGCCAAGGCTATGACCAGCTGGCAAAACGCGGGCGCCTGCTCACGAGTGAGCAGGCGCAACCCGATTTGCAGCGCTGAGCTCATGCATGCAGCACGGGATCGCCAAACAAAGTGAAGTGTCCGGCTTCAGCGACGCGCACCTTGAAGATTTCGCCTGTGTGACGCTCGGGATTGCCGTCGAAAACCACGATGCGGTTTGAGCCTGTGCGGCCGGTGAGTCGTTGATCGTTCGTCTTGCTGGGACCTTCGCAGAGGATTTCGACCTCTTTGCCCACGAGCTTGTCATACATCGGCAGGGCGATGCGGTTGACCAACGAGAGCAGGTCCTGATTGCGCTCTTCTTTGACGCGTTCCGGCACCTGGATGGCCTCTTCCATTTCTGCTGCGGGTGTGCCACGGCGTTTGGAATAACGAAACACGAAGGCGTTGTCGAAGCCGATGGTTTCAAACATCTGCCGTGTTTCCAGATAGTTCTCTTCGGTTTCACCGGGGAAACCCACGATCACATCCGTCGTCACGGCGATATCTGAGCGCGCCTCACGGATGCGCTGGACGAGTTCGGTGAACTTGGCCGCCGTGTAAGGGCGGTGCATGCGCTTCAGGATGGCATCGCTGCCGCTTTGCACGGGCAGATGCACGTGCTCGGCGAGTTTCGGCAGATAGGTGAAGGCTTCGATGAGATCCTTCTTGTAGCCAATGGGATGCGGGCTGGTGAAGCGGATGCGCTTGATGCCGGGGACCTCATGCACGGCCTCCAGCAGCTGCACGAAGGGGCTTTTGCCATCCACGGCCGGGAATTCATGCCTGCCGTAGAGATTCACGATCTGGCCGAGGAGTGTGACTTCTTTCACGCCACGATCTGCGAGGCGTTTCACCTCTTCGACGATGTCTGCGATGGGCCTGCCGCGCTCGCCGCCACGGGTGTAGGGCACGATGCAGAAGGTGCATTTCATGTTGCAGCCCTGCATGATGCTAACGAAGGCGCTGGCCTGCTTTTCCTTCAGCGTGTGGTCACGGATGGTGTTTTGGGAGGCGTCTTCTTCTTCCACGTCGACGATGGAGAAGCGCTCATCGTCCATCTGCTTCGCTTCTTTGGCGCGGATGATCTCGTCCACGTAGTCCACCACGCGATGGTACTTCTGCGTGCCGACGACGAGGTCCACGTTCGCCTTGTTCACCAGCTCGCTGCCGCGGCTCTGCGCCATGCAGCCCATGAAGCCGGTGACAAGAGGTGTGCGCCGCCGCCGCACCATTCCCATTTTGCCCAGGGCCTTCTGCTCCGCCTGATCACGCACGGAGCAGGTGTTGATGAGCACCACGTCCGCGTCTTCATCCCGCGCTGTCATGGTGTAGCCGCGCTCGACGAACATCTGCGACACCTGTTCGGTGTCGCGTTCGTTCATCTGGCAGCCGTAGGTTTTGATGTGGACGCGTGGCATTGGGGGGCTGGGAGAATACCCAGCCCCGGCCAAAAGACAACCTCAAGGCGCTTTGGCCATGCCGGGTCAGGCCTTGATCTCAAAGATCGCCTCGACTTCCACGGCTGCGCCGGTGGGGAGCTGGGCGAAGCCCAAGGCGCTGCGGGCGTGGTAGCCGTCGCCTTCCTTGCCGAAAATCTCATGGAGCAGGTCGGAGCAGCCGTTGATGACGAGATGCTGGTCGGTGTATTCCAGGGTGGAGTTTACGCAGCCGAGGACTTTGAGGACTTTGAGGCCGTCCAGCGTGCCGTGGGTGTCCCAGACCGAGCGCAGCACCTTTTCCGCACAATTCTTGGCGGCCTTGTAGCCGTCTTCCGTGGAAACACCGGCGCCGAGCTTGCCCTTCAGGTCGCTGACGTGGCCGGAGGTGAGGAGCTGATTGCCACTGCGGATGCAGAGGTTCAGGTAGGCGGGAGGCTGCTTGGTGAAAACGAGGCCGAGGGATTCTGCTTTTTGCTGGGGTGTCATGGTGGAGGTGAGAAGTGAACGCAAAATACGAACTGGGAAAACGAAAACTGGCAAACACTTGAAATCACGCCCCTCAAGCCTTCAGCACTCCGCCCATCTGCCACATCAGTTTGTCCAAGGCGAGACCCAGGCCTTCGCTGCGACCATTGAGCAAACCGGCCCAACAGAAGCCCCTCGCGGTGTGGACCATGATGGTGGTGGTGCCTGGCAGCGATCCGGTGTGCCACCAGTTGGGAACTTTGTTCACGTTCCAGCCGCGTGCGTAACCCTCGCTGATTCCATGCGTGGTCATGGCATGAATGGAATCAGGGCTGAGCAACAGAGGGAGCTGGGAGGCGAAGCGCACCAGATCGCTGGCGGTGGCGATCCAACCGCCGTGCGAGTCCATGCGGGTGACATTCATGCTGTAAGCGGCACCCGCTTTGGCGGTGAGATACATCACCTCCTGCGGCTGACGTTCAGCCAGGGTATTGCCTGCGATCTGCATGCTGGTGATGCCGCATTTTGACAGCACCTGCTGCGTGATCAGTTTTTCGTAAGGCAGCTTCAGCACCTTTTCCAGCACCCGGCCCAGTACGCAGTAGCCGAAATTTGAATAGGCGAAGTGAGCTCCGGGCTTGTGGCTTTGTTTTTGGTTCGTCAGCGCCCAAGCGATGAGCTCCGCGTGATTCATCCGTGGATTTTTAAACATGGGGTCGTCCTTGTCGTTCGCCCAGCCGCCGCTGGTGTGGGTGAGCAGGTGATCCACGGTGATGGCCGCTACGTCTCCGCTGTAATCTCCGCCCAGAATGCTCTGAGGGCCGAAGACCTTGCTGTCGGGCTGTAGCAGTCCTTTCTCGATGCACATCATCACCGCTGTGGCTGTGATCGGTTTGGAGATGCTGGCGATGCGAAAGCAGTGCTGCGGGGTGACGACCTCAGTGCCATCTGCATCGGCAAAGCCATAGCCGGCCTCGAAGTCGATCTTGCCCTCTCTGCCATAGGCGATGCTCATGCCCTGGATGCCATGCTCACGCAGAAATGCTTCGGCGATGGCGCGGATCTTTCCCTCCGGGGATGTGGGTGCCGCAGCAGCAGCCATGGGCCATGCGGCCAGCGAACTCACAAAGGCGCGTCGTTTCATGCGGCTGACATCACACCTTGACGCTTCGCCGCCGTCAATGAAAACATCCCCGATGCTCCGGCTTCTCATTCTGACTGCCTTTTTCGCCCTCAGCGCCCATGCCCAGACCGTGGATACCAGCACGCTCACAGGCAAAGTCGTCTGCGGCTACCAGGGGTGGTTCCGTTGTGAGGGAGATGGCAGCAACAATGGCTGGCACCATTACGCCGCAGGGAAAACCTTCGAGCCGGGGCACTCGCACATCGAGCTGTGGCCGGATGTGAGCGAACTGCCGAAGGAGGCACGAGTGACGACGCCGTTCAAGCATGCCGATGGCCGCACGGCTGAAGTCTTCAGCTCGGTCCATCCAGCCGTGGTGCAGCTTCATTTCAAATGGATGCGCGACCATGGCATCGACGGAGTCTTTGTGCAGCGCTTTGCTGCCACCACGCGGGACAAACGTTTCCGGGAGCCGATGGATCAGGTGCTGGCCCACTGCCAGGCCGCCGCCACCGCCAACGGGCGCGGACTGACGCTGATGTATGATCTCAGCGGCATCAAGGAGGACGGCATTCAACTGGTGATCGATGACTGGAAGCGCCTTGTCACCGAGAGACGTCTGGACCGCGCAGGCCCTGCTTATTTCAAACATCACGGCAAACCGCTTGTGGCCCTGTGGGGGCTGGGATTCAACGACCGCGCGCCGATGCTCGACGAGTGGTCGCGCCTGATCACCTTTCTGCGTGACGATCCCGAATTCGGCGGCTGTACCATCATGCTGGGAGTGCCCTATTACTGGCGCACACTGGACCATGACTGCATCCAAGATCCTCAGCTGCATGCGCTCATTGCCCGTGCGGACATTGTGAGCCCATGGGCGGTGGGACGGCTCGGTACGCCGCAGGATGCCGCCAGCCGCAGGGAGAAAATTTTGAAGCCGGACATCGCGTGGTGTACCGAACACAAGGTGGATTACCTGCCCGTCCTCTTCCCCGGCTTTAGCTGGACGAACCTCTCGAAATCACGCAACCAGGAGGCGAAGTTTGACGCGATCCCACGTCTTGGCGGTCAGTTCCTTTGGTCACAGGCGACCGCAGCCAAGCGGGCGGGGGCGCAAATGCTCTACGTGGCCATGTTTGACGAATTGGATGAAGGAACGGCCATTTTCAAAACCGACAATCATCCGCCCGTGGGTGAGAGCCGCTTCCTTGCTGAACCGGATCTGCCGAACGATCACTATCTCTGGCTCACTGGAATGCTGGGCAAACTGCTACGTGGTGAGACAGGGGAGGCAATGCCCAAGCGCTGAGGCGGCTTACGACAAGTCCGAGGCCAGCACCGAATTCGCGGCACGCAGCGCGAGCTCCTTGGCCTGCGCGATCACGCGCACGGAGGTGGCGTCAAAGAGGTAGGCATGGCAGCTGGGGCAGGTGATGGCGCGCGTGACCACGATGGAGCCGCACCCTTCACAGACCTTGTACTGCTCCGGATGCGTGGCGATCTTCTCAGCCTGTTTCAGGCGGGAGTCTGGTTTGTGATCGTGCGCGCTCATTAAATCTTGGATACGATGCTACGACGACATTGGACGAGTGCAACGCCGCTGATAAACAACTTACATCCTTTTTTGTGCTTGCGTTGCAGGCGCCTGGCACTTTTCAGCCCAGCCCTGGCACGCTCCAGCCATCGCGGTATTTGCGCACCAGCTGGGCGTTCAGTTCCGGACGGTTGGTCACCTGGCCTGCTGCAGCGTCCCACTCGATCCAGCCACCCGGATTGCGCTCCGCCAGCACCCCGAGGAGCACGGCCTCCGTCAGCGGGCAGCCGTAGGTGGGCAGGTCGGCGGCGGCCTTCTCCCCCTTCATGCAGGCGTCCACCCAGTCGGTGTAGTGGTTGGCGATGCGGGTCTTCGGATAGGCGAAGCCGGTGAACTTTTCCTCCGGCACCAGCCAGGGGCGCTGGCTGTGCGGTTTGAAGATGCCGCCGTTTTCGCCGATGAAAAAGATGCCGCTGGGCGTGTCCTTGGTGAGGACGGAAGGCTTGATCACACGAGAGTCATACGGATAGCCGCCGTCGGTCCAGGTCATCTTGATTTTGTCGCCCGATGTCAGAGCCGTGCCGGGAAATTCAAATTCAAGATGCCGCTTCTGCGCATACAGATCCCCTTTGCTGCCCTCATCCAGGCACCGCACACGCGAGGGCGCCATGAGACCGAGACAGGAGGAAACGACATCGAAATAATGGCAGCCCATGTCACCCAGCATGCCCACGCCAAAATCCACCCAGGAGCGCCACATGGAAGGATGATAGGCCCCGTTTAAAAACGGCACTTCATTGGCGACTCCCAGCCACAGGTTCCAGTCCAGATTCTCAGGCACCGGATCAGCCTGAGTCTTGCGCTCGGTCACCTTGGGCCACCAGTTTGCCTTTTTGTTCTCCCAGCAGATGACCTCCTTCACCTTGCCAATGGCGCCACTCTTGATGAGATCGACCGCCAGCAGGGTCTCGATGGTGGAATGCCCCTGTGTACCCATCTGGGTGGTCACTCCGGCCTTGGCCGCCTCCGCGCCCAGAATTCGTGCCTCATGGATGTGGTGCGTCAGGGGCTTCTGCAGGTAAACGTGCTTCTTCGCCCGCAGCGCCGTCACCGCCATGGCGGCATGCATGTGGTCCGGCGTGCCGATCGTCACCGCGTCGATGCTGTCGCCGAGTTTGGCAATCATCTCGCGGTAATCACGAAACGGAGCCGCGTCCTCCAGCCGCTTGGCTGCATCGGGGTCCTGCAGTTCCTTGCGTCGTGTCGCATTGCCACCACGGGCGAGCTCCAGCGTTTTCGCATCCACATCACACATGCCGACCAGCCGGACTTTGGAGTGCTGCAGGACGCTCATCATCGTGTTTCCGCCCATGCCACCCACACCAATCGATGCGACCTGAAACATCGAATTCGGGGAACGCGCGCTCAGAATGGCGGGAGCGGAAAGGGAGGCTGTGGCGGCGAGGGATTGCTTGAGAAAATGGCGGCGGTTCATAAGAGGTAGGAACGTGAATACAGATGGCACTCTGTCAGCAGCGCTGGAGGACCGGCGCATTGATTCGCTGTGCTCCGGTTCCAGGACGCTCTCGCGCTCATCCAGCCTCACCTCTCCGCCACACCTGCCGGCTTGCGGATCTTCATCAGGATCGGAAAGCTGGTCTGTAGTCCGGCGCTGTCGTGTTCGTTGCGCGCGGAACTGAGAGCGGCGTGGATGAGTTTGTCCTGGTCTTTGACCCAGTTGGCGGCGCGGAAGAAAATGGGGCGCTCGTTTTCCTTCTCACGGATCTGCACGCCGTTGAGGCCGATGTCATCGACGATGACGCCGTGGGGCAGGCCATGCACGTCGAGGTTGAGGATGCCTTCGTTGCCCATGCGCACGGCGCGGATCCAGGCCTTCACGGTCTGACCTGGCACGAGGGTGATTTCGAGGGGCTTGGTCTCGTCTTTGATTTCCCGCATCACCGGTTTGCCTCCAGCATCCGGCTCCATGACGATGATGAACTTCGGCGCGGCACCGAGCGTGACTTTGCCGAAGCTTCCGGCGTCATGCACGAGGGCTTTGGATTTCGCGGTGATCTTGAGCTTGCTCCAGTCGGCATTTGCAGCGGCATCCGGGGCTGCATGCAGGCTGCCGCTGATGAGATCATGCCCGGCTTCGATGAGGATCGGTGAGGAGGCGTAATAACCGGCGGGAAGGCCGGCGATGTCGATCTGGATGGGATCATCAAAACCATCCACCCGCTCTGCACGGAAGGAAAAGCCGATGGACGCACCGGGCATGACCGTGGGGTTCATGCCGGCGAGCTTGACGCTGAAGTCGGGCATCGGCTGACGAATGGAAAGCGCGTAAACGTAGCGTTCGCCACCCCAGGCACGGGTGTCGGTGACTCTGATGATGTAACGACCATCTGTGGGTGCAGCGAAGGTGAGGCGCGAGTCGCTGCCGAGCTTGCGATCTCCGCTGTCGTCGTTGGTGTAGTTCAGGGTGAAGACGGGCAGACCATTCGGCACGATGTGGCTGCCGATGGGCTTAGGCTCGACGATGTAGCAGGGTTCGTCGAGCGAGTGTGAATTCGCCGTGGTGTCAAAGTAGGCGCGCCGTTTGCCACCAGAGGTGTAGAAGAAGCAGCCGCCATCCGGGCCGCGTGGCATGCGGATGATCTTCATCACGTCGCCATTGAAATAGGCGAACTCGTTGAGCTCCATCTCCTCCCAGTTTTGCAGGCGGATGTCGGGATTGTTGGCATCCACGCTGCGGAAGTTGTTGTAGCTGTCGCGCACGGCTTGGAGCAGCATGCGCTGCACGGGTTTGCCATCGGCATGCAGGACTTCGATCTTGGTGTCGGCAGGGGAGCCTGCCAGATCGGCGAGTGTTTCGATGATCCATGACTGCCCTTTTTTGGCATCGAAGGCGAAGCAATCGGTGTCGCCGGCTTTGGCGAGAAGGGCATTCACCGTGGCGGGCACGGTGACGTTTTGCGCCTTGGCGATGTCGTCGTTGTTTTCCACTTCTTCGGTTTGCACCAATCCGCTGACGCGCAGCGCGGGCATGGAACGGAAGCGCAAGACTTTGGCATCCAGTGGCACGTTGATCATGCCTTCCTTCTCGGGCTTCAGCATCACCGCAGCTTTGTCGCCGAGATGATGGCCGATGAGGGTGACTTTCGTCTCTTTGCCGATCTGGGCAAAGAGCGGCGACCATGCGGTGACATAAGGCACTGCGCCAAGGGTAAGACGATAAGCATGATCCGCGCTGCCATCCATGGTGGTGTTGCTCACGAGCACGATGTAGTCACCGTCCGCAGGCGCTTTCCAGGCAAGGAAGGGATCGCTGCCGCTGTCGAGTCCGCGATTCACCGCGAGCACCGTGCGGTTTGTGTCCATGATCTCCAGCGTGGGCGATTTCGCCGTGCTGCCGACCTGCGCGACGGCGAGATCGAACACGAGTTCCTCGCCCGCTTTGGCTTTGAAACGATATGCGTCGTGCTGGCCGATCTCGGTGAGGGTGCCCCAGAGGCTGGCGGGCAAAGACGGGATGCTGACAGGGGCTACTTTAAAATCAGCCGCCTGGGTAAGGGTAGGCGCAAGATCATCGGCATAGATCTTCATCCGTGCAGATTCTCCGGCGGTGCTCTTGAGCCAGACCTCGTAGGCACCACGTGGCACATCAGCTGCAGCGGTGATTTTCAGGCGTGCCGTGGTGGGTTTGACCGAGCTCTTGGCGAGCTGCACTTTCAAGCCAGGATGCGAAGCCAGAACCTGAGTGTCTGCGGTGAGGCCCTTGCCGGTGAGGGTCACCATCAGCTCGCCGCCGATGTGTGCGGCACGCGGCGTAATGCGTGTGAGTTCGGGCTTTGCGACCATGGCAGGCTTCGCAGGCGCAGGAGCCATCACGGTCTTGCCGGTGGTCGAATCATAGACGCTGAGGCTGCCATCCACGCGACCCGCGACAAGCTGGGCTTTATCAGTGAAGGCGAGGGCGGAGGACCAGTCGGGCTGTTTTTCCAGCGGGATCTTTTCCGTGAGATCGGCGGTGTTCCATATCTTGAGCGATTTATCGGTCGAGGTGGAGGCGAGCAACCGGCCGTCGCCAGACAGCGCAAGATTCAGGATGCCACCTTCATGGGCGAAGCGGCTGGTGATGATCTTGTTGGTGCCCTCCTTGGCATCGGCGCTGATCTGCCATTGGCGGATGCGGTTATCGCCACCGGCGGCGAAGAGGTGCCTGCCATCGGCGCTGAAGACGACACTGGTTTGCTCCTTCGTCGGCTGGGAAAGCGTGTCGAGCCGCTGGCCTGCCGGAATGCTCCAGAGCTTCACCGTGCGGTCGGCGCTGGCGCTTGCGAGCACTTTGCCATCTGGGCGGAATGAAAGGGCGTTCACAGCGCCGTTGTGACCTTTGAGCAGAGCGAGTTCCTTGCCTGTGGCTGTATCCCACAAGCGGATTTTTTGATCGTAGGCTCCTGTGGCGATCATTTTGCCATCGGGTGAAACAGCGAGCGCATAGGCGGCATCGAGATGACCTTCAAACGAATGCAGCAGTGTGCCATCGCTGGTTTTCCAGTTCTGCACAATGCCCACGATTCCTGCCTCGCCACCGGCGGCATACACGGTAGCGCCATCGGGTGAAAACGCGACCGCATTGGCCTTGCCCTTGAAGCCGGTGAGCTTGCGCACCAAGGCGCGCGTGACCGGATTGAGCAGCTCGACCTCGCCGTAACGGCCTACCGCGATAAGCTGCACTTTCGGCGAAAACGCCACTGCCTGGATCGCATGCTTCGGCGGCACCGTCGGCATGATTTTCGGCGTGATGACCTCGCGCGGCATCGGCTTGGCCTCAGCCATCGCCGGCCCTTTCGCCCCGGTGTCGATCCAGGTTTTGATCAGGGCGATCTCCTCGGGCTTCAGCTTCTCGCGCTTGCCCGGCGGCATGAATTCGTTCTTCCCGCCACGCCCCGAATGACCTTCGAGGAACTTCACCAGCATCGACTCATTCGCTTTGCCTGCGATGATGGCCACGCCCTCCTTACCGCCCTTCATCAGGTTCGCAAAGGTGTCCAAACGGAACTCACCATCCGCATCGGTGTCGTCATGGCAGTCGATGCAGTAGGTGTCCCACAGTGGGACGATCTGCTTCGTGTAGTCCACGGTCTGGGCGTGGGTGACGACCGAGAAAAAAGCGAGGAGAAGGATGGAACGGAAAGGGATCATGCAGTGTTCCTTGTTAGTGATTGAACAAAAACTCCTTCGAGCTCATCAGGCCCCAGAAGATGTCCTCCAGGGTGGTGCGGCGATCTTCGGGTCTGGCGGTGGCTAGCATCGCGGCGGCCTTGGTGGTTTCGCGTTCGGTGGGGAGGCGGGCGAGTGCGATGAGGTAGGCCTCCTCGATGATCTTCTCATTGCCGAGCTTGCTGGCGAGCAGCGCATCGAGGCGGTTGTCTTTTTGGGCGAGCTTCTGGTTGAGCGTGTCGCCATTGGCGATGTGCAGGGCCTGGGCCATGCTGGGTTCATTGGTGCGTTCGCATTCGCAGGTGGCGACGCGGTCGGCACGGCCGAAACTCTTCAAGAAGTAGCTGGCGATGTTGCTGTCCGGCAGTTGCAAAGCGCGGAAGCCCATGGGGTAGCTGTCGGCAGTGCCGCGATTGGCATTGCGGCGGTCGATCTTGAAGGTGGTGGGTGCAGCGGTGACCTGGGACACGGTGTCGAGCAGAACTTCGGCTTTCAAGCGGCGTGGCACGTAGTGCGAGCCGTAGCGGAGGTCGGTGATGTTTTCGGGCAGGGTGATGCTGCTGCGCTGGTAGGTCTCGCTTTGCAGGATGGTGCGCATGAGGGCCTTCAGATCGAACTTCTGTTTCACCAAATGCTCGCAGGCGACGGCGAAGAGAGGCTCATTGCTGGCGGGATTGGTGACACGGAGGTCATCCACCGCTTCGACGAGGCCGGAGCCAAAGAAGTTCGCCCACACGCGGTTTACGATGGCGCGCTGGAAGAGCTTATTGTCGGCGCTAGTGAGCCATTTCGCGAGTGGTACGCGACGGTCTTCGGTGGAGGTCATCGAGACAGCCGTGGTGACATCCAGCGGGTGAGGTGCTTGCGGCTTGCCGGTGAGCGGCTGCACGAGTTCGCCATCGGCGGCGGAGAACAGGACGCGTTCATCCGCCTGTGCGCCGTTTTTCGTGCGAACGCGGGAGAGCATGTTGGCAAAGGCGAAGTACTCGTTGTTCGTCCACTTTTCCATCGGGTGGTTGTGGCACTTGGCGCAGGCGATGGAGGTGCCGAGGAAGGCGACGCTGATGGTTTCGGCGCATTTGGTGGGCTCGTCGTTCAGGATGAAGAAATTGCCCGCGCCGTTTTCCAGCGTGCTGCCGGTGGCAGTGAGGAGCTCACGCACCATGACGTCCCATGGAGTGTTCGCAGCGACGTTGCGGCGGATCCAGTTATAGTAGGACCACATGGCCTGGGGCATGAGTTTGTCGCCATTGACGAGCAGCAGATCGCTCCAGCGGTGTGACCAGTAATCGACGAACTCGGGACGTTGAAGCAGTGACTCGATGAGGCGGTCGCGTTTGTCGGTTGCTTTGTTCGCGAGGAAGGAGCGGGTTTCCTCCAGGGAGGGCAAAACGCCGATGGTGTCGAGAAAGGCACGGCGCAGGAATTCGTGATCTTCCGCAGGTCCGGAAGGCGGGATGTTCAGCGCGCGCAGCTTGGTCAGCACATGCTCGTCGATGAAATTGCGCGGCTTCATCTGGGCAAATGCCGCCTGATCAACGGCAGCATCGCTCGGCACCACCAGGGTGGAAACAGCGAGGCGGCTGAGATACCATGCGCTGATGACCGTCTCACCGCGTCCGGTCGTTTTGATGACACCCTGCTCATCCACGGTGGCGACGCTGGCGTTCACGCCGTTGTATTTGGCCCAGCGCGTCACATCCTCGCTGTGGCCGTCGCTGAATTTCGCGGTGACTTTGAGCGGCAGCGTGACCCCGGGCTTCGTCACCACCTGCTTCGGCTCCACATCAAGAGCGACGATGAGCGGATCGCTCGCCTTCGGCCCCGGAGCACCGGCGGCGATCCAGTCGGCGATGGCCTTGTATTCCGGCGAATCCACCTCAAAGCGTTTGTCTCCCTTGTGCGGCACCGCTTTGACGGCCTTGAGCAACAACAAGCTGCGCGCCGGATCTTCCATGGTGAGGCGGCGACCGTTTGCGCTGCGCGTGACGGAGATCCAGTCACCCTCGTCATCGAACCCACGCAAAGAGAGACGAAATCCTCCCTGTCCTGCGGCGGCACCGTGACACGCGCCCATGGCGCAGCCGTAGCGCGTGAGGATGGGCTGGATGGTGTTGCGGAAGGATGGGGCTTCAGCGGCGGATGCCGAAGTGAGAGCCGCGAGGGCGATGAAGGAACGAAACATCATGAATGACACGCGATGAGGGGTGGCGGGAGGCGACACTCGTTCTACGCAAACAGCTCTTTGATGGCCTGCGTGCCGAAATCGACAACGGGATACGGCCTCCCCTGCGGGCCAGGGAGTTCGGTGGTGAGATCGATGCCGAGGGCCTGGTAGATGGTGGCGACGATTTCTTTCGGGGCGACGGGGCGCTCGGTGGGATAGCCGCCGATGTCGTCGGATTTGCCGATGACTTCGCCGCCTTTGATGCCGCCGCCGGCAAAATTGATGGTCCAGCAGTTGGGCCAGTGGTCGCGACCACCGGCGGGATTGATCTTGGGCGTGCGGCCGAATTCGGCGAGGCAGGTGACCATGGTGTCGTCCAGCATGCCGCGCTGGAACAGGTCCTCGATGAGGGCGCTGTAGCCCTGGTCATACATGGGGGCGACGATGTCGCGCATGCCTTCGATGCTGGTGAACGGCTTCGAGCCGTGGATGTCCCAGGTGATCTCACCAAACACGGTGATGAAGGTGTTCACGGTGACGAAACGGACGCCGCGCTCGACGAGGCGGCGTGCGAGCAGGCAGCTCTGGCCGAAACGGTTCAGGCCGTAGCGTTCGCGGACCTTCAGCGGCTCCTTGGTGAGGTCGAAGGCCTCGCGGGCCTGCGTGCTGGTCATGATGCGGTAGGCGGACTCGAAGTTCGAGTCCATGAGTTTCGCCTGCTCGCTGTACTCGAAATTGCGTACGCTGCTGTCCACCAGTTCACGCAGTTCGCGGCGGCGTTCGAGGCGCACTTCGCCGATTTCCTTTGGCGGCAGGAGATCGGGCACTTTGAAGTCTTTGACGGCAGGATCGGCATTCAACACGAAGGGATCGTAGGCTTTGCCGAGGAATCCGGCGTCCTGGCCATGCGGCATGTTGCCACCGGTAGGCCCCATGGATTCCGGCAGAATGACATGCGCGGGCAAGTCGCTGCGGCGGCCTTGCAGGAACTCAAGGGCGCTGCCGACGTGGGGAGTATTGACCCCGCCGGTGAAAAGGCGGCCCGTCTGCATCATCTGATGCCCCGTGTCATGCACAGCGGCGGCAGTGTGGTAGCAGGAGCGGACGAGGCTGAACTTGTCGGCGATCTTGGCGTGCAGCGGCAGGATTTCGGAGATCTCGAAGGCATTGCTTTTGGTGCGGATGGGCTTGAACGGGCCGCGAATCTCGCTCGGCGCATCGGGCTTCATGTCCCACAGATCCTGCTGGCTCGGCGCGCCGAGGTTGAAGATCATGATGCAGGCCTTGTTGCTCTTTTTGGAGTCCACCTTGCCCTCGGCCTTCAATTTGGCGAAGCCGGGCATCGTCAGCCCGATCGCGCCGAGGGCGCCTGCCTGCAGGAAATCACGACGCGAGATGCCGTCGCAATTGGTGATGGAGCCTTGACCGGAGAACTTGAACATGGTGCGCGTGGGGGTTGAACTGTTTACTAATACGCAGTCCGAAGCTGAAACTGAATGGATGATGCCGCTTTCGAAGATGGGCCTTTCCGGCCCCCCGGATTCTTTAGCCGGAAACATTCCAGCGAATAAAGGGTTGTTCTTTTATGCCTCTGTCGTGCTAGTCTTACCTCCTAACCTTCCCATGAAAGCTCTTCTCATCATCCTCTCGTTGTTTCTTACCATTTCACTTCAAGCGCAAACCGCCGCGCCCAGCGGCCAGACCACACCTCAGGATGCTGTCACGCTGGACGGTCTGTGGCAGGGGAAATTCAACGGAGGCAACTACATCGTGCGCTGCAACGCCATCATCGCGCTTTCCAAGCATGAGTACATATCCGATGGCGTGGCCCGTGTGGTGGAGGTGAACCTGACGCTCAACTCCGCCATGGTCGTGCGTTTTTACTATCTTGAGCCTTACAAGCCGGAGACTGGCAGCAACACCGTGGGTGCCGGCACTCAAGCCATGGACAGGGCCAAGGGTCTGTTCGAACAGGCTGCCAACCGAGTTTCACCAGATCTGACCAACCCGAAAGTGGTGAAAAACTATCCGGCGTCCACGCATGCGCATACGGTCGAGTTTGTCATCAAGGAAGAGGCCAAGCTCAATTTGCTCTTTGGCAGTCTGCAACGCGCGTTTGAAACGGGCCAGGGCCGGATTTGGAGAGAGTGAGGTACAGCGGGCGCTCTTGCCCGCCAAGAAACTCATGCTGCGGGTTGGAGCGCCCGCTCCACATCAAACATTGAAGCGCCATTCGACGACGTCGCCGTCGCGCATGACGTATTCCTTGCCTTCGATGCGCCATTTGCCCTTTTCCTTTGCCTTCGCATTGGAGCCGAGCTCGACGAGGTCGTTGAAATGGACGATTTCGCCGGCGATGAAGCCGCGTTCGAAGTCGCCATGGATGACGCCCGCGGCCTGCGGGGCCTTCATACCCTTCGTGATGGTCCAGGCGCGGGTTTCTTTCTCGCCGGTGGTCAGGTAGGTCTGAAGGCCGAGAAGGTCATAGACGCCCTTGATCAGGCGAGAGACGCCGCTGTCCGTCACACCGATGTCGGAGAGGTAGGCTTTGGCTTCTTCGTCGCTGAGGTCGATCAACTCGCTTTCGATGGCAGCGCTGACGACGACGGCGCTGGCCTCGTGGGCATGCTTTACGTATTCACGCACCTTGCCCACGAAGGGATGGTTGTCAGGATCATTGGAAGCTGTCGCGAGATCGTTCTCGGCGACGTTGCAGGCGAAGATGCAGGGCTTCGAGCTGAGCAGGAAGAAGGATTTCACCAGCTTGCGCTCTTCCTCGGTCATTTCGAGCGTCACGGCGGGCTTTCCGGCATCGAAATGCGGGATCAGCCTTTCGCAGATAGCGAGTTCGGCCTTCGCCTCTTTTTCGCCTCTTTTCGCATTCTTTTCGGCCTTGTCCTTCCGGCGCTGGATGGCGTCCATGTCGGCGAGGATCAGCTCGGTGTTGATGACTTCGATGTCGCGCACGGGGTCAATCGTGCCGCTGACATGAGTGATGTCACCGTCTTCAAAGCAGCGCACCACGTGCACGATGGCGTCCACCTCACGGATGTGGCTGAGGAATTTGTTGCCCAAGCCTTCACCCTGGCTCGCGCCTTTGACGAGACCGGCGATATCGACGAACTCGATGGCGGCGGGGACCAGTTTCGAGGACCCGGAGATCTTCGAAAGCACGGCGAGCCGCTCATCCGGCACGGTGACGACGCCGGTGTTCGGCTCGATGGTGCAGAATGGATAGTTGGCTGCCTCCGCCTTGCGGGTGCGGGTGACAGCGTTAAAAAGGGTGGATTTGCCAACGTTAGGAAGGCCTACAATACCGGCTCTGAGCATAAGGGCGGCGAGATTAGCGGTATGCCACGCCAGCGCAAGCCCGGTTCTGTGATCGCGACTGAAATCAAGGCGCGCTGGCCGGGGCGGTACCGCCAGCGGTCGGCTGAAAGGTGAGCACCCCACCGGTGCCGGCAATGGGCGTGAGCGTTGCGCCGCCCGGGCCGGTGACGCTCAAAGTGCCATTGGTGAACTGCTGGGCGGCCGCGCCTTGCAACACAAGGGTGCCACTGTTGACGGTGACCCCGGTGGTCTGCAAATTCTGCGCACTGCTGATCGTGAGCATGCCGGAGCCGGATTTGACCAGGGAGGCTCCCGGCATCGCATTCACATTGCTGGCCAAGGTCAGGCTGCCCTGATTGACGATCTGCTGCGTGGTGCCGTTGGCCAGAACCAGTTGCGTACTGGAGCTGGAGAGGGCGGTAGTCGCGTTGGGAGTCAGTGTCAGGACCCGCTGTGTCTGGCCCTCAGACCCTGATGCGATGGAAGCATTCGTGGATATGACGCCTGCCGTGCCCGTGCTGGCGAGAAAAACATTGCTGCCGGAAACTTCGCCGGAAACCTTCACCATGCTGGATCCGGAGGACGATATAAGGGTGGTGTTTGGTGCCTGCGATGGACTCCCGCCAGACACGTTCATCGTGGTCCCGCTGGCATTGGAACTGGCATCTGTCCTGCTGTTTGAGACGCTCATGCCGAAAATGCGTGTGAGCAGACCAGGGCCGGTGCTTTTCACCTCAGCCGTCTTGAGCTCGGCTGCGTTTCCAAGAGTGAGCTTCTGAGTGCCGGCACCATCATTGCGCGCCAGCGTTAAAGTGGCACCGAGCGACTGGGCCTGCAGTGCCACTTCCTGACGAATTTCTGGCGCGGCGGGCAGTGGCTGCTTGAAACTGGCGCTGTCGAGCAGCGTGCTGGAATGCGTGAGGGTGTTGAGATTTACCTGCACGGTGTCCCGCGTGCCTTCAGGACGCTGCACGATCAGGTGGCCAGGGTTCAGAGTCGTGTTCTGCCCGCCCAGATCCCCCCGCACGCTGCCTTCGAGACAAGTCATTTTCACCGAGCCGTCCGGCAAGACGGCCACGATGGCGGAGCCACGCACGGTGACATCCCCCTGCGGCGTGGTGACCTGGACGGCCGGACGACGCAAAAAACCATCGCCGGAAGAGATCAGCGCAACGCCTTTGGAGAGCGAAACATCACCACGATCTCCGACTTGAGCTGATGTATTGGAGCCAAGCCGGACGACGCTGCCGCGCTGATCCACTGTGGCTTGAGCACGGGCATTGTTGCCTGTGATCACCTGATTGCCCGTCGTTTGCACGTTGCCGCTGGAGGTGGTGATGGAACCTGCGGTCAGAGCCGTGGTCTGCATCATAACGATCAGGGGAAGGAGGGCGGAAGCTTGCTTCATAGAGGATGTGGATTTAAGCCATTTGCGCAGACGTGGCCAAAAAAGCCGCGGGAATGTCATTTTGATGTCACCATACATGGGACAGCGCCAGTCCCAAGCCGGTGTTCAGGGCCTTGTAGTCGAAGGCGTTGACATCGGAGTGGTTGAAGATGCCGCTGACGTAGACCTGCGCCGTCAGGTTATGGGTCACTTGATAGCCCAAGCCGAGAAACAGCAGGTGATTGAGGTCATTCCGACTGACCTGGACGTAATCAAACCAGGCGAACCGATACAAGGTTGTGAACGCCAGCTTCGGCGTGATCTGCCACGCAGCCCCGGCCTGGGTGCTGAATTCGTGACGACGGAAGGCGGAGGGTCCTCCCCCAACACTCACCGCGGCATTGCCACCCAGCCAGACGCTGATATCGGGGCTGAGCAACCAGCCTTTGCGCAGACCTGTCTCCAAGAAATGGTTTTCATAGAGCCTGTCGCCCCAGTTCCACGGGGAAGTGAGCCGTTGATAGCGATACTGTGCCCATACATTCAAACGGGAGATGCCGCCCGCAAGCTCACCCCGTCCTTGGTGATACTGCGCGCCGATCTGACTGCCGAAATCGTCGAAATCGAGCTGCTGCAGGTTTGCATAGCGCCAGAGCGAGTAGGAAGCCATCGCCAGCAGGTTGATTTTGTCGGTCAGCTGAGGAAACCAAGCGCCACGCAGGCCCGTGCGGCCCACCCAGTCTGAACTTTCCGGAGTTGGAGCCAGAGCGGCATTGGAGGTGAAGAAACCGCTGGCTTCCAGCGCCATGAGAAACTGTTTCGGTTTCGAACGCACCAGTCCGCTGATGCTTTGCTGGCCAAACTCACGGTCAAGCAGGTTGAGCTCCTCCTGACTGGCGGGGGAGACCGCCCTTTGGTCGCGAGTATCCCGTTTCGTGGTGCGCAGGGCTTCACGAATGGTCTGGTCCACCACAGAACGATCCACGGCGGGGCTTTGTGCCATGGTGGAAATGGCTCCTGCCAGACTGCAGCCAGCCACAGCAAGCCAGGCTATAAATGATTTATTTAAAAACATGCGGGCGGTTTTGTATGAATAGGCGCCTATTTGGTCAAGCTCGAATCCGCTACATCGTGTGCATGCTTGCTCTTTCCGCCACATCGGCGAGACTCCGCGCCCTTTTTGCCGTCTCCCATGTCTTTTGAGCTTCTTGCCACTGATCCTTCGTCCCACGCCCGCCGCGGGCGGCTGACGACGCCCCATGGCGTGGTGGAGACGCCGGTTTTCATGCCGGTGGGCACACAGGGCACGGTGAAAGCCATGCATCCGGAGGAACTGCGGGCGCTGAATTCGCAGATCATTCTGGGCAACACCTACCATCTCTTTGTACGCCCTGGCATGGAAATCATGCAGGCGGCAGGCGGGCTGCACAAGTTCGCGAACTGGGACCGGCCGATTTTGACGGACAGCGGCGGTTTCCAGGTCTTCTCGCTGGCAAAACTGCGGAAAATCAAAGAGGAGGGCTGCCACTTCCAAAACCACCTCGATGGCACACCGATGTTCATCGGCCCGGAAACGTCCATGGAGATTCAGGCGACCCTGGGCTCGGACGTGGCGATGCTGTTTGATGAATGCACGCCCTACCCCTGCGAGGCCAGGGAGGCTGAAAAGAGCCTGGATCTGACTCTGCGCTGGGCCAAGCGCTGCCGCGCCTGGATTGATGAACACCGGCCACAAACCGGTGGCGGGGCGCAGCAGCACTTCGGTATTGTACAAGGCAGTGTCTATAAAGAGCTGCGTGAAAAATCCGCCCGGGAGCTGGTGGCCATGGGTTTTGACGGCTATGCCATCGGCGGACTCAGCGTGGGAGAGCCGGAGGAGGACATGATGCGCATCGCTGAATGGACGACGCCGCACCTGCCCGCCAATCAGGCCCGCTACGCCATGGGCCTGGGCACACCTCCGCAGGTGATCGAGCTGATCGCACGCGGTATCGACATGTTTGACTGCGTGCTGCCCACCCGCCTGGCGCGGAATGGTGCCGCCTTCACCCACGAGGGCCTCATGAATCTGCGAAATGCCTGCTACGCCAAGGATTTCCGCCCCATTTCCGAAGACACCCATCCGCTCTGCCAGGGCTTTTCACGGGCGTACATCCGCCATTTGGTTCAGGCACAGGAGATTCTGGGTTTGCGGTTGATTTCTCTTCATAACCTGCATTTCTACGCGTCCCTCACGTCCAGGGCACGTCAAGCGATCGAACAGGGTTGTTTCGCCGAGTTCCGGGCAGAGGTCGTCGCGAAATACAAGTCCACCACCGCAGCTCCCGAATCATGATCTCTACATCTCTCAATCACGCCCTATTTCTCGCTGCAGATGCCGCACCTCAAGGCGGCCTCCTTGGCAGCCCGATGATGCTGCCGATCCTCATGATCGTGGTGATGTATTTCGTCATCTTTCGCCCGCAGCAGAAGCGCATGAAGGAGCACCAGAAGCTGATCGCCAGCGTGGGCGTGAGCGACCATGTCATCATGGAAAGCGGCGTGCACGGCATCATCACCAGCGTGAAAGACCGCACCGTCATGGTCAAGATCGCCGACAACGTCAAAGTCGAGTTTGAACGCGTCAAGATCGCCGCCGTGACGAAGAAGTCCGACGTCGTTGAAGCGACCGAAGCGTAAGCGGCCCTTTTGATTTTCCCAACCTACCTGCCAACCTGTCCATGAATCCCTTCGCCACCTTTTTTGTCGGTGCCTCCCTGCTAATGATGCTGCTCGTCTATGTCGGCACTGCCGTGCATACGACCAAGCGGCGCGTGGGCACGCTCCTCATCATCCTCACCGCCTTCTCGGCCATCTATACGATCGAGGCGATGAAACTCCAGCTGGGCATCGACCTGCAGGGCGGCAGCGAGTTCATCGTCAAGCTTGCTCCGGGCAAGAATGATGACGGCAGCCCCAAAGCAGTGACCAGCAGCGACGTGCAGCAGGCGATCGCGATCCTTGAACGGCGTCTCAATCCTGATGCTTCGAAAGATCTTACCCTGCAGCCTGAAGGCGCGGACCGGATCGTGATTCAGATGCCAGGCATCACCGAAGAGGAAATCAAAGCCGTGCGGGATACAATTGTGACCGTGGCCCACCTTGAGTTCCGCCGGGTGCACCCGGACAGCCAGGCGAAGCTGGAGCAGATCAAGGCGCGCGGCGGCATCAAGGAGCCAGGCTGGATCGAGATGCCTTATACTCCCACCACCGCAAAGGATGGCACGGTCATCAACCGGTCCGAACTCGTCCGTGATTCGGCTGACATCGAAGGCAAATACGTCTCCAATGCCTTCCGCACGGTGGATGCCGAAGGCAACAAAGTGGCCCTGCAGTTCAACAGCGAAGGGGCCAAGCTCTTTGATGAGCTGGCCGCAGTGCATTACCAGAAGGAAATGGCCATCATTGTGGACGGCCAGATTCACTCGGCCCCCCGGCTGCAGGCGAAGCAATACGGCGGCAGGGCGGAAATCTCCGGCGGCGGCGGCAAGGGCTTTTCCCAGCAGGAGGCCGACACTCTGGCCACCCTGCTGAGCAACCCGCTGCAAAATCCGATGCAGATCCTGACCGAGAGCTCGGTGTCATCGGCTTATGGCCAGTCCTCGATTGACCAGGGCAAGTGGATCGGCGTGGCAGCTCTCATCATCACCACCTGCTTCATGATGTTCATCTACCGCCTCGCCGGTCTTGTGGCGATTGTCGGCCTGGTCATCAACATCGCGATCCTGTTTGGCGCCATGGCCTTGTTTGGCTTCACGCTCACCATGCCCGGCATCGCCGGTGTGGTGCTGACCATTGGCATGGCGGTGGATGCGAACGTGCTGATCTACGAGCGACTGCGCGAAGAAATGGAAGCGGGCAAGACCTTCGCTGCTGCGCTGGAAGCCGCTTATGACAAGGCCTTTTCCGCCATTGCCGACTCCAACATCACCACGCTCATCTCAGCGCTGATCCTGTTCATTATTTCCGGTGGTCTGGTCAAAGGCTTCGCCGTCACGCTCATGATTGGTCTGATTTCCTCGATGATCGGCGCGCTGATCGTCACCCGCGTGATCTTCATGTGGGTGGTGGACAAGAACATCCTGAAGAAGATTCACACGACCAGAATCATCCCTGACAAGGTCTTCGACATTCTGTCTTCGGCTCCGAAGTTCATCATTGCCTCGCTCGTCGTGACGGCGATATCGTTTGGCACGCTGGCTTACAAGGGCAGCGCAGGTTTCGGCATCGACTTCCGCGGCGGCAGCCGCGTGGACGTGACGCTGGCCAAGGACAAGAACATCACTGACAAGGAATTTGAGGACCTGTTCGCAGGACTCAAACAGGATGGTGGCAAACCCCTCGGCAGCTTCTACATCCAGCGCAAAAGCGCCGGCGGCGTGGAAAATCTGAGCATCCGCTGCGAAGAACTCAGCGGGACGGTGATCCAGCATGCGATCACCAGCAAATGGAACAAGGACACCGTGGCGGGAACCAGCATTGCCACCGTGGGTTCCGTGATCGGTTCCGAACTCGCCAAGCAGTCCATGTGGGCCATGTTCGCCGCGCTGATCGCGATCTTTGTGTACCTTCTGATGCGCTACGAAGTGGCCTTCGCCATCGGCGCCATCGTCGCCCTGTTCCATGACGTGCTCATGGTGCCCGGCCTCTGCGTGCTGTTTGGCCAGGAGCTCAGCATCATCCACGTGGGCGCGCTGCTCACCATCGCCGGCTACTCCATCAATGACACCATCGTGGTGTTTGACCGTATCCGTGAAACCATTCAGAAGGGCACGGGCGGCAGCATGCGCGACATGATGAACGAGGCCATCTGCAAGACCCTCTCCCGTACGCTCCTCACTGGCCCAACAGCCCTGGCACCGATGGTCGTGCTGCTCTTCCTCGGCAATCCCGCCATGCTTGAGTTTGCCATGCCGATCACCATCGGCGTGCTGCTCGGCACCTACTCCTCCATCTTCATCGCCTCCCCGCTGGTGCTGTGGTACGCCAAGAAGAGCGGCACCAGCCTCAAGCACCAGGTGCTGGATGCGCAGATCGAACAGCTCAAAGCCCAACAGGCCATCGCTGCAGCGGCCGTGGCGAGTGGCAAGAAGTAATCGGAATTCGAAAGGTCCGCGCTTCGTTTCCCCTCATCTCCATGGCAAGGCAGGCGATTTACACCTGCCTTGCCCGGAGATGTTTTTTTATATGCTCCCAAGGAAGTGCTGAACATGGCAGCGCACCGCAGAGTTTAGGAAACCGCAGTGAAGACCTCAAACCCAAGCCGAGAAAGGAAGAGGAGGCTGAAGAAGACTGCTCTGATTCAACGCTGATCAAGCATTGGCGCGGAGCCAGGCAAAGCTGCGTTCGGCTTCGCCTTTTTGGTAGGCGATCTCGGCGTCTTTTTTGGCGGGGCCGTCGGGGGCTTTGAAGGTGTCGATCTTGTGGCCGCGTTTGGCCATGTCGAGCCAGGCTTTGAACATGGGGGTGTCGCGGTGATTGGGGAAGATTTTCCAGAATTCGTCTTTCTTCCAGGCGAAGGGGCGGGCGAAGCCGGAGATGGTTTCGACCTGGAGGGGGACGCCGGGGGCGAGCTGGGCGAAGCGCTGGGCGTAGGCTTTGAAATCGACGAGGCCTTCGCCGACGGCGGTCCACTGGACCATGGCGCCGTCCTCGGTTTCCCAGAGCATGCTGTCGCGGACGCTGCTGCAGATGGTGAGGGGGCCGAGGGTTTCGAGGTGGAGGAGGGGTTCTTCGAGGGCCCAGACGGCGTTGCCGGGATCGATGTTGGCGCCGACGTAGCCTTTGCCTGCGGCTTCGATGAGGGCTTTGAGCTCGTGGGACTGCATGTCGCCGGCGTGATTTTCGACGGCGATCTTGATGCCTTCGCCTTCGGCTTTGGACTGGCAGGCTTTGATGGTTTTAACCATCGATTCGATGTGTTTCTGGATGCCGCCATCGCCG
The DNA here is from genome assembly GCF_044222345.1 of Prosthecobacter sp. Taxonomy (GTDB): domain Bacteria; phylum Verrucomicrobiota; class Verrucomicrobiia; order Verrucomicrobiales; family Verrucomicrobiaceae; genus Prosthecobacter. The sequence continues at coordinate 49,648 of NZ_JBGANL010000024.1, forward strand.
CTGCGATCCTTTTGATCGCCCAGGTAGCAGCGTGCGACGGGCGAGCCGAGGGCCTTGGCGATGCGGATGGTGAGACCGAGATGCTCCTCCGGGGTGCCGTAAGTGTCCTTCCAGCGGTTGGCGGTTTTGCAGACGCAGCCGGTGCCGACGTAGAGTTTGAGTCCGGCGCGGTCGGCCTGTTCTTTGAGGCTTTTGAGATAGGCTTCTTCGAAGTTTTCGAACACATGGAGTTCGGAGATGAACATGGTGTCGAGCTTCAGGGACGCGGCGTAATCGATGAACTGCGCGGCTTTCCAGCCGGTGGCGCGGACGGCGAAATGATCGAGGCCGAGGGCAAGTTTGGAGCCGGTGGCTGCCTGGGAGAGGGAGGCGGCTGCGGTGGCGGCGAGGGATTGCGCGAGGAAGGAGCGGCGGTTCATGCGGGGCATGCTAGCGGAGGCGGGGGGGCTGTCGATGGGGAAACACTGATTTAGCACCGCGAGAGATTCGAAGACCGCAGAGATGAGGTTCAGAACCAAGCCGAGGAAGGTCGAATGCAGAACTGGCTACGATCCCGAACTGCGAACGAAGTGGCTGGCGCGGGTGCGGAGGCGGCTTGTGGCTTGAGACTTTAAACTTGAAACTCGGCGCTTTGATCGAGGACGAGTAGGAGTAGGAGGACGAGTAGGATTTACTCGTCGGGGGTGCTAGCGGATGATGAGTTTTACGGCACCCTGGCCCTGGCGGTCGTCGGAGGAGGAGACGAGGATTTGAGCGAGGTGATGGCCGGTGCGCCAGGGGGCGCCGTTGATGGGCTTGACCTGAAGGAGGTAGGCGCCGGTGCCGACGTTGCGAAAGGAGGTGATGTTGTTGCTGAAGGGGGCCTGCTGGCCGGGAACTTCGAAGTACTCCATCAAGGTGAAGTGATCTTTGGTGAGATCGGTGACGGGCCAGCCACTGCTGCTGACGAGCACGAGGATGTTGGCGGGATGGGAATTGCCATTGGCGGCGGCACCGGCGGAGGCCTGGGCTGCAATGGTCAGGGCCACAGCACCGCCTGCGCCGGTTTTCATGACCAGCCTGGAAGCGGGTGCAGGGGATGGGGCTGCGGGCTTCGGCGCAGGTGTTTCAAAGACAGGTTTAAAGACGGGAGCTGGCTCAGCTTTTTTGACGATGGGAGCTGGCGCTGGTTTGGCGGCGGCCTTGGGTTTCACTGCTTCCGCTTTTTTCTTGGCCGGGACTGCCTTTTTCAGCGGTGCGGGCTTCTTCTTAGCCACGGCCGACTTTTTGGATGCTGCAGGCTTTTTAACAGGGGCCTTCTTCGGAGCAGGTTTTTTCGCCATAATGGTTCGTGGGTCAGAATTGTTTCAATTTCCGCGAGGCTAGCAATACTGCGGCCCTTCTGTCGAGATTCCTCTTGGGACGAAGACGTAAATATTAAGATGTCGAAAAAAGTTTAAGACGGTTTCGAGGATAGGCGCTTCCTCGACTAGAGCGGAAACGCAGGGGTTGGTGAAGTCTGTCATTGAGAAGCACTGAGCTAGGGGCAATGTGCAATTAAGGGTATCTCTAAAACTTCTGGCTGATCGAATGAACAGTATTCTCAGCATTCTATCAGAAGGTGAAAATTCTGAAAATAGACGATTGCCAAGAATGAGGTCTGTCGATTATAAGGATTAGTTAGAATTTTAGGTTTACGACTTTTCTGTCACGCTTCGAACATTCGACAGCACCGATATTCCGCTTCTTTGATGAACGCGCTCTCAACAACAGGTTTCCCTTTGTGGCGACTCTTCCCTCGGCCAGCCCGACGGAAGCGGTCGTTCGTGGGGGAATGGTTTGCTGGGATTTCCAGACTGATTGAATTTTCTCAGGTGGGAGGGTGGGCTTGGTTTGGTGCCACCGACGCAATGGATGATCTGATGCCGTGGGGGCGCGGGACGCTGGTGACACGACAGGGTGCCGGGGGTGGGGGGGATGCGCCAGAGCCTCCTCCATCTGAAGCTGCGATGAGAAACCTGCCTTTTTACCATGCGCCGGTGCTGCTGGCGGAGGTGGTGGCCATGCTGCAGCCTGCACCGGGCAAGCTATTTTTCGATGGCACCCTCGGTGGTGGCGGGCATTCGGAGGCGCTGCTCCAGCATGGGGCGCGGGTGGTGGCGATGGACCAGGATCTGAATGCGCTGAAACATGCCACTGAACGGCTGAAACCGTATGCGGCGCAGTTCTGTGCCTTGCGCGGTAACTTCCGCAACTTTCCGCAGATCGTCGATGAGACGGGGGTATCCGGTTTTGACGGGATGCTGGTGGATATTGGGGTGTCGAGCCATCAACTGGATGATGCGGCACGTGGTTTTTCTTTCATGAGAGACGGTCCGCTGGATCTGCGGATGGACACGGAATCTCCGCGTACGGCCGCAGACCTGGTGAACACCGAGGATGAGGCGGAACTCGTGCGCCTCTTCTTTGAATATGGCGAGGAGCCCAACGCCCGGCGCATTGCACGGGCGATCGTCAAAGCGCGTACTGCAAAGCCCATCCGCACGACCTTCCAGCTGGCCGAGATCGTCTCCATCGCGGCGCCGAAGCGTGGGAAGCGGCATCCGGCGACGCTGGTGTTTCAGGCGCTGCGCATCGCGGTGAATGATGAGCTGGCTGCGTTGCACGATTTTCTTGCCGCAGCGCCGCGCTGGCTGAAGCCCGGCGGCCGGCTGGCTGTTATTTCCTTTCACTCGCTGGAGGACCGCATCGTCAAACAGACGCTGCAGCACCTTTCAGCGCCGTTCATTGACCGGCCTGAGTGGCCTGAGGCGCGCAAAAACCCGGACTGCGTGCTGAAGCTGATCACGCGGAAGCCCGTGCAGGCCACGGAGCAAGAGATCGAACTGAACCCACGTGCGCGCAGCGCGGTGCTGCGCGTCGCCGAACGACTGCCCGAATGAAACCACGCCCGCGCAACCGCTACCGCAACAGCCTTGGTCTTTCCACGATCACGGCGATCTTGATTGTTGTCGCCTCGCTCGCGCTGGTGGGGCTGGGGATTGTGGTGAGCAAGAACCGGGTGCGTGCGATCGGCGAGGAGCAGCGCAAGGTGGAAGCCGAGATGCGGCTGCTGAATGCGGAGATTCTGGCCCTGAACAACCGCATTGAAACGATGCTGACCCGCGACCGAGTGCAGCCGCGCCTCACCAATGCGGGGACGCTGCTGCGGCCGATCACGAAGCACGGAATTCTTCTTCTCAAACCCCTGCCTGAGCCGGCGGCGAAAGTCGCGGCACCGGCTGCGGACCCGTCTGTCGCCCAAAACATGCCCAAGGCCCCGTGAGTCAGCCCCTGCCAAATCAAATCCAGCTCCGTCGGGACCGTCCGGTGTGCCGCCGCATGCTGCTGCTGCTGTTTGTGCTGCTGGCGGGTTTTTCGCTGGTGACGTGGCGGCTGGCGGTCATCCAGATCAAGGAATCGCCGCGTCTGGTGGTGCTGGCGGCGAGGAAATACCAGCGGCACATCGTGCTGCCTGCGCACCGTGGAGCCATCAAGGATCTGAGCGGCGAATACCTGGCGCATGATGAGGACGTGAAAGAGTTGTACACGGACCGCACGCATCTGCGTGAGGTGATCACGGTGCGGCATCAGCTGGCGGCGATCCGCGGAGTGAAGGTCGTGGAACTGCGTGAACAGCTGAGCGACGCGGAAACGATTGCCGCCTACCATGAGCATGTGGCCAAGGTGCTGGCGGGCATCCTGCCGCAGTCTGAGAAGGAAATCCGCAGCCAGATTGACTCAGACAAACCGGAAGTCGTCCTCGCGAAGCTGGTGGATGATGAAACGGCGAAGCAGTGGACCACTCTGTTCAAGGAAAAGCACATTTTCGGCATCTACACGCGCCCGATGGTGGCACGCCGTTTTCCGGCGCAGGATCGGCTCTCGCTGGTGCTGGGCGACACTGACGTCAGCAACAAAGGCCGCTGGGGGGTCGAAAAGCTCATGGATGCCAAGCTCACCGGGGTAGCCGGGGAGCAGTTGATCGAGCGTGACAAGTCGGGGCACGAGCTGCCCTCCTATCGCAGTCAAGTCATTGATCCACAGCATGGTAGCGATGCGCATCTCACCATCGACATGCAGCTGCAGGACAATGTCGAGGCGATTTGCGAGCGGGCCTGGAAGGCGCACAACGCCCGCCGGGTGGTGATCGTCGTCACGGAGCCCTCCACGGGTACTGTGCTGGCCATGGCGGCGCGTCCGCATCGTGATCTGAGCAACCCGGATGTCAGCACCTGGACCAATCACGTCATCGCGGAGCCTTATGAACCGGGCTCGATTTTCAAGGTGGTCACGCTGGCGGCGGGGCTCGACAATCACAAAATCTCGCCCGGCGAGAAGATCGACTGCGGCAACATGCATTACGAAGATCCGGTGCGGAAGGTGAAACTCAGTGATGACGAACCTTTGGGGATGCAAACAGTCAAGGGAGTGCTGGTGCATTCGAGCAACATCGGCATGTACAAAATCAGCAAACGTGTTGGACAGGACATGATGCTCGATTATGCCACAAGGTTTGGATTTGGTTCTCCCACCGGCATCGGTCTTCTCGGCGAAAAAGCCGGCTACCTCAATACCGGCAAGTGGAGCAACACCACCTATTCACGCATGCCTATTGGATATGAAGTATCAGTCACCCCGCTGCAGATGTGCATGGCCTATGGAGCCATTGCCAACGGCGGCGTGCTCATGAAGCCGCGGCTCATCGACCGCATCGTCAAGCCGAATGGCGACACCGAAATCATGCCGCCGCAGCCGGTCTGGCAGGTTTGCACGGCGAAGACCGCCGCCACCCTGCGCGATTTTCTGGAAGGCGTCGTCATCGAAGGCACCGGCAAGCGTGCGGCGCTGCCTGAGGTGCGCGTCGGGGGTAAAACGGGCACCACCCGCCGTTACGACCCTGAAAAGAGGCGCTACATTGACGGCTCCTACCTGACTTCGTTTGTCGGCATGGCTCCGATCGACAACCCCAAGCTGGTCTGCCTGGTGATGCTTGACGATCCGAAGGCCGAGAGTTCCGCCATGGTGCGTGGCGGCCGTGTTGCGGCCCCCATTTTTTCTGAAGTGGTGCGGGAGACGCTGGATCATCTGGCCATCCGCAACGAACGCCCCATAAAGGTGGCAGCTAAAGGAGGCGTTCAATGATACTTCGCGACATAATTCCCTATCTCGACAAGCCGGCGGTTTCCGGCAGTCTCGACACTGACATCACCGGCTTCGCGTACGACTCGCGTCTGGTCGGCCCGGGCATCGCCTTCGTGGCGATTCGTGGCACGCATGTGGATGGTCATTCCTTCATTGGCAAGGCGATCGAACTCGGCGCGGCGGCGATCATTGCCGAGCAGGCTCCGGCGGATGACTGCACGGTGCCGTGGGTGCATGTGCGGCAGTCGCGCATCGCTCTTGCGCAGGCTGCTGCGACGCTGAACGGCTTCCCGGCCAAGGGTCTCACCATTGCCGGCATCACAGGAACGAATGGCAAGACCACCACGGCGTTTCTGCTGCACCATCTGTTCAATTCCGCGCAGATGCGCAGCGGATTGCTGGGCACGGTATTTTACGAACTTGGCGACGGTGAGCACGTGCCTGCCTCACACACCACGCCCGAATCACTGGAAATCCAGGGACTGCTGGCAGGGATGCGCGGCAACGGCTGTCGCGCCTGCGTCATGGAGGTGTCCTCCCACGCGCTGGATCAGGACCGCATCCATGGCCTGCCGTTTGCGGCTGCGATTTTCACGAACCTGACGCAGGACCATCTGGACTACCATGGGACGATGGAGAAGTACTTCGAGGCCAAGGTGAAGCTGTTTCAAATCACTGCGGATTCATCGAAGCGCTCGGCCCTGATCATCAACGGTGACGACTCGTGGGGACGCAAACTTGTGCAGCGTTTCGAGCACACCGGCCGCGTTGTGCGGTTCGGGTTCGGGGTTGGTTGTGAGTACCGTGCCATCAATGTGCGCTACGACATGAACGGCACGACGTTTGAACTCGAAGCGAAAGGCCGCAGTTTCCTGGTGCGCCTGCCGCTCATCGGCGACTTCAATGTGTACAACGCGCTCGGTGCGCTTGCGGCGGCCCAGGGTGTCGGTTTGAACCTGCGGGAAGCCATCAAGAGCCTGCAGAACGCACCGCAGGTGCCGGGGCGCATGGAGCGGGTGTCCGAAAATTCACGCTTCCAGGTCTTCGTTGATTACGCGCATACGCCAGACGGTTTGGAGAATGCCCTGCGCACCGCGCGTGCGCTGCGTCCGCGCCGTTTGATCACGGTGTTTGGCTGCGGAGGCGACCGCGACCGCTCGAAGCGCCCGAAGATGGCCGCCGCGGCAGAAGCCGGCAGCGATATCTGCGTGCTGACCTCCGACAATCCGCGGACTGAAGATCCGCAGCAAATTTTGAACGATGCGAAGGCCGGCTTCGCCCGCCCGCAAAAACACGCCGTCATTATGGACCGCCGTGAGGCGATCCAGACTGCGCTGCAGAATGCGTGGGACGGCGATCTGGTGCTGATTGCAGGCAAGGGTCACGAGGACTACCAGGACATTCAGGGTAAAAAGCATCCATTCGATGATCGCAAAATCGCCCGCTACTTCCTTAACCAGCTCAAAGCTGAACGTGCTGCCGAGCGCGAAGAAAAAGAGGCTGAACGCGAGGCCATGCGTGGCGGGTTTGACCGCCCCGATCGACCTGGCCCTGACCGACCTGACAGATTCAATCGATGATTCCCATTTCACTCCAGACGCTCGCCCAGTTCGCCGCAGGGACCCTGCGCGGTGCTGGTGCGCGTCTGGTGACGAATGTGAACACCGACTCACGCAAGATCACCGCTGGAGAGGTCTTTGTGGCACTGGTGGGGGACAGATTTGATGCGCACGATTTCATCCCGCAGGTGGCGGCGGCCGGTGCGGCTGCCGTGGTGGTCAGCAGGATTGATCCAGCCTGGGGGGGACTGCCCTGCGCGGTGATCGAAACGGGAGACACCCTGCTGGCGCTGCAAAACATGGCGCGCGGCTACCGTGAGCATCATGCGCCGCTGATCATCGGCCTGACCGGCAGCAACGGCAAGACATCGACCAAGGACCTCACGGCGGTCATCATGGCGCGCAAATGCCAGACGCGTGCGACCTTTGGCAATCTGAACAATCACATCGGTCTGCCGCTGACGCTGCTTTCGCTGCGCGAAGGGGACCAATGCTGCGTGACGGAGATGGGCATGAACCATGCGGGTGAGATCAAAGTGCTCACAGACATCGCCAAACCGGATGCCGGGATCATCACGAACGTCGGCATGGCGCACATCGAATACATGGGCACGCAGGATGCGATCGCCTGGGAGAAGGGCACGCTGGCAGCGAATGTGCGCGCCGGCGGTGTGGTGGTGCTGAATGCAAATGACAAGTACAGCGCGGTCATCGCGCGTCACTGCCAGGGCAGTGTCTCGATGGCGGGTGTGGGCTGCGGCGATGTGGCGGCCTCCAATCTGCGCGCGGATGCGACCGGCACGACCTTCACGCTCGACTTTGGCGGTGAGAAGGTGGAAACGCGTCTGCCGATTCTCGGAGAGCACATGGTGGGCAATGCCGCGCTGGCAGCCTGCATGGGCTGGAGGCAGGGCATAGCGCCGGCGGACATCGCCGATGCGCTGAACCAGGCGAAACTCACTGGAGGGCGCGTGGAGCCGAAGGTGGTGAAAGGTGTCCAGTTCATTGATGATTCCTACAACGCAAATCCAGACAGCATGATCGCCGGATTGCGCACGCTCAGCACGCTGGGAAGCGGCACGAGCCGCCGGGTGGCGGTGCTGGGCCGCATGGGCGAGCTGGGGGCGATAGCGGAAGCGGAGCACCGCCGTGTGGGCGAGTTTGCCGGTTCGCTCAAGCTGGACGCTGTTTTCAGTGTGGGCGGCCACGAAGCCGCATGGATCACCGAAGCCTCGAAGGCCGTGGCATCCGAACATTTTTCCGATCAAGCCACCTGTGCCGCACGTCTGCGTGAGTGGTTGCGCGAAGGAGACGTGGTGCTGATCAAAGGCAGCCGCTCCGCGCGCATGGAACAGGTCCTTTCGCATTTTTCCGCCTCATGATGTACTGGCTTTACGAACTCAGGGAATGGCTCTTCGCTCATCAATGGATCAGCGATGACGCCGCTCTGTACAAGATTCTCAATCTCTTCAAGTACCACACGTTCCGCGCCGGTGGCGCCGCAGTCACGGCGTTTGTTCTCTCGCTGATGTATGGGGACCGCCTCATCCGCAAACTGATCTCGTTGAAGATCGGGCAGCCGATCCGCACCGCCGAAGAAGTGCACAAGCTGCATGAACTGCACGGCAAGAAGGCCGGCACGCCGACGATGGGGGGGCTGCTCATTCTCTCGGCGATTGTTATCTCGACGCTGATGTGGGCCAAGTGGGATAACATCATGGTGTGGACAGTGCTGTTTACCACCATCGGTCTCGGCGCCCTGGGCTTCCGGGATGACTACCTCAAGATCAGCAAGAAAAACTCGAAGGGCGTCAGCGCCCGGACCAAGCTGATCTGGCAGACTTCAGTGGCGGTGGTGGCGGGGCTGCTGTTTGCCTATGCGGTGCCGGGGGACAACGGAGTCACGCTGCGCGCGCTTTACATTCCGTTTGTGAAGGATGCGGTGATCTCTGACATGCACCTGTTTGCCGTGGCATTTTTTGCCATCATCATCGTGGGCGCGTCGAACGCGGTGAATCTGACGGACGGCCTGGACGGCCTGGCCACCGGCTGCTCGATCACCACCTCGCTGGCGTATGCCGCGTTTGGCTACATCTGCGGCAATGCGAAGTACTCCGATTATCTAGGAGTGGCGCACAACAGCCTGGCCAATGAACTGCCGATTGTGGCGATGGCGATGGCGGGCGCGTGCCTCGGCTTCCTCTGGTTCAATGCGCATCCGGCGAAGATGTTCATGGGAGACACGGGATCGCTGGCGCTGGGTGGCTGCATTGCGGCGCTGGCCATCGGCTGCAAGCAGGAGATCGTGCTGGCGCTTGTGGGCGGTGTGTTTGTGATGGAGGCCATGAGCGTCATTCTACAGGTGTGGAGCTTCAAGAAGCGCGGCAAGCGCATCTTCCGCATGGCTCCGATCCATCATCATTTTGAACTCGGCGGCTGGCATGAGAACCAGGTCATCGTGCGCTTCTGGGTGCTCTCGCTGCTCTTTGCCATGCTCGGTCTAGCCACGCTCAAGCTTCGATAAAACAACATGCGTTTCGCCTCACAACACTTCGCCATTCTCGGTGCTGGTCGCAGCGGCCTGGGTGCTGCGCGTCTGGCGCGCCTGCATGGTGCAGAAGTGACGATTTTTGATGAAGGCGACAAGGCGAAGCCGGTCGCAGATTTCCGCTGTGTGCTCGGCCAGGCGGCGCGTGATCTCGTGGTCAAGCAGGGCGAGTATCAGCAGGTGATCATCAGCCCCGGGCTGGATGAGCACTGGCCTTTGCCGAAAAAATTTACCGATGCCGGTGTGCCGCTGGTGGGTGAAACGGAGTTTGCCTTTCACCTGACGGACATGCCGCTGGTGGCGATCACCGGCACGAACGGCAAGAGCACCTGCACGGAGCTGATCGCGGCGCTGTTCAACGGCTGCGGCATGAAATCACTGCCCTGCGGCAATCATGGGGTGTCCTTGAGTGAAGTCGTCGCCAGCGGCGTAGGTTACGATGTGCTCGCGCTTGAGATTAGCAGCTTCCAGCTTGAAACGATCCGTGACTTCCGCGCACGGGCCAGTCTGTGGCTCAACTTTGCGCCGGATCATCTGGACCGGTATCCGGACATGGAGTCGTACTTTGCCGCGAAGGCGCGTGTGTTTGAAAACGTCACGGCGGACGATGTGGCCATCGTGCGCGCGGGTGAAAGCGTGTCCTCAGGGGCGGCGCAGCGCTGGACCTTTTCCGCCTACGGCGAGGAAGCGGGCTACACCTACAGCGCCGGCAGCTTTTATCACCTCGGCGAAGAGATCGGCAGTGCCGGCGGATTGAAGCTGCGTGGCAAACACAACATGGAGAACGTGCTGGCTGCGCTGATGACGGGCCGGGTGTTTGGGCTGCCGTATTCCAGCATGCTGAAGGCGATGGAGAGCTACGAGCCGCCGAGGCACCGCTGCGAACTGGTGCGGACACTGCACGACCGCGAATACATCAATGACTCCAAGGCGACGAACCTGCATGCGCTGGAAGCCTGCCTGCGTTCGCAGGAGCGCCCGATCGTGCTGATCGCCGGCGGCAAGGACAAGGAGCTGGACTACACGCCACTGCGCGCGGAGCTGAACGGCCAGGTGCGTGCGATGGTGCTCATCGGCGAGATTGCAGGACAATTGAAGGAGACCTTTGGCGATCTGCTGCCCTGCCAGTGCGCCGCCGACATGGCGGAGGCGGTGCGTCTGGCCACGGAAGTTTCGCAAGCGGGGGATGCGATCATCCTCAGCCCAGGCACCTCCTCTTTCGACATGTACACCGGCTATGCCCAGCGCGGTGATGTCTTCCGCGAGGCCGTGAACGCCTTGAATTGAATTTAAAGCCCCTCAATCCCGACAATCCCAGACCCCAAGGTCCTATGAAGATGAAACCCAAGCCCAAAGAAACCAAGCTGCTGCTGAACCTGATGGACGGTGAGCGGCACCGGCACCGAGTGGCGCTCGTGACGGAAGAGGGTGAATGGAACCAGCATGAGCCGAACTCAGGCATGGCGCGCATGTTTGTGGTCATGCTGCTGATCCACGTCGTTCTCATCGGCGGCATCATCATCTATGATTTCATGGGGGATGACGCGAAGCCGCAGCAGGCGGTGACGCAGGCGGCACGTGCGGTGAGCACTGGCAACGGACTGCCCATGGCCTCCCCGGAAGTCGTCACGGCGCAGGCGCAGGCGGCGGCGGACACGGAGCAGTTTGACAACTACGAGATGCGCTCGGGGGACTCGATCAAATCCATCGCCGCCAAGTTTGGCTCCACGGAAGCGGAGATCACGCGTCTGAACTTGATCGACAAGGGAATTCAGATTGGCCCAGGAACCATGCTGCGCGTGCCGAAGCAGGCCGTGCCGAGCGCGATTCCGGTGAATCCGAAGACGCTGAAGCCGATGGCGATCGTGGAAGATGTGCCCAAGGCTGTGCCCGTGGTCAAAGACCAGCCGCCGGCGACGAAAGTCCCCAGTGAGGCGGTGAAACCGTCTGAGGCACCGGCCAGCTTGTCTGCTGCCACCATGGTGCCTATTTCACTGGCGGCCCCGAATGAAGCCCCGCCTGCGACCCTCTCGCTGGTGGCTGATGCTGACACACCTGCCACGGCATCCGCGCCGCCTGCCAGCGCCGCCGTGGCGCTGCCACCGCCGACCAAGCCCAATGTCGTTTCGCTGCTGCAGGAAAACGCACCGAAGGTGGAAGCTGTGAGGCCGCGGGATCGGGATGAACCCAAGCCCGTGGCGAAAGCGGAAGCCAAGCCGCTGGTGAAGCCGAACCCCGTGCCGCCGCCCACGCAGATGCTGAAAAAGATCGCCGAGGCACCACCGGCAACGAAGAAGGCTGAGCCGACCAAGAAAGTGGCCGCTGACGCTCCGCCCAAAACGGCGGCCAAGACATCGTCTGCCCGCACCCATACGCTCAAGCCCGGCGAGACGCTGTACCGCCTGTCCACGAAGTACGGTGTCTCGGTGGCGGCGATTCAGAAGGCTAACAACATCAAGAATCCCAACTCCATGCGTGACGGGATGAAACTGGTGATCCCTGCGAAGTAACTTCTCGTTTCCGGCTACATGGCCAAATATTCCATCCTTCTGTTCCTGCTTGCGGCGCTGTCGTTGATCGCGCTGGGCATCACCATGCTGGCGAGCACGACGTTTCAAGTCGCGCATGAAGGCGGGGAGGATTACGTGACCCTGTGGCGGCAGCTCGGCTGGCTGGCAGCTGCGACAGTGGTGTGCGTGATCATGGCCGTGGTGGATTACAACGTGTGGATGCGCTGGCGCTGGCATATCTTGATCGCTGCTGCGGTGCTGCTTGCGCTGTGCTACGTGCCGATGATCGGTGTGAAGATCAACGGATCGAGGCGCTGGATCGGTCTGCAAGCCCTGGGCGTGGGCGGGTTTCGAGTGCAGCCGTCCGAATTTGCGAAGATCGCGCTGGTCATCGCTCTGGCTGGCTGGTTTGGGATGCATCAGGAGCTGACGCGCACTTTTTTGCGTGGTTTTGTGCTGCCTGGGCTGATTTTGCTGGGCATCGTGGCCTTGATCGGGTGCGAATTTGACCTTGGCAGTGCTTTGCTGGCCTCGGCGGTGGGGCTCGGTGTGATGTTTGTGGCGGGCACCAAGATGCGCTACCTGGCGATCATCGTTGTCCTCTGCGGCGGCGGACTCGCAGCGGGGGTCAAGTTTCTGCCGAACCGGTTTGAGCGAATCATGGTGACCTTTGACCTGGAAAATCACAAGGAGGACCTGGGTTTGCAGCAGTGGGTGTCCAAGCTGGCGTTTGGCTCCGGCGGGCTGGAAGGACGGGGGCTGGGGGAAGGGCGCATGAAGCTCTCCTACCTGCCTGAGGCCCATACCGACTTCATTTTCCCGATGGTCGGGGAGGAGCTGGGCCTGCGCGGGACGGCGGCGGTGGTGCTGGCGTTTGCGGTGCTGGTGATGGCCGGAATGGTCGTTTCGGCGTATGCGCCGAACCGGTTTGGCAAGCTTTTAGGGGCAGGACTGACATTTTTGCTGGGAATGGAAGCGCTCTTGAACATGGGCGTGACCACTGCTTTGCTGCCGAACAAGGGATTGCCGCTGCCTTTCGTAAGTTACGGAGGGTCCAGTCTCGTTGCCGCGATGGTCGCGGTCGGCATCCTGATCAACATCCACCGCCAGGGCGTGCATCTGACCTGGGATCAGCTCCCCGTGATCCGCAGAAAGCGCCGCTGGACTCCACAGCTTTAGCCTTTTGAATCTTAGTGAAACAGAAAAATTCGAAGTCCATCCACGTGCTTATCGCGTGCGGTGGCACCGGGGGGCATTTGTTCCCTGGGATTGCCGTTGGTGAGGTGCTGGCCTCCCGAGGTCACGACGTGACTTTGCTGATCAGCGAAAAGAAGATCGACACCCTGGCCGCCTCGGGGCACCCGGAATTGCGGTTCGAGAAGATGCCGTTTTTAGCAATGCCGAAACCGTGGTCGCCCAAAATGTTCGGCTTCCTCAAGGGACTCTGGAAAGGGACCAAGGCCTGCCGGAAGATCATCCGGGACCACGATGTGGACGTGGTGCTGGGCATGGGCGGATTCACGTCCTTTGCGCCGCTGTATGCCGGGCGCAAAGAGGGCTGCCACACGCTGATTCACGAAAGCAACGCCATCCCCGGAAAGGCGAACCGGCTGAACGCACGCTTCAGCGACATCGTGCTGTGCGGCCTCGAAGCCTGCAAGGAGCACTTCCCGAAGCATGGGGATGTGCGCGTGGTGGGAACGCCGATCCGCAGCAGCATGCGCAAGCCGAACAACGACGACCCACGTGCCTTCTTCAAGCTGGACAAGGACAGGCGCACGCTGCTTGTCATGGGCGGCAGCCAGGGTGCGCGCGGCGTGAACCGTGCCGTGGGCATGGCGCTGGAAGAGTTTGAGAGAATGGGCATCCAGGTGCTGCACATCGCCGGACCGACTGATTACGAGGAGGTGAGGAACGTGTACGCCAAGATTCCGATGCTCAAGCAGCACGTGGCGGCGTTTTGCCACCGGATGGATCTGGCCTACCGCGCGGCGGATCTGGCGATTGCACGTTCGGGGGCTTCATCGATGTCTGAGCTGGCGTACTTTGGCGTGCCGAGCCTGCTGGTGCCGTATCCGCATGCGGCGGAAGACCATCAGACGCGCAATGCGGAGATCTTTGACAAGGCGGGGGCGGCGAGACTGATGCGTGAGAGCGAGCTGAATGCGGACACGCTGGCGGACGCTGTGCGTGGAATCCTCAGTGACCCGCGCAAGGCTGGTGAGATGAAGAAGGCAGCGCAGAAACTCGCGGTGAAGAATTCGGCGGAGAAGATCGCGGATCTGCTGGTGAAGACGGCGGTTGAGTGAGGCGTTGACGGGGCTTTACTGAGTCGCGGCGGCGCTCCATTCGTCGAGCTTTTGCTTCAGCAGTTCTTTGGACGGCAGGTAGAGATTGTACTCCTTGGCGTGGATGTTCGCGCCTTTGGGAAGGGTGAGTTCGATGACGGTCTTTTTGGCGGACTTGCAGAGCAGGAGACCGATGGTGGGGTTTTCCTCCGGGAGCTTCACCTCGCGGTCGTAGTAGTTCACATACATCTGCATCTGCCCGAGGTCCTGATGCGTGAGCTTGTCGAGCTTGAGGTCGATGATGACATAGCAGCGGAGGAGGCGGTTGTAGAAGACGAGATCGACGAAATAGTGATCTTCATCGAAGGTAAAGCGCTTCTGGCGGGCCTCGAAAAGGAAGCCTTTGCCGAGTTCGAGCAGGAAGTGTTCAAGGCGGTTGATGATGGCCTGCTCCAGATCGCTTTCGGAGTAGCTGGCCTTGTCGTCGAGACCGAGGAATTCGAGGACGAAGGGCTCTTTGAGCAGGTCCTCCGGACGGACGATGACCTGGCCTTCGCGGGCGAGCTTGCGGATGCCTTCCTTGTCCCGGCTGAGGGCGAGGCGCTCGTAGAGGCAGGAGGCTTTCTGGCGCTTGAGTTCGGGAACCGACCAGCCGGAGTTGGTGGCTTCGATCTCGTAGAAGCTGCGTTCGTCGGGGTCTTTGACGGTGAGGAGGACTTGATAGTGGGTCCAGCTCAGGGTGAAGGGAAATTTCCGAACAGGCTGTTCGGAAATTGATGTTTCTGCCAATTTGCCAATAGGCTGCTTAAGATTTCCGAATAGGCTATTCGGAAATTCGGCGATCCGGTCTTTCCACGTCAGAAAGAACCGTCGCATGTTCGACAAATTGTCCTCTGAAAAGCCTCTGCCAAACTCCTCCGTCAGGCGTGTGGAAAGCTCCTTGAGCAGCTCCGCGCCATACGCGGCGCGCTTCGCACCCTTCTGCTCATGCTCCACAATGCGGCGGCCAATTTCGAAGTTGGTCATCACCTGGAAGGTGTCCACGATGGTGGAGATGCCGCGGCGGGCGCTTTGGATAAGCTGCCGGACTTCGGTGAGGAGAGGGGGGAGGCTGGCTGGCTTCGCCTGGGCCGGAGCGCTGGTTTTGCGATTGGCGGACGGCTTTTTCATGAGGCGGAGGAGGTGGACTCTGGCGAGGTGTCGCAGATGGCTGATTTTGTCAAATCATGGGCGTTGGTGGTTTCAGGGATGATCCGTGTTTGAAACAGAGGGCGGAATCGTTATGTATCTGCCCCCTCAACCCCAACCTGACTTTTTATGAATCTGACACGAACAGCCTACGGCACCTGGAGCGGCGGACGCTTCATGCACTACGGAGAACAGCTCTCCGAGGAGCATTACATGCAGCTGATGCGCGATTCGTTTGCCAAAGGCGTGCGCACGTTTGTCACGGCGGATGTGTATGGCGTGGGCCGTGCGGATGCCTTGCTGGGGGAGGCGCTGAAGGGCATCCCGCGTGAGGAATACTGCCTCGTGGGCATCGTGGGCCATGACATTTATGAGGGCATCCGGCAGGGGTCACGGGGCTACCCGCGTTTTACCGATCCGACGCTGCGCGGGCCGGAGAAGTATTACGACTACCTCAAAATGGCGACGGAGAAGAGCCTGGAGCGCTGCCAGACCTCGAAGTTTGACCTGCTGATGCTGCACAATCCGGACAGCATCAGCTACACCAGCGAAAAGGTGTGGGATGCGTTCACGGCGCTGAAGACGGACGGACTGACGGACCGGCTGGGCATCGCGCCGGGACCGGCGAACGGTTTCACGCTGGACATGATCGAGTGCTTTGAGCGGTTTGGTGACCGCATGGACTGGGCGATGATCATTTTGAATCCGTTTGAGCCCTGGCCGGGCCAGCATGTGCTGGGAGCGGCGGCGAAGAACAACGTGGATATTCTGGCGCGAGTGGTGGATTACGGCGGTCTGTTTCACGACGATGTGAAGCCGGGGCACAAGTTCCGCGATGGCGACCACCGCACGCATCGTCCGGGTGACTGGATCGAGCACGGGGTGGAGAAGTTGGAGAAGGTGCGTCCTTTTGCGGAGAAGCATGGGCTGACCATGCTGCAGCTCGCGTGTTTGTGGACTTTGGGCAACACGGCGGTGAAGAGCGTGGTGCCGACCCTGATTCAGGAGCACGGTGAGGGTGCGCGCACGATCGAGAGCAAGCTGGATGATCTGGCCGCTTTGCCGGAGCAATGCCTGTCGACCGAGGAGATCGAAGCGATCCGTCAGATCGGTGACAACACGGGCTGCATGGCGCTCAAGGGAGCCAGCCACCGCCATGAAGGGCAGGAACCGCGTGCGGATGAATGGCCGCTGCGCCCGGATCTGCTGGATCTTGCGACACGCTGGAGTTTGGGAACAAGCTGGTAGTGCATTTGCATGTTGAAGGTTCCGCGACGAAAGAGTCACCACAATTCATGATTGAGGCAGACTTTATCATCGTCGGAACCGGGGCAGGCGGGCTGGTCTCGGCCTTGCATGCCGCTGAGCATGGCAAGGTGGTCATGATCACCAAGCGCGGTGCGCTGGACTCGAACTCGAACTGGGCGCAGGGCGGCATCGCCTGCGTGACGGCGGAGAACGACTCCATCGAGAAGCACGTGAGCGACACGCTCATCGCGGGGGCGGGCTTGTGCAAAGAGTCTGCCGTGCGCACGATCGTGAGCGAAGGGCCGGCACGCATCGCTGATCTGGTGAAGTGGGGTGTGCATTTTGACCAGCGTGAGGCGGTGGACGGGCATCTAGAGTTTGACCTGACCCGGGAAGGCGGCCATACCGCGCGCCGTGTGCTGCATGCGGCGGATGCGACTGGGCGGGAGATCACGGAGAAGCTGCTCGCAGCCGTGCGTGCGAACCCGAACATCACGATCTACGAGAATCATTACGCCATCGACATTCTGACGACGGCGAAGCTTGGACTTGTCTCTGAGGACCGGGTGCTGGGGCTGTATGTGCTGGATGAGACCAGCGGGGAAGTGCACACCTTCCGCTCGGATCGAGTGATCCTTGCCACAGGCGGGTGTGGGCGCGTGTATTTGTACACCACGAATCCAATGGTGGCGACGGGTGATGGGGTGGCCATGGCCTGGCGCGCCGGGGCGACGATTTCGGACATGGAGTTCATCCAGTTTCATCCGACGTGCCTCTACCATCCGCAGAAGCGTTCCTTCCTGATCAGCGAAGCGATGCGGGGGGAAGGGGCGCGTTTGATTGGCAAAGACGGGCAGGAATTCATGCAGCGCTATGATCCGCGTGGATCGCTGGCGCCGCGTGACATCGTTGCAAGGGCGATTGACCATGAGATCAAGAAGACGGGCGGCCCGTGTGTGTATCTCGACATCAGTCATCGGCCGCCTGAATTCATTGCGAGCCACTTTCCGAACATTCAGAAGGCCTGCCTGGATGTGGGCATCGACATCACCAAGGAGCCGATTCCGGTGGTGCCTGCTGCTCATTATCAATGCGGTGGCGTGCTGACGGACGTGAACGGGGCGACGAGCATTCGCGGACTTTGTGCCGTGGGCGAGGTGGGCTGCACCGGGCTGCACGGGGCGAACCGGCTGGCGAGCAATTCGCTGCTGGAGTGCTGCGTCACCGCACAGCGTGCCGTGGCGTATTTGATCAAAAAGATTCCGCAGGGAAAAGTCGCCGAGCAGAGCTACGAACTGCGCCCCTGGCAGACCAGCGGTGTGGTGGAAAACGACGAACTGGTGGTGATCTACCACAACTGGGACGAAATCCGGCGTTTGATGTGGGATTACGTCTCGATCGTGCGGACCAACAAGCGGCTGCAGCGCGCGGCGGCACGGCTGCGCAACCTTAAGCGGGAGGTGCAGGAGTTTTACTGGAACAACCACGTCACCAGCGAAATCCTGGAACTGCGCAACCTGGTGGAAACGGCGTCCCTCATCGTGGAATGCGCGATTCGCCGGCACGAAAGCCGCGGCCTGCACTACACGCTGGACTATCCGCAGACGGATGACACGCGAGCGCCGCAGGATTCCACGTTGCGGCGTTATTGATTTTATTGCTGGTGAGGCTGTTTCGAATGGTAGGCGTGCCAACCGGTATTTTGAACAGAGCAGGCGCTGATTTGTCGATGATTTAGCGCCGTTGCTTGCGGGTGAAGGTCGCTTTTCCCCGCTGGCCGCTGCGCCTTACATGGTGAATTACAGATTGCAGTTTACCATGGTAAGCTGTTACAATTCTCGCAATTAGGCCCCACCCCCATGCTCGCTGAACGCTCACTCAGTTCATTCGTCGTCGTCGCGTCACTCGTGGCGGCGGTGTCGGCGTTTGGTCAGGGGGCGTCCTCGGTTTCAGCCACAGGCGCTGCTGCGGCGTTGAAAAAAGCGGGGACTGCTCCGACTGCCCAAAGCAAACCCGCCGCGTTTACGCAGACTCAATCATCGCCTCCGCGCAACATTTCCGCGACGGTGCCCAGCTTCAGTTCGTCCTCGATGCCGCATCTGGGATACGCGCGCTATCCGTGGAAGCTGGACATCGTGGCCACGGTGTTCTGGGTGGGCGAGCAGCCGACGGAAAACAATCCCACGCCCAACGACAAAAGCTCCTGGGACACGCAGTGGATGCAAAACTTCGGCGGCTACGATGATCCTGATCCCACAAAGCGGACGGACAATTACACGCCCATAGGATTCACGCCGAAGCAGAACCCGTTTTATGTGGCGCTGCCCTACAATGACTGCATCGATTACAACTCGCACAAGCCGGAGGCCTCCCGGGTGATCCCCTGGTTCAAGCAGAAGTTTGTGCGTTCCGGCAAGACGGTGCTGAAAGGGCAGTGGATCGCGATTCGCTACGGCAACCGCGTGTGCTATGCGCAGTGGGAGGACTGCGGCCCGTTTGTGACGGATGACCATGATTACGTTTTCGGCAACGCACGCCCCAAGAACACAAGCAACCGCGGTGCGGGGATCGACATCTCGCCCGGAGTGCGTGACTACCTCGGCATCTCCAGCAGCGGGCGCTGCGACTGGCGTTTTGTGGATGTGAGCGAGGTGCCCGCCGGCCCATGGAGAAACCTTGGCAGCAACAATCATTTTGTGACGCAGCAGAAGGTGGAAAAGGCGCGTGAGCACACGGAAATTTCGTCCCGGCTTGAGGAGCTTCGGCGCATGCGCGACGCCTACTTTCAGCAGAACGGGACCGGGGCTGCGCGGTGAGGGGTGGGTTCGGGACGATACCTCTCCACCAGAGCGCTGGTCGGCTGCATGTTATGGGCGTTGCCCTGCGATGATGGACGGGCGGGCTGTCGCCACACCCATCCTACGACGCCGCATGCCTGACTTATTGAGGGGGAGTTTGGAAGTCGAGCTGGCCGTTTTTGAAGATGTAGGGGAGGGATGCGCCGGGCTTGGTGGTGAGCTGGCTGGCGGGTCTGGCCTCGACGGTGCGGCCGGGGCCGGTCTGCGGCTGGTTGGTGCAGTCCTGCACGTAGATGGTGGCATTGAGCGGTGATTTGGCCGGCAGCTTTTCTTCGGCGGGGGCGAAGGTGCATTTTTCGAAGACGCAGTTGCGGGTGGCGAGGGCAAAGCTCTCGGGTACGCGGCAATTGATGAAGCGGCAGTTTTGGATGATGAGCCAGTCTTTGGTCAACTCGGTGCTGGCATCCTCCCGGAAGACGATGGGGCCCAGATCGAGGTCGAGCAGCGTGCAGGAGTCGAGCTTCATGCCCACGTCGCTCACTCTCCAGCCCTGCATGAAGGAGCCGTCGAGAACGCAGTTGGTGAACTGCCATTTGCTGCTGAAGTAGGCGGTTCCCCAGGGGCCTTCCTTGGCGAAGAGGCAGTCCTGAAAAAGGCTGTCTCGTGTCTCGAAGCTGCCGCCGAGGTCGGCGGTGATTTTCACATCGCGGAAATGGCCGCCAGCGGCTTGCCAGGAGCCTTCGCGCAGGTGGAAGCGGACGTTTTCGATGCGCATGCCGGGGAGGCTTGTCACATCGGCGCGCTGCTCGTCGTAATTGGCTCGCGGGTCTTTTTTCCCCGGTGCCCCGATGTCGATGCGGCGCAGGGGGCGGTATGTGCCCGCAGGGATCGTGAGCCTGCCTGTCCATTCGGCTTTGGTGAGAAACAGGTCCCGCATTGAGGGATTGCTGGAGATCTGGTCTTCGACCGTTTGGAGGTCCAGCGTCTTCACCTTGGCGGATTTGATGGTGACGACATGGTTCAGCGGGAATATTTCCAGCGGGTTGTCCACCTTGGAGTAGTCGCCAAAGTGGAGGAGGCGACGTTTTCCATCGACACTGATGCTCTGCATGTGCGGCATGATGCGCCACTGGATGGTGACAAAGGTGTCTTCGGGGATGCGCCCCATGCCGGGCACATGGCGGGCGCCGCCGGGATCACCATCCATGCGGAGCTCGTCCTGGTTTTTTTCCCAGTTGAAAATCACCTGCTTGGCGGTGCAGGCCAGGCGCAGATCATCCTTGTGAGTTTTCACCACGAGGGTGAACTCCACGGGCGGTGTGAACTTCTCCGCGGAAACGAAGCGGTCGTTTTTTTGCAGAACCATTTCCTGGCCTCCCGGCAGGAGTTCCTTGGCCTCACTGAGCAGAGCGGCGCGTTCGCGGGAGAGACTGGCGATCCGAGCATCGGCGAGTCTGGCGTCATCCAGCTTTGCGGCCTGGGTCCATTCCGCCTGCACGGCCTTCAGTACTTCCTCGTACTTCAGGAAGAGGGTGATGATGCCGTTGTTAAGGGTGGTTTCGATGGGGCGCAGGCTGGTGCGGTAGGTGGAGCGGAGGGTTTTCAGCGGTGCGGGTAGGTTTGGCGCATCCTCTGCAGGGAGTGGGCTGTGGCTTTTGATGAGCTGCTGTTCCTCACGTAGGGCAAGCGCTTCCGGCAGGCGTGCCGCCGCGGTCTCGGCTGACAGCGCACGATCCAGAGCGGCGAGGTACTTGGTGTTCAAGTCGTCCAGCGCGGTGCGGTGAATCGCCAGCACGTCACGCTCCAGCGCCGCACGGAAGCTGGCATCCAGTTCGCGCAGGCGTTTTGCGCCCGCGCTTTCGACCACGGGTTGAGGCGCAGGGACCGGCGCGGGTGCGGGTGCTTTCGATGGAACGCCATCCCATTCGAGGAGGAAGGCACGGATGGCATAGTCGGGGCCCAAGCCCCATTCTGCTTTGTCACTGGACCTTGCGGTTATCTTCAGAGCGAAGGTTTTCTCCGGTTCGGATGCAGAGACGCTGGCATCCTCCCAGCGGGTGAACTCAAAGGGTTCGCCTGTGAGCCATTTCCAAACGCCCTTTTCGCGCAGGCCGCCGATGGTTGCCATGGATTGTGGAACCTGTTTCAAAAAGGGAGGCAGCACGCGGTTCATCCAGTCCTGCTCAGCCTGACTGTTGATCGTGGCCAGATGGGCACCGAGGCTTTGCGCATGCTTTTGGGCGTTGGACTGGTTCATCCGTTCGCCCACGACCTGATAGTGGTGGCCGTTGTAGCTCAGCACTGGAAGCCTGGACAAGGGGCTGCCCTTGGGGGCATTGGGATCGGTGCGCACGACGACCGGTGCGGGGGCCGTAGTGTTCTGTGGCGTCTGATTGGAGGGTGGTGTGGGAGGCTTCTGTTTGGCGGGTTCGGTCTGAGCGACTTCGGATGCCGGTGGAGCCGGAGGCGGCTCCCCACGCCGCATGAGAAGCACGGCCGCCACGCTGACGACGATGACGGCGGCGGCGATCATGCCCCATGGGATGCCTGGGGGCGGCGGGGGCGGGAGAGGCTGGCGCGGCAGCATGCCGCCGGCTGGCGCCTGACGGGCTGGCTTTTCCTTGGCGACGGGGACGGTGAGGATCTGATCGAGATCACGGCGCAGTTCGCGAGAGGACTGATAGCGTCTGGAGACATCCTGCTCCATCGCTTTGCGGATGATGGCGTCGTAGCGGGTGTCACAGCCCATTTTCTCGCTGGGCATTTGGAAATTGCCGCGCGGGATTTTGCCGGTGAGCATGTTGTAGAGCATCACGCCGACGGCATAGAGATCGGCGCGGCCATCGACCTGCATGCCGATGATCAGCACCTCGGGGGCGACGTAGTCCGGGGTGCCCATGGTGGTGCCTTCCTGGGTGAGGCTGCCGTTTTGTCCAGGATCGTGCATGCGTGCCAGCCCGAAGTCGGCCACCTTTACGGCGCCTTCCATGTTGATGAGGATGTTCGCCGGTTTGATGTCGCGGTGAACGACGCCGTGCTCATGCGCATAAGCCAGGGCGTCGCAGACATGGGCGGTGATGGCCAGCGCGTGATCGACCGGCAGTTTGCCCTGAGACTGGATCATCCTGGCCACGTCCGTGCCGTCGATGTACTCCATGACGATGTAGAGGAGTTCATCGCGGGTTTCGCCGAAATCGTAGACGGCCACGATGGCGGGATGGTTCATCTTGGCCATCGTGCGCGCCTCGTTCTTGAAGCGTTCGATGTACTCCGCCTCGTCCTCCGCCACCTGGGGTGGCAGGACTTTGATGGCCACGAGGCGGTCAAGCGAAATCTGGCGTGCTTTATACACGGCACCCATGCCACCGCAGCCGATCATCTCCCACCGATCATACTGAGGCAGCATGGCCTGCAGATGCTCTGGTGATGGCGGTGTCCATGCCATGGCTCCGTCATGTGGAGGTTTCTCATTCATGCCCTGTAAAAAAGATTATTAGCGGCGGAGCGTAGCCTTCGGCTCCAAGAATGGGAACTGGAAAATCAAACGAGTCCGCGGCGAACCAGAGATTCCTCCATGGCGCGATCGATCAGCATCACGGCCAGTGATTGCGTGGCTTCATCCAGCAACTGGGTGGCGGCTTTGAGGGCCTTGGCGTCATGATCCGTGGCGGCAAGCAGGACGCGCACGGTGGCGGCCTGACTGACCACGGCAGATTTTTCTTCAGCGCTGATGGCGTCGGCGAGTTGATCCAGCGCGGCATCGACGGCGGGGAGGAGCTCTTCCGCCTTGAGTTTTGCTTCGGTCCAGATGCGTTCGTTCATGTCCTCGAAGGCAAAATCGACGCTCTCGGAGATCATCTGCTCCACGCGTTCGTCTTCGACATCGACGGCGGTGCCGCTGATCTGGAGGGTGGTGTCCTGATGGGTGGCGGTGTCGCGGGCGAGCACGTGGAGGATGCCGTCTGCATCAATGCTGAACTGCACGCCGACGCGGGCGCTGCCTTTGGGGCCGGAGGGGAAGGGGACTTCGATGCGGCCGAGCTCCCAGTTGTCCTTGGCGAGTTCGCGTTCGCCCTGGAGGATGCGGATGAGCATGCTGTCCTGATTGGCCACGGCATTGGTGAACATCTCGCCCGCTTTGGCGGGGATCGTGGTGTTGCGGGGGATGATGATGTTCATCAAGCCGCCGAAGGTTTCGATGCCGAGCGAGAGCGGGGTGACATCGAGGAGGAGGACCTGGCGCAGGCTGCCGCCGAGGATGCCTGCCTGAATGGTGGCACCGAGGGCGATGGCTTCGTCCGGGTTCTGTGAGGTGTTGGGTTCGCGGCCGAAGATTTCGCGCACGTAGTCGCGCACCAGTGGCATGCGGGTGCTGCCCCCCACGAGGATGACTTCATCGAGCTGTTCGGCTTTCACGCCGGCATCGCTCAAGGCGCGCAGGCAGTGAATGCGGGTGCGCTCAATCCACGGGCGGGCGATTTTTTCGAGATCGGCGCGGGTGATGTCGAGTCCGTTGAAGCTGGCTGTGTCATCGGTGGACAGGCGCTTTTTGACGGCTTCAGATGCTTCGAGGACGCGGATGTCGTGGGGGGGCAGATTCAATTTCTGCGCGATGAATTCGGCGAGGAGGCGGTCGATGTCATCGCCACCGAGCTGGGTGTCTCCGGCGGTGGAGAGGACCTGGAAGGTGCCGTCGTGCATTTCGAGGACGGAGATGTCGAAGGTGCCGCCACCGAGGTCATAGACGGCGATCTTTTGATGCTCGGAAAGCTTGTCGAGACCGTAGGCGAGTGCGGCGGCGGTGGGCTCGCTGAGGATGCGGAGGACTTCGAGACCGGCGAGTTCACCTGCGCGCTTGGTGGCGTTGCGCTGGGCGTCGTTGAAGTAAGCGGGAACGGTGATGACGGCCTGAGAAACGGATTGTTCGAGCGCGTGTTCGGCGACGGCTTTGAGGTGTTTGAGGATCTCTGCAGAAACTTCGACGGGAGAAGTTTTCAGTTCGCTGAGAGAATAAGGGGGCGTCCATCCGGCTTCGCCGGGGCGGCGGCCGATGAGGCGTTTGACCGAGGTGATGGTGCGCGTGGGATGCAGGGCGCGCTGGCGCAAGGCCACGGCTCCGACCGAGATGCTGCCGTCTTGAGCGATGCACACGGCGCTGGGGGTGCTGCGACTGCCGTTTTCATCGGCGAGGAGGATGGGGAAGCCGCTGTCAACGACACCGACGAGGGAGTTCGTGGTGCCGAGATCGATGCCGAGGATGGGGGAGTTTGGATTCAACGTTTCGAGAGGTTCACACGGGTGGGCTTGCTAAACACTGCGCTTCGGCCAAAATCAAATCATGGAATCACTGACCCAAGGACTGATCGCGGAAACTCATCTTAACGAAGCTCAGATTGCAGATGCTGCTGCGCAGCTGGTGGATGCTGCGGTGACAGCGGCGGATAAGGCGAATTTTCTGCGGGCGCTGGCCCACAAGGGCGAGACGCCGGCGGAGATCGCGATGTTTGTGAAGGAGTTTTTGAAGCTGGCGGTGGATCCGGGGATTGACCGTGCGAAGCTGCCGGGGCCGATGCTGGATGTGGTGGGAACGGGCGGAGACCAGCTGCATTTGTTCAATGTGTCGAGCACGGCGATGTTCATTCTGGCGGCGGGCGGTGTGTGTGTGACGAAGCACGGCAACCGTGGGATCACCTCGAAGGCGGGTGGTGCGGATGTGCTGGAGGCGCTGGGCATCAAGATCGACCTGCCGAAGGAAAAGGTGGTGGCGGGGATCGAGAGCATTGGGCTGGGGTTCTTCTTTGCGCCGCTGTATCACCCGACTTTCAAGGCGGTGGCGGAGGCGCGCAAGCTGCTCGCGGCGGAGGGTCAGCGCTCCATTTTCAATGTGCTGGGGCCGCTGCTGAATCCGGGGCGGCCGGACTACCAGCTCATCGGTGTGTTTGACCCGAAGCTGACGGGAGCGTTTGGCGAGATTCTGGTGCAGCTCGGCCGCAAAGGGGCGTGGGTGGTGCACGGAAGCGCGGCAGACGGGCAGGGGATGGATGAACTTTCGACGCTGGGGGTGAATGAGGTGTGTCAGGTCGCGGAGGGGAAACTGAGCGAGATGCGGATTGATCCGAAGGATCTCGGATTTGGCCCAGCGGCGCTCGAAGATCTGGTGGGCGGTGATGCGACTGAGAACGCGGCGATTCTGGAAGGCGTGCTGGCAGGAACGATCAAGGGGGCCAAGCGTGACATCGCGGTGCTGAATGCGGCGGCGGGTTTTGTGATCACGGGAATGGCGGGGGATCTGATGGCCGGCAAAGCGCTGGCCGAAGAGCTGCTGGAGCGTGGCGCGGCCCATGCCAAGCTGCGGGCGATGCAGGATTTGATCTAAGGTCATTTTCCCGCACGACAGGAGGATGGAAGATGTTAAGGTGTCCTGAATATTTATTCTTCCGGTCATGCCTGATCCCAGCGAAGTGCTCCAATACGCGCAGAAGGTGCCTCACAGCATGTGGGCCACCATCGCGATTGTCGGCTTCATTGCGTTCGCGGCGGGGCTGGCGTTTGCGAGGGGGGTGGTGCAGCAGATCATCAATGTGCTGACCCTGGCGGCGTGTGCGTGGGCGGCCTGGTATGTGTTCATGCACCGGGTGCAGATTTTTGGAGCGGCAGGAATGCACCTGACCACGAACCGGCTGATCGTGATGTCCGGGGTTGCGGCTGTGTTGATGTTTGGTCTGTGCAAGGTGGGGAAGTACTTTCTGGCGGCCTTTGGACTGATGCGACTGCTGGGGGGGCTGAGTGGGTGGAAGGGGCTGATCATCAGCATTATTCCCTCCGGAGGGCTGCTGTGGCTGGGCAGCATGGTGCTGCGCATGGTGGGCAGCCTGTACGGCATGGAGAACGCGGCGGAGATCGTCAAAAAAGGCGGGTCGATCGAGAGCCAGGCCAAGTCCGTTTTTTACACCCTGAGCCAGAAGATCGACAACAGCATCATCGGTGGGCTGGCGAAGAAGCTGGACCCGTATGACATCAAGCCGACGGCGAATCTGGCCCGGCTGCTGATTCTGTGGCCCGAGGGGACGATGTGGCAGCGACTGGCGGAGCAAAGCCCAGCCACGGCCAACGCGCTGAACCATCCGCTCATCGTCCAGCTCGGCTATGATCCGGAGGTGCGGAAGGCCATCGAGAACAAAGACTTCGCGGGGCTGATGCAGATGCCGAAGATTGAGAAAGTGGCCAACCACCCCGACCTGCAGCCGATCCTGGGAGGCATGGCGCTGGAGCAGGCGATGGACTCCGTGGTGTATCACCAGCCAGCAGCGCCGCAGCCGGTGAGGATGAACTGAGGCATGTGGTGCGTTCACTGTTGAACCGGTCAGGTCCTGTAGATAGGCTTTCACATCCATCCAAGCTTCATGAACAAATCCTCCGCTTTCGCGATCATCATCACGATAGGTATGTGTGTCTCTGCTGTCGCGCCGGCCCAAGACGCAGAGGTGGAAGATCCGGCGGCGCTGCAGAGTGCCTTTGAAGAGAAGGTGAACCTTGAGCTTCTCCGTCCTCACGGCCTGGCTGTGGCTGATCTGAACGCCAAGTTTGCAGCCGCACTGGAGAGACTGCAGGAGGCTGCCCAAAAATCAGGGAAACTGGAGCAGGCGCTGGCCATCAAATCGGAAAGGGATGCTCTTCTGTCCGGAAAATACGATTCTGCGCCGGACGACTCCAAAACAGCCGATGTTTTAAAGCCGATGCGTGCCACCTACCGAACTGCCCTGGGACGCCTGGAGCTTGAAAGGGACAAGAAGCTGCGTCCGCTCAGAGATGCCTTTGCCAGACAGCTCGACACATTGGTGCTGATATTGACCAAGGCAGGCAAGCTGGAGGAGGCCATGGCGGCTAAAAAAATGCGGGAGGACATGAATGCCGCACCTTCCCCCAAGGAAGGCAGCGCTGGGCAGGATTTCACCACGGGCAGGGCGTTCACCAACAGCCTCGGCATGAAATTTGTGCCCGTCAAAGGCACCCGCGTGATGTTCTGCATTCATGAGACACGGCGGCAGGACTTCAATGCCTATGCCAGTGAAACCTCGGCCACGGACAGCGGGTGGAAAAATGTCCAAAAGGAAGCGGTTCCTGTGGGCGCGGAGGAGGATCATCCGGTGGTCAGTGTAAGCTGGGAGGATGCGCAGAAGTTTTGTGCCTGGCTCAGCCGCAAGGAGGGCAGGACCTATCGGCTGCCGACAGACGAGGAGTGGAGCATCGCGGTGGGGCTGGGCCGTTCCGAGAAACGTTCGAAAGGAACGACGCCGGAGACGCTAAGCCAGAAAACGGGCAATGATTTCCCCTGGGGTGAGGCCTTTCCTCCGAAGACCAACGACAAGGTCGGAAACTATGCCGACGAGGCATGGCATGAAAAATTTCCCGCCAATCCGTTTATCGAAGACTACAATGACGGCTTTCCCACGACCGCGCCCGTGATGAGCTTTAAAGCGAATTCCGCAGGGATTTTTGACATGGGCGGGAATGTTTGGGAGTGGTGCCAGGACTGGCTGAACGAAGCGCAGAAAACACATGTTTTGCGTGGTGGTTCCTGGCACTACTTTGATCGCGGGCACCTGCTTTCTGCCAATCGGTATGCCCCGCCCCCCGGCATGAACTATGACTGCGGTTTTCGCTGCGTTCTTGAGTCTGGTCCATAGCGCGCGTGATTGAAAACGGGCGGCAGCTTCGCGCTTGCATCTGCCGGTGATTTCGGCTTTGGCTTGCTGCATTCCGCCATGCCCAAATACATCCTCACCATCGGCCTTGAAGTTCACGCGCAGCTCACGACGCGCAGCAAGATGTTTTGCGCCTGCCCGGTCGAGTATGGGGCGGAGCCGAACACGCACACCTGCCCGACTTGCCTGGGGCTGCCGGGAGCGCTGCCGGTGCTGAATCAGGCGGCCATTGAGAAGACCATCCTCACCGGGCTGATGCTTGGGTGCGAGACGCCGCCAGTGGTGAACTGGGACCGGAAAAACTATTTTTACCCGGACATGCCGAAGAACTACCAGATCACGCAGATGCCTTTCCCGCTCTGCCTGGGCGGTGGGGTGCCGCTGTATGACCTGGCGTATCCGAAGGATGCGCAGAAGAGCATCGCGAATCCGGGCAAGGTGGTGAAGCTCACGCGCATTCATCTGGAGGAGGACGTGGGCAAGTCCACGCATCATGACAAATTTTCCACGCTCGATTTCAACCGGGCCGGCACGCCGCTGATGGAGATCGTCAGCGAGCCGGACATCGACAGCGCGGAGGAGGCTTTTGCGTACATCACCAGCCTGCGGCAGATTTTGATCTATGGCGGGGTGAGCGATGCCGACATGGAGAAGGGCAACCTGCGCTGCGACGTGAACATCTCCGTGCGGCCGGAAGGCCAGAAGGAGCTGGGGGTGAAGATCGAGCTGAAGAACATCAATTCGATGTCTGCCGTGCGCCGTGCGATCAAGGCGGAGATGGAGCGCCAGATTGACGTTCTGGAAGGTCGCAATCCCGAAAAACTGGTGCAGAGCACCCGCCGCTGGGACGATGACCGTGGCGAGACCACGCTGATGCGCTCCAAGGAAGACGCGCACGATTACCGCTACTTTCCCGATCCCGACCTGCTGCCGGTGCGCACGGCGGAACTGATCGCCAAGGTGAGGTCACAGGTTCCTGAGCTGCCGCATGAAAAGCGTGCACGGTTTGAAAAGGACTACGGATGCAGCGCCTACGATGCCGGGGTGCTCTCCAGCGAAAAAGAGCTGGCGGCGTGGTATGAGGCGGCGGTGGCTGCGGACACCCAGGTGCCGGCGAAGAAGATCGCGAACTGGGTGATCAACGATCTGCTGGGTGTGCTGAATGACCGTGGCCTGACGCTGGCAGAGTGTCCGGTACAGCCGCAGGCGCTGAGCGGGCTGGTGGCGATCGTGGAGGCGGGCAAGATCTCAAACAACCAGGCGAAGGAAGTGTTTGCGGAGATGTTTGAGAGTGGGAAACCGGCTGCGGAAATCATCAAGGCCAAGGGTTTTGAGCAGGTGAGTGACACGGGGGCGCTGGAGGCCATTGTGGAGCAGATCCTGGCGGCGAACCCGGACAAGGTGGCCGAGGTCAAAGGCGGCAACGAGAAGGCCATGAACTGGTTTACGGGGCAGGCGATGAAGGCCAGCCAGGGGAAAGCGAACCCGAAGATGGTGACGGAGATTGTGAGGAAGAAGGTGCTGGGGTGAGTAGAGTTTGCCGTTGTTGACGATGGTTGACAGTGGTTTCCCAAGCCGCCGGAGCCGTCTTGGGCGTAAAACCCCTTGCACCCGGGTTGGAGGCTGCTATCCTTCGCGCCCTTTTTCACCCCCAGACCCTTTAGAATCATGTCCCAGCATAGCAGCCTCAAGACTTCCGGCTCCGTCGGCACCAAGCGCAGCGTTTTGAAGCGTGGTGAGCGCGTCAAGCTTCTCAAATCCCGTGGCCAGTGGAAAGAAGGACGTCTTCCGACGAACCTTCCAAAGACCAAGCCCGAGTAAGGCTTTCCTCCTGTGCGCCTTAACCGATATTTGAGCCAGTGCGGCATTGCCTCACGGCGTGGCGCGGAGGAAATCATCCTCGGCGGTCGTGTGTCCATCAACGGGCACGTTATCACCGAGCTTGCGACCCAGGTCAATCCTGAGGACAAGGTGGTCGTGGATGGTTCCCCTGTGCGGACCGAGACGCCCGTCGTTCTCGTTTTGAACAAGCCGAAAGGCTATCTTTGCTCTCGTGGGGACAAGCATGAGCGCATGACGATCTACGATCTGCTGCCGCTGAAGTATCAGAATCTGCATCACGTCGGCCGTCTCGACAAAGACAGCGAAGGTCTGATTCTCCTGACGAATCGCGGGGATCTTTCCCACCGGATCATTCACCCGAGCCAGGGTGCTGAAAAAGAATACGAGGTGGTCGTCGATCAGGCACTGAACGTGGACGTGATGGCGAAACTGGTCAAAGGCATGATGACCGAGGAAGGTTTTGCCCGGGCTGAACGCGCCTGGATGGACACCGACTACCGTGCGCACATCGTCCTGAAAATGGGTCTGAAGCGTCAGATCCGCATGATGCTTTATTACCTCGGCTACGAGGTGACACGCCTGACCCGCATCCGCATTGGCTGGCTGAAACTGCACGGTCTGGCCAGGGGTGCGTACAAAGAGCTGACTCCCACGGAGATCGAACGCTTCTTCAAGGAAGAGCCGGCCAAGCCGAAGCTGGAGCGCAGCAAGCCTGGCGACGAAAAGGATGACGGGATCGAAGATCACCGCCCGGCAGCACGCAAGCGTGCGCCGAAGCGCGAAGGTGGCTCTGAGGCCCGCGAACCGCGTGGTTTCAAGCCCACCCGTGGCAAGAAGAGCGGCCCTACGGCTCGCTTTTCTGAAGACAAGCCTGCTGGGCGTGGCAAGAAGAGCGGCTCTGCAAGCTGGTCTTCCGGAGACAAGCCTTCGTATTCCAAGCCCAAGTCCAAGACTTTCAGCCCGCGCTCACGCTCAAGCGAAACGGGGCGGGACGAAAAACCACGGGGGCGGTCAGGTCCGCCAGCTCGCCGTCCAGCTCCACGGGGGCCTCGCCGCGGTCCGTCGTCACGGTGAATTCGCTGGTCTGGATGTAGTCCAGATCCTCGCACTCGTGGTAGCCGTCCAGAAGCATGCCGCGCAGCAGTTGGATGAATTCCATCCCGCCGAGACCGCGAAAGATCAGGAGATCGAGTTTGCCATCGGTGTTTGAAGCATTGCGGAAGAGGGGAAAGGGCCCGCCGTAGTGCTTGCCATTGCCCACCAGGACGACGGTGCCGACCATGGGGGCTTTGCCCTCGATTTTCACACTGAGAGCCGGCGGGGTCCGCATGAGCACGTTCATCGCGCTCATGACGTAGCTGAGCGGGCCGTACTTTTTCTTCGCTTCCCAGGAGGTTTCCTGGACGATCTGGGCATCGAGACCGACCCCGGCGAGCTGGGCGAAGTACAAGTCGTTCGCCATCCAGAGATCGACGTCACGACGCTGGCCGCTGGTGATTTCCTGCCAGCAGCCCTCGATGTCCCTCCCCGGCAGCTTCAGCTCCACGGAAAAAACGTTCATGGTGCCGAGCGGCAAGACACCGAGGGCGGTGTGCTTTTCGCCGGGTTTGCGGCGGGCATTGGCGCGGCAGATGCCCTGCAGCACCTCGTTCATGGTGCCGTCTCCACCGGCGGAGACGACGAGTTCGTGACCTTCCGTGGCGAGGCGCTCCGCGATCAGGGTGGCATCGCTGGGGCCGGTGGTCAGGTGCAGTTCCGGCTCTGGGGACAGCCTGCGCAGCGTGTCTTCGAGGGAGGCAGCCTTCGTGCTGCGGGCGGCGGGGTTCAGGATGACCGGGATGGGCATGAGGGCGGCATTGATGGCACGTTGCGCGGACTTCGCAAAGTCTCATGGGGGTGGGCTTGTGAAACTTTTCACAAATTGGGGTTGCCCCTCTGCACGCGGGTCCGATAATCGGCTTCAGCCCCCTTTTCCCCTTCGCTCATGCCTGCCCCCGCCGAAGCCCCTGCTCCTGTTGCTGCTCCACCGCCTGTCGATCTTGTGAATGTACAGATCGACGGAGTCTGGCACAAGTTCCCCAAAGGCACGCGCATGATCGAGGCGTGCAAGCAGGCCAAGAAGGAAGTTCCCCACTACTGCTACCACCCGAAGCTCTCCTCCCCCGGCAACTGCCGCATGTGTTTGGTGGAGATGGGCATGCCGCCGCGTCCGGCCCCGGGCACGGAGCCTGAGAAAGACGAGCATGGCATGCCGAAGATCGGCTGGATGCCGCGCCCTGTGATCGCCTGCGCCAACACCGTGGCGGAAGGCATGGGCATCCGCACGGAGTCCGTCCTCACGCAGGAGTGCCGCAAAGGCGTGATGGAGTTCCTTCTCATCAATCATCCTCTCGACTGCCCGATCTGCGACCAGGCCGGAGAGTGCCGTCTGCAGGAGTTCAGCGTGGAGCACGGCAAGGGCGAGAGCCGCTTCCGTGAAGACAAGGTCAAGAAGCCGAAGAACGTGGACATCGGTCCACGCGTGCGTCTCGATGACGAGCGCTGCATCATGTGCAGCCGCTGCATTCGCTTCACCGCCGAGATCGCCGATGAGCCGGTGCTGGGCTTCACCGAACGTGGCAGCTTCACCACGCTGGCGGTGCATCCTGGAAAGCGCCTGGAGCACAACTACTCGCTCAACACGGTGGACATCTGCCCGGTGGGTGCGCTGACCTCCAACGACTTCCGCTTCCAGCAGCGAGTGTGGTTCCTCAATGAAACGAACAGCATCTGCACGGGCTGCGGCCGTGGCTGCAACATGGAGATCAGCGCTCGTGGCGACACGATCTACCGCCAGACTCCGCGCGACAACAACGACGTCAACTCCACCTGGATGTGCGACAGCGGTCGTCTCGATTTCCACTTTGTGAACAGCGAGTTCCGCCTCACGGATCCGATGATCAAGTCGGGTGGCAAACATCAGATCGCGACTTGGAAGACGGCGCTGAGCAACATCGCCACCGCTTTGGCCGGCAAGAAGGGCGAGGAGATTGCCATCATCGCCAGCGCACGCATGACGAATGAAGAGCTCTTCTTTGTGAAGCATCTGGCCGCGCAGCTCGGCACCACGAACGTCGATGTCATCCCACGCACCGGCGGTGCTGACAATTACCTGCGTGCTGACGACCTCAATCCGAACACGAACGGTGCGAAGCTGATTCTGGGCATCGAACCCGGCGCCAAGCTGGCTGAGATCACCGAACTCATGAGCCGTGGCCGCCTGCGTGTGGTGCTCGCCCTGGGTGAGAACCTGCTCAAAGTCGGCTTCAGCCAGAGCGACCTCGAAAAAGTCCCCTTCATCGCCTCGCTGCACATCCTGGCCAACGCCAGCGCTGAACTCAGCGATGTCGTGCTTCCTGGTTCTGCTTACGCTGAAAAACGCGGCAGCATGATCAACGTCACGGGTCGCCTGCAGCGCCTGAACAAGGCGGTCAAAATTCCGGGCAACGCCCACGACACCTGGGAAATCTTGCGTGATCTGATCGTCGCCTGCGGTGGCTCGAACGGCATCCACACCATTGAAGATGTCTTCAAGCGTCTCAGCACTGAAGTCACGGCGTTGAATGGCCTGACCTTCTCCAAGATCGGTGATCTCGGTGTGCAGGTGCTTGAAACCGGTGAGAAGATCCCGCTGCTGGAGCGCGAGAAAGAGCGCAAGGCGAAGGGGATTATTGTGGGGTGATCCCCAGCTGAATCAGGCCATCTCTGCTGCCGTCGTGAATAAGGTGGCCTGCTTCGAGTATCTTTTGAAAGGGACTGTACTGCGGCGCAGAGCCTGCGGTGGCAAATGCTGAAGCATAAAGCCTGCAAGATGCGGAAAACGGGGTAATCTCTTTCCCCCGCCGTGACTTATTCCTCATCCATGCCCAAGCCCGAACTTTTATCCCCTGCCGGAAACTGGGAGTGCGCCCGTGCGGCGGTGGCGAACGGGGCGGATGCGATCTTTTTTGGCATGCCGCGCTTCAATGCGCGCCTGCGCGCTGACAATTTTGTGGAGGAGGATCTGACTGAGCTGATGAAGTTCCTGCATGACCA
Source organism: Prosthecobacter sp. (assembly GCF_044222345.1). Lineage (GTDB taxonomy): Bacteria > Verrucomicrobiota > Verrucomicrobiia > Verrucomicrobiales > Verrucomicrobiaceae > Prosthecobacter. The sequence goes on from NZ_JBGANL010000024.1 coordinate 83,571, forward strand.
CGGGGTGAAGGGGTATGTGGCCTTCAACACGCTGATCTTCACCAAGGAACTGCCGGATGCGGAGAAGCAGCTGCACCTGCTCGAAGACAGCGGGGTGGATGCGGTGATCGTGCAGGACCTCGGTCTTGCACGCATGGTGAAGGCGCTGACGCCGAAGCTGCGGCTGCATGCGAGCACGCAGATGACGATCACCTCCCCGGAGGGGCTGGAGTTTGCGAAGCAGCTCAACATCGACCAAGCGGTGCTGGCGCGTGAGCTTTCCATGCGTGAGCTGGAGCGCTTCAAAGCGGCGGAGGTGCCGCTGGAGGTGTTTGTGCATGGCGCGTTGTGCGTGGCGTATTCGGGGCAGTGTCTGACCAGCGAGTCGCTGGGGCGGCGCAGTGCGAACCGGGGTGAGTGCGCGCAGGCCTGCCGCATGCCGTATGAAATGATCGTGGATGGGGAGCCGCGTGACCTTGAGGACAAGCGCTACCTGCTCTCTCCGCAGGATCTTGCGGCGGTGGATGAAATTCCGCGCCTGATCGAACTGGGCATTCGCAGCTTCAAGATCGAAGGCCGTCTCAAGACACCTGAGTATGTGGCGGGTGTGACGCAGGTGTATCGCAAGGCGATTGACCGGGCGCTGGCGAATCAACCGGCGCCCGCGAGTGATGCGGACCGCTATGCGCTGGAGATGACTTTCTCACGTGGCCTGTATCCGGGCTGGATGCATGGTGTGAACCATCAGGAGCTGGTGGGCGCCTACTACGGCAAGAAACGCGGCCCGTATGTCGGGCAGGTGACACGGATCATCGATGACGACACGCTGGAGCTGGATGAGCTGCACATCGCCATGAAGCCGGGCGATGGCGTGGTGTTTGAGAACCTGTCTGACACGAACTATGAACAGGGCGGCAGCGTGTATGAGATGCGCGGCAGTGCGCTGAGCTTCCGCCACGGGCATCTGCGGATGCAGGATGTGCAGATCGGGATGCGTGTTTTCAAAACGAGCGATCCTGCTCTCAATCGTGCGCTGCGTCAGTCGTTTGAAGGTGACATCCCGATCCGCAAGCAGCGCAAACTGGATCTGCATGTGACCGGCGCGGTGGGCGAACCATTGCGGGTGCAATCGGGCGTCAACGTGGTGACTTCGACGATGCCACTGCAGGCGGCGATGAAGCGACCGCTGACGCCGGGGGCCTTCATTGAGCAGTTCAACCGCCTCGGTGGCACGGAGTTTGAGCTGGGTGAGGTGCAGTTTGATGTGGTGGGCGAGGTGATGCTGCCGATCAGCGAGCTGAACCGGATGCGGCGTGATTTGATTGCCGGATGGAGCGAAGGTGCCTCGACGGCGGCACCTGTCGCGCAGGTCACCGAGACGCTTGAATCGTTGATGCCTTCGAGAGGGATTGCGGATGACTCTCAGCCGCTCCAGCTGCATGCCCTGTGCCGAACGCAGGCGCATATCGATGCGGCGCTGGTGCTGGGGGTGCCGAGGCTGTATCTGGATTTTGAAGACATCCGGCTGTACGCGGATTTGGTGAAGCAGATCAAGGAGCGCAGCGACACGGCGCAGGTCTGGCTGGCGACGCCGCGCATTCAAAAGTCGGGCGAGGCGGGATTCTTCAAGCTCATCCAGCGGGCGGAGCCGCATGGGGTGCTGATTCGGAATCTGGGGGCGATGTCGTTTTTCAAGGACGCGGGCATTCCGATGACAGGAGATTTTTCGCTCAACGTGGCGAATCCGCTGACGGCGGAGATCTTGAAGAAGTCCGGGTTGGAGCGCCTGACGATCAGCTACGACCTCAACATTGAGCAGGTGGTGGATCTGCTGGCTGCGGCACCGCCGGCGTGGTTTGAGCTGACGCTGCACCAGCACATGCCGATGTTTCACATGGAGCACTGCGCCTTTGCCGCGTTCCTGAGCAAGGGCACCGACTTCACCAATTGCGGGCGTCCCTGCGACAAGCATCGTGTGCATTTGAAGGATCGCGTGGGCATGCACCATCCGCTGAAAGCCGACGTTGGCTGCCGCAACACGCTGTTTAATGCGGTGGCGCAAACCGGTGCGCAATTCTTTGACGAACTGCGGGAGCACGGGCTGCGCTGCTTCCGTGTGGAGCTTCTCGAAGAGAATGCAGACGAGGCGATGATCGTCCTGCGGACCTACCAGGAGCTGATGAGCGGCCAGCGCGATGGAGATGAAATCTGGCGCGATTTGAAGGCGCAGAGCCAGCTGGGCGTGACCCGGGGGACCTGGGCGGAGCTGGGTTGAGGGGGGCTGTTTTAACGCATCTGGCCGAAATCTCAGCAGAACTTGTCGTGCACAATTTTCTGGATCTCGGGCGAGGCTGGAAGCTGGTTCTGGTAAAAGGTGTATGAGTTGATCGCCGTGAGATAGCCGTCGTTTTTCGTGGCGGAGCCGACCCATGCGCCCGCTGGCAGCCTGCCGACGGAGCGTTTGACAAAGTCCGCGTGGGAGAGGGAGACATTCGGAGTGAAGTGGGTCACCTTGCCGTTCTGCACGATGAGCAGGAAGTAGAGACCATCGCCGATGACCATTTTTTCCTGTGTCCCCAGTGGCTCCGTAGGTTTCATCTGCCGCAGCTTGGAATCTTGGGGAGCTGGCGTCAACCACCCTTTGCCAATGGTTTGATGTCGGCGCAGGAACTTCCTTGAACCCTAGCGGATTACCCGCCAGAATCCCGCCGCCATGTCCAGGCACGCCTTCGACGATTTCAGTTTCCTGCCGACCGTCGATTCGACGGATGAAGAGGGCGTGGAGCCGGGGCATGCAGCGCCGCATCCGCCTGAGCAGGAGAGTCATGAGGCCCTGCATCAAGAGGTGGCAGAGCAGACTGCTGCGGAAGAACTTGTGTATGAGGAAGAAGCGGTGTCACCCGAGCCGCCGGTTTTTGTCCAGGAAGCGATGTCTGACATGCCGGTGAGCGAGGCTGAGCAGCACACGGAGCATCCATCCGCAGAAGGCGAAGAATTCAGCGAGGATCGGCACAAGGAGTTGGAACCTGCATCCGCCAAAGTTCAGCCGCAAGAAGTGACGGAGTTTCCCAAGCTGGAAGATGACGTTTCTCATGCGTCAAAGGCGGAACTGCCAGGCGCGGTACCGAAGGAGAAACCATCCAAAGATCTCCCGAGTGGCGAACTGGTGCGCAGTGATGAGGTGCCGTCAGACAAAACCAGAGAAGGCGAGGAGACTGGGGCGGCCAAAGATCCGAAGCCGTTCATTGCTCCGAAACCGCCGCCCGAGGAACCTTTGGATCCGGAGCAGGCTAAAAAGCAGCGCTGGCAAAAACTGGCGGACAAGATCGGCCTGAAAACTTTGGGCATGAGCTTTGGCGTGCATCTGTTCCTGCTGCTGATCGCCGCTTTCATCGGCGTGAGCCAGGTCATGGACAACCAGGTGGACTTTTTACCCGGGGGCAGTTCGGCGCAGTCGCAGGCGGCCGCCGCAGAACTGACGCACAAGATTCAGACCAAAAAAAATCCCTGGCTGAAGGCCAAGCCGGTGCAGCGAAAGATCACGGTGCAGACCCTGTCTGCCAACATTGTGATGCCCGAGATGGCGCCGATGGACATGATGGATTTTTCACAGATCAACAATCGCATGGATCTGAGCAAGGCGCCCAGCATGGGGGCGAGCCAGCCGATGGGCCTGGGAGGTGCGGGCGGCGGGTTTGGGGCCGGGATCGGGCGTGGCGGCAAATTCAGCTTCGTGGGGCAGACGGCGGTCGGCAGCCGGGTGGTGTTTGTGGTGGATCTCTCCAGCTCCATGTCGCAGCCTTTGAAAGGTGATGGCCCGAGAACGACGCGCTTTGAACTGCTGAAGAAGGAGCTGATCAAGGCGGTGAAGCAGATCCCTTATGGAACTGCTTACCAGATACTCTACTTCTCCGACTTCGCCTGGCCGCACAACCAGGTGGACAGCCGCAATGAAGAGGCGCTGGAGAAGTATCACTGGGAGATCAAGGCGGAGGAGTACAAGCAGGCGAAGATTCCCGCCTTCAAATACATTCAGGCCACCCAGTTTACGCTGCAGGACAGCGTGGACATCATTCAACGGTCGGATAACAACCGGATCTATACCAACTGGGGGGCTGGATTGCTGATGGCATTGAATGCGAACCCGAAGCCCGATGTCATTTTCTTCATGACCGATGGTGAACGCAAGGATGAGCAGGGCTGGATCGACATCGTCACGAATGAAAACAAAAAGAAGCTGCCCATGAGCGTGATTCACACCAGCGTGATGGCCCAGGTGGACGCTGCGTTTGAGATCGACGCGCTGGCCAAGCGCAACAATGGCTCATTCACCGTGGTCACGGACGACGGCAGGGTCATCAAAGGCGAAGAGTACTTCAAAATGAAGTAGGCTCAGCGCTGCAACTCACGAAGGGCGGCAGTCACTTCCTCCACCGGCAGGCCGACGACGTTGGTGAAGGAGCCTGTCATGCGGTCGAGAAGCATGTCGGTGCATTCCTGAATGCCGTAGGCTCCGGCTTTGTCGAGAGGGTTCACCTTCGCGTGATAGGCGCGGATCAGGTCGTCCGTGAGAGGCTTGAAGGTGACATGGGTGATGACATGCAGCTCACGGGCCACGGAGCCATCGGAGGCGAAGGCCACTCCGGTGCAGACTTCATGGGTGCGGTTGGAAAGGCGGCGGACCATGCAGAGCGCCTCCTCCATGTCTGCGGGTTTGGCCAGGGGATCGCCATCGACGTAAACCAAGGTGTCAGCACCGATGACGAGTGATCCGGGCCGGGTGAGGCTGACGGCCAGCGCTTTGCGCCGGGCGTTTTCCAAGGTGAGCTGTTCGGGTGTCAGCGAGGCATCGTGGGCCTCTTCCACCTGTGACAAGATGATTTCAAACTCGAAGCCTGCCTGGCGCAGCAGCTCCAGCCTGCGCGGTGAGGCGGAGGCGAGCACGAGCGAAGGCCCGCTCACGCCCGCTTCTCCACGATGGTCGCGACATCATCGGCACGGATCACGGCGTCACGCTTGTCCGGGGTGCGGTAGCGGTAGTAGCCGGTCTTCTCCTGATACTGCGGAGCTCCTTCGCAGGGGACCTCACGGCCGTCCTTGAGCTTGATTTTGTGCGGAGTGGAGGACGCAAACATGTCCGGCACAGAGCAGGAAACGAAGGAAATGGCAGGGAGAAGCAGCAGGAGACGGCGCATGGCATTCATGGCGGTGTGTGGGGGAAATAACGATAATCTTAAGACGCGACTTTCGGTATTTTTGTTCATCCTTCAGGCGAGATACATTTTCAAGCGTCACGATGTTGTCAGTTGAAGCAGACTTGGTGCCTTCTACCCTGACTGCATGAGTCAAAATCTTCCTCCAGCCATCGGTATCATCGGCGGATCCGGCCTGTACGACCTTGAAGGCTTTGAAAATCGTGAGGAGATCCGCGTGGAGACGCCTTTTGGCCCCCCATCGGATACGCTCGTGACCGGCACACTGGCTGGACGCCGGGTGTATTTTCTGCCCCGCCACGCCAAGGGCCACCGCATTCTTCCGACGGAGCTGAACCACCGCGCTAATATCTGGGCGCTGCGCAGCCTGAATGTGCGCTGGATCATCGCCGTGACTGCCGTGGGCAGCCTGCAGGAGCAGTACCACCCCCGTGACATCGTGCTGCCGGACCAGTTTTTTGACCGCACCAGCCGCCGTGACCAGCATACCTTTTTCGGCAAAGGGATCGTGGCGCATGTGGCTTTTGGAGATCCGATTTCAGATGGCCTGCGCACGCTGCTGCATGACGCTTGCGTGGCGCAGGGGCGCAAGGTGCACAACGGCGGCACCTATGTCTGCATGGATGGCCCGGCCTTCTCCACCCGTGCGGAATCGAATGCGCATCGGCAGCTGGGTTTCGATGTCATCGGCATGACGAACCTGCCTGAGGCGAAGCTGGCGCGTGAAGCGGAGATCGCCCTGGCCACGCTGGCGATGATCACGGATTACGACTGCTGGAAGGTCGAGGAGGAGGCTGTCACGGCGGAGTCCGTCATTGGGCATCTGCATGCGAACGTCGCTGCTTCAAAAGCGATCCTCGCCCAGGTCATTCCGAACATTCCGACGGAGCCGAACTGGCCGGAGCATCGCTCGCTGGATTCTGCCTTGATGACTGACCGCAAACTGTGGCCCGAGCAGACGGTGGAGAACCTGCTGCCCATTCTGCAGCGCTTTGTTTGAAGCGGATCAATCTTCCATCAGCTTCACGGCCAGACGGCGCATGAACTGGCGCTCTGGCAGCATGACGAGGCGTTCGTAGGCTTCGTCGAGATTGCGCAGGATGCGGAGCAGTGTGGCTTCGGCGGTGGCGGGCTCGTGAATGAGGTCTTCCATACCGGGGTTTGCAGCAGGATGATGTTTGGCCACGTCGGCGGCCAGCATGAAGCGTCCGCGATTGAAGCAATCGACCAGCCAGGTCTTGTCGCGGTATTTGACGCGGGAGAGGAAGTGGCCGGGGAAATTGCAGCCTTCGATTTCGAGGCCGAAGCGATGCCCCAGCAGACGGTAGAGGCAGCAGAGGCTGATGGGATTGCCGAGGCCGGTGTCGAGCACCCAGAAGAGGTTGCTGTTTGCGGGGGAGTAGTAGTCCTTGCTGTTGCCACGGAAGCGGGTCACGCCGTTGTGCGAGGCAAAGAGCCACTGAGCCAGCTCATGGGCATCCATGCGGCCTTTTTCCGCAAAGGCTTCCTCTGTCAGTGCATCCAGACGTTTCGCCAGATCGGCGGACTGGGTCTTCCAGCCGTTGAGAAAGGCGGAGAGCTGGCTGAGGCCTTCCTCCAGCTGCGCATCGGGGCCTTCCATCCAGCGCCAGCGCATCCAGGTTTCTTCGAGTTCGGTGCGCCGTGCGGGCTCGAGCAGCTGCGCGACGAGCCTTTCCTCTTCGGCAGACAGGGGTGTCTCCAGGCTCCCAATGTGCTGTGGCAGCTCGCGGCGCATGCCGTTGAGCTCCTCCTGCACTGCGTGACGTACGACTTCAGAGTCGTCATCGAGCAGTTTGATGAGATGGCTCAGGTGAGCACTGGAAGGCATTTGGAGGTGATAACACGTCCCGAACGCCTGACGCAATCATGAACTTGCACTAGAGCCGGATTTCCATGGCCTTGGCGGCGCGGTGGGCTTTGGCGCGGGCTTCGTTGATGTTTTCGGCACGAGCGAGGGTGACGGCCATGCGGCGCTGGCCGCTGACGGTGGGCTTGCCGAAGAGGCGCAATTGTGTGTCGGATTCGGCAAGTACCTGGTCGAGGGCGCCGAACTGGACGTTGGAGGATTCGCCTTCGACGAGGACGGCGCAGCTGGCGCTGGGGCCGTGCTGGTGGATGTTCGGAATGGGGAGGCCGAGGATGGCGCGGACGTGGAGGGCGAACTCGCTCAGATCTTGGGAGATGAGGGTGACGAGGCCGGTGTCGTGCGGGCGGGGGGAGACTTCGCTGAAGATGACGTCGTCGCCTTTGATGAACATTTCGACGCCGAAGAGGCCGCGGCCACCGAGGGCTTCGGTGATGGCGCCGGCCATGTGTTCGGCGGCATCGAGCGCCTTTTTGGACATGGGGTGGGGCTGCCAGGATTCGCGGTAGTCGCCTTTGATCTGGGTGTGGCCGACGGGGGCGCAGAAGGAAGTGCCGCCGACGTGGCGGACGGTGAGCATGGTGATCTCGTAGTCGAAGTCCACGAAGCCTTCGACGATGACCTTGCCTTTGCCGGCGCGGCCACCTTCCTGGGCATACTGCCAGGAGTGGGCGATGTCGGCCTCGGTTTTGACGACGCTCTGGCCTTTGCCGGAGCTGCTCATGATGGGCTTGACGACGCAGGGCATGCCGATTTTGGCGATGGCGGCGCGGAATTCCTCCTCGGTGGAGGCGAAAATGTAGGGGGAGGTTTTGAGGCTGAGTTCTTCAGCGGCGAGGCGGCGGATGCCTTCGCGGTTCATGGTGAGCTTGGCGGCGCGGGCGGTAGGGATGACGCGGAAGCCTTCGTTTTCGAGTTCGAGGAGGGTGTCCGTGGCGATGGCTTCGATCTCAGGGACGATGCAGTCGGGTTTTTCGATTTCCACGAGGCGTCGGAGGGCCTCGCCATCGAGCATGGAGATGATGTGGCTGCGGTGGGCCACCTGCATGGCGGGGGCGTTGGCGTAGCGGTCCACGGCGATGACTTCGCAGCCAAGGCGCTGGAGTTCGATGACGACTTCTTTGCCGAGCTCGCCGGAGCCGAGAAGCATGACCTTGGTTGCGGAGGAGGAAAGGGGAGTGCCGATGCGTGCCATGGCTGCATTTAGGCTTGCAGTTGGCCGGCTTCAAGAGGGGAAGGTGCCTACGGGGGGAGTTTACGGTTGTTTGCGGTGGTTTCTCTGCGTTCGTGTCTGTCATTGCACCTTGTGCGGCCTCATGTCTTTTCCCGGTCCTCCTGATCCATCGCGTGTGCAGCGGCTGCTGCAGCCGGTGTGGCGGGCGTGGGTGGATCTGGTGTATCCGCGGCTGTGCTCTGCGTGCAAGACGCCGGTGGAGGAGGGGTGGTTTTGCGGGAGCTGCGCGGAGGCGCTGCCGCTGGTGGAGGCGCCTTACTGCAACGTGTGCGGGGAGGTCTATGAGGGAGCGATTACACAGGAGTTTCGGTGTGGGAACTGCAGCGGGAGACGGCTGGAGTTTGAGTTTGCCGTGGCGGCCTGCCATGCAGAAGGGGTGATGCGGGAGCTGATTCATCAGTTTAAGTATGAGCGCCGCCTGCATCTGCGCGGGGCGCTGGCGACGCTGATGCTTCGCGTTTTGGAGGAGCCACGGCTGGCCGGGGAAAACCTGGGGGAGTGGCTGCTGGTGCCGGTGCCGCTGCACCGCAGCCGGGAAGTGGAAAGAGAGTTCAATCAGAGCTGGGAGCTGTGCACCCGGCTGTCGCGGCTGACGGGGATCCCGGCGGCGAAGGCGCTGGTGCGCACGCGAGAGACGGATCAGCAGGCGGGGCTGAGCCGGGAGGAGCGGCTGAAAAACCTGCGCGGGGCGTTTGCCGTGAGGCAGCCGAGGCGCTGGCAGGCTCCACTCAACCTTCAGGGGCGGCGGATCCTGCTGGTGGACGATGTTTTCACCACGGGGGCGACGACGAGTGAGTGCGCGCGGGTTTTGCGGCGGGAGGGGAGGGCTGAAAAAGTGGTGGTCATCACGACAACACGCGGCTAGGATCGGCCCGCGTCCGACTTTGGCCGGGCCTGACAGTGTGAACGCCGGGTGGTTTTGCCTCCCTGCAGCTCCTGCGACATGCAAATCGAGGAGGCGCACCATCAGGTCTGGAGATGCCGGATGCCCATACCGACTGACCTACCATGGGATTTTTCAAAAAACGCAACGTTAACGATTTAGGCGAAAAGAAGCGCGACATGCCGGAAGGCCTTTGGACGAAGTGCCCTTCGTGCAATGAGAGCCTCTTTGAGCAGGCGCTCGCCAAGAACCTCCGGGTCTGCACGAGCTGCGGCTACCACTTCACCATCGCTTCCGATGAGCGCATCGCCAGTCTGGTGGACGAAGGCAGCTTTGTGGAGATGGACAAGAGCCTGGACTCCGTGAACGCCCTGGGTTTCAAAGGCTATCTGGACAAGGTGAAGGCCTACCAGGCGAAGACCGGACTGACCGAAGCGGTCGTCACCGGTCGTGCCAACATTGAGGGAGTTGCCGTATTGGTGGCGATCATGGATTTTCGTTTCCTCGGCGCCAGCATGGGCAGCGTGGTGGGTGAAAAGATCACCCGCGCCATCGAAGCCGCCACGGCGGAGCGCAAGCCGGTCATCGTGTTCTCCGCCTCCGGGGGTGCCCGTATGCATGAGGGCATTCTGAGCCTGATGCAGATGGCGAAGACGAGTGGAGCGCTGGCCCGGCATGCCGAGGCGCGCCTGCCCTACATTTCTGTGCTGACGCATCCGACGACGGGTGGTGTCACCGCCAGTTTCGCGACGCTGGGAGATTTGATCATTGCCGAACCGAAATGCATGATCGGCTTTGCCGGTCCGCGCGTGGTGAAGGAAACCACGCATGCGGATCTGCCGCCCGGATTCCAGACAGCGGAGTTCATGATGCAGCACGGGCTGGTGGACATGATCGTGGACCGCAAGGACATGCGATCGACGCTGGCGAAGGTGCTGCGGTATATGGGCGGGGCGAAGTAGCCCGCCTGGCCAGGTGCGGGAGGCTGCTGACATGGGCAGCCGTAGGGAGACTGGCTGTTGCTGCGAATCATTCGCGGCCTCAAGCCTGGAAGCGAACTACAGGTGCGGTGAATCCAGTGCGTTTTTTCGTGATTCCCTCCAATTCGGTGGAGTGGAGGGCTGGCTAGTGCAGAACAAAGCCCAGGAAGATGGAAGACCAGTTGCGGCGCAACTGGACAACTTACAGGCCGAAGGTGAGCCAGAGGAAAAGGTGCAGGAGGCCGACATAGACGAGCCAGGTCTGGGCGAGGCCGTAGGTGAGGGAGCCGCTGGTTTCGCTGGGGGTATCACTGGAGTGGCCAAACAAGCGGTCTTGGTTGCGGTAGAGGAGGATGCCGAGTGGGATGATGATGATCAGACCGATGATGCCGATGATTTTCAGGCCAAGGAGTCCTTCGGGTGACATGGTGGCGAGCACGGGCGTGAGGTGGGGGTTCATG
>NZ_JBGANL010000025.1:0-93655 GCF_044222345.1 Prosthecobacter sp.
CTCCAGCAGCGGGATCCCGCTCTCCAGCCGGTGGATCTCCTCCCGCGCCTTGATCGCGCACGCATCATGGCACTCCTGCTTGCTCGTAAAGGCCCCGCTGATCGCCATGCTCCCCAGCCGCGAAAGCATCGAGCCATCATGCACCAGAAACTCCTGCAGCGGCCGGATGTCCCCCTTCAGCGCATAGTTGGGAATCGCCCGCAGCTGGCTCACCACCGCGCTCGGCATGATCACCTGCTCCCGCAGCTGCAGCCACGCCATGATCGACGCCCCGATGGCCGACATCGAACAAATCACAATCAGCCCCATCACAAAGCCCCCCGTCGAGAGGAACTCATAGACCAGCTGCAGCCCCGAGGGCGCAGCCTTTTCAGTGGCCTCAGCAGCAGCTGTGGCAGCCGCCGCCAGCATGGGAGTGGCAGAAGCGAGGAGTTCAGTAAATAAGGGCATCATATTGAATTTTCAGGCGCTCAGGATCATTCATCGGCAGCGAAGGGATCACATCAAGAGGCATCCGCGGTATGTCCGCATCCTTGATCACCCGCAAGATAAATAAAGTGAGAACCCGGCACATCTGCCACTGGTTTTCCACCCGCCCGGACACCTTGAGGCCGTACCGGCTCCACGGCGGCAGCTTCCCCCCACACCGCTCTTCACCCGCCGGAGTGCCCGCAGAAAGAGCATGCCCACGATCTACAGCACATCCGGCATGCACGCCTGCGCATCAAGCCTCCGCCCCGCGAGCAGGGTCATCGAGAGCGCAAAGCAGCCCAGCAGCATATTGAGCCCCATCAGACAAAATTCGGCGGCGGTCAGGTCAGTTATGAAGGACATTGAATTCGACTTTCAAGTGTTTGGAATCATTTTTGGCCACCACGGCATCCCCGCAGCCTTGATGGCATGCAAGGTCGCCTCGATGCGCACCGGTTAAGGCAGCCTGACATTCACGGCACGAACATACTCAACCTTGCCTTTTTATTGACGGAAAACACGATTTCCATTTCCCCGGCCGGCACACCGCCCCCCGCCGCAGGTGCCAGCAGACATGCCGCTACCCCTCCCCCCTGCCCCCCTGCCCTCGACCTGCCGGTGGCAGCGCGTCAGGGGATGGCCAGGCTGTCACTGGTAATCGATCAGCCCGTTGTAATTCATTTTGAAGCGCCCCTCATCCTCCTCTGGGAGCAAAGGCAGCACATCATCGGGAATCGGTGGGATTTCCGCATCCTGGATCGCCCGCACCGTCACCTCGGTCAGCAGGGGGTTGGAATCCTTGTCATCCGTCACCCGCAGCCCTTCCACTTTGCCCTTCTTGTTGATGTAAAAACGAATCTCGATGTACCCGGGATGCCGCGCATCCCCTCGCAGATGAAGATACTGATGCCACTTCCTTTCGATCTGGCCTGTCACCTGCCGGTAGTAGCGCCCCAGCGGCGTCGATTTCGCATCCACCGAGTCCTCCAGGCCACGGTTGGCAATCGTGCCCTTCGTCTCTGACCGGCGCGTGTAGGGGTTGAAGGCGTTCGGGTCCGCGTTCTTCGTCGTCCGCTTCACCGCCTCATCCTCCACCACCGGCAGCGCTTTCGGGATGGGCTTCTCCTGCGGAGTCGGCGGCGGCATGTCCTGCGCTATCTCAGGCTTCTTCGGCACCGGCTCCGTCTTCGGCGGCGCGTCAGGCCTCTTCTCCATCGGGTCCGGTTTCTTCACGTCCAGCGGCAGCCGGTTCAGGTCCACCTTCGCCAGCTCCTTGTCCGCCTCCTCCATCATCTTCGTCAGCGGCGTCTTGTCAGGCTCCACCTTCGCCATCTTCTGCGTCTCCGCAGCCTTTTCCGCCTCCGTCTTGGTCGGCTCCTGCTTGGCGGTCTCCGGCGTCATTTCCGTCGGTTTGGGCGGCTGCGGCGGTGCGGCATTCTTCGGCTTCAAGATCGAAGGCGGGGCCTCTGGCGTGGGCGGCGCCGGCGGCTTCGGGCTCAGCATCGCCACCTCGGGCGGCTGCGACTTCGGCCGCGCATCATCCTTCAGGTCCCCATCGCGGTAGTCACGGTCCGCCAGCTCACGCATTTGCCTCTTCTGGCCGTCCATCGAAGGCAGCGGCTCAGTCCCATCCGGAGACGGGGCCTTCGTGGTGGAGGCGTGCGTGTTCCGGTCCGCGATGAACGCCGGCTTGTTCGGTGCCGTGTCCGAGCCCTCATTCTGCGCCGTGCGGATGTACACCTGCCGCTCCGGCTTCGGTTTAGGCGGCGGTGGCGTCGTCAGGAACTGCTCAGGAAACAGCAGCACCTCCTCCTCCTTTTTCTCCACCTTCGGCGGCTGGTGCGCCTCCAGCCACAGCCGGTGCGCCGCCTCGCTCGCAAACATCCACGCCAGCAGCACCAGCAAAAGCGCATGCACCACCACCGTGCCGGTGATGGCAATGCGCAGGTTGCTGCTGCGTTGGTTATCGATGGGATAAAAGTCAGTCACAATGCCGGGCGAACACAGGGAGGAACGCCGCCCCCAATATAGTGCGCTCCCAGTCTTGAGAATCAAATGCTGATTGAGCAGGCTCACACCCCACCTCCCCCTCTCATCCCCAGACTCGTACTCGCTCCAATCCCCCAGCTCCCCGGCCATCCTCCACCGCCCCCCTTCGCGCGGCCCCACCGCTGGTAGGGACGCGTTGTGCGCGTCCCCAGAATCCTTCGTCCCACCACAGCCCGCCAGCCAAGCCGCCATCCCCCTTTCCTACAGCCCCCGCCCACAGTCCCTCCACCATTGATTCGCCACACTCACCCTCCGGGCTCACTCCGTTCGTCTACCTCTTTACGCTCGGTTCCACCCCTCCAGTAATCCTGAAATTCTGCCATCCTGTTAATCCTGTCCATCGACACCGCCTCGCACTCCACCACTCCACCGCCCCCGCCATAAAAAAAGGGGCCCCCATCGCTGGAGGCCCCTCTCATTTAGACTCTTCAGGCGATCACTTCACCACCGCCTTGAACGCGATCGGGATGACCAGAATCGCCAGGATGTTCACCACCTTGATCATCGGGTTCACGGCAGGACCGGCGGTATCCTTGTAAGGATCACCCACCGTGTCGCCCGTCACCGCCGCCTGATGCGCAAAGCTGCCCTTGCCGCCGTGGTTGCCTTCTTCGATGAACTTCTTCGCATTGTCCCACGCGCCACCGGCGCTCGTCATCGAAATGCCCACAAACAGACCCGTCACGATCGTGCCGATCAGCACCCCGCCCAGCGCTTCCATGCCCAGGAACGACACCGCGATCACAAAGATCAGCGGCAGCAGCGCCGGCACAATCATCTGGCCCAGGGCCGCCTTCGTCACGATGTCCACGCACTGCGCATAGTCAGGCGTGTCCGCACCCGTCAGGATGCCAGGCTTCGCCGTGATCTGGCGGCGCACCTCGCGCACCACCGCACCCGCCGCATTGCCCACCGCGCTCATGCAGAAAGACGTAAACAGGAACGGCAGCAGCCCGCCGATGAACATCCCGATCACCACCCGGTGGTCCATCAGGTCAAAGCTCACCTTGTGCCCCACAAAGGCCTGCAAGTCTTCCACATACGAGCCAAACAGCACCATCGCCGCCAAGCCCGCGCTCGCGATCGCGTAGCCCTTCGTCACCGCCTTCATCGTGTTGCCCACGGCATCCAGTTCGTCCGTGATCTTGCGCACGCCTTCTGGCAGACCCGCCATCACCGCGATACCGCCCGCGTTGTCCGTGATCGGACCAAACGCATCCAAAGAAATCACAATGCCCGACAGCGACAGCATGGACACCACCGCGATCGCGATGCCATACAGGCCCGCCAGATCATAGCAGCCCCAGATCGCCGCAGCGATCGCCAGCACCGGCAGCAGCGTCGCCTGGTTCCCGATGCTGATCCCCGCGATGATGTTCGTCGCCGGGCCTGTTTCGGAAGCCTTCGCAATCAAGCGCACCGGCTTGTGGTGCGTGCTCGTGTAGTAGTTCGTGATCCACACCACCAGCAGCGTCATCACCAGACCCACCGCCGCGCAGTAAAACAGGTTCGTGCTCGAAACCGCCAGCTCACCGATCTTGATCCCCGCAGGGAAGATCGCCGCTGTGGACCACCAGAACAGCGCCGAAGCCACGATGCCAGACACCGCCACCCCGCACACCAGGGACGCCGTCGCCTCCTGCTTGATGAAGTTCACCCAGCCGATGCCGATCAGCGAAGCAATGATCGCCAGACCGCACAGCACAAACGGGTAAACCACCGCCGCCTCAGTGCCCACCGTCAGGTGGCCCACCAGCACGCCGCCGATCAGGCTCACCGCATACGTTTCGAAAACGTCCGCCGCCATCCCCGCGCAGTCCCCCACGTTGTCGCCCACGTTGTCCGCGATCGTCGCCGGATTGCGCGGATCATCTTCATTCAGATTCTGCTCATTCTTGCCCACCAGGTCCGCGCCCACATCAGCCGCCTTGGTATAAATACCGCCGCCCAGACGAGCAAACACACTGATCAGCGAGCTGCCCAGCGCCAGACCCACCAGCGAGTCGATAGCGTGCTTTGCATGCGCCCCCGTGCCGCGCACCACCAGGTAAAACACACCCACTGAGAGCAGTCCCAGCGCCACCACCAGGAGGCCCGTCACCGCACCGCCATTGAAGGCCACCTTCAGCGCCGGATGGCTCCCCACGGAGGCCGCCTGCGCCGTGCGCACGTTCGCCCGCACCGCGATCATCATCCCGATGTAGCCAGCCGCCAGCGAGCACACCGCGCCCACCACAAAACCCGCCGCCGTCAGGCCGCCGCGCAGCCACCACACCGCCGCAAACACCACGACCGCGATCAGGCTCACCGCCATCACCTGCCGGTTCAGGTACGCCTTCGCCCCCTGCTGGATCGCGCTCGCGATCTCCGTCATCTTCTCATTACCCGCATCCGCCCCCACGACCTTTTTGATCAGGATGAAAGCAAAAACAAGCCCCACAATAGAGAGGGCGATGGCGAGGGCGATGCCGTTGGTCAGCAAAAAGGATGGAGGCATGAGTGAATATGGGTCGGTTGGTTGATCCGTGGCGGGTAAAGCCGCGCACTTTAGCAAGTCGCAAATTACAGGCAAGAACTTGCTCCGAGTTTTCTGACTCCTCCCTTTTTTTCTCCCCGCCCCCTCCCAGCCCCCTCCTTAAACAAGCCCCCGCCCCGCCCATCCCCTCCCGCCCCATTTTCCATTCATCCATGCCATCTGCTCCATCATACCAGCCACTCTCTCGTCTCGGCAGCACGTCATTGGATCCCACGTTGCTTTCACTCCAGCCTTCCTGGATATTAACCACCCCGGAATCATTCAGAGCCTGTTATTAACTTCTCGGGAGGATTTGAAACGCACAACTCAGATGAATCCAGACACCGACTTATTGAGGCATGCCATCCAACTTGCCCAACACCACATGGAGGCTGGGCATGGAGGCCCCTTTGGTGCGGTGATCGTTTGCGAGAACCAGATTATTGCCGAGGGATGGAACCAGGTCACGTCGACCAATGATCCAACAGCCCATGCTGAGATTGTCGCCATTCGTTCTGCAGCAGCCAGGCTGGGGAGGTTCTCGCTCGAAGGCTGTACTCTTTTTACCAGCTGCGAGCCATGCCCGATGTGCCTGGCTGCGACCTACTGGGCCAGGGTGGATCGTGTGGTCTATGCCGCCACGAGGCAGGATGCGGCAGCCATCGGCTTCAATGATGAACACCTCTATCGTGAGCTTGCGCTGCCCATCCCTCAAAGAGAGCTCCCAATGGATCAGCTGTTGCGAGACGAAGCGGTGGTGGTCTTGGATGCATGGCAGGCCAAAGCCGACAAGATTCCCTATTGAGGGAATGAGGTCCACGACATGCACGCAGGCGAAAAGCTGGCGGGCGCGACTGAGCTCAGGGGAATTGCGACACTTGTTTCTACTGCGGAGCTTTTCCAGAGCCGGTTAAAAACCGGCGCTCCCAGTACCGAATGCCGCTCCGTGCCAGGCCTAGCTCATGGCTGGGAGCGCTGATGTCCAGATCGGCTCTGGGCGAGCGGTCTGCCAGCCATCATCCACAGCACCCGTCTTTGCATCGCACCGGCAGAAACGCCGCAGAGACCTGAGTTCGGTCCCCACCGGCTGCCTGGCGCAGCGCCCATGGAGTCCGGCGCCGCAGCAGGCGATTCCTCCCGCCGCTCCCTCTTCAAGCACCCCTCCCACTTTGATCTTGTCATTTCCACCTCGTCACGCTGTCATCTCCTCCACACCCGCCGATGAAAGCCCTCTCCCTCACCCTCCTCTCCTTCCTCTGCCTCGCCCTCAGCACAGAGGCGCGCATCGGTGAAACCTTGGACGAATGCATCAAACGCTACGGCGAGCCCGCACAGCGCCCCCAGCCCAAGACCCTGCTCTTTCACAAGTCAGGCATCGCCATCACCTGCTTCTTTGTCGATGGCCTCTGCGTGCAGATCAGCTACAAAAAACTCGACTCCGCCACCCGCTTCAATGAACGCGAAGTGGAGATCCTCCGGATGGCCAATGGCAGCAATTGGCAGCTGCGCCCAGACGCCAGCCGCAACTTTCACTTCTACTGGTCCAATGAAATCTGCGAGTGCCAGTGGGACCGCCACACGGGCCTGCTGCAGTTCGAGGCGCTGGCGGAGAAGAAGCGAAAAGCAGACGAGGTGCGCAACGCGGAGAAGAAACTCCTCGAAGGCTTTTAACCCGCCAGCCTCTCCGCCTCGCAAAGCCCCCCCTTCACCCCGGCGCATCCCCCGCCCTACACCGGCCCCATCCTCTGGATGTCCGCCGCCTCGCGCAGCTGGCTCAGCCGGTTCTCGATCTTTTCCCGCGCCAGCTCCTCCATCAACGACGTTCTCACGATCTCCTTCACGCTCTCAAACGGCCTCGGCTCCGTGTGCTGGATGTCATCCACCCGCAGGATGAGGAAATTGCCCGGCTCCTCCAGCACCGCGCTGAGCTCTCCCTTTTTCATCTTTGCCATCACACCAGCCACCTGATCATTGATGTCTGAAAGTCGTGTCCAGGGCCAGGCACCGCCGTCATCCGCACGGCTGTCCGCGCTGTTCTCACGCGCCATCTCCGCAAAGTCTCCCCCGTTCACCATCCGCGTGCGCAGGCTCTCCGCCAGGGTGCGCGCATTGGCGGTCTTGCCCAGGATCGTCAGCGTGTGGAATTTCACCGACTCCGGCTCACGCCAGCGCTGCAGGTCCTTGTCATAATGCTCCCGCACCATCGCGTCCGTCAACTCAAGGTCATTCGCGATCTTCTCGCGCACCGCGCTCACGATGATCATCCGCTCCCTCAGCTCACGAAATTTCTCAAAGGACACGCCCACCGCGGCGATCTCCGCCATCAATGCCGCGTGATCCCCGTTGAAGGAAAGCTTCGTCACCTGCTGCTCATCATTCTCGATGTCCTCCTTGTTGATGACACCCCCGAGCCTGAAAAACTCATCCTCCAGCAGCTGGAAGTCGATGAGCGCGTTCAGAGCATTGCGGCGGACGTCCGCCAGTTCCTTCTTCAGTCGCACCGGATCATCCGCCAGCTGGGCCCGCAGCATCCGCTCCTGCGCTTTGACCATGGCATCCAGATCGGAGGCATGGATCGGCATCCCGTTCACCTTGGCCACCACACGGTCCTTCGTTGGGCGCTCCTTCGCCGCCTCCGCACCCTGCGCGCCGGACTGGGCAAATCCGCCTAGCACCAGCATCAGCCACAGCGCAGCCACATTCACCGCGCTCCTCACGCGCCAACGGCATCCATTCGGCAAGTTCACCTGGGGCGGGCAATGATCCATGGGAGTGGTCAGGCTCATAACAATGGGATACCATACGTTTCCAAACCGTCGATTAGCACTTGATAGGTTTTAGACCTACCCTCCCGCAGAGCTTGCGGCTGACGTCGATAACGACGGTCCTCTCTGAACTGGCTTGCTGCCCCGGGCTTTCACCGCGCGGCGTTTGGCCGCAGGCTTGGCTGTCACCTCCGTCGCAGCTTCAGCCGGATAAGTGAGGGTGCCGCCCCGGACTTTGGCAAACGGTGTCAGAGAGTGCGGCTGACGCCTCGTCTCGCTCATGATGTCCTCCGTGGGAATGCCACGGACCAGCAGCGCATCCGCCACAAGGGACCGATGGCAGCGCCACGGCACCGCCTCCGCGCACATCACGGCGATCCTCCCCCGCTTCGCCAGCTCGATCAGCTCCTCAAGATTCCGCGCGAATTCGGGCGTCTGCATGTAATCCGCATAGCCGCGAAACGAAGCATTGCGCCAGCCCATGTTCGGCGAGTCGCTTTTCGCATGGCGCAGCCCTCCCAGCCCCGCCATGTGGACATATCCCAGGCCCGCCTCCTTCAAGGAGGCAGGCAGCGAATCCTTGTTAAACTGCGGATTGTGCCGGGATCGTGGCACCGTTCGCACATCCACCACACAGGTGGCTCCGTGAGCTTTCAGCAGAGCCGTGAATTCCTCGATCGTGCGTGTGGAATGCCCGATCGTCAGCACGATCTCAGGGAGCTTTTCCTTGGCCACGCCCCCCTTCACAGGCGCAGCCGTCTTGGGAGTCTTCGTCACCCCGAGGCCGCCTCCGTCATGATTTTGACCAGAGTCTCCTCCACCTCCATCGCCACGCCTTTCAGTTGCGGCGCGTTGAACATGCCCAGCAGCGTCGTAGGCTTCAGGCTGGCCAGCACCGTCCGGCCTCCTTCCTCATACACGGAGATCCGGCACGGCAGCGCCGTGGAGATGCCCATGTTTTCACTGAGCACTTTCTTCGCCTGCTCCGGCTGGCACACTTCGAAGATCAGGCACTCATGGTCAAACTCCACGCCCTTTTTCCACATCGTTTCCTTGAGATCATGCACCTGCATGATGCCGAACTTGTTCGCAGGCACCGCAATCTGCAGCGCCGCAGCCGTCTCTTTCACCGTCTTGCTCGTAGATAATTGGATCATCATAAGATAAGTGGTTGGTAATAGATTACGTCCCATCTGCCCGGGTCGGGGATTTATTTTTCTGGCCGTAAGGGTACTCGGTTCAAGCCGCCCGTTTATTAAAAGGATGCAAAACGGCCAAAGTCTGGCCATAGATGGCCGCCATGAACGATGATGATCTCAACCGCCTGCTCAAACGCGCAGCGACGGCTGCGCCGGCGGCGCTGCCGCCTTCGCTCGAAGGCGCGGTGATGGCACGCGTGCGGACCGATGATGGCCGGGCAAAGCGCCGGCGTGTGTTCGTCCAGTGGCTGCTCATCCTCGCCGCCATTTCCGGCATGCTTGTCGCCGGCATGATCGGATGGACCCTCGCCTCACGTGACACCACGCACACCACTCCCCCGGCCATGAATCTCTTCCGCGAAGGACCGACCCAATGATGACCTCACGTGTCAAATGGCTGCTCATCTCCATGTTCTTCTCCGCGCTCTTTGCCGGCGGCACAGCCTTGTTCGTCACGGACTGGGCGCTGCACCGCCATGGCGAAGGTCACGCACATGACCATGCCGAGGCGGATTTCCATGCATGGATGCATGAGCACCTCGACATCACACCGGAGCAGCATGAAAAACTGGAGCCGATTGAAGCGCAGTTTGAGCAGCAACGCGTGCGGCTGAGGAGCGAGATCCACGCAGCAGGCCTGGAAGTCGCCGCCACGAT
This sequence comes from Prosthecobacter sp., assembly GCF_044222345.1. Classification (GTDB taxonomy): domain Bacteria; phylum Verrucomicrobiota; class Verrucomicrobiia; order Verrucomicrobiales; family Verrucomicrobiaceae; genus Prosthecobacter. The sequence goes on from NZ_JBGANL010000025.1 coordinate 9,657, forward strand.
CGCCGAGGCCAATGTCAACGATGCCCGGCTCAAATCAGCGCTGGAGCGCCTGAACAAGGCCCAGGGCGAACTGCAGCGCATGACGCTGGATCATTTCTTTGCCATGAAGCGCTACCTGCGCCCGGCACAGGCGAACAAACTCCTGGAGTGGACCCATGACAGCCTTGCCCGCCAGCATTGACCTCCTGCTGACGGAGCCGGATGCTGCGACGCTGGAAGACGTGGAGCAGCAGAAGATCCGTGCTGCCCAGGCGGGGGACATGGCGGCGTTTGAATGGCTCGTGCAGCACCATGAGGAGCGGCTGTTCGGCTTCTGCTGCCGCTGGCTGCGCTGCACCGAGGATGCGCGCGAAGTCTGCCAGGACATGTTTGTGCGCGCCTGGCAGGCGCTGCCGGAATTTGAAGGACGTGCGAAGTTTTCCCGCTGGCTGTATCAGATCGCCCTGAACTTGTGCCGGGATCGTTTGAAATCGCGCTCCTCGCGTCAGCGGGAGAAGACCATTGCCCTAGACGATGTCGAAGACTCGCCGCTCTGCCCGCAAAATTCACCGGACGCCAGTGCCGAGCTGAACAGCGACATGCAGAAGCTGGAGCGCGGACTGGCCATGCTCCCGGAAAAACTGCGGGCGGCGCTCATGCTCACCACCATGGAGGGCTTGAGCCATGAAGAATGCGCCGAGGTCCTCAACTGCTCCGTGCGTGGCGTGGAAGGCCGCCTCTATCGTGCGCGGCAGATGCTGCTCCAATGGTGGAACGAAGAGCATTGAGCCTGCCGGCCACGCCAGTTTTCCCCGGTCATTTTATGGGGCGGCGCTCGGAAAATCGTCTGGGAGACGTGACAGCCACTCCTCCCACATGCAGCACCGCCGCTTTCTCCTGATCCCTTTCCTGCTGCTTGCGTGGTCTGCACAGGCGCAGACCGCTCCCGTGGCAGCACCTGGCGCAGGTGCCTCGCTGGCTGAGGAGCTGGCGTTTGAAATGCCCGAGATCGTCATTGAGGGCAAGGCGGAGAGCCTCATCGGCATCGCCACCTCCGCCTCGAAAGGCCAGACCAGCACCAAGGAGCTCATGGCACGTCCCTTCTCAAGTCGTGTCGATTTTCTTGAAAGCATCCCGGGCTTCATCGCCACCCAGCACAGCGGGGATGGCAAGGCAAACCAGTACTACCTGCGCGGCACGAACCTTGATCACGGCACCGACTTTGCGATCTACGTCGATGGCATGCCGGTGAACCTGCGCAACCACGCTCACGGCCAGGGCTATGCGGACACCAATTTCATCATCCCGGAACTGGTCGGTGAGCTGGAGTACTGGAAGGGCACCTACTACGCGCAGCACGGTGATCTCAGCTCCACCGGGGCGGCGCGCTTCAAGCTGCTCGATGCCCTCCCGCAGGGCATCCTCTCCACCACCTGGGGCGAGTACGATTACACGCGCACGCTGATCGCAGATACGATCCAGGCGGGTGCCGGTCAGCTCACCGTGGCCTTGGAGCATCAGTACTACAATGGCCCCTGGGATCTGCCCTCAGACGCCACCCGCTTGAACGGCTTCCTGCGCTGGCACTGGGAGAACGCCAAGGACAAGATCAACCTGACCTTCATGGGCTATCATGGCAAATGGAGGTCCACCGACCAGGTGCCGGTGCGTGCCATGGAAAGCGGCCTGGTCGGTCGTTACGGGAACCTGGACCCAACCGACGGCGGCAATTCACAGCGCTACAGCCTGTCCTTCGACTGGGTGCGCAATGAAGGCCGCACCACCACGCGCGCCAATGCTTACGCGGGCTTCTACGACCTCGATCTGTTCTCCAATTTCACCTTCTACCTGGACAGCCTCGCGCGTGGCGACACCCTGGGCGACCAGTTCGAGCAGAGGGACCACCGCTGGTTTCTCGGCGGCGAACTCGCGCGTGACTGGCGCTTTGATGCCCTGGGCCAGGAGCAGCGTTTCACCCTCGGCGTGCAGTTGCGCACCGACATCATCACCGGCCTCGGCCTCTACAACACCTCTCAGCGTCAGCGCTGGAACACCGTGCGGCAGGATGACATCACCCAGTCCACCTACGGCCTCTACACAGAGGCTGAGCTCAAGCCGGTGCGCTGGCTGCGCATCATCCCCGGTCTGCGCGGCGACGTGTTTCAGTTCAACGTGGAGAAGAGCAACCTCCCCGAGAATGCCGGATCGCTCACCAAGGGCATCGTCAGTCCGAAGCTCAGCATGGTGTTCGGCCCCTGGGCCAAAACAGAGTTCTATGTGAACGCCGGCATGGGCTTTCATAGCAATGACGCACGCGGCGTGAACATCACCACCGATCCCAACACCGGCCTCCCCGCAGACCGCGTCAATCCGCTGGTGCGCACCTACGGCGCCGAGATCGGCATTCGCAACGAGTCCATCCCCAAGCTGGTGAACACACTCTCCTTTTGGATGCTGCACAGCGATTCGGAGCTCATCTACACGGGTGATGCCGGCACCACCCAGCCGGGGGCCGCCTCCATGCGCCAGGGCATCGAGCTCTCCAGCTACTGGCGTCCCAAGGACTGGGTCATGGTCGATATGGAGGCCACCTTGACCAGCGCGCACCTCGTCGACACCGATCCGCCCAATCAAAAGATCCCCAACTCCATTCCATACACCTTCAATGGCGGCATCACCCTCGGCGGCGCGCAGGGCTTCTTCGGCTCGCTGCGTGCCCGTTACTTCGCACCGCGCCCCCTGGATTCCGTGGTGGACGTCAAAACGCGCGAGTCACTTCAGGTCAATGCCCGCCTCGGGTACCGCAAGAACAACTGGGAGATCGCCATGGACTGCCTCAATCTGCTCAACCGCAGCGACTACGATGTGGCCTACTACTATGCCTCCCAGCTCAAAAGTGATGCCGCCCCGGTGGACGGCGTCCACGTGCACCCCATCGAGCCCCGCATGTTTCGCCTCTCGGTGACCTACCGCTTCTGAGCCAGCCACGTTTTTTGCTTGGTGAACAAGAACGCGGCAACACCCGCGCATGCCGCGCTCATCATCTGCGCGAACCTCAAGTTCACCCGTGAACAAATCAGTCAGTTGTTAAGCTCACACTGTTCTCCGTGACTCTTTGTACTTCAAAGAGTGGTGCTCGGGAAGGGACTCGAACCCTTAAGCCTTTCGGCACAAGATCCTTAGTCTTGCGCGTATACCAATTCCGCCACCCGAGCAGGTGTGAAAAACAGGGGCCGCGAATATAGACGCTTCAGTTTTTATGCAACCACTGTTTTGCATTTTCGTGCACTTTTATGCGCCGATGGAAATGACGATCACTCTTGCCATCGGGGAACGTTTTGGCTGTCATCCCATCTCATGCGCTCTCCCCTGCTCCTCTGCCTGCTGCCGTCCCTCCTGCTCGCGGCCTCGCCCTATCCTGAAAAGACCCCGGACACGCTGGGAAACAGGCTCATCGACCGCTACTTCGCCGAGCAGACACGCGAGATCACCGCAGACAATGGTCTCGCGCAGATCACCACCGCTGCCGACTGGGAGGCCAAGGCCCCCGAGTACCGCCGCCAGCTCTTTGAGATGCTCGGCCTCGATCCCCTGCCGGAAAAGACCCCGCTCAATGCCACCAAGACCGGCGAGTTCAAAGGCGACGGCTACATCGTGGAAAAAATGCACTTCCAGTCCATGCCCGGACTCTACGTCACGGCGAATCTCTACCTGCCGGAGAAAATGGACAAACCTCTGCCCACCATCCTCTACGTCTGCGGCCATGCCGTTGTGGTCAAAGACGGCGTCAGCCTCGGCAACAAGGCCGGCTATGAGCACCACGGCGTCTGGTACGCACGCCACGGCTACGCCTGCATGATCATCGATACCGTGCAGCTCGGCGAGATCCGTGGCGAGCACCACGGCACCTACAGCAAAGGCCGCTGGTGGTGGTTCTCACGCGGCTACACCCCCGCAGGCCTCGAAGCCTGGAGCTGCATCCGCGCCCTCGACTACCTCGAAACCCGCAAGGAAGTGGACAAGACCCGCTTCGGTGTCACCGGCCGCAGCGGCGGCGGCGCCTACTCCTGGTGGATCACCGCGCTGGATGAACGCATCCAAGCCAGCGCCCCCACCGCCGGCGTCACCGACATGCAAAACCAGGTCATCGACGGCTGCGTCGAAGGCCACTGCGACTGCATGTTCTTCGTGAACACCTACCGCTGGAATTTCGAGCGCATGGTCGCCCTCGCCGCACCGCGCCCGCTCCTCATCGTCAACACCGACAAAGACTCCATCTTCCCCATCGACGGCGTCTTCCGCATCTACCAAAACGTGCGCAAGCTCTACTCCCTCCTCGGCAAAGAGGGAAACATCGGCCTCCAGGTCGCCGAAGGTCCGCACAAGGACCTGCAGCCTCTCAACATGGGCGCCTTCCACTGGTTCGAGCGCTTCCTCAAAGGTGCCGACACCATGGCCGTGATCGACGGCGCGAAGAAAACCATCGAGCCCGCATCCCTCCGAGTCTTCACCGCCGGCCTCCCCAAGGACGAGATCAACACCAAGGCCGACGAAACCTTCGTCCCCATGGCCAAAGCACCCTCGCCTGCCACCAACACGGCTGATTGGTCCAAGCAGAGCGACACCTGGATGCAGGACCTCAAAAACAAAGTCTTCAACGGCTGGCCCAAGGACATCGCCTCCGTCAATCCGCAAAAGGAAAGCAGCGCCGAAGTCGATGGCATCCGCATGACCGCCTACGACTTCGACAGCCAGTCCCCCTTCCGCCTCCGCCTCTACGTCGTCCATCGCGACGGCCTCCGCGCCGAAGACCTCGACCTCGTAGCGCTCAACGTCCTCGATGAACCCGGCTGGGATGAATTCTGCGCCACCTACCACTCACGCTTTGGCAAGCTCATCGAAGTCTTCCCCGGTGCACCGAAGGACGACGCCGCCTTCGAGCAGGAAAAGAAGATGTTCACCAATTTCAAATGGGGCATGGCCTACATCTGCCCGCGCGGCGTCGGCCCCACCGCCTGGACCGGCAGCGCCAAGGCCCAGACCCAGCGCCTCCGCCGCTTCTACCTCCTCGGCCAGACCCTCGATGGCATGCGCGTCTGGGACATCCGCCGCACCCTGCAAACCATCCGCGCCATCCCCGGCTTCGGCGAAACCCCGCTCTGGATTCAGGCCCATCGCGACATGGCCGTAGATGCCCTCTACGCCTCCCTCTTTGAAGACAACATCAAGCGCCTCGACCTCCACGACCTCCCCCTCACCCACAACGGCACCGTCGCCGTCGCCGGCGATCCCCAGGCCGTCGGCCCCGCCATGCTCAACGTCCTCAAATATCTCGACATCCCCCAGGCCACCGCCATGGCCGCCATGCGCAGCAAAGTCGTCGTCTACGCCCCCGACAAGTCCGCCTGGGACTACCCCGCCACATTGACCAAGAACCTCGGCAAAGAAACCCAGTTCCAAGTCCGCGTCCCCGTGAAGCCCGAAGAGGCAAAGGAAGAACCGAAGAAGAAAAAAGAAGAGCCCAAGAAGTAGGCCGCAGGCTCGCCAAGTACGATGGGCACTCCTGCCCGTCGACCAGCGCTTTCGCCAGAGCCCCTGATTCCCAAACAACCGCACAATGACCCTCCAGCGAAGGCATGGAACTTCCCACGCCTCAGTTTAGGGTCATTCGTGGGCCAGTGCGTGTGTGGCAGCGCCTCCTCATTCACCCTCGTCTTCGAAAACCCCACCCTCTCCTGCTCAAGAAGACCAGCAAACCGGCTCCCCCATGAAAGCCCTCACGCTCCTCATCCTCGCCTGCACCCTCAGCGCCTGCGGTCCAAACCACACACGCGATGAGATCACCGGCACGCAGTCAGAGCGCGTCACCCGCGCCACCGCCATCCTCTCCAAATACGACAAGCTCCCCGGCCCGCTCCTCGATGCCCACATGGCCCAAGACGTCATCAGTGGAGGCCTGGCTCCCGGCCCTTCGAATGAAACTCTCTCCGGCGTCATCACCTTCCCTGCCGCAGACCTCCCCAAGTGGCAGAAGATTCTCTCTCCACAAACAAGCCACGTAGACTCTCCCCGCTACGGTGGCCACAGCCCCGCGCCCGCTTGGTGGCCCGCTGCCGCCGCCTTCCAAAACTGCGAGTTCTACGAACCCAAGAAACTCACGGGCCGCACATTCGGCTTCGTCGCTCTCTCACCTTCCGCTGCGGCCATTTATTTTTCGACCGGCTCAAACTAAACCCGCTTCGATTCATCCCTCATGAGCCGCATGCACCCCGCCATCGATGCCCACATCGCCAACGCCAAGGCATGGCAGCCCGAAATGAAAGCCCTGCGCCGCATCATCCTCTCCACCGGCCTCACCGAAGAGCTCAAATGGGACCAGCCCTGCTACACCCATGAAGGCCGCAACATCGTCCTCATCGGCGGCTTCAAAGACCACTGCCGCCTCATGTTCTGCAACGGCTCCCTCCTTGACGATCCCCGCGCACTCCTCCAAAAACCCGGCGAACACACCCAGGCCGGGCGCTACATCCCCTTCACCAGCGTGAAGGAAATCAAAGCCCTGGAGCCCGACCTCAAAGCCTTCCTCCTCGCCGCCATCGAAAACGAAAAGGCAGGAGTGAAGCCGGAGTACAAAACCACCCCCGAGCCCATCCCCGAAGAGCTGCAAACCAAACTCAACAAAAACCCCGCGCTCGACGAAGCCTTCGCCGCCCTCACCCCCGGCCGCCAGCGCGCCTACCTCCTCCACTTCAACGCCGCCAAGCAGTCCGCCACCCGCACCTCCCGCATCGAAGCCTGCACGCCCCGCATCCTCGCTGGCAAAGGCATCCACGACTGCATCTGCGGCCACTCCCAAAAAATGCCCGCCTGCGACGGCTCGCACAAGCTCTTTGCCAAATAAGGAGTCGCCGCCGCTCTTCATTTTACTGCTCCTCCACCACAGCCTTAAATTGGGAATGAGGTTGCGTATGGAAGCACGATCGCAGCCACCGCTTTCTCCGGGCCTGCCGCGAAGCTCCAGAGCTGGTAGGGATGCGCTGTGCGCGTCCCTGTTTCCGGGTCTGCAGCACCCGCAGGCGCTTCAAAAAAGTGCGTCGTCCTTGCAGCCCTCTGCATCGCGATGGCTGTGAAAGCCCGCCCAGACACAGTCATACCACAAAATACCCAACCACCCCATCCCCCGCAGCTACACCCGCACCACGCTCTCGATCTGCGCCGCCGCAAACGTGTGTCCGCCCAGCGTCAGGCGCAGCAGCTTGCTCGATCCTTCCGCCGCCTCCTCCGCCACGCGCAGCAGCCCCTCACGCTCACGCGCCTCCCCGCGCAGTTGCACGCGCACCAGCTTTCCCAGCGGCACGCCCCAGCGCTTTTCAAAAGCACGCCGCGCCACCTCCGCGTCCTCCTTCCAGCGCGCAAAGCCCTCCTCACCCGCACGCACGGGCAGCTCCGCGCTGCGCCGCCGCGCCTCCTCGGCCGCCTTCTCCGCAGCCATCTCCGACTTCCACGCCGCGTAGCCCTCCGCCTCCGCTGCAGCAGGTGCCGCCTGAAACAGCTCCAGCCCCTCCGTCACCGCCGGCTTCACTGCACGGCCCGGCTCAGAAGACCCCAAGCCTCCCGCCACCGCCCATGGCCGTGCCGTAAAAAGCGGAAGCACCGCCTCATCTCCACCTTCGTCATTCATCATTGCCATTCCCGCTCATCTTCCGCAGCTCTGACTCAGGAAACAACCGCAAACAATCGTCAACCACCGCAAACAACTGCAAACTTCCTCCGCTACGCCGCCCGCGTCACCCTCTTCCAGAAGAAGTCCAGCTCACGCGCCAGCACGCTCATCACCTGCGCAGGTGTGGCCTCCAGCGCTCCGCTTTCCGCCTCCTTGATGATCCGCTGCATCGCATACAGCGCCGCCACATTCTGCGTGTCCAGGTGGATCGGGTCCACGTTCGTCTTCAGCACCTCAGGAAAAGACGGGCTCTGCTGCAAAATCGTCCAGCTCTCCTGCTCGCGGTCCGTCTTGAACGTGGTGATCTTCAGCCGTGGCACCGCGGTGCCCGTGGCCTGCGCATCCTGGTTCACCTCCGCCAGACGCCCGGCGGCAAAACCCGCCAGCGTGCGCCAGTAGGGGCCGTCCGCGAAATTCGCCAGGCCAAACACCACCTCCAGTCCCTGCAGCGACCAGCACATCGCATAGCGGCCCGTCATGCCCGGCAGTTCATGCTCGCTGAAGCGTACCAGCGGAAAACGCCTGCCCGCCAGCCGGATCAGATCCGCCAGCTTCGTAAAATCCAGCGGCAGAGACAGCGCCTCCGCAGCCATTTGCAGGCGCAGCGCCTCATAGCGTCCCAGCAGCGCATCACGCTCCGCATTCTGCGCGGCTGGCGCACCCGTCGCCGCAGACCGGGATGCGGGTACAAACGCCGGCGGCATGGCCACCGCAGCAGCCGGCGCAGGCAGTGCCACAGCCGCAGCAGCCACAGCCGCTTCGGGCGCCGGTGTGGCCACAGCACCCAGCACATCAGACAGACGTTCGGCCACCGAATGCGTCCCAGTCGTCTCAGCAGCATGCGGCGCACTCGGCTGTCTCAGCTTGCCCAGCATCTCGCGCAGATTTTCAAACGCACCCGCAGAGCTCGGCGAGAACTGCGCCGGCGCCTCATCCTCCTCGCTCGTGTCCGCATGCACGACCGCGCTCGGCGGCGGCAGATGCTTCCCATTGAGGCCCGCAGGCGGTGGCAGCAGCGGCGCTTCATCCTCCTGTGGCAGCGCCGGCGTGGGTTCCGCCAGCCCCTCCGCCATCAGCTTCATCTGCGTCGTCGTGCTGGAATCAAAAATCGGATACTCCCCCGCAGATGCCTGGTTTTCCTCCGTGCTTTCAGCCACCTCCTCCGTCATCAGCGGCACCACGCCCTCATCCGCAGTCATCGTGTGCAGAGAGACCCCGCCCTGCATCACCGGAGCCGAAAGCGTCTGCTGAAAAAAGTCCCACTGCTTGGCCGCATGCCGCAGAAACGTACGCGCCGAGACCGAGCCCAGCGGCCGTCCCAGGAAATAGCGCTTCACATCCAGGAAATTCGTGAACTCACGCCCCGCATCCACCGGGATGCCCGCATGCTGCAGGCGCAGGCGCAGCAGCGTCGCCGCCTCGCCTTCCCCGATGCCACGCAGCAGCATCTGGGAGGCCGTCAGCCGGTCCTCCATCGCGCTCGGCAGATGGTGGCCAAACGTCGCCTGCCACACATCCTGGTTCAGGCTCAGCACCACATGCACCCCATCCATGTCAGACATGTCCAGCAGCAGGGAGGCAATGCGCAGCCCAGCCTCCGGATTCCGGTAATACGCATCCAGATGGTCCACCAGCAGCACCACCGGCCGCCACAGGCCCAGCAGCCGCAGCCACGTCACCGGGCCTTCATTGGATTCATCCGCCGCCAGCATGCGCAGTACCGCCATGTGGCTCATGCCGCCGTCCAGCGCGTGGTTCAGCATCGCATTCACCCACGACTCCAGCGCCGTCGGGATCGCCGGCACACGCTTCATCGCCTGCTCCGTCATCGGCTTGCGCAGCTGCCCTTCAAAGCGCCGCACCCAGTCACCGATCAGCCGTGCACTGCCCTTCTCGTCAAACACCTCCACCGGATCACCGCCCAGCACACGCAGCGCCTGCTCCGGGTTTGCACACGGCAGCGTACCGTTCTCGATCAAACGCCGCACCAAAGTCGCGCACACACCCGCACAGGCCTCACGCAGCTTCGTCCAGCCCTCCCGCGAAGCCTCCGCACGCGCCATCGACTCCAGCCCGCGCACCGCCACCGCCGAAATACCGATCTCATCCTCCAGCCGAAACGCCAGCGGCACCAGCACCACCTGCCCGTTTGCCGCCGCCGCCAGACGCCCCAGCAGATGCGTCTTGCCGTAGCCCGCACGCGGCGCCGTCAGCAGCAGCAGAGGCTGCCCGCCAGCACGACCCGCGCTGCTTTGACGCTCATCAATCGTCGCCGTCAATTGCCCTAAAATGTCCCCGTTCAAACCCGGCACCGAGCGATTCTCCGCCACGCCAAACGGCCCCGCACAAACATCATCCGCAAACGGATTCAGACTCTCCCCCTGCGGCAAAGCAGGCGGCAGTCCAAAAGCGGACGGTTGCAAATTTGGTAATGGCGATTCTGGACTTTCCACAATGAATCCGGTTTCAGTGTTCTGATTCAGGTCAGATACAATGATATTTATGCCAATTCATACTCCGCAGAAAGTAAGTTTTTTGCCTTTGACGTTATTCTCGAAAACGAGAATAACCTTACCTGCGGATAAGACCTCAGTGCTCGGTTGGTTGGACGGAAGAAGGAGGGCTCAAGTTCTCCAGAACTCATAACCAAAAAAACTTGCCGCAAAATCCAATATTCGGTTAACATCTCTTCAATGTTCACCTTAAAAATGCAGCTGAATGCATGAAGGTGCCAATCACCCACCCACCAACTGCCTTATGCATCCTTCCTTTCGACGCGCATTTGCAATCCTGACTGCACTGTCGATCCCTTCCTGTAGCTTGCTTGACTCCGCCATGCAGACCACATCTGACAGCGGCTCATCCTTCTCCAGAGTCTCGCAAGATGACGCCACAGCCTCTGAAATGTACGAGCGTTTCCTGAAATACCTCAGACTGGATCGCAACCAGGACATCCCCATGGGCTGGCTGTACCGGATCCCGCTTGAGAGCAATCCCTCACGCTCGACCACGCGGAGCCCCGACCTGTTGTTCAAATACAACATCCGCATCATCAGCAAAAGCGAGCCCTATGAGGAAAATCATGTTGAGCTGATCGGCTCGCGCATCGGCACATACGTTGACTACGACCTCGAAACAACCATCGCCTTCAAAGACGGCCTCCCTTTCCCCATTTCAAGACAGTGTGACTACATATTGAGTCTGGGTTCTGGCCGCGAAGTCACACTGGAATCCGCCAGCCCCACTACTTTTAGGTGGACGAAGAAAGTCCCTCTGGCCGAATCCGCCCACCTTCTCGGAGTCTTCCAAGGCGGCTCCAAACAGGAGGGATCTGTCAAACTCGAGGTGAACATGTATGATTTCAAAACCGTGACTCACAGCAACTAGGATTCATTCCGATGAAAACACCTTCTGCGCTTCTTCTGCTCACTTTGCTGCTGGCCGCGTGCGCGACTGAAAACACCGCCCCATCCCGGTACTCCGCCCAGCTCGCCCCCATTGCACCCAGCTCACCGCCAGAGCCTTCCTTCAACAATGGCATGGTCGATGACTCAGATCCCAAGATCGACGTCAATGCCAAAACCGCTGAGTACAGATCAGAAGTAGCATCTCGTATGGAGCCTTATCGAGCCGTTGCAGGCGCCGTTCTGCTTTCGGGTGCCGCAGTGGCCAAACAAGGCCTCGACAAGGCGGGCGAAGGCATGACCCGGATCACGGCGGAGCAGCATCAGAGGGATGCGCAGGCCATGGATCAGGGAGCCTACAAGTGTCCCAAATGCGGCGGCTATGGACGCGTGGACCCTGGCGGCCTGAGCATATCCTTTGAAACCTGCCCTCGCTGCGATGGCACCGGCTGGCTGAGAGATGGAAGGTCCTACAAGCCCGTCAGATAAACCTGACGGCTCAGACGATGGCGGCTTGGCATCCATCTCAAGGCGTGTGGATACCAGAAAACAGCAGCACAAACCATCCTCAAAACGTCTTCCTCACCTCCTGCCACTCCTCCCAGCACCGCACCGGGTCGATGTCCTTGTACCCGCGCTCCGCATCAATCTTCGCCGCCACCTCCCTCGGCACCGCCGCCGCCTTGCACCCATTGCGGATCTCGATCACCTCCGCCTCCGTCAGCGCGCTCCCCTTCTCCTCCTCCCGGCTCACCAGGATCGAAATCAAACTCGGAATCGGATAAATCAGCAGGGGCTCGGAATCACTCATGGGGCGGCGGAAAATTCAAACATCCTCTTTCACTCCATCTTGTTTGGGTCAAGCCCGAGAATCGCCTCCTTACCCGCCTTCCGCACCCCGTCGTTTCCGTGCAGGAATGAGGGGCATAACCATGCACGAACTCAACGCTCCCATTCCATCAGAGACAGGTCCCCGGAGTCGTCACATGCGCAGCTCGGGGCGGGCGGTCGAGATAAACAATCACCGCCTGCGGCTCCGGGGTGAATCCGCTGCCAATCCCTCCAAAGGAAACCCAGATATCATCATGATGACGGAGCGCACTGAAGCTCCCCGTTCCGCAGCCTGCGAGACCGATGGCCCGCATCAGGTAGGGCTTGAGATGTCTGCTCTGAGAGCGCAGCCGCCGGGCCGAGGCCTGCTCCTCGTCCCTGGCATCCCTGTGGCTGGTATCCTTCGGATTTTCGAGACAGAGCTCCGCGAAAAAGGCCGCACGCTCCGCATGGTATTCCGCCTGCTTCAGGATGGCGCTGCGCGCCGAAAAGGCATGCCCCATCAGCTCCTCGGCTTTGGCATTCGTCACGCGCACAAAGCTTCCGGACTCCAGCATGCGAAAGGCCTGCGCCTGCTGGTCATAGGAAATCCGCTCCACCACCGCGATCTCTTCGACATCTGCATCCAGATAAGAGGGCCTATCAGCATCGTCCACCTTCCAGCGGACAGGCTCGTTCACCGGACACTGAGTCGCGGCAGACGTTGTCTTCGCAGCGCAGGCGCTCAGCATGCAGCTCAGGCTCAGAATTAACATATGCAGGGTGACGTTTTTCATAGGGACATGCTCAGCTCTCAGATTCACTCACGGTTCTTTTTCCTCCACGCTCAGCCAGATCGCCTTGGCCGTTTCCAGATCCGCCTCCCGGTCAAAGTAGATCGACATCATATGCCCGTGCGACACAGGCGGAAAAACAAATAAAAGCAGCCATGCGTCTTTTGATTCGCCTTCGAAAAGCGGCACCAGACAGAAAGATCGGCGTTTCATGGCGGGACATCGATTCAGTTTCCTCGGCCAGACAGCCGGCCACGCAGCCCGTGGCGCACCTCTGGTTTGCTTCCGAATTCCCCACCATGAAACCCAAAACCCCTCCCAAGGTCAAGCCTTGGCCGCAGCCCGCCCTGCCCCCGCCTGCCGCCTCTGCTCATCCATTTTAAAAATTTTCAGTTTTCAGTTCTCATTTTTCAGTCCGCCCCCCCACCCACCTTTTCCCCTTTCACTTGCTCCTTTTCACGTCACCCTCTCCCCGCAAAGAACCCTCTCCCTGCCGCGTTACATTCCCTTCGCATGAATCTCGCCCTCCGTCCCGCCACGCATGAAGCCCTGGAGCGCTTCCGCCTGCGCCGTCAAAAGCTGCTGCAACTGCGCGCGGCCCTCTGCGCCGCCACCCTCGCTCTTTCGACCTTCGCACTCATCGCCCTGCTCGACCGCGCATGGTTCATGCCGGATGCATTGCGCCCTTGGGTCACCCTCGCCGCCTACGGTGGCGCTGCCTACGCCGCATGGCGCGTGGCATGGCGCTTCATCGCACAGGCCCATGGCAAGGAAGGCACCGCCAAGCTCATCGAGGCCGCAGAGCCCGCCCTGCGCGAGCGCCTGCTCGCCGCCGTCGAACTCGCCGATCCCAAAGGCGGCGTGAATGTGAAGGACTCCGTCGAGTTCCGCGAAAAGCTTCAGGACGACGTCGCCGCCTCCATCGAAAGCATCGACTGGAATAGCAAGCTCCCCACCTGTGCCCTGCGCCCCTGGTTCATCGCCGTCGGTTCAGTCGCCGCCACCATCCTCATTCTCTGCCTCGTCCCCGGCCTGCACCTTGGCGGCTTCATGGTCCGCGCCGCCCTGCCCTTCGCCAATCTCGAACGCCCCGCCTCCGTCAAGATCCGCATCCTGGAGCCCCAGCAGGCCAGCGCCCTCGCCCCCATCGGCTCGGAGGTCCCCCTCATCATCGAAACCCAAGGCCCCCAGCCCGCACAGGTCACCCTGGAGTTCGCCGTGGAAGGCTCCAAGCCCCGCCGCACCGAGCTCTCCGCCATCGGCACCGCACGCTTTGAAGGCGTCGTCCCCGTCGGCCAGACGGACGTTCGCTACCGCATCCACGCCGCAGACGCCATCACCCCCTGGCGCACCCTCAGCGCCCGCGCACAGCCCCGCATCGTCGAGTTCACCAAGACCATCCTCCCGCCCGCCTATTCCGGCTGGCCGGAGTCCAAGGTCACCGCAGACCAGGGCGACCTCGAAGCCCTCGACGGCTCCACCATCAAGCTCACGCTCAAGACCAACCAGCCCGTCTCGCAGAGCGACTTCCAGTTGAACCCCGATCTCCCCGAGAAAAAGCCCCTGCCCTCCTCCACCACGCCCGAAGGCCTTCTTACCGCAGACATCGCCGTGCAGGCCACCCACAGCTCATGGAAGGTCACCTTGAAGTCCAAAGAAACCGGCTTCACCAATGAGGAAAGCACCCCCTGGCGCATCACCACCATCCCCGATCTCCCGCCCATCGCGCAGATCAACGACCCCGCCGAGCAGATCGAACTCCTGCCCGATGAAGCCGTGCGCCTCGCCGGCTTCGCCACGGATGATGTCGGCCTCGGCGGCATGAAGCTCGCCCATGCCATCAATGGCGCCAACTGGACCGAGCGCGATCTCCCCATCACCAAGTCTGCGAAAGAGGCCACCGTGCAGACCCTCCTCCCCCTCGCCCCTCTCGGCGTGAAGACCGGAGACGCCCTCCTCATCAAGCTCATCGCCACCGACCTCAAAGGCCAGAAGGCCGAATCCCCGCCCGTCCGCGTCATCATCCTGGAGCAGACCATCGATCCCCGCCAGCGCGACTGGGCGGAAAGCCAGCGCCGCCTCGCCCTGAAGGCCGATCGTCTCGATGAACAAGCCCGCGAGCTGCGCAAGGAACTCGACAAAGTCCGCAAGACCGAAAAGAACGCCCGCCAAGCCCCCGACAAGGCCAGGGACGATGCCGCCAACGCCCTCGCCTCCGCCCAGGAAAAGCTCGAGCAGGTCAAAGCCCAGTCCGAAGAACTCTGGACCGCGCTCAAAGACGCCGCCCGCGATGCCCCCAATCAGCTCGATGCCTCCGAAGCCCAGCTCCTTGGCAAAAAGCTCGCCCAGCTCCGCCGCGAGCAGCTTCCCGACCTCGAAAAGCTCAACGCCGACGAGATCGAAAACACCGAGCCCCTCAAGCGCGCCGCCAGTGAAGCCGCCGGCCACGCCAGCGTCATCGCCGATGCCCTCCGCGCCTTCGCCGCCGAAGAAAGCGCCAAGATCGCCGCACAGGAGTCCCAGCAGCTCCAGCGCCAGTCCCGCATGCTCACCGAGACCTCCCTTCAGGCCAACCGCGATGCCGAGCAGCGCCCCAAATGGCAGGAGCAGCAGCGCGCCCTCATGGCCCAGGCCAAGACCTTGCAGAAGGATCTGGCCAAGCTCGATGAATCCCAGAAAGGCCGCAATCGCGGGCAGTTTCAGGACATCGACAAAAAGGTCGCCGAGACCTCCGCTGATCTTGACAGCAGTCTGGACAAGAAAGATCAAACGAAAAGCCCTGAGCATCTCTATGGCGCATCCGACAATCTGCGCAGCCGTTTGCAGCAGGCCGCCGAAGTGACCCGCAACATTGCCGAACAAACGGCCAACGAAGCCCAGCAGCGCCGCGAAAACCTCACCCGCCAGGAAAACCCTGCACTGGCCAAGCTGGTCAAGGCCCGGTACTATATTGCGGAAGCTGAAAATGAGGCACGTGACCCACGTCACAAAAAAAAGAACGACAACGATGGCCTCATGGCCTTGAAGAGTGCCGAGAAGCAGCTCACCGAAGCCGCCAAACAACTCCAAGACCAGGCCGAACTGCGCGAGCAAAACCAGGCCACCAACACCCAGGCCGCGCTCGACATGAATCGCGCCAGCCGCGCCGTGGGCGAGCTCGCTCGCCAGGCCTCCGCAGCCGGGAGCATTCCCCTGCCTACTCAGGAAGAGGCCGATCAAGCACGGCGCAGCAATGGGCCGCCCTCTCCGGCCGCCAAGACCATGGCAGATCTCAAGGAGCAGACCTCGCAGCTCGATCTGGCCACACGCATCCTGGAAGCCGATGCCCTTGCACAGGATGCCGCGCAGGCCCTGGAGGCCGCCCAAGCTGGAGGCAGCCGCCCGCAGAGCCAGCAGGATTTCACCCAGACCGCCGCCCAGTCCCGCGCCGCCGCCGAGGCCCTCCAGCAGGTGCCGGACAAGATCAACCGCGCCCGCATTGCCGATGCCATGCAGCAGAAAGATCCGCAGGCCGCGAACAACCTCCGCCAAGCCGCCCAACAGGCCAGCGATGCCTCCCGCAACGCCGCCGAGCAGAACAAAAACCTCGCCCGCGAAGCCTCGCAGCAGCAGCCCGGCCAGCAGCTCAATTCACAGCCCGGCCAGCAGGCCACCGCCGATGCCCAGCAGAAGGCCGGCGAGCTCGCCGCCCAGCTTCAGCCGCAGGTGGATGCCGCACGCGCCCAGCTCGCCTCACTCACCCCGGAAGTCAGCGACATGATGAAACGCGTGGCCGCCGATCTCAAAAAGACCCAGCAGGAAACCCAGACCGCCGCCGATGCCGCCAAGGCCGAAAAGCCCGTCGCTGAAGTCGCCGGAAAAGCCCAGGCACTCCGCCCCGAAGCCGCCGAAAACGCCGAGAAAATGGCCGCCCTGCAGGCCGCCCTTCGCCAGGAAGCCAACGCGTCTGACTTGACCAAGCAGGCCGAAGCCCAGCTCGCCCGCACCGCGGATGTCGCCCTCGCGCAGATTCAGCAGAAGACCCCTCAAATTGCGCAAAATTTGAAGCAGGCCGCCCAGGCATCTCAGAGCAAGCCCCAGGCCCAGGCCCTGCAGTCCGCCGCCAATGCCCAGCAGCAGACCGCGCAGGCGCTTGAGCAGCTCGCGCAAAACATGCAGAAGGTCGAAGACGGCCAGCAGCTCACCGAAGCCGAGCAGGCCGCCATGCAGCAGATGGAGCAGGACCTCGGCGTGCAGGAGCCGCTGGATGAAGCCTACCAGCGCGCCCAGCAGCTCGCCGAAATGGCCAAGGACGCCACGCAAAACCCGCAGGCCGTGCTTGAAGCCTTGGAAAAAGAACTGCCCAAAAACCAGTCCATGCAGAAGGCCCTCGCGGATGCCGCACAGGCCACCGCCCAGCTTGCCGAGCAGGCCGTCGCCAAAGAAACCCAGCAGGCCGTGCAAAACGGCATGGCGCAAAAACAAGCCGCCAGCGATCTCGCCCGCGTCTCACGCCATCAGCAGCGCCTTGGCGATAAAGAAGCCGCCCAGCAGGTCGCGCAGGCCAGCAATCAGCTCCAGCAGGCCGGTCAGCAGGCAGAGGCCACCCAGGCCAATCCCGTGCCCAATCCCCAGGCCGCGCAGCAGAGCCTCGCCAACGCCGCCCAGGCAGCCAAAGCCGCCGAAGCCACCGCCAGCAAGACCTCCCCTCCCATGCTCGCCTCCCCCCTCGAACAGCTTCAGGGCCAGATGCTCGCCCAGGCCCTCGATCAGCTCGATGCCCAGCTCCACCCCATGCAGGGAAATCAGCAGCAAAACGGCCAGCAGCAGCAATCCCAGGGCGGCAAGCCCGAAGGCAGCCAGCAATCCGCGCAGCAGAGCCTCAGCAACGCCCAGCAGGCCCAGCAGCAAAGCATGGCCGACTCCCGCAATCAGGGCCAGGCCCCCGGCCAGAAGCCCGGCCAGCAGCAGGCGCAAAATCAGAAGCAGCAGGGTCAAAATTCCCAGGCCCAGTCCGCCGAAGGCGGCAACCAGTCCACCCAGCTCCAGGACGGCGTCCTCGGAGAGGGCACCATCCTCGTCAAAGGCGACTGGGGCCACCTCCCCCAAAAGATGGCCGACGACCTCACCGAAGCCACAAGAAGCGAAGCCGCCCCCGAATACCGCGCCGCCATCGAAAGCTACTACAAAGCCATCGCCGCCAAGGCGAAACGGTAGGCGGAAATTTCAATCTCCTTGGGCCTGTTCATCATAAGCTGTAGTGTGAACAGTCTTGCCCGCAGAGCCGCTTACTCATCGATAACAGCCCGCAGCTTGAATTTCCTTAGCATCCACTCCAACACTTCTTTCTGATCATCAATCGTCGCACGCCTGATCTGGGAGAGGAGTTGAAGGCGATCAGGTTTGATGGGCGCTGCGTTCTGAAGTCCCTCGTTACAATTGCTGCACATGGCACGCAAATTGGAGGGTATGTCTTCACCTCCTTTGGATTTATCTTTTATATGCCCAAGAGTGAGACGAATAGTCCGGTTCGTATTGAATGGGTCAGGATCACCAGCGGCAACTCCGCACATCTGGCAGGTGTAGCCATTGCGTTCTAAGACGATGGCACGGGTTTCCTTGGAGATACCACGCTTGAATGC
Source organism: Prosthecobacter sp. (assembly GCF_044222345.1). Lineage (GTDB taxonomy): Bacteria > Verrucomicrobiota > Verrucomicrobiia > Verrucomicrobiales > Verrucomicrobiaceae > Prosthecobacter. The sequence continues at coordinate 27,988 of NZ_JBGANL010000025.1, forward strand.
AGGTCGGCGCTTATCACTGACAAGGATGTACTGACCGGGCTTTAGGTCGGCTCTGTCCTTGTGAGACAGGATGTCGTAACCTTCTTCATCGCGCAGTTCTCGCGTTCGACGTGCCCACTCGGAAGCTCCACCAGAGGCATCTTGAAGTTGTTTACTGCTAACCACCTCTCCTTTGTGCTGAAGAAGGTATGCGAGAATCAGTGCTTTGGAGCCTGGCTTTTTTTCCATGGTTTCTTGGTGGTGGTTTCTTCGAGAAGTCGCATCTGAGATTCGACAGGCTCGTCAGTTTCTGAAATTCGCCTCCTTTTGAAGGCTGCAATGATGCGTCGGCCTACCGCCTTGGCAACGGGGGGCGGGAATGCATTGCCCACCTGGCGGTAGGCGGCGGTTTTTTTGCCACTAAACTGCCATTCATCAGGAAAGCCTTGGATACGAGCCACCATACGAACTGTCAGTCTTGGCATTTTATCTTCTGGGTAAGTGACATCTGGAGCCTCGTCAGCGAGACCCATGCCATCAACACCAAGCTCGCGCCACTGGCGTTTGGCACGTGTCGGACCAAGGTCCGGGCCCCCGTGTTTTTTTGAACCGCCAACCAAAGTAGGAGCTATACGATTGGCTCGCTCCATCCATTCTTCCGCACCCAGCCAGCCATTGGCCCCCATGAGGTCCACCAATGTCTCTCCAACCGTCGGTGCAAGGTCGGTACCGCGAGGCCACATGAAGTGCATCATATCATCGGGCCGCATGGCAACGAGAATGAATCGAGGACGCAATTGTGGCACACCAAAATCGGAAGCTTGCAGCACACGCCACTCCGCTTCATAGCCTAGTTTAGAAAAGCGTTTCAGCAGTTCGTTTCGGTATTCGGTAAACTTTTTCGAAGCCAGCCCCTGCACATTTTCCAGCATGACAGCACGAGGCTTGATTTTCGCGATTATATTGAGTGCGGTGGGAAACATATCGCGTTCATCGTCTCCACCCAATTGCTTACCCGCGACACTGAATGGAGGACATGGAACCCCTCCAGCAATCAAATCCACATCACCAAAAGTGTTGGGCTGAAATTCGCGGATGTCCTGCTGAATAACATTCCAGTGAGGACGATTTAACCGCAGCGTGGTACAGAACTGCGGCTCATATTCCACGACAGCGACGTGGTGAAAACCTGCTCCTTCCAAGCCAAGGGCCTGACCACCACCACCAGCGCATAATTCGAGGGAAAAGAAACTCATTGTGAATTGATACTGACCATTGGCGAGCATTTGTCCACTTCGGTGTTCTGACTCCAAAACAATCGAGCCAGGAACACCCTTGACGTAACAATATCCGCAATCACACTTCCACATGGCCTTCGAACTCAAACTTCGCAAAGTCGGCAACGCCGTCGGCCTTGTGCTGCCGAAGCAAGCACTGGCTCACCTCAAAGTGGAGGAGGGAGACACGGTCACACTCACTGAATCTCAGGACGGCATCCGGCTCACTGCAGGCAACCCCGAGTTCGCCAAAACCATGGCCGTCTTTGAAAGCCTGAACCGCCGCTATCGCAACACCCTTCGCGAGCTGGCCAAATGAAAGAGCCCTACTGGCTGACCCGTGAGGAGTGCCTTGCATTGCATGACATGATGCTCTCGGACTACGGCGGTATCGCAGGCCTGCGTGACGAGCATCTGTTGGAGTCCGCCATCTCCAGGCCCCAGCAATTGTTCCACTACGGCAAGCTCACCCTTGCAGAGATGGCGGCAGCCTATGCCGCAGGCATCGTGAAAAACTATCCCTTCCTCGATGGCAACAAGCGTACAGGCTTCATGCTCGGCGCAGGCTTTCTCGAACGCAACGGCCGCGAATTCCACGCCACCGAAGCCGATGCTGTGTTGCAAACCCTGGCCTTGGCTGCGGGAGAGACGACTGAAGCAGCCTATGCAGAATGGCTGCACAAGAACTCGAAACGCGCCTGATGGCATGCCCAGCAAGGAAGAGGTGCTTCCCCGCCTTTTTGCGTCCCTTCTTTGCGTCTTTTTGCGGCCATCCAATTCTGGTCATTCACCATTGCACCCAGCCCTCTCCGCGCTCCTGTCACAGGCCGTGGAGCCCCATGTCTTTCACGGGTGCCGACCTCCCCATGAAACCCTTCCTTCTGCTGGCCACTTCCCACACGCCTGACGGCGCGGAGCTGACCCTGCATTCGCACGATTCAAATTTCTATCTGCGCGTCAACCGCCAGCCCCTCATGGGCACCAATGCCTCCGAGTCCGAAAAAGTCCTCGCAGAGCTCGCCTGCGCACGCCTAGGCTCAGGCACGCCCCGCGTCCTCATCGGCGGCCTCGGCTTCGGCTTTACCCTGCGCCGTGTGCTGGAACTCGTCAGCCCCGCCGCCCACGTGCAAGTCGCCGAGTTGCTGCCCCAGGTCGTCGCCTGGAACCGTGAATTTCTCACCGCCGTCAACGGCCACCTCCTCGACGACAAGCGCGTCGAGATCACCGTAGACGATGTCTTCCAGGTCATCTCCCGCGCCCCCAAAGGCCACTACGACGCCATCCTCCTCGATGTGGACAACGGCCCCATCGCCATGGTGCAGGACGGCAACTCACGCCTCTATCAGACCCAGGGCTTCTCCGCCATCACCCACGCCCTGAAGCCCGGCGGCCGCGTCACCTTCTGGTCCGCCAGCACGGATCACGCCTTCGCCAAACGCCTCTCCAAAGCAGGCTTCAAAGTCGAAACCGTCGCCGCCAAAGCCTACCCGCAGGCCAAACGCTGCACGCACACCATCTTCGTCGCAGAGCGCCGCTAGCCCTCCCAGGATTGAAAGCTCCGCAGCCAGCAAGCCGCGCCCCCTTCCAGCATCATTTCACCCTGGTTAAATCCATGGCTATGAAAGAACTGGACCCCGCCCTCCCTATGTAAAAAGTGCTGATCCAACATAAAATTCAGGCGGGATTTCTCATCGCTCTGGTCTTCTTGCTCCTCACCGGTGTCAGCGCCTGGTGGAGCGAGCATGAAAATGGGGCCACCTTTGACTCCTTTGACCACACCCACCGTGTCAATGACACCCTCGACGAGATCCTCGTGGAAATGCTCAACATTGAAACGGCCAACCGCGGGTTTGTCATCACCGGGGATGAGTCATTCCTGCACCCCTATCAGGCAGGTATCATCGCGGTGCCAAAAGCCTTCGCGACAGCGAAACGTTTGATGTCTGAGAATCCCCGGCAGCAGCAGCGCCTGGCGGCTCTGGAGCCGCTGGTTCAAGAAAAACTCAATCATGCCGGCGAGGTGATCAAACTGCGCCGCAGCAGTGATGCCACCGCAGCACTTCAGTTCATCAGCCAGGGCCAGGGCATGCAGACCATGGAGGAAATCCGCAAAGTGATCATCGCCCTCAAGGCCGAGGAAAGCCAGCTCATCCCGGACATCAAGACCCGGTCCAGAAAGCTCTCCACCACCACGATGACCATCGTGGCCTTCGGCGGCATCCTCTCCCTCGGCATGATCGGCTTTGCCAGCTTCCTCGTCCGGCGCGATTTCGAAAAACGCCAGCAGGCCGAGGCGGAGCGCGAGCTCTTCTTCACCGTGCCGCTGGACATGCTCTGCATCATCGGCGCAGACGGCTACCTCAAACGCGTCAATCCCGCCTTCACCCAAATTCTGGGCTGGAGCGCCAGGGAGCTGACCTCGCGCCCCTACATCGAGTTTGTGCACCCGGATGATCGCGCCGCCACGCAGGCCGAAGTCGCGCGCCAGATGGCCGGAGGCGAGGGCGTCCTTCAGTTTGAAAACCGCTGCCTGCTCAAGGACGGCTCCTCCCGCCTCTTCTGGTGGAAGTCCGTCCCGCAGCCCGGCGAGGTCGTCATTGCCACCGCACGCGACGTGACCGAGCAGAAAGCCGCCGCTGAAATCCTCCGCTCCCGCGAGGAAAAGCTCTCCGTCACGCTCAACTCCATCGGCGATGCCGTGCTGGCCACGGACGCACAGCGGCGCATCACGCGTCTGAATCCCATCGCGGAACACCTCACCGGCTGGACCCTGGCCGAGGCGCTGGGGCGTCCGGTGGATGAAGTCTTTCACATCATCAATGAAGAAACCCGTGCGCCCGCCCTCATCCCCGTGGATGACGTGCTGGCCACCGGCGAAATCCACGGCCTCGCCAATCACACCGTCCTCATCTCCCGCGATGGCACCGAGCGGCCCATCACCGACAGCGCCGCTCCCATCCGCGATCCCGCAGGCCGCATCATCGGCGTCGTGCTGATCTTCCGGGATGCCACCAAGGAGCACGACCTCGAACGCATCTTGCGCGACAGCGAGGCTCTGAACCGCGCCGTGATCAATTCCATGATGGCCAACATCGCCGTCGTGGACCGCCATGGCACCATCATCACCATCAACGATGGCTGGGAGCGCTTCGCACTGGAAAACGGGGCGGACGCCTCCCTTTCCGCCGTGGGCGTGGGCGCCAATTACCTCGATGTCTGCCAGCGTTCGATGCAGGAGCTCGGCGATGAAGCGCGGCACGTCATGGAGGGTCTGCGCAGCGTGCTGGATCATTCACAGCCGACTTTCAAATACGAATACGCCTGTCATTCGCCCACCGAGCTCCGCTGGTTCACCATGCAGGTCTCCCCTTTGTCCAGGAAGGAAGGCGGCGCCGTCATTGCCCAGATCAACATCACCGATCGCAAACGTGCCGAGCAGGTGCTGGAGGATTTCAAGTCCGCACTCGATGAGCACGCCATCGTCGCCGTCACAGACGCACGCGGCATCATCACCTATGTGAACGACAAGTTCTGCGCCATCTCCAGGTATGCGCGTGAGGAGCTTCTCGGCCAGGGGCATGGCCTCATCAATCCCAAGCATCATCCGCAAGACTTCATCGATGCGCTGTGGCACACCATCAGCAGCGGAAATGTCTGGAAAGGCGAGATCAAAAACCGTGCCAAAGACGGCTCCTTTTACTGGGTGGACACCACCATTGTCCCCTTCCTCGGCGCAGACGGCAGGCCCGTGCAATACATCGCCATCCGCGCAGACATCACCGCCCGGAAGCAGGCGGAAGAAGAGATCCGTCAGTTCAACACGGAGCTCGAGCAGCTCGTCGCCCAGCGCACCAGCGCACTGCAGGAGCGGGAGGCGCAGCTGCGTGAGGCCCAGCGCATCGGCCAGATGGGCAGCTGGCATTTGGATCTCGTCGACAACCACCTGAAATGGTCGGACGAAATCTTCCGGATCTTTGAGCAGGATCCCCACACCTTCCAGGCATCCTATGATTCATTCATCCAGGCTGTCCACCCCGAAGACCGCAGCCTTGTGACCCGCGCCTACGAGGAGTCTGTGCGCGACCACACCACCTATGAGATCGAGCACCGGCTGCTGCTGCCAGACGGTCGCATCAAGTTCGTGGAGGAGCGCTGTGAGACGGTTTATGACGCCGCCGGCAGGCCCCTCCACTCCCTCGGCACCGTGCAGGACATCACCGAGCGCAGGCAGGCTCAGGAGCGGGATGCCGCGCATCTCCGCAAGCTGCACCTCCTCTCTGAGCTCAGCATGCAGCTCTCGGGAGATCCCGGCGTCGTGTTCGAGGAGGTCGTGCGCATGATCGCCAAGCTCTTTGACGTCCCCGTGGTCTGCCTCTCCGAAGTCGTCGGCCAGGAGCTGCAGATCAAGGTCGTGTGGATCAACGGCCAGATCAAGCATGACGCAGGCAGTGTGCCACTTTCCACCAGCCCCTGTTCCTTGGTGGTAGACAGCAAAAAACTCAGCGTCTGCAATCAGGTGCAGGAGCGCTTCCCCCGTTCATCCTTTGTCCGCGACCACCATGCCAGCGCCTACTGCGGCATCCCCTCGCTGGACGCCCACGGCAACGTCGTCGCCGTCACCTGCCTCATCCACCCCACCCCGCATGAGTTCATCGAGGAGGATCAGGAAATCCTGCGCATCATCGCCCAGCGCGTCGCCATGGAGCTCGAGCGCAGCCGCAACCTCGCCGAACGCAAAAACATGGAAAGCCTCGCCCTGCGCTCCCAGCGCATGGAGGCCATCGGCACGCTCTCCGGCGGCGTGGCGCATGATCTGAACAACGCCCTCGCCCCCATCCTCATGGGGGTGGAGCTGCTCAAAATGAGGTGCCCCCAGGAGTCGCAGATTCTGGACATGTTTGAAGCCAGCGCCAGACGCGGCGCGGAGATGGTGCGCCAGCTCCTCACCTTCGCCAAAGGCGCGGAAGGAGAGCGCGTGCTCCTTCAGGTGGCGCATCTCGTCAGGGAAATGGAGAAGCTGATGCAAAGCAGCTTCCCAAAAAACATCCAGCTGGTGGTCACCAGCGCGACCGAGCTTCCCGCCGTGCTCGGAGATACCACGCAGTTGCACCAGGTGCTGCTGAACTTGTGCGTCAACGCCCGCGATGCCATGCCCACCGGCGGCACCCTCACCCTGGAGGCACAGCCCCTCGTGGTGGATGAAGCCTTTGCCAGCTCCGTGCCCGATGCCCGCCCCGGCAGCTATGTGGCGCTCCGCGTGCACGACACCGGCACCGGCATTCCCAAGGAAATCCTCGAGCGGATTTTCGACCCTTTCTTCACCACCAAAAGCCCGGACAAAGGCACCGGCCTCGGCCTCTCCACCGTCATGGGCATTGTGAAGAGCCATGGCGGATTCCTGCAGGCCTCTTCGCAGCCGGGCCTGGGCTCCACCTTCACCGCCTGCCTCCCGGCCAGTGTGGCGGAAGGTGGCGTGCCCTTCGCGCCCGCAGCAGCGGTCTCATGCCGTGGCCAGGGGGAAACCATCCTTCTCGTGGATGACGAAGCCGCCGTACGCGAGATGGCCGGCGTGGTTTTGCAGCGGCTGAACTTCAACCCTGTCACCGCCACAGACGGCGCGGACGGTCTGCAGCTGGCCATGCGTCACAAGGCCGGCCTCCGTGCCATCATCACAGACCTGCACATGCCCCACATGGACGGCCTCGCCTTTGTACGCGTGCTCCGCCTGCTCCTGCCGGACATCCCCGTCGTCGTCGCCAGCGGCCGCATGGAAGATCCCCAGGCCGCAGAAATGAAAGCCCTCGGCGTGACCCATCGGCTCGACAAACCCTTCACCGAAGGCCAGCTCGCCGAAGTGCTGCACGAAATCCTTTCGCCCAAGTAACTGCAAGCCTCCACCCCTACGGCACCCGCTTCCACTCCGTCCCGTCAGACCGTCTCAGCGTCTGCCCGTCCTGCGAGATGTGGAAGTGCTGCACGTCATTGTCACCCTTCACCACGACGGCCTCGTCGTCGGACTGCACCATCCATTTGCCATCCCACGGGCGCACCACCCAGTCCTCGTGCCAGCGTCCGTCATCGAAAAACTCCAGCGTGGAGTCACCGCGCTTCCAGTGCGTGTGCTGCCAGCGCGCCTTGCGGGCGGCGCTCACCTCCTCTTTCGTCACCGCCTTGCGCAGCACCACCAGTGAGGCCTCCGGCTGCGGGCGGCTTTTCAGGCGGCAGTACCGCTGCTCCCCCTTCCCTGGCCAGTTTTGAATCACGAACCCGCTGTGGTCCGCATTGAAGACCAGCTTGCGATCCTGCGCCAGCCGCAGGGTCTGGCCGTCCTTCACTGCAAAGCGGTGCATCTGCCTTTCATCCGGCGCTTTGAAAAACCGGAACTCGCGGCCGCTGGCACGGAACGTCACCTCCGCAAACTCCGGCTCATTCTCCGCCTTGCTGAAGCTCCACGTCGTTTCATCCAGATAGTCCAGCAATTGCTGCGCCGTCATCTTCGTGTCTCCGGGCAGCGCCCCGCTTGCGGGCCGCAGCGTGTAGTCATCCGGCAGGCGGCGGGCCTCGGCCTTCAGCAGGCGCGTCGTCGCGCCGCTGGGGCAGAGCAGATGCCCCAGCCCCACACGTCCGTCACGCATCCGTTTCAGCGGCGGGAAAGGCTCCAGCGTGTCATAGGCCGTGCAGTCGGTGTACACTTTGCAGCCGTTGACCGCATACGTGATGCGCCCGTCGTGACAGATGATTTCAAATTCGAAACGCCCGACGCCATCCCCCAGCAGCGCATCGTCCACCGTCGAGTCAAACTTCCCGTCCAGCATCTCCACCCGGCTCCCGATTCTTTCGAACTGATGCACGCAGCTGACCCAGCGCGCCGACTCCTCATCGCGTCCGTAGCCCAGCATGACCCCCATGCCCGCCTCGGCACGCGCCCCCTTGATTTCAAACACCCCGCGCATCTGAAAATCATCACCGATCCGTCCGTTGTGCAGGATGAATGCCGAATCACCCATGCCCACGTTCGTCAGCACGCCCTCCTCCGTCGCGGTCCAGTTCCCTTTGTCCAGCTGCCAGCACAGCAGCCGGGGCTCGATGTTGAGCGACACCCACCCGCCCTTGGCGAACTCCTGCTCAAATCGCACCGACGCCAGCTTGGAGGCCACCAGTTCATTGTCACTGCCGCCCGGCTTCGCCAGCAGCGCTTCGTACAGGCGCACCGCTTCCTCCAGTCGTTTGGCCTTCCACGCAGACTCCGCCTTCTCCCATTCATCCTTCCAATCATGGGCATAAAGCTCGGACTCGCCGCGGATGTCGCGCTCGTTCGTTTTGAACGGCAGCATCACGATGATGGCAGGCCGGTTGAATCGCTTCGGCTGGGATTTGAGCACCTCCGTGGCCCGCGCATACTCCTCACAGGCCCAGGCATGGATGCCCAGCATGGACAGCGCATTCTCCCGCTGCACCTCGTTCCGCGCGTCCTTCACTTTTTGTTCGGACAGCGCCAGCGTGGTCTCCTTCACGATGACATCCTCAAACACCTTCCGTCCCATATTGGATTCATCCAGCACATCCCCGAGGATCTTGAAAAAGTAATACGGCACCTGCGTGTCGTAGCGGTGCGTGCGGGCGCACATGATGCCAAAATCCAGCATCTTCTCATGGCGTCCACCCCAGCGCGGCAGCAGCCCGTTCAGCCACGCCTTGTAGGCAGGCAGATAGTCAAACTGCGCCGTCAGCGCCCGGTTGAGCCATTCAGCACTGTCCTCCTCCACCACTTTCCCTGCCACGATGCTGAGGTCCAGCATGTTCGTCGCCGGCTGCGGGTATTCAGGCCGCAGCTCCCAGGCCGCGCGGAATTTCTCCGCCGCTTTCTTCGAGTGCTCTGCACCGACCTTCCCGTCAAACGGGTCTCCGGCAGAGCCCTCGCCCAGCCTTCCCTTGCGCAGTTCAAACGCCCCCTTCAGCATCAGCTGCGCATACTTCGACTTCAGCGGCGTCTCACAGATTTCCGCCACCTTCTTTTCATCCGTGGTGAAGACCTCTTCATAAAACAGCGGCACCAGGTTCTCCGCCAGGATCTCCTCATCTTCCTCAAGGTAGCTGCCGTCCAGCAGCGAGAGCCTCGCACACTCCATCAGCGTCCGGTCATAGGTCCTGTCATCTCCCTTTTGCCCGGCATCACGGCGGATGTCCTCAAAGGTGACGATAAGAAGGTAGCGCACCGTAGGCAGGATCGTCTGCGCCAGCTTGTGATTGTAGCCACGTTTAAAGGCCGCCGCACATGCAGGGAAATCACGCGTGCTGTCATGGATGGCCCAGCACTGCAGCCAGTAGAGGAGCGGATCATCCACCCCCTGCTTGATCAGTTCCGCGCAGTCGCTGGCCAGGTTCGCAGAGCTGTAGCTGAAATCACGTTCAGCATGATTTTTCAGCAGCGGAATCCCGCGCCGCACCACCTTCACAGCCCTCTCCTTCACCTCAGCGCTGCCGCCAGGCCTCGCCGCAAACGGCTGGATGCACACCCGCTCGCACCACGCCAGCCACTTCTTTTCATAATCAACCGCCAGCCGGCTCCCCGCCGCCTGCGCCAGTTCCGGCAGATCACTCCGGTCTTTGATGAACTGGCTCCGTGCGCTGATCTCCATCAGCGCCACTGAGCCCAGAATGAACAGGCAGGTCTTCGTCGTCATGGTCAGTGCAGTTGGCTTCCTCCCGCCACCTTGGGACTCAGCCCACCTCCGGCAACCTATATTAATCCACCCTCGCCCCAACTTAAAAACTCCTATCCTACGGCACCACTTGTACCGGCGTGCCCACGTGCACCTCGCGGAAAAACTTCTCCGCCATGTGCCCCGGCAGGCGGATGCAGCCATGCGATGCGGCGTAGCCGGGCAGATACCCCTGATGCATGCCCACCCCGCCATAGATGCGCATGAAGTAGTACATCTTCGCCCCTTCAAACCGCGTGCCCGGCGGCCTGCGGTCCTTGCGGTTGTCGATGTTCTGCATGATCACATTGCCCTGGTAGTCCTCGTAGTCGCCGTAGATGGAGGATTTGTGGCCGATGTCCTTCTCCATCACATGGTACTTGCCGGGCCGCGTGTCATACCCCTCCGCCCCGGAGGAAATGGGCGAGCCACCCGCCAGTTCGCCCCGCTTGAAGAGGTACACCATCTGCTCGCTGAGATTGATCACCACGCTGGGCTTGCCGCGCATCTCATCCGCATACCAGAAGGAGTTGTCGTTCGGGCCAAACAATCCCGTCACCCCTTTCCACACAAAGCGCGAGGCCCGTGGGATGTCACTGGTCACAAACCTGCGGCTGTAATGAAACGCATTGTTGCCCGTGTTTTTCACCGTGTTGCAACTGACGAGACTGAGCGAAAAAAGAAGAAGCAGCCGGAGTGACCTCATGCAAAACAGCAATGCTTCCGGGATTGCGATTTGCAACGCGAGAGAGATTAAAATTTCAGGAAGTCCGATGGGCACTCCCACCTCCCCCCGCCCTACGGCTTCACCAGGAAGAACGCCCGGAAGCCATCCAGCAGCGGCAGGTTCGTCACCTCCAGGCCGGTGGTTTCATCCACCCACTGGGACTGCTCATTGAGCAGGTAGTTTTGATACACCGCCGTGGCAGGATCAGTGTCTCCGCTCCACAGGCGCAGGCGTGAGCCGATCACAAAAGGCTGCGAACCCGGAGTCTTGGCCGTGGCCAAGCCAGTGCCGAGCAACGCGGTGCCTGCGGTCTGCGGCAGCGCGAGTGCCGCGCTGCGGACCTCACCCACGAAGGTCAGTGTGGCCGGCGTGCTGCGGATCTGCACCAGCATGCCCGTCTGCGGCGGGATGGTGCGGGCGGCATCATTCGCCAGTGCGGCATCTCCATCTCGCACCCACTGCGCTTCACCGTTGGTCGCACTCTGCAGCCAGTCGATCTGGAACTGGCCGCTGGCGCTGTCAAAGAACATGACGCGGTCTGCCGTGTCCGCCGTGGCGGCAGCCTGCAGGCCGGCCACCGGCACCAGCGCACCGAGCGTCCAGTGCGGACGGATGCGGATGCGTGCACCGGCCAGCGCGCTGTCCGCGCTGGTGGTGAGGGAGATGCTGCTGCTCGTAGAAGCCGTCGTGTCCAGATCCCAGGTGCGGCCGGTCAGCGCACCGCTGAGCACTTCCGCATAGTAGCTCACACCATTCTGCAACTGCGTGCGGATGTCTCCACCGTTGATGTTCAGCACCACCGTGCGTCCACTGACCGAGGCGACCTGGCCCGTGTAAACGGCAGGCAGCAGCAGCGGCATGGACAGCGACTGACGGCCCACCGCAAACTGCATGCGTGCCCAGCCCTGCGCACCCGTGGTGGCCGTGGCTTCAGGCGTGCCGTCGAGGTTCGCATCCAGCGTCACCTTGAGGCGCAGGTAGCCGCGTGCCGCGCCACTGAAGGCGGACTCCACCGCGCTGTAGCGCAGCGTTTCTGTCTGGTCCGCGTTAGCCGTCGTCACAGGAGTCAGCGCCAGCGTGGTCCAGCTGCTGAGATCATTGCTGCCTTCCAGCGAGTAGCGCACGTCCGCATGCCCGCCTGCAGGCCGTGAGAGCACCGCATCGATGGCGCCCGTGACCGTGTTGTTCACCAGCGTGAAGCGCGACACACCCAGGCCGCTGCCACCCGCCGTGCCCAGCGCGTACTCCAGCAGGTTCGTCTGGCCATCCGCATCCGGATCATCATTCGGACTGTTGAGTCCGCTCAGGCTGTTCTGCGTCTGCCATGCCGTGAAGGTCGTCGCGGTGCTCACCGTGCCGGGATTGGTCACCAGATTGCGTTTGATCTCCACGCCATTCGGCGAGCCCGCACTGCCCAGGAAGCCGAAGTCCACGGTCATCATGCCGGAGTCATCCGCCGCATCATCCATGAAGGACTGGAAGCCGTTTTCACCGGTGGTGGCGGTCACGCTGCTGTTCAGCGGCATGGTGCCGTAGGCCAGATTGATGATGCCGGAGGTGATGCCCGTGGCAGACGGCTGCGTGGCGTCATCGCCATTTTCATCAAAGCGGTCATCCTTGCCGGTGTCCGCATTGGTGGTGGGCTGCACATCCCCGGTGCCCGCCACCGAGGTCATGCCATCAAGCGGTGCGCCCACGGCAAACATGCTGGCAGGAATGTGGACGTAGTAGGCCGCTGGCGCGGTGGCGTAGAGCATGTAGGTGCCGTCTGCAGCAGTCACCGCCTCAGACACCGGCGTGTCCGTCACCGCCTGCGCCTGCTGGAAGAGCTGCACCGTGACGCCGGCCATCGCCACATCGATGCCGGACTCATACGTACCGTTCGCATTCGCGTCGCGGAACACCAGGTTGCCGACCATCAGCGCCTTCGCCTTGAGCCCCAGATCGATGGTCAGGTCAATGTTCGCATCGTCATCATTGTCAGCGGTCTTGCCGAATCCGGTTTCACGGCCATCCGTGTCCGTGGGCAGCGTGCCCGCCACCAGGGAGAATCCGGCGGTCACCACTCCGGTCGTTTCCGGATTGGCCGCGGGTTGCACGTTCTGGTTCAGATTGTCGTCGCTGCCGTTGGTCGTCAGCGCACTCGGCACCAGGAAATTCAGCGGGCCCGTGGCAGCGAACTGCGTGGCGGGGATGCGCACATGGTAGGTCTGCGGAGCCACCGCCGGCGGTGCGTAGAACAAATACTTGCCCGTGCTGTCCGTCGTCGTGGTGCTCACGACTTTCTCCGTACCAGCGCCATCATTGCACACGAGTTCCAGCTGAATGCCCGCGAGGCCGCTGTCCACGCCAGCCTGGTATTTGCCATCTGCATTGGCGTCACGGAACACCAGATTGCCCACGCCCAGACGTGTGGAGAAACCAAAGTCGATCGTCAGGTCCGTGTTGCTGTCATTGGCATCATCTGAAGTGCCCTCGAAGCCGCCTTCCTGCGCGCCGGTCGGTGCGGCATTGGCCGTCAGCGTGACCGCTGGCGCCGTGATGCCCACCTGCTCAGGGCTCTGCGAATCGATGCCGTCTTCACCCAGGTTGTCATCCCCCGCACTGGCGGCGGCCTGGTTGCCGCGCAGAGACATCATCTTGTACAACGGTCCCGGACCCACCGGACCTCCATTGATGCTGATGGATGCCTTGAAGTTGTCTGCCGCCACATGCACCGTGTAGACACCGGGGCTCAGATTGGTGAAGAAGTAGCGGCCGCTGGCGTCCGTCGTGGTGCTGCGGATGTAGCTGGTGGACCCCGCCGTGCCGCTTCCTGCATACAGCAGCATCCACACGCCGGGCACCCCTTCGCCTGCATCCGCCACGCCGTTGTTGTTGGCGTCGTTGAAGACCATGTTGCCGATGTTCATCAGGCTTGGCAGCGAGCCGCCGCTGAAGCCCATGTCGATCGTGAGATCCACATCCGCATCATTGTACTCGTCCATCGAACTGAGGAAGCCGGCTTCACCCTGCGGCTCTGTGCCGTAGGCGAGGGCGAACACCGTGGAGCTCACGCCCGTGCTCGTCGGACTGGCGGCATCCTGGCCGTTTTCATCCACGTCGTCATCCTGGTTGTCATCACTGCCGGCACCAGTCACCGAGGTCGTGCCAAAGAGTGCGCCGCCGCTCGCAAACTGCGTCGCGGGGATGTGGAGGAAGTACTGCCCTTCCTCATACGTGTTCAGCAGGTAGGTGCCGTCGATGCTGGTCGTCGTCTCCATCACCGGCGTGGCGGTCGCAGGATCGTCACCCACCTTGAAGAGGCGCACCTTGGCCCCGGCCACACCGAAGTCCGCGCTGTCATAGAGGCCGTTCGAATTCACATCCCGGAAGATCAGGTTGCCCACGCTCAGCGGCTTCGGCGCAAAGCCCAGATCGATCGTCAGGTCCACGTTCGCATCGTCAAAGTCATCGCTCTCGGAGTCGTAGCCGGTTTCCGTGGTGGCTGCGGTCGGCGACTGCGCCGGCACCAGGGTGAAGACCGCCGTGCGTGCCCCGTCCACCAGCACAGAGCCCGTGGTGTAGCCGTCCTGTTCCGTGTCATCATCACCCGCCGTCGTCGTCGGCACGGCTGAACCCACCGCCGCTGGCTTCGAAGGCACCAGATTCGCCAGTGCACCACCTTCCAGGAAGTTGCTGGCAGGGATCTTCACATAGTAGCTGCCCGGCGCCACGCTGAAGCTGTAGAGACCGGCGCCGTAGGTCGTGGTGCTGCCCACCGCCGTCGTTGCGTTCGCTTGACTGGACCACAGCTCGACGGTCACGCCATCGATGCCGTATTCAGTACCCGGATCAAACAGGCCGTCGTTGTTCAGGTCATTGAAGACCACGTTGCCAACACCGGAGCGCAGCACAAAGCCGAGGTCCACGGTGAGATTGGTGGAGGCATCATTGAGGTCGTCGCTGGAGCCCTGATAGCCGCCTTCCTGGCTGCCGGTCGGTGCATTGGTCGGAGTCAGGTCAATGACGGCCGTCTGGATGCCATTGATGGAGGGGTTGCCATTGTCGAGGCCGTCTTCACCCACGCTGTCGTCACCGCTCTGCGTGCCAAGCACGCTGGCATACCCGTACAGCGGTGAACCAAAGTCAAACTGCCACGAAGGCACGCGCACAAAGTAGCGCCCCGGTGGGAGGTCGGCGAAGAGATAGCTGCCGTCCGTGTTCGTGGTGGTGGTGGCCACCGCTGCATCAAACGGAATGAGCGCACCTTCCTTATACAGCTCCAGGGTCACGCCGCCCACGCCTTCGCCGGCATCCGCACGGCCGTTGTAGTTCGCATCCAGGAACACCAGATTGCCGACGGCCACGGAGCGGAAGAAACCGAAGTCGATCGTCAGATCGGTGTTGGCATCGTTCGCATCATCCATGAAGGCGTTGCTGCCAAACTCACCAAGTGAATCCGTCGGCTCGTCACCCGGTGACAGGTGGAACTGCGCAGACTCCACCCCCGTGGCGGACGGATCAGCCACATCGATGCCGTTTTCATCCACGTTGTCGTCCACGCCATTGTCAGCGCCATCGCCGGGCAGCGAACGCCAGCCGGAGAGAGGCTTGCCCGCCGCAAATTCCGAGGCTGGAATGAAGATCTTGTAGTCGCCCTCCACCAGGTTGCTGAAGATGTAGCTGCCACCGTTGTTCGAAATCACGGTGGCGATCGGATTGGCCGTATGCACGTCCGCCGCCGCGTTGAAGAGCTGCACCTTCACGCCGTCGATGCCTTCACCGGCGTCATAGACACTGTTGCCGTTGAGATCCACGAAGACCAGGTTGCCCACGCCCACGCCGTTCGGGTTGTTCAGTTCAAAGCCGAAATCGATCGTGAGATTGAAGTTGTCATCATCGAACGAGTCGGCCGAATTGAACGCACCAGTCTCACCCGTGGCGTCGGTCGGCTCCGCATTCACCGCCAGCGTGAAGACCGCGCTGCTGATGCCGTTGAGGAATGGGGACGCGTTATCAATGCCGTTTTCACTGTCAGGCACGTCATCATCCACCGCCAGGGAGGCGCTGCTGGCGCCCGTGAGGGAGGAGAGTCCGTTGAGCGGACGCCCTGGCTCAAACTGCGTATACGGAATGTGCACAACGTAGTCACCGGCGGTCAGCGAATTGAAGAAATACTGGCCGCCGTTGCTGGTGATGGCGCTGTAGAGCGGCACACCAAATCCGGGTGTCTGGCTGCTGCGGTAGAGCTCCACCGTCACACCGTCCACGCCTTCGCCCACGTCGGCCCTGCCGTTTTGGTTGGCATCCACGAACACCAGGTTGCCCACGCCCACCGGCGTCTGGAAACCGAAGTCGATGCTCAGATCGATCGCCGCATCGTTCTGGTCATCAGACGTGTATTCAAAGCCGGTCTCACCGCTGTCATTCGTCGGCGCATTGCCGGGGTAGAGGCTGATCACCAGAGACGACACCCCGTTGTCCGTGGGCAGGCCGTCATTGATGCCGTCTTCACCCACATCATCATCACCCACCAGACCTTCAAGAATGCTGATGCGCTGATACAGCGGGCCTCCGGCCTGGAACTGCGACGACGGGATGTGCACCACATAATTGCCGGGGCGCAGGAAATTGAAGCCGTAGCGGCCTGCCGCATCCGACGTGGTGATGGACAGCGGATTGTCCACTTCAGGGAACTGCGTGTCCGTGTAGATTTCAACGCTCACTCCGGCCAGGCCTTCGCCCGAGTCATAGTGGCCGTTCGAATTGTTGTCCGCGAACACCATGTTGCCCAGCGCCACCGGACGGAAGAGACCGATGTCCTCCGTGAGGTCGATGTTGATGTCATTGAGATCGGTGGAGGAGTCAAAGCCCGTCTCCGAGGTTGTGTCCGACGGCGCCTGATCACGCACCAGATTGATGATCCCCGTGCTCACACCCGTGATCCACGGCGTGTCCGTCGGCAGCGCATCCTGGCCCGTGTTGTCGTCACCCGCAGTGACAACGGGCAGGCTGTAAAGACCGCGCAGATTGCCGCTGGATTCGAACTGGTAGGCCGGCAGATGGATGAAGTACTGTCCCTGCCACAGATTGCTGAAGAGGTAGAGACCGCCGTTGGCTGTGGTCGCCGTGGCCACTGGCGTGGACACTCCGGGAGTATCGCCCCAGCGATAGAGTTCGATGGTCGCATCATCCCGGCCCTCGCCCACGTCGAAGCGGTTGTTGCCGTTGTCATCCACAAACACCAGGTTGCCGATGCCCATGATGCCCGGCTCCACAAAGCCGAAGTCCACCGTCATGTCCCCGTTGGCATCCACCGTGTAGTTGTCCAGTTCGCCACCACGGCCAAATTCCGCGCCGGAGGAGCCGTTGCCCACAGGCTCCGCACCGGGAGTCAGCGTGATCAGCGGGCTCTTCACCACCGTCTTCGGACCACCGGGCTGACGACCGCTGTCATCACCGTCGATCTGGTCATCCAGGTTGGACGAGATCGGGCTGCTGTAGCCGCTGCCTGCCAGCGGCAGACCGTCCACAAAGTTGGACTCGGGGATCTGCACCTGGTACACGCCCGGAGCCTGGCCGGAGAAGTAGTAGAAGCCCTTGTTGTCCGTGTAGGTCCAGCCCACGAGGAACTCGGCGCCGTCGGCGGAGTCGCCATTCACATCACGCCACAGGTCCACGCGCACTCCGGGGATGCCCAGCTCGGCCGCATCCTGGATGCCGTTGGCATTGTCATCATTCCACACCAGCGAACCGATCGCCACCGAGTCCGGCAGCGGCGCATACGGACGCCCGATGGCCAGGTCACGCGGACCGGACCAGACTTCAAAGTTCGGACCCGGCGGCCGTGGGATCGGCACTTCATGCACATTGACCGCTCCATTGGGCGCTCCGGTGACGTCCACACTGATCAGCGCACCGCTGTTGTAGCTGCCGGCGTTCACCGGCTTGCCCCAGCTGTAACCGGTGATGTAGAGCTTGTTGTTCGATGGGTTGAATTCAATGTCCCGCGTGTCCACCTCGCCTTTGCCTGCGCTGGAAAGCGTGCCGATGAGCTGCGGCAGCCCCGGCGCGGCTGGCGTGCTGAGATCAAGGCTGAAGACTTCCCCGTCGGAGCGGTTGATGCCGTAAAGCGTGCTGCCTTCGATGTCGATGCCCGAGATCAGCGCGATGGAACCACCGCCCGGCACCATCGCAATGAGCTGCGTGTCGGTGACGATGGTGTTGAGCAGCGCGCCCGTCGTCGTGCTGTAGCGGCGCACTTCGCGGGTGTCGTTCGTCTGCACCACGAGGTAGAGGTTGCCATCCGGGCCGAAGTTCATGTCTTCCACCCCCGTCTGGCTGATGAAGGTGTAAGGTGCTGCCGTGCCGATCGGCTTGCCCGGCACCGCTCCCGTCGGACCCTGGAAGCGCACAACGCGGCCGCCGTTCACATCAAACACATAGAAGTTCCCGTCCGGGCCGATGGCAAACTGCGTCACCAGGCTCATGCTCGTGACGCTGTTGTCCAGCACCGGCCCCAGGTCGGTGCCGGTCGGGCTGATCTTGCGCAGGTTGCTCGCGCCATAGTGGGCCACATACCAGTTGCCGTCCTGACCCAGCTCCATACCATAGGGCACGTCGCCATAGTCCGCATTGCCCTGGCTGAGACTGTTGCCAAACGCAGGCACCAGGGAGCCGGAGTAAAGCCCCGTGCTGGAATCGAAAGTCTGGATGCTGTCCGCCTGCGTGGCGGACACATAGATGCTCGGCGCCACATTGAGGAAGCCAAAGTCGATCGTCGTCTCCTCATAGGTGCCGCCGCCGGTGCCGGGCTCGTCTGCGGCGGTGAGCGTGATCACGGGGCTGTTCACCGCACCACCGCTGAGCTGCAGGCCGTTGTCATCATTGTCCACGCCGTTGTCCACAAACGCGGTGCTGCTGCTGGAAAGCGGCTGCGCAGCCGGCGCACGCGGGATGCGCACATAGACTTTCAGCGGCGGGACCGAGGTGAAGAGATAGGCCCCGCCAGCGCTGGTGACGGTGGTTTTCAGCAGCACATCATCCGTGCCGCCGATGCTGCCGTCCGCGCCTGTATTCCACAGCTGCACCGTGACGCCGTCGATGCCCGGCTCACCGTTGTCACGCAGTCCGTTGTCGTTCGTGTCCTGCCAGACCAGGTTGCCCACGTTCATGCCGCGGAAGAGGCCGAAGTCGATCGTGTTTTCCGTGTCCGCGTCGCCGTCATCCACAGTCGGCTCGCCACCCGTGGCGAGGGTGATGACGGGGGAGAAGACCGGCGTGCCGGGACCACCGGGCTGGGAGGCCGCGTTGTTGTCATTGTCCACGCCGTTGTCCAGGTTCACCGGATTGCCGCCGATGATGTTCAGCTCGGACGGCATCAGCACGCGCATGAAGTAGGTGCCGGGCTGCAGATTGATGAAGGTGTATTGCCCCTGCCCGTTCGTGGTCGTGCTGGTGAACATCAGATCGCTGTTCGGACCGCTGCCACCGATGGCGTGGTCCGCACCCGGATCCCAGAGTTCCACGGTGACGCCGCTGATCCCGGATTCGCCCACATCACGCAGACCGTTGAAGTTGCTGTCTTCATACACCGTGTCGCCGATGCTGAGCCCCTTCACCAGCAGCGAGTAGGACTGCGTGGCGGAGCAGTTGTAGGCGTCCGTGCTGCGCACCGTGAAATTGGCCGTGCCATACACCTGCGCCGATCCTGAAAGCAATCCGCTGGAGGAGACCGTCATGCCCGCCGGAGGAGAGCCCGCGATCACCGCATACGTGTACGGTCCGGTACCGCCGCTGGAGCTGAGCTGCTGGCTGTAAGCGATGCCGTAGTAGGCGCTCGTCAGCGAAGTCGGCGTGATGCTCACAGACGGGCAGTTGACCGACAGCGTGTAGATCTGGGTGGCGGAGCAGTTGAACGAATCCACCGTCTGCACCGTGAAGGACGCCGTCGTCGCCTGCGTCGGCGTGCCGGAAATGAGGCCGCTGGAGCTCATGGAAAGTCCCGCTGGCAGTGCGCCGCTGGCCACGCTCCAGGTGTAGGGAGCGCTGCCGCCTGAAACCGTCAGCGAGGCCGTGTAAGCCGTGCCCACCACGCCGTTCGTGAGCGTCGCCGGAGAGATGGTCATCGTCGGACAGACAATGGTGATGCTGTAGGGCTGCGTGCCCGGTGCTCCGTTCACATCCAGCGCCTGCACCGTGAAGGAATAGGTGCCGGGGGCCGCCGTCGTGGTGCCGGAGATCGCGCCTGCGGTGGAGATCGACAGGCCTGCGGGCAGGCTGCCGGTCAGCTTGCTGAAAGTGTAAGGCGCCGTGCCGCCCGTCGCCGTGAGCTGCGTGAAGTAAGGCACCAGACGCGTCGCGTTTGAAAGCGTGGACGGCGTGATGAAGATCGGCGGATAGTTCACCGTGAAGGTGTAGGACAGCGTCGAGGAGCAGTTGTCCGCATCCGTCGCACGCACCACGAAGGTGAAGCTGCCGAGGCTCGTCGGAGTGCCGCTCAGCACACCGCCACTGCTCAGGGTCATGCCGGTGGGCAGCACGCCGGAGGCCAGGCTCCAGGTGTAGGGGGAGGTGCCGTTCGCCGCCGTCAGCGTCTGGCTGTAGGCCGCATACTGCACTCCCGCTGGCAGCGTCGCAGGTGTGATCGTCAGCGTCGGACAGGCGATCACGATGGCCAGCGCCTTGGTCACCGAGCAGTTCACCGAATCCGTGGCACGAACCGTGAAATTGTAAGTGGCAGGCACGGACGTCGGCGTGCCGGAGATCAGACCGGCCGTGCTCATGGACATGCCCGCAGGCAGCGCCCCGGAGGCGAGAGTCCAGGTATACGGCGTGGTGCCGCCGGACGCGCTGAGCTGCTGGTTCGGATACGCCACATTCTTCGTCGCGCTCGGGAAGGTCGGCGCCGTGATGGTGAAGGACGGGCAGTTCACCGTGATGGCATACACGCCGGACTTGGCGCAGCCGTTGGCATCCGTGGCGGTGACGGTGATGTTGTAGGTGCCCGGCGCGCTGGAAGGCGTGCCGCTCAGCACCCCGCCGCTGCTCAGCGTCATGCCGGTGGGCAGCGTGCCGGTGAAGCTCCAGACATACGGGCTGTTGCCATTGCTGGCGGTCAGCGTCTGCGGGGAGTAGGCCGCATACTGCGTGGCCGCAGGCACCGTGGTCGGAGACAGCGACAGCGCCGGACAGGTGACCACCCAGGTGAAGGAAGTATCCAGCGCGCAGCCATTCGCATCCGTGGAGCGCACCACAAACGTGTACGTGCCCGGCGCACCCGTGATGGTGCCGGAAAGCAGACCGCTGCTGGAAAGCGTCGCACCGGCGGGCAGCGTGCCGGAGGGCCGCGTGTAGGTGTAGGCCGAAGCGCCACCCGTGGTGCTGAACTGCTGGCTGAAGGCCGTGTTTTGCGCCACCGAGGAAAGCGTGGTCGGGGAGAGCGTCAGCGTCGGGCAGACCACGCCAATCGTCATCGCCTGCGTGGCGGAGCAGTTGGAGGCGTCCACCACTTTCACCGTGAAGCTGTAAGTACCCGCCGCGGCTGTGGGCGTTCCGCTCAGCGAACCACTGCTCGAAAGCGTCAGCCCGCCTGGCAGCGCGCCGCTGGCAATGCTCCACACATAAGGTGAGTTGCCGCCGGCCGCGCTGAACGTGGCCGAGTAGGACGAGCCCTTCTGCGCATTCGTCAGCGTCGCTGGCGTGATCGTGATCGCCGGGCAGGAGCGCAGGCCGAAGTCGATCGTGTTTTCCGTGTTGGTCACGCCGCTGGTGCCAGGCTCACCACCGGGAGTCAGCGCAAAGATCATGCTGTTGATCACCGAACCCGCACCACCCGGCTGCGAGCCGTTGCTGTCATTGTTCACGCCGTTGTCCGCGGTCGCCACCACGCTGCTCGCCAGCGAGTAGGCGGCGGGCGGCGTCAGGCGCACGTAGTAGTTGCCACCGGTGTAAACCTTGAAGCTGTAGGAGCCGCCGCTCAGCGTGGAGCCCGTCAGCAGCACCGTGTCTGCATTCAAGCCGGTGCCGCCCACGGCATTGTCCGCGCCGGGGTTCATGAGATCCACCTGCACCCCGCTCACCCCGGTTTCCGTGCTGTCCTTGAGGCCGTTGTTGTTGAGGTCATTCCACACCAGGTCACCCACGGTGATGCCGGAGAACAGACCAAAGTCGAGCGTGTTGTTGCCATTGGTGCCGTCGCCATCCACGCCGCTGGCGGGTTCCGTGCCCACCTGCAGATCGATCACCGGCCCGTACACAAACGTGCCCGGCCCGCCTGGCTGGCTGCCGTTGTTGTCATTGTCCACGTCGTTGTCCAGCGTCACCACCACGCTGCTCACACCCGGCACGCTCACCGTCGGCGTCACACGCACGTAGTATTTGCCCGGCACCAGATTGCTGAAGGCATACACTCCCGTGCTGCTGGTCAGCACGCTCGCACCCACCTGCGTGTCCGCATTCGCGCCGCTGCCGCCGATGGCGTTGTCCGCCCCCGGATTGAAGAGCTGCACCGTCGCGCCGCTGATGCCGAGTTCCCCGGCATCGCGCAGACCATTGCTGTTGGCGTCATTCCACACCAGGTTCCCCACGTTCACCCATGGCGAGACAGAGCACGGCTCCGTGGCGATGGTGAACACTCCGGATGGATCCGTCACAAAGGAGCCTTCCGTGGCATAGCTGAAGGCCGTCAGCGCGCCGTTGCTGTCATACGTCGGCGTGCTGCTCAGGTCCACCATGTGCAGCTCCATGCCCGTGGCGCCCCCGGTCTGGATGCCTTCCCACGTCGCCGCATTCACACCCATCGCGCTCCAGTTCGTCACGTTGTTCACGCGGCTCACATCGATCACGCATTGGAAGCGCACATTGCTGCCCGTTTCAGTGACCTTGTTCAGCATCACGTCTCCCGCCGTGCTGCTGCCGGCCACCGTGCTCACCATCAGGTTCGCCGCCGTCTGCCAGCTCTGGCTGCCCAGCGTGGCATCATACTTGTAAATCGTCACCACAGGGCTGCCGCGCGTGATGCCGTCCACATACACGATCGCATGGTCCGCCGTCGCAGGATTCCCGCCCGTGCTGACGAGGAACCACAGCGCGTCCACCTTGGAGGCCCCGATCTGGTTGAACGTCAGGTCCAGGTTCAGGCGGCTCAGCGCGGCGTCATAGATCACGTCCGCCTTGTTCATCGTCGCCACTCCGCCCTGCGTGTAGTTGAAGTCATACGCCTGCACCGGCGTCCATTCCGTCGCTCCGCTCAGCACGCCGTCGGCGTTCGAGTCCATCGCCAGGAAGTGGTAGCAGCCCGTGGCGCTTGGACCGCTGGACTTGAAGCCGAAATCAATGGTCATGTTGCCATTGTTGTCGTCCGCGTCGTCGATCGTGTTGAACGCGCCGCTCTCACCGTTCGTGTTGATCGGCTCGCCGCTGTCGCTCAGGGAGATCAGCGCGCTGCTGATGCCGTTCACGGCAGGCTGCACGTTGTCGATCCCGTCGTCATTGCCCACGATGTTGTCGTCCACATCGTTGTCAGACGAGCTGGCCGGGAAGATCGAGACCGTGTTCACCAGCGCCTTGCCCGTGGCAAATTCGGAGGCCGGCACGCGCACATAGTAGGAGCCCGGCACCACATTGGTGAACTGATACTGCCCCACCCTCGTCGAGGTCGTGCTGCTCGTCGTGCTCGCCACAAAGGAACCCGCGCTGTTGAGCAGCTCCACGCGCACACCGCCGATGCCTTCACCGGAGTCATAGACGCCGTTGTTGTTCGCATCCTTGTACACCAGGTTGCCGATGCGGCAGAAGGTCGGGCGCAGACCAAAGTCGATCGTGTTGTCGAGGTTGCTGCCAAACGGCGCCAGCAGGCTGCCCGGCTCCGTCAGGGCGGAGAGCGTGATCATCGGCGAATAAATCGGCGCTCCCGTGGCGGACTGCGTGATGCCGTTGCTGTCGTTGTCGATGCCGTTGTCCGCGTTGCTGCTGGTGCTGCTGCGCCGTGGGTGCGTGATCGGCGGCGTGAGCTTCACGTAATACTTCCCTGCGCTGAGGCCGCTGAAGCTGTAAAGGCCGTCGCTGCCCGTGGTGAAGGTGGTGCCCACTTTCACATCATCGCTGTTGTTCACCGTCGTGTCGGTGGAGGTGTAAAGCTCCAGCTGCGCACCTGCGACGCCGGTTTCACCCACATCCACCAGGCCGTTGTTGTTGGTGTCGGAGAAGACGAAGTTGCCCATCGTCATCGCCGCGCTGAAGCCGAAATCCACCGTCATGTCCTGGTTGCCGCCGCCGCTGGCCAGATTGCCCGGCTCCTTGCCCAGCGCCAGGTTGATCACCGGGCTGGACACCGCCGTGCCCACGCCGCCGGTCTGGATGCCGTTGCTGTCATTGTCCACGCCGTTGTCCAGACTCACGCCCGGAGACGCCGTCGGCCACATCGGGTCAGGCGTTGGCAGCTTCACAAAGTAATTGCCCGCCGTCAGCCCGCTGAAGAGATAGTAGCCGTTCGCATCCGTCGTGGTGGTGGAGATCAGCGTGTCATCCCCCGTGTTCGCCAGCGAATCAGCGCCGGGGTTCATGAGCTGCACCGTGAGGTTTTGCAGCCCGGGCTCACGTGGGTTCTTGAGGCCGTTGCCGTTGGTGTCAGCCCAGACGAAGTCTCCGATGGCCAGCGACTGCGGATTCGTCGTCGCGCTGCCCTGCAGCAGGATGTTGTCGATGTCGATGTACCCGGAGCCGTCACCGCCCCAGAGATAGACTTCGATCATGAAGGACTTGCCCGCGAGCTGCGCTCCCGTCGGCAGCGTCGAGGCACCACCGATGGAGCTGGTCCATGCCAGGTTCATCGAATACCAGGACGCAGTCGCTGCAAGCTGGAAGACGTTCGTCGTCACCGTCTTCATGGTCGCGCCTTCCATCCAGGAGAGGAACACCTTCCCCTGCACGGGCGCGGTGCTGCCCACGCGGTACACATCAAAGAGCAGATTGCCGATGTTGCCCGTGGCCGTCGGGTCCATGTCAAACCGGATCCACAGGCTGTCAGGGCGCTGCACCAGCGATCCCGGCACCGCATCATAGCCCGTGTCATACGCCGCATCCCAGTCGCGCATGCGACGTGAGAGCGCCCCGCTGCGGATCGGCCCGTTGCTCGTCGGCTCGCTGATGTCCTTCAGGCCGTTCATGTCGTCCTCGATCTGGATCTTCGCCGCGTTCACCACGGCGGCGCTCTTCAGGCTCGGCGCTGCGGGCAGCCCGCCGGTGCTTGTGTTCAGCTCGTATTCCAGCAGGTTCGTGAGGGAGGCCGGCACGGCTCGCAGACCAAAGTCGAGGGTGTTGTCCGCATCGATGCCGCCCACCACATCGCCCGGCTCACGGCCCACCGCGAGCGTGACGATCGGGCTGACGATGGCCGTGCTCACACCACCGGCCTGCACGCCGTTGTTGTCATTGTCCACGCCGTTGTCCAGCGCCACCTGCGGTCCGGAGGAAAGCGGATACGCCGTCGGCGGCGTGGCGATCTTCACAAAGTATTTCCCAGGAGCGAGTCCGGTGAACGCATACGCGCCGGTGCCGTCCGTGGTCGTCGTGCCCTGCGAAACATCATCCCCGTTGCCGATCACTGAATCCGTCGTGGCGAACAATTGCAGCGACACACTGCCGATGCCCTGCTCTCCCACATCCTTCGTTCCGCTCTGGTCCGTGTCCTGCCACACCAGATTGCCCAGCGTCAGACCGTTGATCACGGCGATGTAGTCGCGCGTGCCGGAGCACGTGGCGCTGTCCTGAGCACGCACGGTAAAGCTGAAGCTGCCCGCCGCCGTCGGCGTGCCGCTGATCGCTCCGGTGGTGCTGTTCAAGGTCACGCCCGGAGGCAGGCTGCCGGCCGTCACCGAATAAGTGTAGGGACTGATCCCTCCACTGGCCGTGACCGTCTGGCTGTAAGCCATACCACGATAGCCCGAGCTCAGGCTCGTCGGATTCAGAGCCAGCGTCGTGCAGTCCACGGTCATGGTGATGGTCGTTGTGCCCGCGCAACCATAGCTGCCGCGTGCCGTCACCCCAAAGCTGAAGCTGCCGGTTGCCGTCGGCGTGCCGCTGATCACTCCTGTTGGGCTCAGTGCCAGGCCGGGCGGTATGCTGCCAGACGCCAGACTCCAGGTATAAGGAGCGGTCGCGCCGGAGGCCGAAAGCGTCGTCGAGTAGCTGGTGGCCACGGTGCCGTTCGGCACGCTGCTCGGTGTGATGGTCACCGCAGGGCACTGCAGCGTCAGAGTGTAGGCCGAGGTGCCGGGGCAGTTGTTTTGATCCATCGCCTGGATGGTGAAGTTGAAGCTGCCCGCCGTGTCCGTGGGCGTACCGCTCAGCAGACCTGCCGTGCTCAGCGTCATGCCGGCTGGCAGCGTGCCCGTTTTCACCGTCCATGTCTTTGTCCCCACCCCGCCGCTGGCGCTAAACTGCTGCGAGTAGGCCGCGCCCACCGTCGCGGTGGTCAGGGATGCGGGCGAGATGGTGATCGCCGCGCAGTTCACGCCCAAGGCCAGCGCCTGCTGCACCACGCAGCCGTTCAGATCGCTCGCCTGCACCGTGAAGTTGAACGAGCCCACCGCCGAAGTCGTGCCGCTGATCAGACCTGCGGAGGAGAAGGTGATGCCGGATGGCAGCGCGCCGGCCGCCAGCGTCCAGGTGTAGGGAACGGAGCCGCCCGTCGCCGTGAGCTGCTGGCTGTAGGCCACTGTCGTCGTCGCCTGCGGCAGCGTCGTCGGTGTGATGGCGATGGCAGGGCAGCTGAAGATGATGCTGCAGGAGCGCGTGGCCGTACATCCCTCGGAGTCCGTCGCCGTCACGCCAAAGGTGTAGGTGCCAGGTGCCACCGTCGGCGTACCACTGATGAGTCCGCCACTGCTCAGGGTCAGCCCTGTTGGCAGGCTGCCGCTGGCCAGCGACCAGGTGTAGGTGGAATTGCCACCGCTCGCAGTCAAAGTCTGGCTGTAGGCCTGATACTGCCTGCCGGCAGCCAGCGTGGCCGGGCTGATGGTGATCGCCGGGCAGTTCACATGCAGCGTGTAGCTGCGCGTGGCGGAGCAGCCCGCGCTGTCCGTCCCCTTCACCACCACCGTGTAATCTCCCGGCACCGCCGTGGGCGTGCCGCTCAGCAGACCCGCGCTGGAAAGGCTCATGCCCGTGGGCAGCGCACCGCTCTGGATGCTGAAGGTGTAGGGGGAGCTGCCGCCCGTGCCATCCAGCAGCACGGAGGAGTAGGCCGCAAACTGCTGCGCATTCGCCAGGGTGGACGGTGTCAGGGTGATCGTCGGGCAGATGACTTTCACGCTCAGCGCCTTCGTGCTCACGCAGTTGTTCGCATCACGCGCACGCACCGTGAAGGAGTAGGTCGCGGGTGCGGAGCCCGGCGTGCCGCTGAGCACGCCCGCGCTGCTCAGGCTCATGCCCGTGGGCAGCGCACCGCTGGTGATGTCCCACTGATACGGAGCCGTGCCGCCCGTCGCGGTCATCGTCACCGCCGTGTAGGCCGCATACTGGATCGCATCCGTGAAGGTGCCCGGAGAGATGCTCAGCGTCGGGCAGCCCACCGTCAGCGAGTAGCTGCGCAGACCGATGCCGCTGTAGGAGTCTGTGGCGCGCACCGTGAAAGGATAGCTCGCAGGCACCGCCGTGGGCGTGCCGCTCAGCACGCCGGTCGTGGTGTCCAGCGTCAGCCCGGCAGGCATCCCGTTGTTGCCGCTGTTCGTCACCGTGTAACGTGCCAGCGCCTCCGCAGAACTCAGCGCGCGGTTGTAGAGCACCGCTTCATCCAGCGCACCGTTCCATGCGGTGCCGGCTGTCGCGCTGCCCCCCATCACCAGCGGCTGCGTCGCATGATTGATCGCCGTGGTGAAGGCCTTCGTGGCAACCTGCACGCCGTTGACATAAATGCGGATGTTGGTCAGGTCATACGTGGCCACCACATGGCTCCAGCTTCCCACCGTCAGCGTCGCATCGACAAATTCGGACGTGCCGGCCACCGACCCCGTGCCATTGATCCAGAAGCGCACCGTGCTCGTGCCGCTGCGCTGGATCAAACCGTAGCCGTTCACTGGAGAGCTCGCGCTCGATGTCTTCTCGAGGATGATCTGATCTGCCGCAGGCGTGGCGCTGGCCGGACGCACCCAGGCTTCCAGGCTGATCTGCGCCGGACGCATCACCGACTGGTCAGCCACCTGCACGTAATCATTCACGCCATCAAAGCTGAAGGCCTGTCCCACCAGACCGGCGGTGAAGGCCACGCCGTTCATCAGCGCGCCGTTGTTGCCCGCGACCACTTCCGTCGCTCCGCTTTCACCCGGCCACCAGGCGGCGGCTCCGCTCAGTGCGGAAGGTCCGTAGCTCCAGGCGTAAGGCGCGGTGCCGCCCGTTGCCGCCAGATTCTGCGTGTAGGCCGCATACTGCGTCGCCGCAGGCAGCGTGGCCGGATTCACGGTCACGATGGCGTTGCTCAGCGTCAGCGTGTAGTTCTGCGTGCCGGAGCAGCCCATGCTGTCCGTGCTGCGCACCGTAAAGTTGTAGCTGCCAGGAACTGCCGAGGCGCCGGGCGTGCCGCTGATGACTCCGGCGCTGCTCATCGACATGCCATTCGGCAGGGCGCCGCTGCTGATCGCATACACATAGCCACCCGAGCCGCCGCTGGAGGTCAGCGTCAGCGGATTGTAAGCCACATACTGCGTCGCCACCGCCACCGTGCCGGGGGTGATCGTGATGGTCGGGCAGCCGCGGAAGCCGAAGTCGACGGTGTTCTCCGTGTTCGAATTGCCCGTGCTTCCCGGCTCGCCACCCGCCGTCAGCGCGATCACCGGACTCATCACCGCCGTGCTGATGCCGCCGCTCTGGATGCCGTTGCTGTCATTGTCACGCCCGTCATCCGAAGTGTCCACCACGCCGGAAGCCAGCGGATAAGCCGAAGGCGGAGTCGGCACACGCACGCGGTAGTTCGCAGGCTGGTACACCGTGAAGCCATACACGCCCGAGCTGTTCGTCGTCGTGCTGGCGATGACCGTGTTCACCGTGCCATCGAGAAGTTCCACCGTCACTCCAGCGCCCACGCCGGCTTCGGTGCCGCTGCTGAAGACACCGTCATTGTTGGCGTCGATGAAGAGCTGATTGCCAAGCTGGATACCGGAGAACAAACCAAAGTCGACGCTCAGTTCCGTGTCGGGATTGGTGTCGCCATCGTTCGCGGGCTCCGTGCCGCTGGCCAGCGTGATCACCGGGCTGTAGATGTACGTTCCCGGACCGCCGGGCTGGCTGCCGTTGTTGTCATTGTTCACGCCATTGTCCAGCGCCACAACGTTGCCCCCGGTCGCTGGGATGTTCGCTGGCGGCGTCACACGCACCACGTATTTGCCATCGGCCAGTCCGGTGAAGTTGTAAGCGCCCGCCGAGTTGGTCGTCGTGTTGGCGATCAGCAGATCATCCGCGTCTCCGGCGATGTCATTCGTGCTGCGGAACAGATCCACCACCACGCTGCTGATGCCGATTTCAGGATTCGAGCCCGTGTCACGCACGCCGTTCTTGTTCGCGTCGTTCCACACCAGATTGCCGATCGTCAGCGTGGCCGTGGTGTTCACCTGGCAGAGATACACAAGGTCAGCCGCCACCGCATTGGTGCTGCTGCCGCCGGAAAGCGCCAGCGTCGCGGTGTCGATCTGCGATGGCGTCGCGCCGTTGGCCACGCGGAAGTGATAGGTAAACTGCCTCCACAGTGGCTGCGTGCTGTTCGCGCCCGCTTCCGTCCAGTTGTTGTAATCGGATGCGCCAAAGGCCGAGTACGAAATCGTGCCGCCATTGTATCCGCAGCACTGGCTCACGCCCGGAGCCGTCGCGCTCATTTCACCCTGCGGCACCGTGTAGTACTGATACAGCCCCGGCGTCGCTCCGGTGATGATTTGGAAAATCTGTGCATTTGCTCCGAGATTCCACAGGATCGAAGCCGCACCTGACGAGGCGCTGGAAGCCCACACGCTCAGCTCGTATTCCTTGCCCGGCTGCAGCACGCTGCTCCAGCTGCCACCACCCGCAGGCAGCAGATTCACCGCGGAGTTCGTTCCCTGCAGCAGCACCATGCGCTTGCCGTGCCGGCTCTTCACACTCTCCATCCAGGAAACCTTGGAGCCGCTGCTGCCCGCCGCGATCTGCACACGCTGCACCGGCTCGCCGATGCCGCTGGTGCCATTCGTGCCGCCCAGCCACTGGTAGGCATTGACGCCGGTGCCAAACGAGGTGCCCGTGCCGTCATACCCCATCACGCTCGTGGCGGTGCCCGTCACATTCGGCACTCCCAGCAGTTCAAAGCTCGGGTTGTCGATCAGGTTCGTGATCTGACATGGGTTCGCATTGGCAAAGCCGATGTCGATGCTGCTGTCAAAATCCGTGTCATCTCCATCCACGCCAGCGCCGGGCTCCGTGTTGGGATACAGGGTGATCAGCGGCGTGACCACCGCGATCCCTGACACCGCCTGGATGCCGTTGTTGTCATTGTTCACGCCATTGTCCAGGTTCACCTGGCTCGTGCTCACCTTCGGATAGAAGGTCGGCGGTGTCGGGATGCGCACGTAATAGATTCCAGGAGCCAGGCCGCTGAAAAGATACTGACCATCCCAGTCCGTGGTCGTGGAGGCCACCAGCACATCATCGCCGCTGCCATTGTTCACCACGCCATTGATGCCCGGGGCCCAGAGCTGCACCGGCAGATTGGGCACGCCGCTTTCAGACGAGCCGCGCAGGCCGTCATCGTTCATGTCCACCCACACCTGGTTGCCGATGCCCATCCCCTTGATGTTGAAGGTCACCGCCGTCGCACTGCTCTGGCAGCTGTAGGCGTCTGTGGCACGCACGGTGACGGTGTAGGTGCCCAGCGTCGTCGGCGTACCGCTCACCGTGCCGTCGCTGGCCAGACTGAGTCCGGGTGGCAGGCTGCCGCTGACCAGCACAAACGAATACGGCGCGGTGCCACCGCTGCCCGTGATGTTTTGCGAGTAGCTCGTTTGGAGGTACCCATTCGCCTGCGCGGTCCCGCCCACCGCGATCACCGGGCACACCGGCGTGAGCGTGTAGGACCGTGAGCCCGCGCAGCCGTTCGCATCCGTGGCAATGAGCGTGAAGGTGACCGGCGTGCTCGCCGTGGCCGTGCCGCTGAGCACCCCCGTGCTGCTGTTGAGGCTCAGCCATGCGGGCAGGCCCGTCGCGCTCCAGGTCAGCGGCGTCGCGCTCGTGCCACTGGTGGTGATCGTCTGCGAGTAGCTCAGGCCAAGGAACGGCGCAGGCAGCGTGGCCGGGCTGAGTGTGATCGCCGGGCACACCTGCAATTGGTAGCTGGCGGAACCCAGGCATCCGGTTGAATCCGCGATCGCCACCGTGATGTTCGCCTTGCTGCCGTCTCCCGCCGCAGTCGTCCCGCTGATGACGCCGCCGCTGGAAAGTGTGAATCCGGCTGGCAGTGTGCCGCTGCTCAAAGTGTAGGTGTAGGGTCCCGTGCCGCCCGTCGTCGCCAGGGCCTGCGAATACGCGCTGCCCGCTGTCGCGTTCGGCAGGGTGCCCGGCGTCACAGTGAAGATCGTGCAGCGTGGGTCCACCGTGTAAATCTGCGTGGCCACACACCCGTTGGCATCCATGGCGCGGACCGTGAAGTTGCCCGGGCTGTTGTCCGTCGGCGTGCCGGAGATCTTCCCGGTCGTGGCGTTCAGCGTGCACCAGGATGGCAGGGCGCCGCTCACGACGCTGTATTGATAGGGAGCCGTGCCGCCCGTGGCCGCAATCGTCTGCACATACGGCTGCCCCACCGTCGCCGGTGGCAGCGTGGCGGGTGACAGGCGCATGGCGGGGCAGATTTGCAGCGCCGGCCACACGCGGGAGCCGACGCACCCGTTCGCATCCGTGGCGGTCAGGGTCAGGCTGATGCCGACGCCATTCGCCGTTGTCGGCGTGCCGCTGATCACTCCCGTGGTCGCGTTCAGCGTCAGTCCTGCAGGCAGGACGCCGCCCGAAACTCCCCAGACATAATCCAGCCAGCCCGTCACCGGCTGCAGCGTCAGATTCGGGCCGGACCAGTACAGCTTCATCACCGCCTGACCGGCGTTCTCATAATACTCCACCCGGATCGGCACCACGACCCCTGCGGTCAGATTCACCGTGGCGGTGTAGCTGGCGGCGGCCTGATCGATCCAGCGGTCAATCACCAGCGTGTTGTTCACCCAGACGCGGACGCCATCATCGCTCGTGCTTTGGAAGGTGTACGTCCCCGTGGCCGCCGGACGGACAAATCCGCTCCACCTCGCCGAGAACTGGTCCGCTGGCACCAGCGCATCCGGCGAGCCGTTGCTCCAGTCATTGTTGATCGAAGTCTCCTGGCGTGAAAGCAGCAGTGTTTGGAAGTTTGAACCCGAGAAATACTGCGCGGTCAGGCCGGATGTCGGAGAAGCGCTGAACGACTGGCTGTAAGGCACACCCACCGTGCCCACGGCTGGCGTCGCTGGCGTGATCGTGACGGCTGGGCACACGGGCGGCAGCGTGTAAGTCCGGGATGCAGAGCAAAGATTCGCGTCCGTCGCGGTCACGGTGAAGGTGACGGCGGTGGAGTTCGCCGGCGTTCCCGACAGCACCCCGGTGCTCGCATTCAGATACAGCCATGATGGCAGGCCCGTGGCGCTGTACACCACCGGCGTGGCGGTCGTGCCGGACGTCGTGATCGTCTGCGCATACGGAGATCCGATCACCGGAGAGGGCAGTGTGGCGGGGTTCACCGTGATCACCGGGCAGATCTTGATCTGCAGCGCCTGATCTCTGAAGCAGGTGTTCGCATCCATGGCGCGCACCGTGACGGTCGTGCCGTTCACCCCGCTGGTCGAAACCGTCGGCGTACCGCTGATGCTTCCCGTGCTGCTGATGCTCAGACCTTCCGGCCATGTGCCTGAGGATGTGCTCCAGGTGTAAGGGGTCGCACTGCTGCCGCTGGCTCCCATGGCTTGTTCATACGCGCTGCCCACGAGGCCGCTGGCCAGCGTCGCCGGTGTCATCACGATGACCGGGCAGGAGCGGAAACCAAAGTCGATGGTGTTTTCAAAGCTCGTGCTCCCCGCAGTGCCCGGCTCCGTTCCCGTGGCCAGCGTGATCACCGGACTGATCGTCGCCGTTCCTGCACCGCCGTTTTGTGAACCGTTGCTGTCGTTGTCCACTCCATCGTCAGCATAGACCGTGAGCGTGGCGGACGTGTACAGCGCCGGCGGAGTGGGAATGTTCACGCGATAGGTTCCAGGTGCCTGGCCACCAAAGAAATACTTGCCGCTGGCGTCGGTCGTCGTGGTCAGCAGCACGTTGCCCGTGGTGGCGTCCAGCAGCTGCACGGTGATGTTTGCCTGCCCGGATTCCGTGCCGGACTGATAGAGGCCGTCGCCGTTGAGATCGGCAAACACAAGGTCGCCCAGGCTCACGCCATCGCTCAGCGCAAAGTCCACGGTGAAATCCGTGTTGGTGTTGGAGTCGCCATCGTTGACCGATTCCGTACCGGGGATCAGCGTGATCATCGGGCTGTAGATCGGCGTTCCGGGGCCGCCGGGCTGCATGCCGTTGTTGTCATTGTCCACGCCGTTGTCCAGCGCCACCACCACACCGGAGGTCATTGGCAGTGATGCCGGCGGGACCACCTGCACGTAGTAGCTGCCGGAAGGCACGTCGCTGAAAACATAGGCACCGCTGCTGGAAATGGTCACCGGGGGCGAAATCTCGTAGTCCGCATTCACGCCGCTGCCGCCGCGCACGCCGTCCGCCCCTGGATGGAACAGATGCACCACCGCGCCCACCGCACCCGTTTCACCGTAGTCTTTGATGCCGTTGCGGTTGGTGTCCTGCCACACCGCATTGCCCAGGCACAGCCGCGTGTCCGCCACATCCATCTTTTGGAAAACCATGGAATCTTCCTGGCCATAAGGGTTGTCGCCAAACACTCCCATCGTCCTGCCGTCGGCGGAGATGCCGTCTCCACCGTTGTAGAGGTTCCAGAAGGAGTAGGTGCTGTCCTGCGCCACGTGGCCGTCGGAGACGAGCAGTTCGGAGATGCGCGTGTACAAATCCTGCGGCGTGTCCCACATCACCGCAAAGCTGCCCGTGGATCCGCTGCTGTAGATCGTGCCGAGCACACGGCCCGTGTCGCTCACCGCACCGACGATGCCGCCCAGGCTGTCCTGCGGCAGGATGCGCGGCAGATTCGTCCGCGTGCTGGTCTGCGTGTCATACACAAACGGCGTCGGCACCCCGGAAATCTTCTGGCTGGAGCCGATGTAGCGGCCGTTCGGGCTGATGCGGCCCGCATTCAACGAACCACCGGTGAAAGTGACAAGCACCGTGCTGTAGCCTGCTGCAGGGCTGCCGCTGAGCACCTTGCTCACGCCGCTGCTGTCCGTCACCAGCAGCTTGGTGCCGTCGGCGGAGGCGTCGATCACTTCACGCACTCCGGAGATCGCGGTCCAGGCACGGGTGCCGAGGTTCCAGTAGCCGCCCTGCGCCAGCACGGGGCCGCCGGGGCCGTCAGGATCCACCGTGCCGAAGGCATAGGCGCTGTCGCTCGTCAGCGCCACTGGGATGGCGCTCATGCTGGCGTTCGCATCATACGGAGTCAGCAGCCGCACCGTGGTGCCGCTCGTCTGGCTGTAGTACCAGGGCGCGATGCTAAGCTTTTTACCCACTGACCATTTCTCATAACCGACCGCATCACCACTGTCATTGACATCACGCCCCATGGCATAAGGATGTGTCGGATCCAGCAATGGAACGTCCAAATTCACATCCGTGAGGATGTTCATGAGGAAGCCGTAGGAGTTCTTGGCCACGCGGATGCCGGTGATCCACCGCCCGTTTGGCGACATGTTGTAAAGGCAGGTGCCGACTCCGTTGTTTTCACCGCCGAGCACATCCCGGCCAAGGCGCGTCACCAGGTAGGCGCCGCCAATGCTTTGGTTGAACGGCGTGGGGCAGCTCGCGGAGACGGTGGCGGAGATGGTGAGGCTGCGCGTGATCGTCGTCTGGCAGTTGTTGGCATCGGTGACTTTCACCGTGAGCGTGGAGCTGCCTGCCACGGTCGGTGTGCCGCTGATCGCGCCGGTGGAGGTGTTGAAGCTCAGGCCGGCGGGCATCGAACCGCCCGTGATCGCGTAGGTGTAGGGGGCGATGCCGCCTGCGGTGATGAAGGTCTGGGAATAGCTGGAACCCACCATGCCCACAGCCAGCGTGCCGGGGCTGACGCTGATGACAGGGCACTGCGGCGTGATCGTGTAACTCATCGTGCCCACGCAGCTGTTTGCATCCGTGGCGCTGATGACAAAGGTGCGTGAAGCAGAGCTCGAGGGCGTGCCGCTCAGCACGCCGGTGCTCGCGTTGAAGGTTACTCCCGTCGGCAATGTGCCGCTGGCGAGGGCGAGGACATACGGAGAGGTGCCGCCGCTCGCGCTCAGCGTCTGCGATGAACTCACGCCCACCGTCCAGGTGGTCGTGAGGGGAGACAGGGAGATGACGGGGCAGATTTTGAGGCTGATGACCTGGTCCTTCAAGCAGCCGCTGGCATCCATGCTGCGCACCGTGAAGCTGCCGCCCGCTCCATTGGCGGTCGTGGGCGTGCCGCTGATGACGCCGCTGCTGCTGAGCAGCAGACCTGCGGGCAGCGTGCCGTTGCTGATCGAATAGGTGTAGGGCGAAGTGCCGCCGCTGGAGGCCAGGGCCTGGCTGTAAAATGTGCCGACCGTGGCCGCTGTCGCGGTGGTGGGCGTGATGCTGATGGCCGGGCAGACCTGCAGGGTCAAAGTCTTGGAAGCCTGGCAGCCATTGGCGTCCGTGGCGCGCAGGGTGAGGCTGGCGCCCGTCGCATTCACCACCGTGGGCGTGCCGGAGATCACGCCGGTGCTGGCATTGAGCGTGAGACCCGTTGGCAGCGTGCCGCTGGTCAGCGCCCAGGTGTATGCGGCGCTGCCACCGCTGGCCGTGAGCGTCTGCGAGTAAGCGGTGCCGGACACGGCCTGCGCCAGCGCTGCAGGCAGGATGCTAATCGTTGGGCAGACTGGCGCAAGGGTGCAGGCCTGGGTTTTGGCGCAGCCGTTGGCATCCGTGGCACGCACGGTGAAGGCGGCGGTGGAGGTGCTGGTGGGGGTGCCGGTGATCACACCTGCGGAGCTCATCGTGGCCCAGGCGGGCAAAGATCCGCTGGCCAGCGTGAAGGTGTAGGGGGAGGCACCACCGCTGGCGGAGATGGTCTGGGAATACGCCACACCCACCGTTGGCGTGGTCAGTGTCGCAGGCGCGAGCGAGACCACCGGGCAGACCTGCAGTGCCAGTGTCTGCGATCCCTGGCAGCCGTTGGCATCATTCACCCGCACAACGATGGAGCTGGCCGGGCTGGCCGCCGCGGTCGGCGTGCCGCTGATGACACCGGTGCTGGCATTGAGAGTGAGGCCTGTGGGCAGCGTGCCGCTGATGAGTGTCCAGGCGCTGTAAGGGGCCGTGCCACCGCTGGCGGCCAGTGTCTGCGAGTAAGCCGTGCCGACCGTGCCCTGCGTGAGCGTGGTGGGGCTGATGGCGATGGTGGCGCAGCCCGGTGTGACGGTGTAGGCGCGGGTGCCGGTGCAACCGTTCGCATCCGTGGCGCGCACCGTGAAGGTGGCCGCGGTGGTGGTGGTGGGCGTGCCGCTCAGCACCCCTGCACTGCTCAGGGTGGCCCAGGCAGGCAGCGTGCCGCTGGCCAGCGTGTAGGTGTAGGAGGCCGCACCACCGGAGGCGGTGAGGGTCTGCGAATACGCGGTGCCCACCGTCGGTGCGGTCAATGTGACAGGTGAAAGCGTGACGACGGGGCAGACCTGCAGCGTGTAGGTCTTGGTGCCGGCGCAGGTGTTCACGCTGTCCGTGGCGGCGATGGTCACACTGACTCCGCCCGCATTGCCCGTGGTCGGCGTGCCGCTGAGGACGCCCCCACTGCTCAATGTCAGGCCCGCAGGCAGCGTGCCGCTGGTGACTGACCAGGTGTAATTTCCTGAACCGCCGGTGGCGGCGAGCGTCTGTGAATACGCGCTGCCCACCGTGCCCAGAGGCAGCGTGGCGGTGGAGATGGTGATGGCCGGACAGCCCATCGCAAACGTCATCGCCTGCGTGCCCTGGCAGCCGTTCGCATCCGTGGCGCGCACCGTGACGTTGCCGCTGGTCTGCGAGGAAGGCGTACCGCTCACCACCCCCGTGCTGGCATTGAGTGAGAGACCCGCTGGCAGCGTGCCGCTGACGACCGCATACGTGTAAGCAGCGGAACCACCCGAAGCCGTGATGGTCTGCGAGTAGGAGACGCCCACGGTGCCCGTGGCCGGAGTGGTGGGAGAGAGGGAAATGACCGGGCAGATCTGCAACGTCACGGCCCGCGTGCCCTGACAGCCATTGGCATCATTCACCCGCACCGTGAGGGTCGTGGCAGGACTTGCGGAGGCCGTGGGCGTACCGCTGATGACCCCCGTGCTGGCATTGAGCGTCAGGCCCGCTGGCAGCGCACCGCCGGTGACCGTCCAGCTGCCGTAGGGAGCGATGCCACCACTCGCGGCGAGCGTCTGCGAGTAGGCCGTGCCCACCGTGCCTGCGGCCAGCGCCGCCGGCGTGATGCTGATGGCCGGGCACACCGGCGTGAGCGTGTAGGCGAGCGTGGATGTGCAAGCATTGGCATCCGTGACACGCAGCGTGAAAATAGCCGTTGTCGTGGTGTTGGGCGTGCCGCTGAGCACACCGGCGGAAGTCAGCGAAGCCCAGGCGGGCAGCGTGCCGCTGGCCAGCGTGAAGGTGTAAGGACCGGTGCCGCCGCTGGCCGTGATCGTTTGAGTGTATGACGTGCCCACCGTCGCCGTGGGCAGCGTGGTGGGTGAGAAGGTGACGACGGGGCAGATTTGGAACGTGATCGCGCGCGATCCCTGGCAGCCGTTGGCGTCATTCACCCGCACCGTGACTGAGGTGGACGGGCTGGCGGAGGCCGTCGGCGTGCCGCTGATGACACCCGTGCTGGCATTGAGCGTCAAGCCCGCTGGCAGCGTGCCTGCGGTGACGGTCCATGAACTGTAAGGCGCAATGCCGCCGGTGGCGGAAAGGGGCTGTGAGTAGGAGCTGCCGACCGTGCCCTGGGCGAGTGATGCCGGCGTGATGGTGACCGTAGGGCAGACCGGCGTGACGGTGAACGAGAGCGTGGTGGAGCAGCCATTGGCATCCGTGACCTGCACGGTGAACGTGGCGGCGGTGGTGCTGTTTGGCGTACCGCTGAGCACGCCGGAGGAACTCAAGGTGGCCCAGGAAGGAAGCGCGCCACTGGCCAGCGTGAAAGTGTAGGTAGCAGTGCCCCCGGAGGCGGTGAGCGTCTGCGAGTAAGCCGTGCCCACAGTCGGAGTGGGCAGGATGGCGGGCGAGATCGAAATGAGCGGGCAGATTTGCAGCGCCACCACCTGCG
Source organism: Prosthecobacter sp. (assembly GCF_044222345.1). Lineage (GTDB taxonomy): Bacteria > Verrucomicrobiota > Verrucomicrobiia > Verrucomicrobiales > Verrucomicrobiaceae > Prosthecobacter. The sequence goes on from NZ_JBGANL010000025.1 coordinate 66,139, forward strand.
TGCCCTGGCAGCCGTAGGCGTCATTCACGCGCACCGTCACCGAAGTCGAGGGGCTGGCGGAGGCCGTGGGCGTACCGCTGATGACCCCGGTGCTGGCATTGAGCGTCAAACCCGCAGGCAGCGTGCCGCTGGTCACGGTCCAGGAGCTGTAAGCTGCCGTGCCCCCGCTCGCGCTCAGCGTCTGCGAGTAGGCGGTGCCCACCGTGCCCGGAGCGAGCGTGCTGGGCGAGATGCTGATCGTCGGGCAGGCAGGTGCGACGGTGTAAGCCTGAGTGTCAAGACAGCCTGCGGCATCCGTGGCACGCACCGTGAAACTCGTCGAGGCGCCGCTGGTGGGAAGACCGCTGATCGTCCCATTGCTGGTGCTCAGAGACAGCCCCGAAGGCAGCGTGCCGCTGGTGAGCGCCCAGGTGTAAGGCGAGATGCCGCCGGTGGCGCTGAGTGTTTGTGTGAAGCTGGTGCCGACCGTCGGCGTGTTGAGCGAGGCAGGCGTGACCGTCACCGCCGGGCAGGTCGGTGTGATGCTGCTGGTCAGCGTGCCGGTGCAGCCCTTCGCATCCGTGGCGCGCAGCGTGAAGCTGGTGGCGCTGGAGCTGGTGACGGTTCCGGAGATGACGCCCGTGCTGGCATTCAGCGTGAGACCGGCAGGCAGCGCGCCCGTGGCCACCGCGTAGGTGTAGGGGCCGTTGCCGCCGCTGGCGGTCACCGTCTGCGAATACGCCGTGCCCACCGTGGGAGTGGGCAGCGTGCCTGGAGTCAGCGTGATGGTGCTGCAGGTGACATTGAAGAGATAGTCTTCCACCTCGCCGGGGCCGCTGGCGCCCGAGGGGCCGGGATTGGTCACGGCGGTGAGCCGGAAACGTGCACCGAGAGCGCCCACCGCGGCTGTGGCCGGCACATTGAAGGTGTAGCTCTGGCTCACATTGCTGGTGCCGCTCGGGATGGTGACGTTGCTGATGATCTGATCGCCGCTGTCTGTGAGCGATCCATTGTTGCCGAAGTCCACCCAGCCATTCAGGAAGGCGGGCGCGCCGGAGGTGTTCGTCACCTTCACCGTCACACTCACGCCCGTGGCCCCCTGCACCGCACTGGCAGGCAGCGTCACGCCGTCTTCGTCATCCGTCCATGACAGGTCGTCCGCATTCGCCGCCGTATTGAACGCGGCCGGAATGTCGTAATCAACCAGCGAACCCATCAGCAGCGAGCTGAACACGGTGTCGCGTGCCACCGGGAAACCGGAGTAGTCGCCGAAGTCATCCAGCACCTGGGTGAACTCATAGCGCATGGCACCGCCGGAGATGGCGTTTGCCGCGATGCTGGAGTTCACGGTGGTGGCCACGCCGGTGGTTTTGTCCAGAGTGTACAGCGCCTTGCCCGCCTGCGCATACAGCGTGCCGTAGCCGTCTGTGGAAAGGCCGAACACATCGGCGATGGCCGCGCCCCCCGTGGTTTTGATCTGCCCCACCAGCTGCGTGGCGGTGCCGCCTTCAGGCACTTTGTACAAATAGAACGTGGTGAATCCGCTGCCGGCCGCCGTGTAGTACAATTCATTGCCGATCCATGCCAGGTCACCGGCGCTGTTGAGCGCCTCCCCATTTGGCACGGTGGCCGGTGAGCTGTAGGCGCGGGTCAGCGCCGTGGTGGAACTGGTGCTGAGCGAGGACAGATTGAAGGTGTAGATGTCACCGTCGTTGACGCTGCTGATGTAGGGCTTCCCGGCCGAGTCAAACACCAGGCCGTTCAAGCTGTTGCCAAAACTGCCCAGCCGCGTCAAGGCTCCCGTCGTCGGGTTGATCTGGTAGATGTTGTTGAAATCGATGCCGTAGAGAATGCCCGAAGGCGACCACGCCAGGTCCGTGAGATAACGCACGCTCGAATCCTTCGTCTGCCCCACCAGCGTCTTCTGCCCTGTGGACACATCATACGTCTCCAGATACCCCGTGCTGCCACCGCCCGAGCTCACATACAGCAGGCTCGAGTAGCTCGTGCCCGAGGCCACCGTCATAAAATACGACTGCGAGGCGGTGCAGCCGTAGGAGTCGCTGACCTGGATCGTGAAGCTGGAGGTGCCCTTGGCCGTGGTGGTGCCGCTGAGCACACCCGCGCTGCTCAGGGAAAGACCCGCTGGCAGCGTGCCCGATGCCAGCGACCAGGTGAGCGGTCCATTCATGGAACCCGAGGTCGCCGTGGCCACCATCGTGACATTGACCGATGTGGACAGATCCCACGAACCCATGGCGAACGGTGAGATGACATAGCTGGTGCATGCCGGAGCAAAAGTGTAGCTGCGGGTGCCGGCACAGCCGCTTTGATCCACCGCCCGCACCGTAAACGTCTCGGTGTCTCCAGAGGTGGGCGTGCCGGTCAGTGCGCCGTCTGAGCTTAGCGTCAGCCCGCTGGGCAGCGTGCCGCTGCTCACACTGAAGGTGTAGGGGGATGAGCCGCCGCTGGCGCTGATCGTCTGCGTGTAAGGGGTGCCGACCGTCGCAGCGCCCAGAGTGGTGGGCCCCACGGTGATGGCCGGGCAGATTTGCACCAGATAATCTTCCACCTCACCATTGCCATCCAGGCCTGTGGAGCCCGGAGAACTGTTGGAGGTCAGGCGCACGCGCACGCCCACATTGCCAGCGGTGGCGCCGGACGGCACGGTGAAGTTGACGGTCCTGTTGGAATTCGAACTGCCCGTGGCGATCGTGATGTTCGAGGCAACCTGCTCGCCAGAGTCCGTGAGCAAGCCGTTATTGTTGTAGTCGATCCACGCATTGAGGAAGACGGTGGCCCCGCTGGAATTCGTCACGTTCACCACCATGCTGCCTGTCGTCCCTGTGACCAGACTGCCCGGCAGAGTCACGCCGTCTTCATCATCCGAGCCCGTGATGTCATCTCCCGTGGCCAGGGAATTTGTGGTGATGGACGTTTCACTGTCAGTGGTCGCACCGATCCTGATGGAACTCACCGTCGTGCTGCTGGCACTGCTAAAGCCACTGTAATCACTGAAATCCGTGGCGGCAAACGCCCCCACTGCCGAAGCGACAAACAGAGTGATACCCGCCGTCAATGAGCGCAGCCCCTTGTCGAAACTTCTTCTGAGCCAAGAAGAAGCGCGGAAAATCGGGGCAGCCGACCGGACTGCTTTCTTTGAAGCAGTCGTTATCACGCTGTGGCTCAGAGCAAAATCCATTTATTTTTGAGTTAACCCAGCCTAACCATATCAATTATAATTTCAATAGAAAGCGTGTATTTTATTTAACTTTTCCTAATCACCCGCTTTTGAATCTCCCCATTTTGTAAAAAAGGCGCACTCCTACGCTCGACACACCTTCGATTGCCCTTATTCTCCGCGCCCCCTTCAAAAGCGGTCAATCATGAGCAAAAAAATCGTTCTCGCATACTCCGGCGGCCTCGACACCTCCGTCCTTCTCTCCTGGATCAAGGAAACCTACAACGCTGAAGTCATCGCTTTCTGCGCCAACGTCGGCCAGGACGACGAGCTTAAAGGCCTGAACGCCAAGGCCAAAAAAACCGGAGCCTCCAAGATCTACATCGACGATCTGCAGGAAGAATTCGCCACGGATTTCATCTACCCGATGATCCAGGCCGGAGCCATCTACGAAGGAGAGTACTTTCTGGGCACCAGCATCGCCCGCCCGCTCATCGCCAAGCGCATGGTGGAGATCGCCAAGGCCGAAAAGGCCGGCTTCATCGCCCACGGCGCCACCGGCAAAGGCAATGACCAGGTGCGCTTTGAGCTCACCGCCGCCGCTTTGGCCCCCGAGATCGAAATCATCGCCCCATGGCGTGATGAGCGCTTCCGCACCCAGTTCCCCGGCCGCGCTGAAATGATCGCCTACTGCGACGAAAAGAAGATCCCCGTCCAGGCCAGCGCCAAGAAGCCCTTCTCCATGGACCGCAACCTCCTGCACATCAGCTATGAGGCCGGCATCCTCGAAGACCCTTGGTTTGACGCCAGCGATCCGAAGAACAAAGGCTACTTCAACACCCTCTCCGTCTTCCCCGAAGACGCCCCGGACAAGGCTGAGACCGTCATCCTCGAATTCGAAAAGGGCAACTGCATCGCCGTCAACGGCAAGCTCCTCTCCCCCCTCGGCGTCATGAAGCTCCTCAACAAGCTCGGCGGCAAGCACGGCGTCGGCCGCGTGGACATGGTGGAAAACCGCTTCGTCGGCATGAAGAGCCGCGGCGTTTACGAAACCCCCGGCGGCAGCATCCTGCACTTCGCCCACCGCCAGATCGAAAGCCTCACCATGGACCGCGAAGTCATGCACCTGCGTGACAGCCTCATTCCGAAGTACGCCACACTCGTTTACAACGGCTTCTGGTATGCCCCCGAGCGCCTCGCCCTCCAGGCCCTCGTCACCGAGAGCCAGAAGAAGGTCAGCGGCACCGTCCGTGTGAAGCTTTACAAAGGCAACATCATCCCTGCCGGCCGCAAGAGCGTCTTCAGCCTCTACAATCCGCAGATCGCCACCATGGAAGCCGACCCCACCAAGGCCTACAACCAGGACGACGCCACCGGCTTCATCCGCCTCAACGGCCTCCGCCTCAAAACCGGCGCGATCCGGGATCGGAAGAAATAAGCCTTGCTCAACGGCTCGTTCCCACAACGCCGAAGAGAGACACCTCTTCGGCGTTGTTGTTTTTCCGGCTCCCAACTGACGGCTTCAAAAAAACAGGCTCATCCTTCCTTCGCAGATGACAATATTGTCAGCGATCTGCTCCGTCACTTCGGCATCAGGCAGCAGCGGCCGCCACGAATGAGGCCGCGCGGAGCAAAGCCCTTGCGCAAATTTTTGCCGGAGCTAAACCTCAGGCCTCCTGCCCTCGAACCTACCACCAACCGCTCCGCGCGCTTCAAGCCAGCAACAAGCTTTGCTTTCCTCACCGACACACACCGCATGAACGTTGATTCCGCCGAGCTGCTCCTGGTCATGCCCGTTTACAACGAGTCTGCCTCCATCCGCAAGGTGGTGAACGAATGGTTCAGCGAAATTGAAAACTGGACCGGCCGTTTTGTCTTTCTGGTCATCAATGACGGCTCCACTGACGAGACCGGCGTCATTCTCACCCAGCTCCAGTTCAGATACGGCGTCAGGCTTGAGGTCATTCAGCGTGAAAACCGCGGCCACGGCCAGAGCTGCCTTCAGGGCTATCGCATCGCCATCGAGCGCGGCATCCCCTTTGTTTTTCAGCTCGATTCAGACGGGCAGTGCGACCCTCAGTATTTCTTCCGCTTCTGGCGCAACCGCGAAAAATACGACGTGATCTACGGCGTGCGCACTCGGCGCGACGATGGCCTGCGCCGCGTCATTGCCAGCATGGTGCTGCGTCTCACGCTGCTGCTGTTTGCCCGTGCCAATTGCGCGGACGCCAATGTGCCCTACCGGCTCATGCGCACCACCGTCTGCGCGACCGCCGTCAGCCGCATTCACGAGAAGTTTTTCCTGGCCAATGTGGCCCTGGCCGTCCTCCTCAGGCATCAGCCTGGCTTACGGCAGGGCACGGTCTCCATCCGCTTTCGCGAGCGGTATGGCGGCGAGCCCTCCGTGCCCCTGGGGAAATTTGCCACAAGAGCGCACGAAATGATCCGCCAATTGAAGGAACTGGCTCAGTGAAGTCGAGGTATTCGACCATTCCACATAAGGACATAGCAAATGAAAAAAGGGATTTTTGCAATTTGGGCCAGCACTGCTGTAGTTATCATTTTCTTATTTTGCTTTTTATCCAAGCAATGGCCGCTTGTCTGCACGGATGCAGTTGCCTACTGGCCCCCGATCATTCACGGCAATGAGCGAGGGGAATTCAATAATCCCACATGGAAAGCAGCTGTTTTTTACGACCCGCAAGGCCTGCCCAGACTGACTTATCATGGTTTTTTACTTCAATGGATCGGGCGACATTTAGGGGGGCAGACATACCCAGGAATATACAAAGTGATCGGTTATTTTGCATTTGTTGCAATGGTCGTATTTGCGACCTGCCTCACAATGATTTTAGCGAGAAAAAAGGGGCCTTCGAGTGGATGGCGCATAGCATATTTAACATGTCTGCCATTAGCCATAGGGCATTTATTCTTGGGGGTGTTTTCTCGTCCAGAGTCGCTCGTTATGGTCTGGGCTGTCTTATTGTGTGCTGTGCTGATTGGCGAGACTGATTGGACTCCCAGAAAAGCAGTTATTACAGGAGTGTTACTTGGGTTCTGTGGTCTGACATCTCCTGTATCGAGCATATTGATCGGGTCATTGGTTGCCATGATCGCCGCCTTCAAGCTGCCTCCCGTTCAAATGTCAAATTGGCTGTTTCTCGCCGCCTGCACGGCATTGTCATCTGGAGCAATGATATTTTTTGGGGGATATCCATTCGATTTCAGGGACTGGGTATGTGGGAATTTAAATCACGCTCAACGTGCAGTTTGGTCTTCAGGTGTTGCTGATTACGCAGTCTATTTTCTTAAAGAAACTCGCCACATCGGGTTATACCCCTTGTTTCTGGCCTCTATCTTGATTTTTTCATTCAACCGCCCGTTTAAAGATTCTTTGAATATTTCCCAGTTCATCCTTCGAGTCGGCAGCTTGGTGTTCTTTGCTGGGGCATGCTGGTATTTCGCTATTCGCGAACCAGCCCGAACCTACAATTTACAAGCGCTCGCTCCTTTCATGCTAACTCTGACAGGTAACTGGATTGTAACTTCAAAGCGTGAAATAACACTGAAATTCCTGACTCCTCTTTTTTTCGTCTCGCTAGCGCTTATTGCATGCAGTTTAGTTTTTGCCAGAAATGTGATTTTGTTTCATCATGCCGACGGGCACGGAATAAGTTATTCCAAAGCCACCGAAGCATTAACTCACTGTCTGGATACATCGAAGGAATCAGTGGATGTTTCGATGCAGTTTATCACTCTTTCCTCAAGCCCGAAGATTAGAGGGGCCGCAATGGTTTCGCAGATTGAATCGGAATACTTTATGCTAGCACAAACCTACTCAGGCCTTACGTCGCCGCCAAATATAGCTGGGTATGAACTAGTTTATGACAGCTTCTCACAAGAAGTTCCAAGGATTTTGGGGGTCAAGATTGCAAACACCCCTGGGAGCTATAACTTCGCCATCTATCGCCGACTTGGCAAAAAGATGCATCGTTAGAGTCTGATTAACAGCCAGACGAGTGATGAAAACTGACATTTTAATTGTGGGAGCCGGCTTTTCGGGCCTGGTCATGGCGGAGCGCCTCTCCAACGTCCTCGGGCTGCGGTGCCTGGTGGTGGACAAGCGCGCCCATGTGGGCGGAAACGCCCACGACGCCTACAATGACGCGGGCGTGCTCACTCATGTTTACGGTCCCCACTACTTCCGCTCAAACAGTGCAAAGATCGTGGACTACCTCTCCCGGTTCACGAGCTGGCTGCCCACCAGCTACGAGATCCGCTCCTTTGCTGAAGGCCGCTACTGGCACTTCCCAATCAATCTCAACACCTTCGAGGAGCTCATCGGCCGGCCCTCCACAGAGGCGGAGTTCAAAGCCTATCTGGAGCAAAAACGCGTCAGCATCGCTGCTCCCGCAAACTCAGAAGAGGTTATAATTTCCCAGGTGGGATGGGAGCTGTACGAAAAATTCTTCAAGGGCTACACCCTTAAGCAGTGGAAAAAACACCCTCGTGAGCTCGACGCCAGCGTCTGTGGCCGCATCCCGGTCCGCACCAATCGAGATGACCGCTATCTCAGTGAATCATTCCAGGCACTGCCCGCCGGCGGTTACCACCGCCTTTTTCAAAACATGATCTCAGCCAGCCCCGGAGCGCAGGTCATGCTCCGCACCGACTACCGCGATCTTCTGCCGGATCTTCAGTACCGCCACATCGTTTACACCGGACCCATCGACGAATTTTTTGACTGCCGGTTTGGCTCCCTGCCCTACCGCTCGCTCAGGTTTGAGACCCAGTCCTTTGATGCCGAAGCACTCGCGGTCAGACTGCCCATCTCTGGCAGAAACGGATTCTGGCAGCCTGCCATGCAGGTGAATTACCCCAACGACCACGCCTACACCCGCATCGTGGAGATCAAGCATGCCACCCGACAAAGCTGCGACAACACCTCGATCGTTTACGAATATCCAGACGAATACGCCCCCGGGAAAGAACCCTACTATCCCGTGCCCAATGCGGAAAGCAGCCGGCTTTATGCTCAGTATGCCGCACTCGCTGCCGCCACTCCGGGGGTAAGCTTCATCGGCCGCCTCGCCACATATCGTTACTACAACATGGATCAGGTCATTGGCATGGCGCTGCATGAATTTGAAAAATTACAGCCTGTGCTAACACGGGTAACCTGACAGATCACTAGTCGAGCGGCGACTTAGTTTATCACACTCCTCACCACAGCACAAACCCCGTCTCCCCGGCGCGCCGCACGCGTGCATTGGCCACCATCACCATCGCTCCGAGAGAGTAGGTCAGATTCGCCAGTCCCATCCACAGTGGGATCACCGCATGCGGCACCAGGGCGGCACGTGGCTCCGTGGTGTCTGGCAGGACGCGGCTCAGGAAATACAGCCCCGCACCTGCTCCCGCCAGAAACATCAGCGCCAGCAGCCAGCGGCAGCTCTTCTGTCCGTTCATGAAGCCATACATCACCACCAGACTCAGCCCATACCAGACCAGGGATCCGGCAAACCAGCGAAACACCTCGTGAAACAAAAACAGCGTGATCACCACCGCTCCGAAAATCATGTGTGCCCACATAAGCTTGCGCGTGAAGTCGATTTCTTCACGGTGCTTGGCGCCTCGGTTGCGCTGCACATCAAGCATGCGAGGTCAGGGTTCGGAGGTTGAGGTTTCGTCCAGGTTGTCCTTGAGCAATACGGTGGATTTGGGAGCAACGCTGAGCCAAGCACTCTTCTTAGCAAGTTTGCGGCCACAATCCATCAATAGATTGCTCGTCACCAGCACATTTTTCACCACTCCCGTGCTCCACACTGCTGCCGTGGACAGCCCGGAAAACGTATTCCCATTGAGGATCAACCCATTGACCCCTCCCTCAATCAGCACCCCTGTACCTGCATCGATTCCCATCGGCGTTTTCGCCTCCGCAGGGCGCTTGTCCTTCCCTGCCCCGATGTAGGTGTTGCAGAAGGTGTTGCCGCTGATCGTGTTGCGCTCGCTGTCTTTGCTCACCCGCACGGAAAATTCATGCGCCAGCACAAAGGTGTTCGCGCTCAGCGTGCAGCCGCAGGCATCCCGCAGATCAATGCCTCCCTTGAGATGATGGGCGATCACGTTCGCACTCAGGGTGATGCCATAGCAGTCGCGGTCGAGGATGATCGCCGTGCCATTGCACTCCTCGATCATGTTGCCGCTGAGCACGGAGCCGTAGGTGTTTTCAATGATGACGCCGTTGCCCAGGTGGTCGTCGATGTTGTTGCCGTTCATGCACAGGTTGAAGGCGTCGATGCAGCGCAGCCCGTCCCAGTTCTCTTCAAAGTGGTTCGCGTTCACCACGATGTCATGCCCGCCGAGGATCTCGATCCCGCTTTTCTTGTTGTAGGTGAAGATGCAGTCCGCCACGCGCGGATCTTCCGTGCAGTGCACCATGTGGATGCCATGGCCGCCATGGTGATCCACGGACACGCCTTCGAAATAGATCTCCTGGATGCCTTCGGCGAAGATGCCGTCGCCGCTCTTTTCATTGCCGCTCACCCGCAGGTCCGCCATCTGCACGCGCCAGAGCTCCGCCTTCTTGTCGGTGTCGAGAGTCGGCGGGCGCAGGATGAAGGCGGGAGCGCCCTCTTCATTTTTGTTGATGATGTGTGTGGCCGCCCCGCTGCCCACGATGCGCGTCTCCGCAGTCTTCACCCGCAGCGGCTCGGTGATCTCATAATTCCCCGGCGGGATGGTGACGAGCCCCCCGGTCGCCGGCAGGGCATCGAACGCGGCCTGCAAGCTGGGATGTTTGCCAGCGTCCACCGTCACCGGTGTCGCCGTTTGTGCGTGAGACCCCACCACAGAGAGAAACAGAAAGCAGAAGATTGATTTCATCCCAGACAAACGCGCCGGAAATCACTTTTTCGTCGTCAGTTGCAGAGATGAGCCCAAACCGCGCTCTCCCTCATCGCCTTTTTCGCCCTGCCCCACCTGCTGCTGACCCAGCTTGCGGCGGATGTGAGTCCGGCGGATTTCGGCGCGCTGACCTTCTACTTTGAAAATGACGCCTTCGCCGACACGGACCGCGACTGCACCAATGGCGTGCGCATCAGCTGGACATCCCCCAGCCTCAACAAGTTCAGCGATGACTCCACGGCGGGGAATGTGGCGGGCTTCTTTGACGACGCCCCCTTGATGGACTGGGTTTGGGCAGTTTTGTGAAAGGTTGAGGGACTTCGAATGGGACTGACAGGGCCTGTAGAACCTATTGGCAGAACCCGCACCCCAACTTTCCGCCTGCAAAACATCCGCGCCGCGCCACGTTTGCCTCTACCACCCATGATCAAACGCCTCACGCTCCTGTTTGTCGCTGCTCTCTCGCTTTCCGCTTACGCGGAGCCGAAGAAGCTCCTCGTCGTCACTGTCACCACTGGCTTCCGTCATTCCTCCATCGAGACCGCCGAGAAAGTGCTCGCGGAACTCGGCGCCAAGTCCGGTGCCTTCAACGTCGATTTCGTGCACCAGCCCGAAGGCCAGCCGAAGAATCCGGGCAAGGCGCCGGAGCGTGGTCCCAAGGACACCGACGAATCCTTCAAGGCCAAGGCCGAAGCCTACAGCAAGGCCTCCGCAGACTTCAATGAAGCCAACAAGATCTGGAACGACAAGATCAAAGCCTACATGGCCGACAAGATGGCGCTGGACAAAATCAAAGGCTACGACGGCTTCGTCTTCGCCAACACCACCGGCGATCTCCTCCTCCCTGACCGCGAAGGCTTCATCAAGCTCATCGAAGGCGGCAAGGCCTTCATCGCCATGCACTCCGGCTCGGACACCTACCATCCCTTCCGTGGCTACATCGACATGCTCGGCGGCGAATTCGAAACGCACAAATCCCAGGTGGAGATCCAGCCCGTCGTTCACGACCCCGCCCATCCCATCACCAAGACGGTCCCTCTTGGCTGGAAAGTCTTCGACGAAATCTACATCATCAAGACCTTCGACAAAGCCAAGGTCCACGGCCTCCTCGGCCTCAACACCCACCCCAACCTTGAGCAGATGCGTGCCGAAGCCGCGCAGCGGAAGGAAAAGAACATCCAAGACCCCAAGAAGGATGCCGACCTGAAGGATGTCGAAGCCCAAAAAGGCCGCTATTACCCCGTCTCCTGGTGCAAGGAATACGGCGCAGGCCGTGTCTATTACAACTCCCTCGGCCACCGCGAAGACGTCTGGGACCCCACCTGGAAAGCCGACACCAAGGAGCGCAAAAACAGCCCCGAGATCGCTGATACCTACCAAGAAATGATCCTCGCCGGCATCAAGTGGGCGCTGAAACTCGAAGAAGGCGTCTCCACCCCCGGCAACATTCCTTGAGGATGAAGTGAGTTTGATTCAAACCCGGGGCGCTGTGGCAACACAGCGCCTTTTTTGTGCCCAAAAAGTCAAGAGCTTTGGTTCGTTCGGGAGCCGCCTACGCCAGCTCAAACTGCACATGCGTGTAATCCAGCACCTCGGGGCATCCGGCGTTAAAAGGGAACGGACGGGCGGCGGTGATGGCGATGACATCGCTGCCGGCGCGGCGGCCGGCTTCGATGCCTGCGGGGGCGTCTTCGAAGACGAGGCACTGGTCCGCTGTGGTGCCGCAGAGTGCGGCGCCCTTCATGTAGCCTTCGGGGTCAGGCTTGCCGTGCGCCACCATCTCGGCGTTGATCATCAGCGCGGGAATGGGGAGACCGGCCGCTTTGAGACGGCGCGTGGCCAGCGCACGGCTCGCAGAGGTCACAACGGCGAAGCGACCGGCTGGCAGCCGGGCAAGAAGCTCCGCAGCTCCCGCAATGGCGACGACGCCTTCCGTATCGTCGATCTCCCAGGCCTCGAGCTTCCGCGCCTCCGCTTCCTCATCCAGACCGGGGATGGCAAACTCACGCACGGTGTCGATGGTACGCCGTCCATGGCACACCGCCAGGATGGGGCCCGCATCACGCCCGTGCCCGGCAGCCCATTCGTGCCAGACGCGGTCCACGGCGGCGCGGGAGTCCAGCAGGGTGCCGTCCATGTCGAAGAGGATGGCTTGGTACGGGCGGTCGAGCTTGAGAACGGGAGGAGTGGAAGAAGGCATGCGTGGCTGTTGAAATGAGTGGGTTGTGCCCAGAGCGGCCGAGCTTGATCTCGTTCTATAGCGTTTTCCAAATATGATTTCCGAAAAGCATGCGTGGCGACACTCGGCGGAGGCTTGAGGACAAGCCTCCCTACCCTGCGTCGGGCACGCGGCAGCCCAGTGCGGGTAGGGCTGGCTGTCCCCAGCCAGCCGCCGTCGGAGTCCATGATCTTCGAGCAAGAAACAACCCGCTAAACGGAAATGAGTTTTGCTCTTGTTCTAGCAGCAGCGGCACTTCCAGCCCCTATAGAACAAACTGCTGCGAAGCGAACCGCGTGAGCATCCTCACACGTCGGACGTCGACGCCGCAGCCACTTCGGCGCGCTTGTCCTTGCTGAAGCGGATGTCCTCGGCGCGCTCAATGAAGATCGTGTCTTCGCAGATGTTTTTCGCATGGTCGCCCACGCGCTCCAGGAACCGGGCCACGAAGATGAGGTGGATGTAGCCTTCCAGCTCGGCGTGGTGGGACTCCATCACGGTGATGATTTGACGGTCCAGCGACTTCTCTGCGGCGTCGAGTTCCTTGTCCAGCAGGCGCGCGGCGGCGGCGGCATCGGGGTCGGCATTGAGGAAGGCCTGCAGGCTCAGGTCCAGATTGCGGTCACACAGCGAATACACGGGCTGGATCAGCTTCACCTCAGGAAACTCCGGCAGGTTGTTGATGATGCGCGCGCGCTTGGCGATGCTCGATGCCTGATCCGCGATGCGCTCCAGATTGTTCGCCACGCGGATGGTTCCCATCACCTGCCGCAGGTCATGCGCGGTGGGCTGAAACTTCACGAGGATCTGCATGCCGTGCTTGTCCACGCTCTTCTCCAGCTCGTTCACGTCCTGATCAGCGGCGATGGCCGCGTTGCACAGGTCGGTGTCACGCTCCAAAAGACCCCGCATCGCACTGGCGAGATTCTTGCGCGCCATGCTGGCCATGGCAAGGACGTCGCCGCGGAGCTTGTCGAGCGAATGGTTGAAGCTGGAGAGGATGTGTTCGTGCATGGTTTTTAAAATGACTCAATGTAACGGTTTCGCTACATTGGAATTGCGGAAGATTCCATCTGGGCCGGGTGTTCTTCGTCAGTCTCGGTCACCTCCCCTTTGGGGTCGCGGTGGGTGCGCTCGCAGAATTCGGGGTAGCTGATGATCTCAAAGGTGCCGTCCAGATTCTCCCCGATGGCCGTCATGGACTCCACCCAGTCGCCGGAGTTCAGGTAATGCGTGCTGCCCACCATCTTGTTGTCCGCCTTGTGAATGTGACCGCAGATGATGCCGATGCAGCCGCGCTGCTTGGCCAAGTTTTGCAGCTGCTCCTCATACTTGCCCACCGCACCGATGGTGGACTTCACCTTCTGCTTCACCCATGCGCTGAAGGAGAAGGGCTCCTTTCCCCGCAGCCCGCGATACGCATTGTACAGCCGGTTGATGCGCAGGAGAAAATTGTACCCCAGCCCGCCGAGCTGCGCCAGCCACGCATGGTTCGTGCTCACGGCGTCAAACCCGTCTCCATGCACCACGAGGTAGTTGCCCTTGGGTGTGCGGTGGATGTGCTCGTCCGTGATGATGAAATGCTCAAATTGAATCGGGATGAAGCGGTCCAGCACATCATCATGATTCCCGCGCAGGTAGATGATCTCGGTGTTCTCCTTCTCCATCTTGCGCAGCACGGTGCGGATGAAGTTCGTGTGCCCCTTGTTCCAGCCGCCCATGCGGCGCAGATGCCAGGCGTCAATGATGTCGCCATTGAGCACCAGTTTGTCGCACAGGCAGTTGCGCAAAAAGTGCGAGGCCTGCGCCGCCTTGCTGTCCGGCATGCCCAGATGCACGTCGGAAATGAAGACGGTTTTAAACCTCAGCTTCGACTTGCCGGTGGCGGGATTTAGAACTGGAGCGGCTTCACTCATCACATCAAAACGTTCGTTTTAGCCGTCACTGACGCCAGCTCATGCTCAAATTGTTCAATCACCCGCTCCCAGCCCAGATCAAACGCTGACTGCCGCGCCGCAAACCGCAGCTCCTCATCCTGCCACGCTGCCGCCGCCGCACGCGTCTGCGCCAGAAAGGCCGCCTCCTCATTGAAGGGCGCCAGCCAGCCGTTCTCTCCCGAACGGATCAGCAGGCGCGGCGCCGCATAGTCATACGCCACCACGCCCAGCCCGGCGGCCATGGCCTCCAGCACCACATTGCCAAACGTTTCCGTGATGCTGGGAAAGAGAAACACATCCCCCGAGGCGTAATGCGCCGCCAGATCCGTCCCCGTGCGCGCTCCGGCATAGTGAAACTCCGGCCGCTCCTGCTTCAGCGACTCCAGACGCGGACCATTGCCCACGATGACCATGCGCGCCTTCGGCTGCACCTCTTTGAACACATCAAACGAGCGCACCACCAGCTCCAGATTCTTCTCCGCCGCCACGCGGCCCACGTAGATGGCCACCGGCGTGCTCTCATCCGCGCCCCAGCTCTGCCGCAGTTCCGCATCCCGGCGAATTGGGTCAAACATCTCCGTGTCCACCCCGCGCCCCAGCACGCCCACGTTCTGGATGCCCCAGCGCTCCAGCATCGCCGCCGTGTCTGCGGAGGGTGTCAGCGTCCGCGCCGTCTGGTTGTGAATCGTCCGCAGCACGCCCTGGGCCACGGTTTCCAGACCGGGCAGGTGGTAGTCTTCCAGGTAGTTTTGAAAATTCGTGTGGAAGCCGGACACCACCGGGATCTCGCGCTTTCCCGCCGCGCGGATGGCGGAGATGCCCATGAGCGTCTCCGTGGCCACGTAGAGCACGTCCGGCCGGAAGGCGTCAAACAGCTCCACCATCTGGCGCGTGGAGGCAAAGCCAAAGCGCAGCCCCGGATAGCCCGGCAGCGGCATGGAGTGCATCACATGGCGCGGCAGGCCGTCCCTCTCCCCGTCCACGGTGGTGACCACCTCCACCACATGCCCCCGGCGCTGCAGCCCCGCCCCGAGGGTGTACAGCGTCCGCGCCACGCCATTGATGTCTGGCGGGTAGGTGTCGGTGACGATGAGAACCCTCATTTCGGAAGATAGTGAACGAAAGCAGCATGAAGCGCATCCCCTAAAGCAGTCCAACTTTGTCACCGTGACGAATCCGTCACGCTTGTTATCTGGGAAGAAAGCAAGACTGTTGCCATGTGACACCTTCGTTGCCATCATAGGTATGCCGATGGCACGGCCAAATCACAAAGCCACTCCATGAGCAAGATACTAATCGTCGAGGATGAATCAGACATCGCAGAACTCATCTCCCTGCATCTCAACCGTGAAGGGCATGAGGCGGTCTGCATCGGCAATGGTCTGCAGGTCATGCCAGCCGTGCTGGCTCAGCAGCCGGAGATCATTGTGCTGGACCTGATGCTGCCCGGCCTGGACGGCCTGCAGATCTTCAAGCGCCTCCGCGCAGACACCCGCACAGCCGCCATCCCCGTCATCATCCTCACCGCCAAAGGCCAGGTGACCGACAAGATCGCCGGCCTGGAACTCGGCGCGGACGACTACCTCACCAAGCCCTTCAGCCCCCGCGAGCTCTACCTGCGCATCAGCGCCATCCTCCGCCGCGTGAAGAAAGTCACCCACGTCTCCGAGATCCAGCGCGGCCGCTTCATGCTGGACCGTAAAAACATGAAGCTCTTTCTGGACGGCACGGCCCTGGACCTGACCACCATCGAGTTCAAGCTGCTGACCACCCTCATGGAAAACGACACCGCTGTGCACAGCCGCGCCGACCTCCTGCGTGACGTGTGGGGCTACAACAGCGACGTCGCCACCCGCACTCTGGACACGCATATCAAGCGCCTGCGTGAAAAACTCGGTGCAGCCGGCGATCATATCGTCACCATTCGCGGCACCGGCTTCCAGTTCCAGACGGAACTCCCCGCCAACCAGCCTGCATGACCTCCCTTTCCCTCTTTCTCGCCCTGATGCTCGGCGCATGCCTGTTTGCCTGGGCCCGACGTGAGAAATACTGGACGAAACGCTGGGAAGGCGTGGCCAAGAACCTCGGTCTGCGGGCGCGGGATGCGGACCTGCTGCCGATGCATTCCACCACAGTCCTCCTCGCCCGCCAGCAGGCGGAGCAGCAGGCCGAGCAGCGCCGCGTGTTTGAATCCCTGCTCGATGAAATCAGCCAGGGCCTCGTGCTGGTGGACGACGGCCTGCGCATCCGCTACGCCAATGCGCCCCTGAAAAAACTCCTCAACCGCAAGGAAATCCACGTCGGCCGCCCGCTCATCGAGGATGTGCGCGACCACCAGATCTCCGACCTCGTGCAGGAATCCATCACCGAAAAACGCCACACCACCCGCCGCATCCAGATGCTGCCCTCAGACGTGGGTGCCGGGTCCAATCTGGGCGGACGTTACTTCATCATCGAAGCCGCCCCCCTCGCCGCCGATGTGGGCGGCGGCGCCTGGCTCATGTTCCAGGATGTGACCGAATCCGCCATGACCGAGCAGATTCGCCGGGATTTCGTGGCCAATGCCTCGCATGAGCTGCGCACCCCGCTCACCCTAATCAACGGCTACATCGAAATGCTGCAGGAAGACTCCGCCAAATCTTCCCCCATGATGAAACGCAGCCTCGATGTCATGGAAAAACACGGCAAGCGCATCGCCCGCATCATTGAGGACATGCTGGCCATCTCGCGCCTGGAAGACGCCAGCAGCTCGCTGAACAAGGAGCCCTTTGATGTGCGAGACTGCGCCGAGGACGCCGCCGATCACCTCGCCCCCATGCTCGAAGGCCGCGATGCCCGCATCGAGCTGGATTTCCCCAAAGGCGACTGCCTGCTCACCGGCGACCGTTTTTACTGGGACCAGATCTTCACCAACCTCATCGAAAACTCGATCAAGGAGAACGCCAAGCCCGGCCTCGTCATCCGCGTCTCCGGGGAATGGCGGAAGGACGAATGCATCCTCAAAGTCAGCGACAACGGCATCGGCATCCCTGCGCACGATCTGCCTTTCGTCTTCAAGCGTTTCTACCGTGGCAACAAGCACCACTCCTCCACCCAGGTGAAAGGCACCGGCCTCGGCCTCTCCATCGTCCGCCGCGCCGTGGAGGCCCACGGCGGCACCGTCGAACTGACCAGCTCCCCCGGCATCGAGACCACGTTTACGATGCGACTGCCTTTGCAGCATGGTTAGGGAGGCGCCAGGCACTTCAAAAATCAAAAATCGATGGCTCGACAATCGTCAATCCTTTCAGCTTTGGAGTGTCTTGCCTGTGCGTGATTGACGATTGAGGAACAAGGATTTTTGATTTTTGAAGTCCAAACCGTGCCCCCGCCGTTCAAGATATTGACTTGATACCCAAGCTTGAGCCGGAGCGTAGTCTGTGGTTAGAACTCCCTCCCTGTGGAAGACCCCTTCGGCCATCGCATCTCCTATCTCCGCGTTTCCGTCACCGACCGGTGCAACGAACGCTGCCGCTATTGCATGCCCGAGGAGGAGCAGACCTGGTTCGCCAAGGACGAAACCCTCAGCTATGAGGAACTCCTGCGCACCGTCCGCGTCGGCGCGACGTTGGGCATCAAAAAAATCCGCGTCACCGGCGGCGAGCCCCTTACCCGCCCCGGCGTCGCAGGTTTCTGCGCCGAGCTCGCCCAAATCCCCGGCATCGACGAAATCGGCATCGCCACCAACGGCACCCTCCTCGCCAAGCTCGACGGTGGCATCACCATCGCCGAGCACCTCGTCAAAGCCGGCGTCCGCACCGCCAACATCTCCCTCGATTCCCTCGACCGCGCCGTCTATCAGCGCACCACCAGCCGCGATCTCCTCCCCCGCGTCCTCGAAGGTATCGACGCCGCCCGCGCCGCCGGCTTCCAGTCCATCAAGTTCAACTGCGTCCTCATGAAGGGCCAGACCGAACGCGAGCTGCCCGCCCTCATCGACTTCGCCCGCCAGAAAGACGCCCTCCTCCGCTTCATCGAGCTCATGCCCGTCAGCACCCAGGACGTGCTCAATGACGACACCTTCCTCCCCGTCGCCACCGCCAAAAAGCTCGTCGAGCAGACCACCGGCCCGCTCATCGAATCGCCCGATTTCAAAACCAACGGCCCCGCCGTTTATCATCGCGTCCCCGCCACGGGGCAGAAGATCGGCTTCATCGGTGCGATGACGAACCTGCACTTCTGCGAGAACTGCAACAAGCTCCGCCTCACCTGCGACGGCAAGCTCCGCCCCTGCCTCGGCAGTTATTTGGAATTCGACCTCCGCAGCGTCCTCCGCGCCGGCTGCACCGACGAGGAACTCGCCACCTTCTTCCAGAACGTCGTCCTCCGCAAACCCAAGGAACACGACTTCCGCCACAACTACCAGCCCAACCGCAAGATGATCGCGATTGGGGGTTGAGCACACGCGAACGCGACAGCGTCCTGGAGTGCGGTGGCAGAGATGCACGGCGCAAGCCTGCATTGCAGCTACGGCTTTTTTCAGGGTGAAAAACGCACTTCGTCCTCAACCCACCCTCCAACGTCGCGCCCGCAGCATTGGCATCCATGCCCAAGTCTGGACAGGATTCACACGATGACAGAATGAACAAAATTCGAGGCATCCATCCATTCACGCCCGCCATCAGCCCGTGCCCCCCAAATAACAACGCCTTAATCCTGCATCATTCCGTCATCCTGTTAATCCTGTCAAAATCAACCGACTTAACACAACACAGTCCTCGCCTCACACATCGAAGGCAAAATACCACTTTCCCAGCTCTCCCTCATCCCTAGCCTTCCCCCCAATGTCGCAACTCACCCACCTCAATCGCAAAGGCGAAGCCGCCATGGTCGATGTCTCCGCCAAGCCCCCGCTGCGCCGTGAAGCCGTCGCCGAGGGGCGTATCCTGCTCCAGTCCGCCACGCTCGATCTCATCCGCAAAAACCAGGTGAAAAAAGGCGACGTCCTGAGCATCGCGCGCATCGCCGGCATCCAGGCCGCCAAGCAGACGCAGTACCTGATCCCCCTCTGTCACCAGATCCCGCTGAGCAAAGTGCAGGTCGATTTTGAAGTGCGGCCCAAGGCCATCCACATCACCGCCACCGCCATCACCGTGGCCCCCACCGGCGTCGAGATGGAAGCCCTCACGGCGGTGAGCATCGCCGCACTGACGATCTACGACATGTGCAAAGCGGCGGACAAGAAGATGCGCATCGAAGGAGTGAAACTGGTGAAGAAGACGAAGGGGTGAAACTGTGACATGGGCATGTGCTGTGAGCATATGCCGTGGACATGTGCCGTATGCCGCATGGGCATGTTCGATGAAGGCCAAAGGCCTTCCGTATTTGAGCCCAGGGTTCGAAGAACCCTGGGTAAAGGCCACATCATCCCGTTCTTTCAAGGACCAACCACAACGTGGTTGTGTCCACCGCCGCCGCGCCACCGTCAATCTTCAATCCCACACATATGCTTCATCCCAGGTCTGTCCATGGCGTCGCAACAACTCACGGTATTCCTCCTGAAACGTGATCTTTCGATGGTGCTCTTCCTGCCTTGAAATATATCGCGATACGGCGCTCAAGTTCGATTCGGATACCGAGAAACACCCATACCCGGCCTGCCAGTGAAACTGGCCGAACAATCCACCACGCTTCTGAATTCAATTGGTGGAGACACGTTTGATCTCCTTTACAAACTCCGCAATCGCCAGCGTGCGGGACAACGTGGTCAGAAGATGCACGTGATCCGCGACACCGCCGATCTGGATGGGCAGGCAGTCGAGCGTCTTGGCGCACCCGCCGAGATACGCTTGGACCTCGGAGCGAAACGCCGGATCATGGAAGGCGGATTCGCGCCCCTTGGTGGAAAACACCGTGTGGATCAATACTCGGGCGATGGATTGTGGCATGCGCGAGTTTTGGATCATTCGGCGGCGGACGCAACTCCGTTGGAGTTGCACGGGAATAGGGCCATGGGAGGACGGTAACCCAGGGTTCTTCGAACCCTGGGCTCAAATACAAAAGCCCGTTGGGCTTGCAAAGCAAAACACGCGACACCTTGCGGCATCGCGTGTTTCAAACTCACTGCACGATCCCCGCTTACGCGAAGAGGTTCGTGATCGGCTGCCCCTTGTCGGCAATCGTGAACGGACGCTTGCTCGGGCTGTAGATGACCTGGTCCAGCGGCAGGCCCAGCGCATACGCAATCGACGCGTTGAAGTCCATGATCTTGACTTTATTTTCGACGACTTCGCGACCTTCCTTGTCGGTCTTGCCGTAGGTGTAGCCGCCTTTGACGCCACCACCGAACATGACGCCGGAGAAGGCTTTCGGATAATGGTCGCGACCGGCGTTCTGATTGATGTCAGGCGTGCGGCCAAACTCGGAGGTCAGGACGATGAGCGTGTCTTCCAGCAGACCGCGATTGTGCAGATCCGCCACCAGCGTGGCCAGCCCCTTGTCGAGGGTTTCGCAGCGGTCCGGCACGGCCACAAAGTTGGCGTTGTGCGTGTCCCAGCCGCCGAGGGAAACTTCCACGAAGCGGACACCGCGCTCCACCAGACGGCGGGCGAGGAGGCAGCCCTGGCCGAAGGCTTCCTTGCCGTAGGCGGCGCGGAGTTCTCCGGGCTCCTGGGTGAGATCGAAGGCCTTCAGGTCTTCGGACTTCATCATGGCCATGGCGTCGTCATACATGTCGGCATAGGCCTTCACATTGCGGTGCGGGAAGGTGGTGCGGAAGTCCTTGTCGAGCTCATCGGCCAGCTTCATGCGGGCCTGGAATTTCTCTTCGGG
The DNA here is from genome assembly GCF_044222345.1 of Prosthecobacter sp. Classification (GTDB taxonomy): domain Bacteria; phylum Verrucomicrobiota; class Verrucomicrobiia; order Verrucomicrobiales; family Verrucomicrobiaceae; genus Prosthecobacter. The sequence continues at coordinate 87,170 of NZ_JBGANL010000025.1, forward strand.
GCTGCCGTTCTTGATGTTCTTGAGGCCGTTCTCCGGATTGCTGACGAACAGCGGGGCCTGTGCGGCGGGGAAGAAGCCAGCACCGGGATGGCGGCTGTCATTGCCGATGAAGACGAAGTTTGGCAGCGTGCTGTTGCCACCGCCCTGAAACACATTCAGCCACGCGCCCATGGCGGGATGGCGGATGGTGCCGCGCATCTCATAGCTGGTGTGCATCATGTAGTTTCCCTGCTCATGCGCACCCTGGGTGGAGGAGAGGGAGTTGATCACCGTGGCATGGTGCATCTGCTGCGCGGTGAGCGGCAGGTATTCGGAAATGCGCACGCCGTCGGCGCTCGTCTTGATGGGCTTGGTCGGGCCGGCGGTTTCCACGCCTTCCTTGGGATCCCAGGTGTCCATGTGGGACTGACCACCGCTCATGTAGAGATAGATGACGTTCTTCGCCGTGGCTGCCTGCTTCAGCTTCGAGGAGCCCTCAAAGGCGGCGAAGGATTTGCTGGTGAGCGACTGGCCCAGCAGGCCGACTCCTAGAAGGGAGCTGGCGGTCTTGGCTGCGAAATCACGCCGGGTGATTTCACCCGAGCGGACGAGTTTGGTGGCGAGTTCCTGTTTCATCGGATTTGCGCGTGTGGTGTTGGATTTGACTGAGTGTTACTGAATGAAAATGAACTGCTGCGTGTTCAGCAGAGAGAAGACGAGGTCTTCCATGCTGGTGAGGCCGCTGTCCTGCGCCTTGAGCCAGACGGCCTTTTCGGCGGCGGTGGGCTTGCGGGAGAGGATGGTCATGTAGGCGGCGTCCACTTTCTCATCCGCATACGGGGCCTTGTTCACGGTGAGCATGAGCTGGCTGTACTTGCTGGTGATCTGGGGCAGGAGGCTGCCGTTCATCATGGCCAGGGCCTGCGGCACGCTGGCGTCATTGTTGGCGTTCTCGATGGTCTCGCGGTCGCTCTGGCCAAATTCACGCAGGTAGTGGCCGCGCGGTGCGGGGCTTTCCAGCTCGGCGGCACGCAGCGTGTCACGGCTGATCCGCTCACGGCTGTTGATGTAATACTTGCGCTCCTTTTCATCTTTGATGCCAAAGAAGTCCGCCTCTTCCGCGTAGGCGTCGCGTGCTTTTTGCGCCACCGCCTTCTGTTCTTCCTTGCTGAGTTCCTTGCGGTCATAGCCGGGGATGCTGATTTTCTCCACCTTGGCGCCGTTCGCCATCATCATCATTTCCCCGCCCCCGCTCATCATCATGGACGATGATCCGGCCTCCGCGCCTCCGCTGCTCTTCGTCATCGAGACCATCTGGTAGGGCTTGCCGGTGACCTTCTCAAAAAGCCTCTTCTGCCCTGGCACCACCACCTCGGCAAACGTCACCCGCCGGCCTTCGTTCTGGATGCGGTTCACCTCCGTGCGAATGGCGTCGGACTTCTTCTTGAGTTCATCTGCCTTGGCAAGGGCGGCCACTTTGGCGGCCCCTTCCGGCATGGCCTCGGCAGCTTCGCGCGCGTCCTTGTAGGCGGTGCGCGCTTCCGCAAAAAGCTTCTGCTGCGCATCGGTGCGCTCGCGGTTTTTGCTGTAGATGTCCGCGGCTTTCTTGAGACCCGCGAGAGCTTCTTCTGGAGAGAGGGACTCGACGCCATCGGCGATCTTCTTGGCCTGCAGAATGCGCTGCTCCATGACGTCGCGGTTGGCCTGGTTGATCATGTCCGGGCTGGGATTGATGAGGGTGACAAAGGAGTCCCACATCTGCTCCGCGCTCATGCGGCGGAGGAGCGGGCCGGTGAAGTGATACACATTGCCGGGTGCATGCTCTTCCCGGGTGACCTGGGCCTGATAGGTCTTGGTGTTGTAGAGCACGCGCAGGACGGCTTTCATGTCATACTTCATATCCACCACGAGCTTTTCGAGCTGCTTCTCCATCTCAGGAATCATCGGCACGGAGGTGTCCATGAGCTCATCCAGCGGCTCGATCAGGGCCAGACCAAACACACGCTTCCACAGCCGGTTGGCGATGACGGTGGTGAAGCGGGGATTTTCCGGGCTGGTCATCCAGCGCGCATAAGCCTGCAGCGGCGTCTCCCCGTTTTGGGTGATGCACTCATGCCCCATCATCGTGCCGGGCTCGACGGCGGACTTGGGTTTGGCGTCGCTGTACTGATAGTCATGCGGCAGTGTGGGCTTGCGCTCACGAGTGCTCACGGAGGTGTAGCGCATGGTGTCGCGCACATCGTTCATCGCTTCCTGATAGCCGCGCTGTTCCTTGCGCAGCACCTGGCGCGCCTCCTCGCGCTTCTTGTTCACCTCCTTCATGTCCGCCTCGTACTTTTTGTAGGCGGCGGCGTACTCCTTCTGCAGTCTCTCCCGCTCCGCAGGGGGAGTCTTTCCGTTGATGTTCGGGCGCTGCGGACGCTGCGGCTCCTTGATGGAGGCGCGGACGGCGCTTTCCTTTTCACGCATCAGATCGGTCACACCGCTCATGGTGTCGCCGCCGTAGTCCTGGGTCTGCACGCCGTAGGTGAAGGCGGCCATCTTGTAGAACTGCATCTGCGTCCACTTGTCGAAGGGGTGGTTGTGGCACTGCGCGCACTCGATGCGGGTGCCGAGGAAGACGCGCACGGTGTTGGCCATGTTGTCCAGCGGCATGCCACGGTCGCGCATGTAATAACCGATGGCGCCGTTGTCCCAGGCCTTGCCCTGAGCGGCCACCATCTCACGCACGAACTGATCGTAAGGCTGGTTCTTCCGCAGGCTGTCTTTGACGAAGTTCGCATACGCCGCCCCGGTGATGCCCCCCGTCTGCTGTCCGTTGCTCGTCACACGCAGCACGTCCGCCCAGTAGTTGAAGAAATGCTGCACGTAGGCTTCGGAGGACAGCAGCTTGTCGATGAGCCTGGCGCGCTTGTCCGCCTCCTTGGAGTTCAGAAACTCCTCGGTCTCACGCGTGGTCGGGATGCGCCCGATGACATCGAGGTAAATGCGACGCACAAAGGTGTTGTCGTCGGTTTGCGGATTGCCATGGAGTTTGTTGGCCGCCCAGTCTTTGGCCAGAACCGAGTCAATCTGCCTGGCAGCAGCAGCGGTGTCCATCTGGCCCGCTGCCTTGGCAGAAGAAAGCGAAACGAGCGCTAGGAGGGGGAGGGCGAAGAGTTTCTTCATGACCGCATAAACGTGCCAAAAGCACAACCTTTTCACAATCGTGAACAATCTTGGCACAGTGCCCATGGCCGCCCGGAGCTGTCAATCTGACTTAACCCGCCCCCTGTTCACTCCATCAGAGAGGCTTCCAGCCCCTGCTTCACGCTCCCTTTTCACTCTCCGCCCGCCTCTTCACCGTGATCTGATGAATCCCTTTGCGCAGCGTCCCCACGTTGAAATTGACGATCAGCCCGGTTTGGAAATGCCCCAGCCTCACCTTCGACTCCAGCTCCTGCTGCTGCAGCCGGGTGATCTCCTCCTGGGAGCGCACCAGCAGCAGCAGTGAATCCCCCACCACAAAGTCCAGACGCGTCGCGGTCTGCACCGGACGCCCATGGTAGCTGAACTCCAGCGGCACATGGCGCTTGAAATCAAACTCCAGCTCACGCAGCTCAATGGCGAGACATTCTTCATACGCGTCCTGCGTCAGGCCGGGGCCGAGGGCGCGGTGCACGTTCATGCATGCGCCGATGACGAGATGCGGCAGATCTGCGGCGTTCATGGCGCGGTGGGCTGCAGCGATTCCTCTCCCAGAATGCCGTAAATCTCCGCCGTGGTGCTCTGCTTGTGCGTGGTCAGCCACTCGTCCATGGCGGCGGAAAGGCGCGCCTTCACTTCGGGATAACGCGCCTTCACATCACGCTCGCAGTGCGGGTCTTCGCGCAGATCAAACAGGCGCTCGATGGAGTGATTCACCCCGGGAGTGCGGATGTACTTGAAGCGCTCTGTGCGCACGCAGTGCTCCTTCGTCTTCAGCACGGCATCCTGAAACTTTTCCTTGAGCACAAAGTGAAAGTCGAAGTCGGGGTCGATGAACGTCGTCTCATCCATCGGCGGAATGAACAGCGGGTCTTCACCTGGAATGGTGCGGCGGAAAAAGAGGTAGCTGGTTTCACCGAAGTAGGCGAGGCCGAGGCTCTTCTTCTCCCCACGGATCAGCGGCGCGAGGCTCGTGCCTTCAAAGCGCGGCTGCGCAGGCACACCCACGAGGTCCAGCAGCGTGGGCGCAAAGTCCAGCGTGCGCGCCAGCTGCGCATGCCGCTGCGGCTTTTCCAGTCCGGGCACATGCAGAATCGCCGGCACATGATTGGCCTGATCCCCGCCATTGAAGGTGGTGCCATGGCCAAAGGTGCAGTTCGGCTCAAAGAGATCATCCCCGTGGTCTCCGGTGACCAGAATGATCGTGTCATCCAGCAGCCCCTGCTTTTCCAGCTCGGCCACCACCCGGCCCACTGAATCGTCAAACATGCGCACGCAGCCGTCATACAGCGCGGTGATCTGCTCCACCTCCTTGCGCGGCAGCTTGCTCCACTTTTCATTGATGTCCGTGCCACCGATGAACTCGTCCACGTTCAGCGCCAGCTCATGCTTGTGCGGGCCGTCGTACTTAGGGTCCATCCACATCTTCGCGTAATGCGTGGGCGTCTTGTACGGCAGGTGCGTGCAGGAGTAGTAACCAAAGAGCAGAAACGGCTGGCGGTCCCCCGCACGCTGCTTGATGCGGTCGATCACCTGATCTGTGACGACTTCCGGCGTCATGTAGTTCGCGAAGGACTTGAGCTTGGGAAACAGCATGTGCCCCACGTGATTGTCGAAAAACAGCGGCAGGATCTGATGATGCAGAAAGACCACCTCGCTCATGTACACGCGGAAGTTGTCAAAATCGGAGACGATGATCTTGTCGAAGCCCATCGGCAGTTCGTTGAATCCGCAGGCGCACCAGTCGCCGATCACCGCCGTGTCATAGCCCTGGCGCTTCAACTCCGCCCCGAGTGAAGGCGCCTCCTGATTCGCCCGGTCCACCATCGCCCGGCTGGGGAACATGTGCCGCACCCCGTGCGTGTGCGGATACTGTGAGGAAAACATGCTCGTGAGCGATTCCAGCGTCGAGGCGATCGGCGTGAGGCAACGCTCAAAATTCACCCCCTTCGCCGCGATGCGGTCGATGTTCGGCGACGTCAGGCGGTGATACCCGTTGCAGGAGAGGTGATCCGCCCGCAGCGAGTCCGAGCCCAGGATGACAATGTTCTTGGGCCTCTTCCCGCCACCCGCCAGCTCTTCCACCTCCGGAGTACGATTCACCCCGTAGCCGCTCACCACAAACAGCGCCAGCAGTCCCGCCACTGCGGTGAAGCTGAAGAGCAGCGGACGTGCGGCGCGGGTGAACCAGCGCCGCAGCTCAAAGAGGTAGAAGCCAGCCGCCGCCACCAGTGCCACCAGCGGAAACACCTGCGTGATCATGGAATGCACGGCATCCTGCACGCCTGTGCCGCACACGCGCCCCAGCGCATCATACCAGCCGAGGAGATAGCTGTAGTCCCCGAAATACGGCTTCTCCAGCATCAGCTTGAAGATGAAAAACCCGTACAGCAGGCAGGCGAAAAGCAGCGTGCGCCAGACGACGCCCCAGCGCGCAAAGGTCCGCACCTTGCCCCACAGCCGCACCAGCGGATAGATCAGCAGCACATACCCGGCGGCCACCAGCAGGTAGCCCTTCAGCACCACCAGATTGCTCCACACGAGGTACCACCAGTGGTGCTGGATGGCCACCTCCGAGAAACGGTTGTTAAACCCGTACGAGTTGCCCGCAAAGCTCAGGATCGCGCTCATATACCACGCCAGCAGCGTGCCGAACACGGTCAGCACGACAATTTTCAAGATGTGACGACGTTGCAGGGATGGAGGCGGCATGCTGGAGGGGAACCTAGGACTACAGCGCTACATATGCTGCTCCACCGGTATAACTCAACTCCTCACATCACTCAAACCCGCCCGTCCTCAAGGCGGCAGCTGATTCGGCGCCGGCAGCTTCCCCTCCACCACATCCACCCGTGCGCCCACCTTCACCCAGTGGCATAGCGCGATGATGTCTGCAGATGCCATGCGGATGCAGCCATAGGAGGCCGGCGTCTTCAGCCTGGACTCCTCTGGTGTGCCGTGGATGTAGATCGCCCGCTCCAAAGCATGCCTGTTGCGCCACTCCATGCCGCGCAGGCGCAGCACGCGGGTCACGATGGCATCCCGCCCCGGCGCATCCACCGGCACGATCTCGCCCGTCTGCTGCCGTGCCTTCAGCCTCGCGCCCACCGGCAGCCCCTGCCCCACGATGTCCACCACCTCCATCCGCCCCAGCGGTGTCAGGTACGTCCCCCGTTTGTCACCCGTCCCAAACCGGGAAGTGCTCACACGATAGAGCCGCCGGGGAGTTTCCCCCTCCATCGTCAGCATCATCTGCTCCGCCACACTCACCACCAGCCGTTGTTCCACCGGCACCGCTACCTGCGTCACCTCATCGGCGGG
>NZ_JBGANL010000075.1:0-18858 GCF_044222345.1 Prosthecobacter sp.
CTGCGTGCACTCTTTCTGATGCAGATCACTCCCCGCCTCGCCGAGCACGCGAAGGAGAGGAAGCATGAGGTCTTGATAGGTGGGGATGGGCATGGGAGAGTTGATTTTTAAAATTCATGAACCCTTGAACCCCTGCCTGCCTCGCAGCCACAGCTTGATGATGGCCAGTACGTAGGAGGGGTGGCGCCTGGTCTCGCTGTAGTCTGTGGTCTTGAAGGACTGGGTTTCGTTGAATACATCCAAATACCCCTGAATGCCCTGGGCATTCACGGCATGAGTCTTGCCACTGCTGAGCGGCGTGAAGCGCACTTCATTGGGACCCGTCTCCACACGAAACGATGCCCTGCCTGCGATGGTGGGCAGCACTTTGTTTTCATTCGCGGTGACGGTCTGAAGGAATTCAGGATAGGTGATGGTCATTGGTTCAGTAGGCATTTTGAGATGAACTCAAAATGACGAAGGCACAGGAATTTCATTCATCATTCCACGGATTGCTGGATTTTTCATTTTCGAGACAATCGCGGAGATATAATCATAATCCTTATGATGAACTATGTCGTTGTACAGAAGCCCCAAAAGCCTGTGTGATTCTGGAACCTCACCTCCAACTGATTCAACAAAATCCAGCTTTTCAGCTGTTCCTTTTTTAAATTCATCTGTAAAACGTTTTTGGTCTACAGGCGAGATCTGATCGAAGGCATGCTTCTCAATTGCAATACGTAGCGCCACGCATGCTGCTACGTGATCTGCTTCAACGGCACCCGAACGGTAGTTTTTAAACTCGGTAAACACATACTTGTAAAAGGCATGAGATTTACCCCAAGTTTCCTTCAGACCTTTTGATCTAAAAAGTGCGACTTGATCACAATTGCTAGGATGATAATGGAGAAAGTGCTTGCCCACATAATCCTTCAGCTGTGCGTCATCACGCAAACGGATCATGGGGGCAACGCCTTTTGTCCGGCTTGAATCGCTTGCCTTGTCCAAAACGTGAATTTTTCGAATATCTTTCTTTCCAAGCCCCAAAGCCGAATGCCTGAAAACCGAAGGGTCAAGATGGGTTAGAAAAAGCGGGAAAATCTCAGCACCGCTTGATTTGTAATTATCGATAAATTTCGAAATGTAGTACTGGGCAGCAAGTAGGTTGCACTCATCCAGATAATCAAATATTTCATCAACCACGAGAATTGCCCTTGCACTGACAAGATCGAACTCAGCTTTCATCAACTGAGCCACAAATGACAAGAGATCACGTTGTCCGTTCGACATTTTTGTCGCGTCCGGAAACATCACGACCAATGCTCCGTCTAATTCCTCAATAGAGACATCAATCCATGCTGGGTTTGAGTTAACACTTCTGATCAGCTCTTCGCATTTCTTTTTCCCGCAAAGATAAGTATACCATGAAAGATGATTCTTTAACAGGTTGGAATCTTGAGCATAGGCTTTGGCAAACTGATAAGCCAATAAAATACTTTCAACACGCGTAATACTCAAAACACCAATCAGATAGTCAGCAATAGCAGCCAGCTCAATCACAGCCTCCAATCTGGCAAGGCAATTTTGCTCAACCCATGCAACTAATTCTTCCCCGCCCCCCTTCTGCGCATTGATTTCAGCTATTATTGGGTCGATTGTCTTCCAAACTTTTTTCCTGCCAAAATTTGCGATCTGGGGAAGAGATAAGATAATCTTTAGCACTTTAGCATTCTCCAAGAATGGCTGGATATTGGGGAGAATTTTCCCAGCTTTGCCAAACGCCCGCTTGAAGTCGCTGGTTTTAAATGATTTTTCGGGACAGTTTGGAATTTTTTTAACCAGAACCACCGGCTCTATGATGAGCGACGCTGTTGGCCTCGCGTATTGATTCATTATGCTTCGCTTGGCAGTGGCAGCCGGCTTCGTCCTGCTATTTAGAACTGAAATCGAAAAAACTTTTGAGATTTCATTGATTTCATTATCCGCCCTCAGTGTTCGCTGCACACCATCAGCCGTAAAGGTAATTTCGAGTTTCGGCTTCTTGGCTTCATCATTTTGATGAACTTGAGATAGCGTAAGCTTCAAGTTTTTAGGCGTAAGACTGACAAATGCTGTCGCCAACGAGCTTTTGCCGAAGCCATTGGGAGCAACCAGCAGATGGAATTTGTTTCCAAGCATCTCTGGCGAATCGAAAACCATGGTCGAGGACGCAATGCCACGTACATTCTCCACCTTGATCCGATCAATTTTTGTTTGAAAAGGCATTGTAAAATATTCGAAGTAATGTGTTTTTCAGAATTAGCACCGAGACACCACTTCACTTCATTTCCTTGTCACATGAACAAAGCCAATTACTTATCAGATTTGCGGCTTTTGAGTTTCTTTGAAGGCACCTGCTCTGGTAGGGAAGCTTCTTCCGAATAGAAAGACACGGTTGGAAGCAGGACCGCCCCCCAGGGGCCCACTGCAGTGAGGGATCGAAGCGTCTCCCTGGCGATTCCATAAAGGATGGAACTGCCATTGGTCCGCACAAAAACTTCCTGCGAAACATTGCCAGGCTGGGCATTGCATTGAAACAAACCGACCAATTTGAAGCTAAATTGATAAGGGATATTGGCTTTCACGTCTGGCATCTGTGAAAGGTCTAATTCCACGCTCCAAGAAGTGTATTTTTCCGGATTCTTGGACTCCAGTGCGTGAATGCGACTTTCAGCCTTGAAAGACTCATCGCTAAGATCTGCTGGGCGCTTGGGGTCGTGATTCGCGTTGGCGGCACAACTAACCTCCGGCATCAAATAGCGCACCAGTTGCAAGGGGGATAATTTCATGATGCTTCGGTCAATTGCTCCAGGGTTTCGCCGCTTAAATTCAAGGTAGTCAGAGAGCACAATCGCGATTGCTTTAAATGCAATCCAAAGCCCACGAGATGAATGCTTTGACATTTAACTGCCGCTTGAATCCCCTGAACTACAGCTTCAGAAGTATCTCTTCGGCCAAGACATACAGCAGCTTCGTATTGTTCCTTGGGAGGGGCGCTGAGCACTTTCACCCATGGACTGGCCACATCTTCAGCGTCATTTTCGATAGCGCGCGACTGAGGCTTCCCGGCCTGTTTTAACAGGTAATCGACTGACAACTCACCATCGTAGAGAGCCCTGATTAAAAGACTGATGCTTCGGCTAGGACGTTGACTGCCGGACTCCCACCGGGTCCAACTTTTTTCTCCAGCCTGAAACAGTTCTCCCATTTCTTTTTGGCTGAATCCTAATCTCCTTCTGAGTTCTTTGAACTGCGCTGGCAGCAACAAGCCCATATGGCGCACCTTGGTGGCGTCAATTATTTCATGAGCTTCTGGAGTCAGCACCCATTCGCCAATCTCTTCGCTAAACTGAACAGGTATCTGAATCTTCACCAGCTCAGCGATGGCGGTTCCTTCTAAATTTGGAACCATCACTTCAAAACTTTGCATTTTTGTTTTCATGCTATTTGTCTCTACGCTGCCTTTCTCTTTCAAAAGACAGCTTGGTTTTTAATATCTCGCTGTCCTGTTTATTCGCAGGACAGCTTGGCTTTGAGCGGAAGATGGGCGGAAAAGATAGTTATCTTCTGCTTATTGGTGTGGAGAAGCACTTTGCCGTAACCTATTTTACCTTTAAACTGGAAATAGAACTCGAAGGTCTCTCCAGCCGGGCGCTCCATCTTTACCGGACACCCCTTCGGTGCGGGCGGTCCTTGGAACAGTGTTCTGAAAATGGGGTAGAGTTCATTTTGAAAGGCGGAAATGAAGCTGGCCTCGTAGCGTTGTGCAGCATCCAGAGTCCATACGATTTCGCGACCCGTGGTGCCTTTTGCCAGCACGGCACAAACGTCTTTGCGCCAAGCCTGCGGGATTTCCTGTAGTGGCATGATGTTGATGGTGATGTGTGCGCTGGCTCACGAAACAAATATGGTATCAATTGATACTATTCGTCAAGTTGAATTGTTGAATCCGGATTTTGCGTCCCTCCTACAACATCCGCCACTCCACCTTCGCGGCCTCGGTAGCCGTCATGCCTTGTTGTTTGAGGACGCGGGCGAGGAGGCGGGCGTCGAGGTCGTCTTGTTGGGTGGGGGTGAGGGCGGCCCATTGCTTGGTCACGCCGTGGCGGGAGCGGCAGAGGCAGTCATAGCGGGCGAGGGCTTCCACCAGGGCGGTGGCGCTTTTATACCCTAATTCATTGGCCCTGAGTTCGAGAGCATCGGCAAGGGAATGACTGAGGCGGAAGGTTTTGGTTCTGGAGGCGGCCATAGGAGTTATTCACATTGGTTGTAATACAGGTGCGGTGTTGCGTCATGTGGTTTTCAGCGGCATTTTGTTCACATGAACAGCTTTTTGAGTCAATCAGGGGACGGCAGGCTCTCCGCAACGCGTGGGCCGATGGGGACGGCCTGCCACGGTGGTGGCATTAGGCGTTTGGTTCAATGGCGTTTGCATGGCTGGCGCTTTGCCTATCGGCTTTTATCGGGTCCGTGTGTTCAATTGATTGGATTATTGAATAAGCATTTATACGAGAAAGGTCATGCGCCTATGGGGCGATTGATTTTATGGAAGCCGCTGGGAAATCAGGTGTTTTACGCCGATTACCCCTGCTATTTTCCTAATTTTTTGCTTCGTCTTTCCAAGGTTTTTCGATGTATTAACGTCAGTATTTTACTCCGCCCGGTGCTTTCATGAAGACTTTACCTTCTCGGTTTTGTTCTCCGCGCCCCTGGCCTGCCGGGACTGGTGGACCAGGTGCGGCCGGCCGAATGCGGCGGGCGCGTGCGGCCTGAGCGCGGGTGGGTGCCGCCAGGATGGGGCGGCCTGTTGCGCTGGGGTGCCGCGGTGTGCGGGGACGGCGATGCGGCGGCGGGGCGCGCGCTCTCAGGTGGGCGGGCGCGGCGGCTGCGGATCACTTTTTGGGTTTTGCCGCGCTGCGGGCCTTCGTGGGGCTTTGCGTAGCCTCGGCCAGCGCGGCTTCATAAAGGGCGCGGAGGAAGTCGGCCTTGCTGGTGTAGCCTTTCTGCACGGCGAGCCGGGCGAGGGCTTCGTCTTTTTCGGCACTGATGTAGGCACCTGCCAGCTTGGTTCCGATTTGTCTTTGGTTCGGCATATTTATGAAAAACAGGGAAAAACGGGTCAGGGGTGATTAACACCGAAAGTCACCCACACAGGACTAAATTCAACAGATTTTAATTTGACGGGTGATTATCACCTGTGCAAAATGGGTGATTATCACCCGCAGCAAGGAACAGCAATGAAACTAGCAGGAGCATACATCAACGATGAGACATACGGGCGGCTGGTGGCCCTGGCGGCGGCGAACAACCGCACGCTGGCGGGCGAGTGCCGACACCTTTTTGACCGCGCGCTGCGGGGCGAGCTGCCGGTGCCGGAAGGCCCGTCCACGCTGCCACGGCAGCAGCACAAGCCGCTGACGCAGGCGGCAGGCATGCAGGCGGCAGGCATGCAGGCGGCAGGCATGCAGGCGGCGGCCCCCTGGCAGCCTTCGGCAGCGATGCCGCAGGGGCGCACGCAGCCACCCCGGGTGGGATCTTTCAAGCGGCTGCGGGCGGCGTCCCGGGTCCTGGCCGCGCTGAAGGCAGGGCCGCTGCCGGGCGCTCCGGTGAATCCACCCACGGTGGCAGATGCGGCGCGGAATGCGCAGGCGGCGGTGACTGCGGCGCTGAATCCACGGCTCGCGGCCGATGACACGCAGAATCCGCCGCCGGTGCCGGACGCGCCGCTGTGCTCGCAGCTGGTGGGAAATACCACGCAGCATCCGCAGCCAGCCGCGGGCGCCGGTTTGAATCCGCCGCCGGTGACCGAAGCGGCGATGGCGGAGGCGGCTCCCCACGGGGGGCTGCGGGGATGTGAGAATGTGCCAGTGGCTGGTGTGGGCGTGGTGATGAGAATGCCGGTGGGGACCGGCACGGAGGCCGCGCCCGCATTGTGGCCAGCCACTGGCCTGCCCCACCCCGTGCGGTCTGCTTTCTACACGCGTCCTGGCGGAGGCGATGAAGATGGCAATGGAGACGAAGACGGCGAAGAAGACGGCGAAGAAGACGGCGAAGAGGACGGTGAGGAAGTCGGGGACGACGCCCGCCGCAATGACGCGTGATTTTTTCAAACGAACCCCATGCCAATGACGCACCCAAAAACGACACCGAACCACCCACGACCATGCCTGCACACCACGACCAGCCCCCTGCCCCACACCGCGCCGCAAGACGCGCACGAACCCCGAAACGCAGCGCGGAGGATGCCGCAATGATGCCCCGGCACTCGCTCCCGGAGCTGCTGCAGAAGTCTGCGCAGGCGCTGCCGCCGCAGCGTCCGGGGCGCTTCCGCCCGCTGCTGCCGCTCTTCATGGCGATGGCGGAGAAAGGCCACACGGCGGGGAGCATGGCGGATTTCCTCATCGCGCAGCGCGAAGTGCTGCCCGTGCAGCGCCGCTCCGCCGCCAAAAGCATCCGCAACCTCCTGGCCCGCCACTGCTCATGACGCACGCTGTTTCCATCATGATCGGGCTGCTGGGCGCGGCGCTGCTGGCTCTGGGCTGGCGCGCCTGGCAAAACCACCTGGAGATCACGCGGCTGCGGCGCAATGGCCACCGTCGCGTGGCCTGCCGCCGCCTGAGCCACCGTGGCGCGGTGCACCCGGACTTCCTGCGCGGCCTGGCGGAGCTGCTGGTGCTCCTCCTCCTGCTGGGCGCCGTGCTCGGCTGGCTGGGCGCGTCGGAACCTCCGGCCTGGTGACCTGCCCGCGTTTTCACGCATACCATTTTCTACCATTGTCTAACGCCCTGTGCCGGGAGGCGCATGCGTGGGCAATGACGAACCGGGCCTGATAGCAAGACTCATGACCCACAGGGGCACCTAGCAACCCATGACGAATGAAGATCCAAATCCAAAGGCTGTGTCCGACGCGGCTGCGGGGGGACGCGCCACCCAGCGCTGTTTCAGAAGACGTGCTCTCCGGACTGCACCGCGATGGGGGCTCCACCATGCCGCAGGCCCCACGCCCCCTGGAGCGCGGGCCTCCGAGCCCGCAGCGTGCCGCCTTCACATGGCGGGTGGTGTTCCATTCAAAACACCTCCGGCACAAGAAGCACCGACGGAGCGTAAGGGCTGGCGTCAGGGACACTGCGGCGCTGCACCTGGCGGCGGAGTGCTGCGGACTCGGAGGTCCGCGCTCCTCAGGCCTGCGGGCTGTTTTCATTCCCCATGCAGCGCGCCGCTTGAAACCCGAACAACGCCGCGAGCCGCACAATGTCCCGGCTGAAAACTTTATACTTGCGACCTGCGAAACTGACCCAATTAACTAAATATGAAAACACACGACATCGACACCCTCCTCCACGTGATCAAACCGGACGGTCACGGCAGCAATCCGCTGGCCACGGAGCTGCACCGGCTGGCCTGCGCGCTGCAGGAGCAGACGGACAAGGTGCACGCCGCGCTGGACGCGGTGCGCAATCCGAAGTTCAAGGGCGATGTGGCGGGCGAGCTGGCCCCCTGGCCGGGCCATTTTCCCCTTGAGCTGGATCACTCGGACGACTGCCTCAATGACATCCTCGTGCGCGGCCAGTCCGTGAGCGAGCACCTGGCCGCCGGCCTGTGGGAGGAGGCGGAGGCATATGTGCAGGAGCGCTTCGGCGCGGAGCTCAGCGAGAGCACGCGCCGTGTGATCGCCCGCATGGATGCGGCGGACCTCCGCAGCGCCCGCGCGGCCTGAGCCGTGGGCTTTGGATGGTATCTTCTTCCTCTTTCTACCATGTTTTGCCAGATTCGAGCGCCAGATGAATGCGGAGGTGTGGGCATCCGATGCTCAGTTCTCAGTTCTCAGTTCTCAGTTCTCAGTTCTCAGTTCTCGGAGCGATGTTCGTCATTCAACCTCCAGCGGCGCGGCAGTGTCGAGGACAGCCGAGCGAAGCGAGACAGACAGCCGCAGGCTGCCCGCAGGGTGAGCGAAGCGAATCAACTTCGAGTAGGAGGACGAGGACGAATCCCAAAGCACTCACCATTCACCGTCCCACTGACGCCCCCATCTCTCCATCTGATTGTCTCATAGTCTCCCCTTCCCCATGACTTCCCTCACTGACGTGCTCCATCATCTGGTCCGCCGTGGGCTGGTGCTGCGCATCGAGACCACTGGCACGCTCTTCATCTACGATCCGCGCTGCCACTCGCGGGTGGCGGATGCCGTGGCGGGGCAGCCTCTGCCGGCGGAGGCGCAGGCACGCAACGCACGGGCCGAACGCCGCGCGCTGGACGAGGCACGCCACGCGCTGATCTCGGCGATCACGATTTCCACAGGGGTCGCGGTGGAGAGGTCGCACGCCACCACCACGCTGTGCTCTGCGGGCACCGGCACGGGGAGCACGGGCGGCACGCGAACGATGAGCACGGCCCCTGCTGCCGCCGTAAAACCTGCCGCCGCAAAAGCTGAAGCGGTGGGTGTGCGTGCGCCGGGTCTGCCTGCGCCAGGTGTTTCCACCCCGAGCGCGGCGGGTGCACCTGCCGCGCCCGCTTTGGCCCCGGGTGCGGCGATTTCTCCAGCGAAGCCCGCGGTGCAGCCCGGCACCACCCCCGCGGCCTCCGCGACGGCGGGCAATGTGCTGGTGCTGCCGGATCATGACGGCAGCTTTGTGCCCACGGGGGCGCAGTGGCGGGGCATCACCTGGCTGGATGTGCCGGGGCATGACGACTCCAGCAAGAAGCTGAACTTTGCCCTGCTAAAGCGCGGCATGCTGCACGGCCACAAGGAGTGCGCCGGACTGCAGGGCGCGGCGCTGCGCCAGCGGCTGAGTGAAATCAGCGGGCGCAATCGCAGCAACAGCCAGCAGCGCCGGGAGCAGTCCCGGCAGAGCCACGAATCCCACCCACGATGAAGACGGACGATGAGGAAGCGAATGGCCGCAAAGAGGCGCAAAAAAAAGGTAAAAAGGGACCGGAAATCCGGTGTCTGCAAGGGGCTGCCCTGCACTGGAGCCATCGTGTACCACGCTCTGCGGAGACGGAGGACAGGCCACATAGGATCTATTCGACCTTTCAGACCTATTTGCCGCTGCGCCCGCCTTTTCCTCCTGGGACAAACCAGCCGCATGCGTCGCGAATCCACCGCCATAGCAGCACTCCGCACTCCGCACTGAGCATTCGTCATTCCTTGGCTGCCCTACCCCTGATGCCAGAACCCACCATGTACTGCCACCCTAAACCACCCCATTCACCGCCATGAGCGTGCGCATGATCGAGAGCATCAAACGCCTGCGCGTGACGCCCACACAGAAGCTGGTGCTGTTTTGCCTGGCGGACTGCCACAATGGCGACACGGAGCGGTGCGATCCGTCCTACGCGCACATCATGCAGATCACGGGCCTCTCCAACCGCGCGGTGGCCACGGCGCTGCACGCGCTGCGTGACGCCCGCGTGCTGCAGTTTGACAGTCGCAACGGCTGGCGCACGAGCTACCAGATCACCCCGCAGGGGCTGGAGGCCGCCCATCCGGCAACGGCTGGCCGGACTGCAGCCGGGGATGCGGCTTCTGCCGCGCCCTGTGTTTCACCTGCGGCATCCCATGCTGGGCACGCTTCAGGGAGTCCAGCAGCGGCATCGCGCAGGGCGGCCACCCGCGCCAGCACGCCCCCTGCCGCACCGCCTCCTGTGAACGCGCTTCACAGCCAAGAGCACGCCACCGCTGAACGTGCTTCACTGCCACCGGTGAACGTGGCTCACCGCCCGATGCGCGCCACCTGTGAACCTGCCGCCGCTCCCGGTGAACGTGCTTCACTGCCGCCGGTGAACGCGCTTCACCGCCATGGCAGAGCCTCAGGTGAACCTGCTGCGCAAAGCAGTGAACCTGGCTCAGCGCCACCTGTGAGGGAGGTTCACATAAACCGGAAGGAACCGGAAGAAACCGGAAGTACGGGCGGCAGGCCGCCCAGGACTGACTCCCTCTCCGAGGTGGCTGCCACGGCTGCGGTGAAAACGCCGCCGCAAAACCTGAAACCCCGCCGTGAGGACTGGCGTGACTGGCACCGCCAGCAGGCCAGCAGGGCCAATGCGGTGAGCGCCCCGCTGCACGCCCCGGCCGAGTTTGCGGAATCCTGGACGCGCTACTGCGACTACCGCACGCGCCGCGCCACGGAGGCCCGCATCTCGTCCGAGTCCGTGGCCTGGACGCTCGATGCCGCCGAGGCCGCCCTGCGGATGTGCGAACGCCACGCCGCCACCCATGGCTGGTCCGCCGTGGCCGCGCAGGTGGATGCCGCCATCCACGCCCGCTGGCAGGGCCTGCATTTTCAAACCGCCATGCCCCGCTCCTCCGCACCCCATGCCCACTCCCGCCCAACTCCTGCGCGCAGCGACAGCGCCAACGCCCCCGGCCGATATGCGTGAAGTCCCCTTCACCGCCTCCCGCCCGGCGGCATGCAATGCACCCGCCTTCCCGCAAGTTGATCGCGGTTCGCAGACTCATGCCCGCTTGGCAGGCTGCTTCTTGCTCGAGGATCGTGGGCTCCGACGGCGGCTGGCTGGGGACAGCCAGCCCTACCTGCCCTGGGCATGCGGGCGCCCGGCGCGAGGTAGGGCGGCTTGTCCTCAAGCCGCCGCCGGGCTTCTCCACGTTCACTTTCTGAAAAGCCGTTTTGGAAAACGTCCTCCCTCCCAGCGCACGTATGGCAGTCCCGCGCTCGCTTCGCGGCTTCGCAGCCGGAGGAATCTGGGAGCGCCTGCGCGGGTCATCGCGCCGCGCATTCCTGCGCCGGATGCCACCCAGAAGCCAGACGCACCTCGCGGCCCTTTTACACCATTTCCTAATATTTCCAACCATCGCCGCCTTTCTCCAAATCCATGAATCCCCAGTCCATCTCCCGCGTGCTGCACGGGGCGGCCGCGCCCGACCGGCAGCCGCGCGTGTCGGCGGATTTTTTCTCTGACACCGCGCCCGGCCCCGCCGATCTCCACCCGCACGTGGCCGCGTGGCCCTGGCGTTTTGAGGTTTACCACCCCGGCCTGTGCGAGGTGCTGCCGGCGGTGCAGGCTTTTTGCAGCGCCGTGATCCGCCGCGAGCCGCCCCGCCGCTGGCTGAGCCTGCTGGGCCCCTCCGGCGTGGGCAAGACGCACGTGCTGAAGCAAGCGCTCGCCTGCCTCCAGTCCGCCGCCGCACGCGGTCACTGGAAAATCCCCACCCCCACCGGGCATCGCGGCCCGCAGATCGCCCACCTCATCCCCGCCGTGGATCTGGAAGACTTCCGCGCCGCCCGCGACTACGCGAAGTACGACGTCATCTACATCGAAGACATCGGCTCCGGCGCCGCCCTGGACAAAGGCTCCAGACCCGCAACCGCATCGCCGAACTCCTCAGCAACTCCGCTCCGGCAAATGGACCCTGCTGGACGCAAACTTGTATCAAAGAGATCAACAGATCGACGGCCGCATCGCGTCGAGGCTCAAGCGCGAGGTGCCGGATGGTCGAGATCCCGCAGGAGGTGCCGGATTTCTACCATTAATCAAAGCGATTTATCGCGGGTCTGATGAAACGAAATCAAACAAGCCTCCTTACCTGTCTTGCAGACCACCCTTACCAACTTTCTGAAAAGCTTGGCTGAAGGTGTCATTACCGACGTGGGCCAGATTGACAAATCTCTGATGCCTGGCTTCTGAGGTGGCGACCCAATCTTCGGTTTTGGCCGCACTGGTATTTTTGGTCTCACTGATGATAAAGGGAAGCCAATGAACTCTCTTTTGGCTCAATTGCTCAACTAGCCAATGTTGTATGAAAGCTGGAGGATGCTGTCAAACCCATTTGGCTGAAGGTGTCATACTGAGCCAGATTGACAAATCTTGACGCTTCCTATGGTCCTGTGGTAGGCGATTTGGATCTTACCACAGCAACACCCACACAGCTCCTGGAGAAGTTCAAAGTGTACGACTACGGCGGGGACACCCTGAGAAAATGCCATGTGTTTTTCATAGCCATGAGCGAACTGGCCGGGGTACCACTTTCAAAGCATCTTAAAGTAGTTGGGCGAGTCACTGGAAGCAGAAAAGGGCCAAAAAAAGACCGTGGAACAAATGGAGCCGACAATGGGGTAGATGCGAATGAAGATGACTCTAACGACAGTGGAATGCCTGAATTGGAAGGTCACAATATCGCTCAACTGCCCCTTAATGCCTCTGGCGAGCGCCTCTGACAAGCTCCACTACCGTTACCGCCGCTGAATTGAAGCGCATTCAAGCTTGGCTCAGCTTCCAACTCATCGTTGAGGATGCAGCCGAATAAATTTCCCCATTCCTAGATCACATCCAATGACCTTAATTCAAACATTAGCAGCAGCGGGAGCGAAGCCAGAGTCGGTCGTCTCCTGCGCGAAAATAGAAAGACCTGACGACTGCTCTAACAGAAGTCAGGTCTTCAGACTCGCCCAAACCGATCCCCGATTTCCGCTGACGCGGGAGCCAGAAGCAGATTTAGACCGCAGCCCACAATTGTACGGTACATCTCAAAGCCTCTGTGTCAATCGCCACCGTACGGTGGGCGTCAGCGCTTCCAAAGTACCGAAGCCAAATGATTCAAGAAGAATTGTTTCCATCGTTGCCAAGGGGAAAGAGACTCATCTTTCGTCCATGGATCACTTGCCCAAAGACCGGCAAGCGCATCTACCCGAAGAGAGGCAGAGTCTTTCCGATCTGGATCGACGACTAAAACAGTGAGGGCGAAAGCCCTCGTTTAACCCTCAGCCCAAGTGGCAAGAAGCCGATCTAGGAGAGTGGAAAAGGCGGCTTCCCTGAAACAAGCCCGGTCAGCCAGGCACCGTGAGGTGCCTGGCTGATTTGTTCTGCCCTCGCGAAGTGAACCTCGGCCTCAGAACTCCGGCATTTTTGAATCCCATGGCAAGACCATGCGTGACTCAACTAGTGGAAAATGGGAACAATGAATCTGTGGGTCCAATCACTTTACCCACAAAAAGTGGCTTTGAAGGAGAGTGCTGTTGAATGACGCGCGCCAGAGGAGAGGTGTGAGACCAAACCTGATGAAAATGAACGGTGGGGGATGGGCTATTGACTGTCCGGTGAAAAAGATGCCAGACATTTGGACACCGCTTTCAAGATCAACTCCTCCGAGTGGCCGAAATCGGCGAGTGCGCGTATTTCCGACTGTCCTGCAGCCGCCGGATCATCTCCTGGGTGATCGGGCCCTGCTGCTGCAACAGCTGCTGCCGCCCTTCGAAGAAGGTCCGGCGAAGCTCCTCGTAAGGCATGAGCGTTTTGGTTGGTTTCGTCTCCGGCGACATGGGGTGATTGTAATGAAATTGGCAACTTGTTCTCCATGGGATAATCCGCAAGTTAAAGAAGCGGTGTTGCGCCAAGGGACATGCGAGGGATTACCTGAGAGTGAGACAGATCAAAAGTGGATCGTCGTGGCGGCACCCAGGCTCGCGCGTCTTCCGGCGCGCGAGCCTGGGTGCCGCCAGCCCGAAGTCAAATATTGGACATTGACAACTGAGGGTATGCAAAAGAGACTTCTGTCAGAAATTCTGATGGTTATTTCTGACAAAAAAGCTCAAAAAATTAAAATGCAAAGCATTGATTCAAAGATAATTAGGAGGATACGAGCCACGAGGAGTGCTCGGGCTTTTTCTCCGGTGCATTTTCTTGATCTGGGATCGCGGGCCGCGGTGGACACGGCTTTGTCCAGGCTGACGAAGGCGGGGAAATTGAGGCGGGTGGCGCGCGGGCTGTATGATCTGCCGCGCAGCCATCCGTGGTTTGGAAAATTGACGCCGAAGGCGGAAGATGCGGCGGTGGCGGTGGCGAAGCGTGAGGGGATCAAGCTGCGGCCGACGGGGGCTGCGGCGGCGAATCTGCTGGGACTGTCTGAACAGGTGCCGGGCAAGATCATTTATGAAACGGACGGGAGATCGCGGAAGCTGCGGATCGCCGGACAGGAGGTGGAACTGCGGCATCGCTCGGCGCGGCAGATGTCGATGTCAGAACGACCGACAGGAATGATCGTCGCGGCTTTTCGTGCACTGGGGAAGGAACACATCAGTACAGATCAGCTGGCAAAAATCCGGCGTAAACTGTCGGCGGCTGACCGGCGTGTGCTGCTGAAGGAACTGCCGCTGGCGCCGGCGTGGATGCACCCGATGCTGCGGAGCCTAGCATCATCATCAGCAGCAGCAGCATCAACAACAACGAGGAAAACAAAATCATGAACCGGGTGGCCACGGCGGGTGCCGCCATGCGTGCGGGTGCTTTTGCCGAAGCGGCTGCACGGCAGCGCATGCCAGCGGCGATCATCGAAAAAGATTTCTGGGTGTGCTGGCTGCTGGGACTGCTGTTTGGAGACGCGCGGAATGGGGGCCGGTTTGTTTTTAAAGGCGGAACGGCGCTGTCCAAGGTGTTTCGTGTCATCAACCGCTTCTCTGAAGATATTGACCTGTCGCTGGATCCAGCAGTGCTCGGCATCCGCGAGGCGGACGTGGAGGCGCTGAGCGGGCGCAGGAGGAGGGATGACTTCATGACGCGGCTGGAGGGCCTGTGCGGCGCGTGGGTGCGTGATGAGCTGATGCCGGAACTCAATCAGGCCATCGTGGGCATCCTGGGTGAGCGAGCGGGCCATGTAGCGTGGCTGGAATATGAGGAGGATGCGGACAGCAGATCGCCCGTCCTCTATTTTCGCTACCCCTGTGACTTTCCAGATGACATCCCTTACATCAGGCGGGCGGTGAAGCTGGAATTTGGATCGCTGACAGACCAACGCCCCACCGGCCGGCACCGGGTGCAGCCATGGATGGCGGAAACGATGACCGGAGAGATGCGGGATATGGGCTGCGAAGTGGTGGCGCTGAATGTGGAGCGCGCCTTTTGGGAGAAGGCGACGATCCTGCACGCGGAGTATCATCGCGATCCTTTGAGAGCGATGCCGGTGCGCTATTCCCGCCACTACGCGGATCTGGCCGAGCTGGCGCGATCAGCGTACGTGGAGGGCGCAGTGGGAAACACGGCGCTGAGGCAGCGTGTGGTGGAGTGGAAAAACCGGTTCTTCGCGCGGACAGAGGCGCGTTATGACCTGGCGCGGCCGGGGACTTTCCGGCTGAGTCCGCCCGAGCACCGCATGGCGGAGCTGGAAAGAGATTTCGCCGCCATGCAGGAGATGTTTATGGGAGACGCTCCAAATTTGCCGGCTATTTTGGAGACGCTGCGCGCTTTGGAAGAACAGATCAATGCTGAGGCTGCTGCTGCGGAGTGAGGCTCCACTGCTGTGATCCGCTGGATGAGTTCGCCCCGGTCTGCGATAAGTCCACGGGCGAGGAGCAGATCTTGCCTGCTGCTCGATGGTGAGGGCTATTTTAGAGTCCATCAGGCAATGACTTCCTGCGGCATCGCGTTTCGTCACATCAAGACAAAACCCAGTCGCGGACGGTGCCGAAATCGAGCGCGAGGTGGTGCTGTCTGGAGTCCGTGGGGCTGGTGCGTGAGATCACGGGGGGCAGGTATGGTCGGCTGTACTCCTACGATGCCTATCTCTCGATCTTGAGCGAAGGCACCGAGCCGATCCGAGGGTAGTCAGGGCCGTGGGCTGAGGGGCCAAATTCAACCCATTTGAAATCCGCCCCGGCAAATTCAAGGATGGGGGGCTTGCCTTGAATTTGAAGGGGTGAAATTCCAATGCCTTGAATTTGGCGCGGGCAGCGGGCAGCGGGTGGCGGCGGGGCTGCTGACGATTCCCCTGCCCTACGGTTTTGCGCTGGTGCTTGGCGCTGCACCACCGGCGGCGGCTTCGGTGTCGCGGAATTTTTTGACGGTGAGGGCGGCGTCGAGTTTTTGGGCGCGGGTGAGTTCGTCCTGGTAGGTCTGGAGGGCCTGGAGGTATTTTTCGTGCAGGGGGAGGAGGCGTTGATCGCGCTGGGTGGCGAGCTGGCTGAGGCTGGCGCGGTAGGTGAGGCGGAGGGTGTTGAGGGGCTCGGGCGTGGGGGTGTCTGCGGCGGGGAGCGGGGCTTTGTCTGCGAGGCGTTTTTTCTCGGCGCGCAGGGCGAGGGCGTTGTCGAGATTGCCGGTCTGGGTGGCGACTTCGAGGGCGCGATCGAGCGCGGCGGTGTATTGGGTGTCGAGGTTTTTGAGGGCTTCGAGATGGGCGGGGGTGATGTCCCGGGCGATGGCGGCGGTGTAGGCTTGCTGGAGCTGGAGGATGCGGGGATCGGTGGTCTTGCCGAGCCGGGGGGCGGCGTCGGTCTCGGGGCCGGGGGTGAAGGTGCGGACCTGGATCTGGGAGAGCCAGGCCTCCCCGGCGGCGACGCCCCAGAGGCTGCCGGTGGTGAGGGTGGTGTCGGTGATCTGGAAGACGGACTGGCCATTGACGAGGACCTGGAGGTGATCGCCGAGGGTGGAGAGCTCGAGATCGAGGGTGTCGCCGAGGGCGAAGGGCTGCGGCAGGGGGAAGGAGCCGACGCGCTTGCCTTTGCCGTGAAGGGAGACATCGACGATGCCTTCGCTGACGCTGGTCTGGCCGGGGCGGATGTAGAGGAGGAGATTGTAGTAGTCGGCGTCTTTGGTGTTGGCGGCATCACTGCGGCGGATGCGGAGCTGGGGGAAGGCGGTGCGCTCGCGGAAATGAAAGCGGGCGCGGATGGCGCCGTCCGGGCTGGGCTGTGGGACGAAGATGCCGGCGCCCTGGCGGAGGTGGAGGAGGCCATCGACGAGCTCGGCCTGCTCTTTGGGGTAGTCCTTGAGGTCCCGCTTGGTGGCGAAGAGGGTCTTCCAGCCGTCGGTGTCCTGCGCCTGCGCGTGGGCGGTGCCGCTGAGGGTGAGGAGGACGAGGGCGAGGGCGAATCGCAGAGGGTGTTTCATTGGAGGGTGCGGATGATCTGGATGAAGGCGGCTTTCACAAGTGGTAATTGAGCGGGTGGTATCTTGTGGTGCGGGCGGCGGGGCAAACGGTGAACGGTGAACGGTGAACGGTGAACGGTGAACGGTGAACGGTGAACAGGGATGCTGATCCTGGTGAGTGCGGAGAGGAGGCTGAGCGATTTTTTTGAATCCCGCACGCCCCGGGATGCTTTGACTGGGCAGATGACAAGGGGCCGGGGCATGCCAAGGTGGGGGATGAGTTTATATCTGACTGCGGTATTCGGGGTTCGTCGTTTCATGCTGCGCCATGCGGCGGTGCTGGGGTGTGTGCTGGCGCTGGGGGCCGGGGTGCAGGGCGTGGTGGCGGCGGACGGGCTGCGGCGGTCGGGCCAGGACTTGATCGCCGAAGACATGTATGCGGTGCTCGCGGGCTTTGCCATCTTTGCGGACTACAGTGAGGAGCCCCGCCCAGTCTCCTGGATGGTGTCCGGGGCGGATGGCAGGGTGGAGAGGCGGGCGGATGGCAGTGTGGTGACGAGTTTTGATACGCCGGAGGAGCTGCTGGCCTACTTCCGCACACAGGCGAAGGAGCGCACCCAGAGGGGCATCTTCATCACGGGCGAATTCACGCATCTGAGGAACCCGGCAGCCTTTGAGCCGCTGATGTCCGATCACGTCAAAAAGCTGCTGGCCAGTCCGAGCTGGGTGGCGAATCGCAAAAAAAGCATCGACCAACTGGTGCAGGCCTGCGAGCGGGCGAAGATCGACCTCTGGGTGAATGTGACTCTGGGCGGAAAGGACGTGCGCTTTCGCAAGCTGACGCGCTGAGGGCGGCCTGGTGATTTTTTGTCAAGTATTTGCACCCTGACCCCATTTTTTGCTGACTCTGATTTTTCGGATGTGAACCTCTGCGCCAGAACATGATGCCGACTCAAGAATCTTATGCGCAGATGGTGCGTGACCTGGCGCGGCTGCGTGCGGCGGTGCCGGGAGTGCTGGAGAGTGATGCGGCGGAGTACCAGTGCAGCGCGGTGATGACGGAGGCGGAGGTGCGGGAGTTTGAGCGGGCGCATGCGGTGCGGCTGCCGGAGGAGTACCGGGCGTTTCTCATGTGCGTGGGAAAAGGTGGCGCGGGGCCGGGCTACGGGGTGTTTGATCTGGGCGAGTGCGATGCGGGGTTTGAGTTTCGCGCGTGGCATGAGGGGGATGGTTTCGTGGGCACGCTGCGGGTCCCCTTCCCCCACGCGGCGGCGTGGAATGACATGCGGGGCATGCCGGAGGATGCGCTGTCTGAGACGGATGCGGCGGCGTATGAGGTGCAGCGGGCGGCGTTTGAGGAGGGGTATTTCGCGCCGCTGGACGGGGCGATCCCGATCTGCCATCTGGGCTGCGCGCTGCGTCAGTGGCTGATCGTGTCCGGTGCGGAGTCGGGCCATGTGTGGGAGGACCGGCGCGCGGACTATGAAGGGCTGGTGCCTCTGCAAACGGCGGCGGGACAGAGGATGGGGTTTTACACGTGGTATCGCGGGTGGCTGGATGAGGAGATGGGGAAGTGGGGGCTGTAGGGAGTGGTGGTGTGGGGAGTTGGACAGGATTTACAGGATTGAGGAATTACAGGATTACTGATGGGTGGTGTGGAGTGGTGGAGTTTGCCGGCTGTTCGTCCTCGTCCTCCTACTCGAACTCGACCATGGCGTGTCGCAATCACGCGGTGCGGGGAGCAGGAGCATCGTGGAGGATCGGAGTGGTGGAGCCGTGGAGTGGTGTCTGGGCTGGGGGCGCTGGGATTGAGCGGGGCGATGTGCAAGGGGCGGTGTGGCGGGGACGTTCGCCGGAGCCGATGTGGACATCGGCGCTCCCAGTACGGAGGGGCGCTGGGGTTGAACGGGGCGATGTGCAAGGGGCGGTGTGGCGGGGACGTGCGCCGGAGCCGATGTGGACATCGGCGCTCCCAGTACGGAGGGGCGCTGGGGTTGAACGGGGCGATGTGCAAGGGGCGGTGTG
>NZ_JBGANL010000164.1:0-2219 GCF_044222345.1 Prosthecobacter sp.
TCCTTTGGCGAAGGATTTGACGGCGCTGCTGAAGGCTTTTTTGGTGGCGGGGTTGTTGAGGGCCTGGGCTCCGCCGGGCATGAGCTTGCTGAGGGCGAGGCCGACGGCGCCGCTGGCGATGGCGGTGCCTGCGGCTTTTTGTGGGCCTGTTCAGAAGCGCAGAATCATGTCTCACCACCCAGATCAACGATGACCTGGCTTTCCGGTGAGTCGGGCATTTGAAGAAGCTTCATCCAGCCCTCTACAGCACGGCGGATTTCGTTGTGTGAAAACATATCGACCCACTCGTCGTTGGAAGTGGACCAGATCGTGACCGTTTTCGCCCGAACATCCATTCCCCAGGCTTTGTCATTGAACTGTATCTCAACATCCCCGCCTTGATGTTCGGCCTGGTCCAGGGCATTCAAAAACACTTGGCAATCATCGACCCTGTTCAGCTCCATCCAGAGCATGCCTCGGATGTATCTGTTGTACCGATTATCTTGATCATTTTCGTGGCCTAGAGCGATCGTTGTGGGGCCCCAGTTTTGCTGATAGAACATTTTTATTTTCATGGCGGCGTCAATGAGCGGGCTGCATGTGCTGTGCTTATGCCATTCATGACTGGCATCGTTTCGTTTGAACCGTCACTTCATTTTCCGAGCGGTCAGCCGTCGTCCTGTGCAGCCTTCGCTTCAGCTTCTTTCCTCCATTCTTCGCGGAGCCATTCACTCAGTTTATTCATGGCTGGAATTTCTTTGTTGTAGTGCCGCCATAGGCGGTACTCTGTCAGATCTTCCTGTCGGGCGAGTTCAGGCGGCGTGAAATCGTGGCCGAAGCGCACGACTTCAGTTTCCTCCGCGTGAAGACGTTCGAAGAGTTTCTGCTTTTCGGGTGATACGTTCATAGACTTCTTTGGGGTGTTCTCTTGCTTCGCGCAGGGCTTCGACGACCAGCTTTCCTCTGGAGCCGCCGTGCACCAGTTTAACCTGGGCAAGGACTTCTTTCAAGGGGCGGCCGGTGCTCTCGGCAATGGTTTGCGCGAGTTCTTTGAGCTGGGAAGGATGTGCTGGGGCACCGTCTTTCACCGCTGCCAAAACGGCAGTCGCTTTTGTTTGTATTCCCTTGGCTGCAAGTGCTTCCGTGAGCGCGTCCGATGTGACACCGGATGTCATGATGTCATCCACGATGACCACCTTCTTGCCGGCCAGTTTCGCTAGCAAGGCAGGGTCATGAATGTCCACCTGCGGCAGCGCGTCCATCTTGGCCATGTAGCCTCGCTTGTTTTTGGCCTGCCCGGTCTGATCCATGGAGAAGCCGTCTGTGATGACTGCCCCCCCATGGTCTGCGGCCAGACGTTCTGCAAAAGCACGAGGAATGGTATTCTGACCCGAGGTTGAAGGCATCACGAGCCACACGGTGTTAGGACCGCCAAGGTCTTTGTATTTGCTGGCGTCATAGTTGTCGTTCACATACTTTTTCACGGCCTGCGGAGGATAGCCCTCTTCAGCCAGTCTCCGCTTAGCCTGGACCGGATTGGCCGTGGAAGAGGTGGATGAAATTACGGGTTTGTCCGCAGTATTGGAAGCAGGTTGTGAGTTGGAGCCTGAACTCGATGTATTAGGCGGAGAGCCGCTTCCTGAAACGGGGGACACGCTTTCCTTAGAGTTAAAAGCTGGAGGAGAGCTTGCTCTGTTCGGGGCTGAGGGGGCGGAAGCCGAAGTGCCTGCTGTCTGAGGTGCTCCTGCCGGACCAGTCGGAGGCGGAGGTGTGGGAGTCCCTGCGGATGCCGCGGGCGCATCGGGATTCGTTGTGCTGGGGCCGTTGATCGTAGAGCCGAGGGCATTCGCGGGCTGGGCTGGGGGTGAGGCAGGCGGAGTGTCTGCCTCTGCATCGAGCGTGGCGTCTTCTCCGTCTGGGGTGACGGGGACGAGGGCGTCTTCGTCGCCGGGCAGGGCGGGGGAGTTGCGGTCGCGGACGCGGCGGGCGTTGTCATAGACTTCCTGCTCATGAGGATTAAGGGGGCGCTTACGGGCGATTTTCTCCAGGTTCTCCGTCCGCCGGTTTGCCAGGTCGATGTGCTCGGCGTGTGTGGTGTCTTCTGGTATCAGATTGCCGTGGCCGATGGGCGGGGCTGTGACGCCGTTGGTGGTGTGGGTGCCGCTTCCGCTGCCTGTGGAAGGGGTGGTGGTGCCGCCGGAGCTGGCCGTGGAGGTGGCGCTGCCGGTGGCTGTCGTGCC
>NZ_JBGANL010000026.1:0-93115 GCF_044222345.1 Prosthecobacter sp.
AAAGAACTCGACGTCAAAACCGTCGCTGTTTATTCCGAAGCCGATGTCGATTCGATGCACGTTCACCTGGCCGATGAAGCCATCTGCATTGGCCCAGGCCCCAGCTCCGAGAGCTACCTGAAAATGAGCCGCATCATCAGCGCGGCGGAAATTGCCAACGTGGACGCCATCCACCCCGGCTACGGCTTCCTCTCTGAGAAGGCTGAATTCGCCGAAGTGTGTGCGCAGTGCAAAATCAAGTTCATTGGCCCTTCCGCCCGCGTCATCAGCATGATGGGCGACAAGAACGTGGCGCGTGAAACGGCCCTGAAGGCAGGCATGCCCATCACGCCCGGCTCTGACGGCATCATTCAGACTGAAGAGGAGGCTCTCGAGTGGGCCCGCAAGATCGGCTACCCCGTCATGGTCAAGGCAAGCGCCGGTGGCGGCGGCCGCGGCATGCGCCCGGTGCTCAATGAAGCCACTCTGCGGTCCAGCTTTCAGGCGGCCTCCCTGGAAGCCATGAAGTGCTTTGGCGACGGCTCCATGTACATGGAAAAGCTCGTCGAAAAGCCCCACCACATCGAGTTTCAGGTCGTGGCCGATTCCCATGGCAACGTCGTTCACCTCGGCGAGCGCGACTGCTCCATGCAGCGCCGCAATCAAAAGATCATCGAAGAGTGCCCTTCCCCAAAAATCTCCCCAGAGATGCGCAAGCGCATGGGGGATGCCACGGTGAAGCTCTGCAAGGAGATCGGCTACGAGAACTGCGGCACCATCGAGTTCCTCGTCGATAACACCTGCGAGAACTTCTACTTCATGGAGATGAACACCCGTATCCAGGTGGAGCATCCCATCACGGAAGAAGTGTATGGCTGTGATCTGATCAAGGAGCAGATCCGCATCGCCGCCGGCCTGCCGCTGAGCGAGCACGTGGTGGACGCCCAGCCCCGTGGCCATGCCATCGAGTGCCGCATCAACGCTGAAGATCCGGCCCGCAACTTCGCCCCCAGCCCCGGCAAGATCAATCTCTGGTACACCTCCGGTGGCCGTGGCGTCCGCGTGGACACCCACGTCTATTCCGGCTATTCCGTGCCGCCCTATTATGATTCGATGATCGCCAAGCTCATCGTCACCGGCGCCACGCGCGAGATCGCCATCCGCCGCATGCGCCGTGCACTTGGCGAGTTCACGGTCGAAGGCATCAAGACCACGATCCCGCTGCAAAGCCAGATCATGACCACCTCCGACTTCCAGAACGGCCAGTACGACATCACCTGGGTGGAGAGCTTCCTTCGCCAGGAAGGTCTGTAAGGGTAGAGCGAGCCTCCGGCTTGCGCTCAGGGCACTCGTAGCCCACGCCAGTTCAGAATTCCCACATCAACAGCGGCTTGGATTCCAAGCCGCTGTTTTTTTTGGTAACTCCTTACCGGATCAGCCCCCAGTTCCGCCCCAGCGGGAAGTAGCAGAATAATCCGGGCCCGACGAGATTGCGCTCCGGCACAGCGCCCCAGTAGCGGCTGTCGGAACTGTTGTAGCTGTTGTCGCCCATGGCCCAGTACTCGCGGGCGTTGTCACGGTTGCTCAGCTCGCGCACGGTGCCATTCGAGAGGAAGCCGAAGTTGCCGTAGCCTTTGTACAGGCCTTCCATGGACCCCACACGCTTCATGCCGAACTCTTCCGCAGGCTTGCCGTTCACCCACAGCACGGGCGATTTCACTTCGAGCCGGTCTCCTGGCACCCCGACGAGCCTCTTGATGTAATGCTGCGAGCCCTCTTCCACGCTCACCCGCATGTAGGGGCTGCGGATGTTTTTCGTGGTGAAGACAAACACCTCGCCACGGGTCGGACGGCGGAAGTTGTAGGCGAATTTGTTCACCAGCACATGGTCCCCAGTGTCCAGAGTGCCACGCGCCAGCAGCTGCCCCTCGGTGACATAAGTCCCGCCTGATTCCCCGAGCTTTTGCTCCACCCGCGCATCCGGGGTGATGTTCTGGCCGTCTTCCTTGACGGGAAGATTCAGGTAGCGCTGCATGCCCAGATTAAAGCCATCCGGGTCGGTGGCGAGCTGACGCATGGGTGCCCAGATCCACTGTGTGCCGCCATCTTCAAAATGCAGGCGGCAATGCGCGAAAAAGCCGAGGTAGCTGTGCTCCGTCAGAGGAGGACCGTCCTTACGCAGGAAACCCGAACGAGAGGCCAGGACATTGTAGTAGCTGCGCCCAGCCACCCAGTCCTTGCAGCGGACAAACAGATTGGGCGTCACATCATGCTCCGTATGATTCGCTACCAGACCATACAGCGTCGGCTGCATGGAGCCGGTGGGAATCTTGAACGGCTGCGCGATGTAGCTGCGGATGCCCAGCGCGATGACGATGGCGACAAAGAACACCTCCACATTTTCGCCGATGTCCGAATGCTCCACATGCGGCAGCGCCTTTTCGCAGGCCTTGTTGATCTCATCGTTCAAGGCGCTGATGCGGGCCTTGTCCCTGGCGCGCATGGCGTCTTCCAGGCTGCTGCGCAAAGCCGTGATCTCTTCCAGCTTGGCCGGCGGCAGGATGTCGCGCTTGTAGTTGATGAAGCGCGTCACGCCCTTGTGCAGGAGCTTGGCATGCTTGAGGTAGCGGGGGGTGAGGAAAAACATGGGGGACGAATGCGTGATACTAGGAGGCGGCAGGCAATGCTCAAGTGCTGTGATCGCCCCAAACCGGATTTGATTCAGCTCCGGGGCTCCACCACAATCACATCTTTCAGCACCTCGGCGGCACGCGCATTGTCAGAACAAACGAGGCTGGCGGTGGTGCAGGATGCCTCGCGGCGCAGGATGTGCATGGAGCGCAGGTCCAGCCCGGCGTCCCTCAAACGCAGGGCCACGGCCGCCAGCGCGCCCGGCTTGTCCTCCAGCCGCACCAGCAAGGTGTCCTGGGTGATGACACGGAAACCATGATCGCTGAGCGCCCTCAGCGCCTCGTCATAACGGTCCACGCTGAGCACGACAATGCCGTGGTCCGCCACGCTCTCGACATCGATCTCCTCGATGTTGATGCCTCGTTCGGCAAGGCATGCGGTGAGTCTGGCAGCTATGCCGAGCTCATTGGGCACAAGGACGGCGAGCTGTTTCATGGGGTTCGTTGCAGGTTCACGGTTGCAGTGCGGCGGCGTAGTCAGCGACAAAGGCATCAATGGTCGCCCGGGCCACATGCGGCATGACGATCAAGTGGCCGATGTTTTTGCGTGGCGCGATGATCCACTTCTCCATCATGGACGGCGGCGGCTTGGGAAACACGACGGTGACGGAATTCGGGTGCCGCCAGGAGGCGATGCCATGGGCGCACAATTGCTGCACGGCATATTCCGCATTCCCCAGACATGCTTGCACCATGTTCCGCAATCCGGCTTCCCCCAGCGTGCGCAGGCGGTACCAGAGCAGCAGTGGAGAAAAGGCGCTGCGGGAGCCGGCGATGGTCGTGTCCAGCGCGCCGATGTATTCGATCGACCGCGCGATGCGATCCACATGCGCCTTGCGGGCGATCACCACACCGCAGGGTACCGGAGCCCCCAGCATCTTGTGCCCGCTGATGGAGATGCTGTCCGCACCATCCGCGAAGTTCCATGGCTGCGGGTTGTCGACGAAGGGCAAAATCATGCCGCTGAGCGCCGCATCGGCATGGATGTAGGCATTGGGGATGGCGAGATCGTCCAGGATGGCCCGGATCTGCGCCAGATCATCCACGGCCCCCTTCATCGTGGTGCCGATATTGGCGAAAATGATGGGCGGCACATCGCGGTGAATGCGCAGCGTCTCACGCAGGTCCGCGTAGTCCATCTGCCCGTCCGGCTGGCTCTTGATCATGATGTTGCGCGTGTGCTGAAGGCGCAAAACCTTGGCCACGCTGTAGTGCGTGTCCTCGCTGAAGTAGCAGATGCCATCTGGAAACAGCTCTCGTGCCACGTAAAGGCCGTACATGTTGCCCTCCGTGCCCCCGCTGGTCACGTAGCCCCACCATTCATCCGCAGGTGCGCGGGTGAAGCGGGCAAAGTCCGCCAGCACCTCACGCTCAAACTCCATCGTGTTGAGGCGGTAGTTCGTGCTGTGGAAGGGGTCCCCCACGTTGTTTGCGCTGAATTGCAGAAAGCGGAACAGCTCCGAGTAATCAAACGCCTGGTTCGTCGGATAGCCGACGTTGCGCACACTGAAGGCGCTCAGGCGTTCGTAAAGACCATCAAGCCGCAGCTGGTCTGCGGGACTGAGATTGGAGGGAGTCACAGCGAGGGTATTCTCTCTGAATCCCCTCCGCGATGCAAGCTTCTCCGGCTCAGTCGTTCTTCAACACCTCAATGAAGGCTTCCTGTGGGATATTCACCCGGCCGATGGCTTTCATCTTCTTCTTACCTTCCTTCTGCTTGTCCAGAAGCTTGCGCTTACGGGAAATGTCACCGCCGTAGCATTTGGCGGTCACGTCCTTGCGCATGGCGCTGATGCTCTCACGGGCAATGATCTTGCCACCAATGGCAGCCTGAATGGCGACGACGAAGAGCTGCTGGGGGATAACTTCCTTGAGCTTGGCACAGAGCTGGCGGCCACGGCTCTCAGCCTTGCTGCGGTGAACAATGCAGGAGAAGGCATCCACGGGCTCGCTGGCGATGAGGATGTCCATCTTGACGAGTTCTGCCGGCTGCGTGCCAGCGTGTTCATACTCCATGCTGCCGTAACCACGGGTCATGGACTTGAGCTTGTCATTGAAGTCCACGAGGATTTCGTTCAGCGGCAGGACGGTGTGCAGAAGCACGCGGCGGTCATCGAGGGTCTCCGTGTTGTTCACCACGCCGCGCTTGTCCATGACGAGCTGCATGATGTCACCAATGTTCTCGTTCGGGATCATGACGTTCACCTTCACGATCGGCTCGCGGATCTCCTCGATCTCCGCCTGCGGCGGCAGGAAGGTGGGATTGTCCACCTTGAGCTCGGTGCCGTCGGTCTTCTTCACATCGTAAATGACGGACGGATAGGTGGAGATGACATCCATGTCGAACTCACGGCGCAGGCGCTCCTGAATGATCTCCATGTGCAACAGTCCGAGGAAGCCGCAGCGGAAGCCGAAGCCGAGAGCAGCGGAGCTTTCCGCCATGAAGGTGAAGGCGGCGTCGTTGATCTGGAGCTTGCCGACGGCGAGCTTCAGCGCCTCAAAGTCGTCGGTGCTGACGGGATAGATGCCGCTGAAAACGAGCGGGTGGATCTCCTTGAAGCCGGGCAGAGGCTCGGGGGCAGGCTTGCGGCTCTCAGTGAGCGTGTCGCCGATCTTGACGTCAGCGGTCGTTTTGACGTTGGCAATGATGTAGCCGACGTCACCAGCCTCCAGCTTTTCACAGGGGACCATCTTCGGGCGGAAGGTGCCGAGATCCTTGATTTCGGAATCGTTGCCCGAGGCCATCAGCCTCACCTTTTGCCCACGTGTGATGGTGCCGGAAACGACGCGCACATAACTGACCACCCCGCGATAGGGATCAAAGATTGAATCAAACACCGAGGCCCTCAGGTAGCCATCTCCAGGATCCGTCGGTGGTGGGATGAAGGCGACGACGGCCTCCAAAATGTCCTCAATGCCGATGCCCATCTTCGCACTGGCAGGCACGGCCTCATCCGCAGAGAGCTGCAGGATGTCCTCAAGCTGGCGCTTCACCTTCTCGACATCGGCGCTCGGGAGGTCGATCTTGTTGATGATGGGGACCACATGCAGGTTCTGCTGCATGGCGAGGTTCAAATTCGCGACGGTCTGCGCTTCGACGCCCTGCGAAGCATCCACCAGCAGCAGCGCGCCTTCGCAGGCAGCCAGGGAACGGCTGACTTCATAGCTGAAATCAACGTGTCCGGGTGTGTCGAGCAGGTTGAGCTTGTACATCTGCCCATCCTTCGCCTTGTAGTTCATGCACACCGGGTGCGCCTTGATGGTGATCCCGCGCTCGCGCTCCAGATCCATCGAATCGAGCAGCTGGTCCTGCTGCTGGCGTACGGTGATGGTTTGCGTGAACTCCAGCAGACGGTCAGAGAGCGTGGTCTTCCCATGGTCGATATGGGCGATGATGGAGAAATTGCGGGTGCGGGAGATGGACATTCAGTTGGCTTGGCAGGGAGGGCGGATTATTTAATCCAGCGGCGGGAAGAAAGCAATTCCGATGCTTGATGCCATTGACCTGCCGCCGGATGCTCGCGCCCATGAAACCTGAGCTTTTGAGCGCATCCACCGTCCAGCATCATTTGATCCCCCTCCCCGGCTGGCAGGTGGAAGGCGCGGAACTGGTGAAAGAGTTCCGCTTTACGAGTTACCTGGCCGGCATCGAATTCGTCCGGCGAGTCGCGGTTTTGGCCGAGGAGATGAATCACCATCCGGATCTGCTCGTCGGCTGGCGCAAAGTCACCGTCCGTCTCACCACTCACAGTGTAGGAGGCCTGACCCTGCTGGACTTCTCACTGGCCGGTCAGATCTCAGCGGTCGAAGCCGCCCCCTCAAACCTCACCTGAAACAGAATCACTGCGCCACGGCTGCGGTGTCACGGTTGACCCTGCGGCCGGAAGGATCCACCACCTCGACGGTGACGAAGATGATGACGTTCTTCGTGTCTGTCTGCTTGGTGTTGCTCTTGAAAAGCCTCCCCACAAAAGGAAGATCTCCCAAGATAGGGACCTTGTCCTCAACCATGGTGCGGTTTTCAATTTTGACTCCACCCAGCACCACCGTTGCACCGTCATACACCTTGACCGCCGTTGTCACTTTCTGTACTTTGAAAATCGGCTGCAGAATCATGTTGGTGGTGATCAATTCATCCGGTGAGCTCAGAGGGACGTAGCTTGTGCTACCGAGGACCGATTGGATTGGCAGGACACTCAAGCTCGCAGGCACGAAAATAGGCGAGCCGTAATTCACAAAACCTTCAAATGCAGTCATTTCAGGCGCAATCGTGAGCTCCACAGTGCGACCATCTTCTGAAATCACAGGTTCGACCTCAACTCGCACCCCGGTTTTTCTCATTTCGAAAGCCGTGGGGGTTGTTGGCGTGGCGATCTGCTGCGGCTGAGCCGCACCGACGCGAACACGCCCCCCACCCTGAGGCAGCCTTGGCGGATCAAACTCAGTCGGGTAAATGAACTCCTGCGTCACTTCTGCGATCGCTTTGAGACCGCTCTTGGTTGTCACGCTGGGGGAAGCATTGACATCGATTCCTTTTTTCTGGGAAAGCGCCCGCAGCACAGTTTGAAATTGAGGATCGGTAAAGACTCCGGCAATGGAGAGAACGCCCGGCGCAACGTTCTTGGTTGCCGAGACGGAGCCAGTATTAAGCAGGTTGTCGAGGGAGTTGGCTGACGTCGCATAGTCGCCAGATCTGAGTCCCGAAGTGATAGGCCCGCCTCCATAGGGAAACGGTGCCGTGGTGCCCTGTGGCAATGCACCGGCAAAACCGCCAGCAGCAGGAAGCGCAGGAAATGCCTGGGCGCCGTTGAGGGTGACCGCAGGAATGACGTAGGGCGTGTTGAAAGGATAGTTGCCGGCATTGTCGGGCGTTCCATTTCCTGGTGTGCCGCCGCCAATGAAGACATTGCCATTGGTCCCGGAGCTTCCCATGAGCCAGTCAAAGCCCATCTCTTCAAGGTTCTTCTGGTTCACTTCCAGCATTCGCACATGAATGACGGCCATTTTCGGCGTGGCCTTCGTCGACTGCTCGACAATCATTTCGACCGTCTCCATGTTGGCGATCGTGTTGCGAACGGTCAGCGTGTTGCTTGATGCGCTGTAGTTGGCGCTCGTTCCGTCCGGGAAAGTCACTCCACGCGCTTCAAGAAACTCCTTGGCCCCCAGCCGGCGGATGATCAGCCCCCCGCCTGCGGGAGCCTGCTTGGCAAAAGGATCCGTTAGCGGAGCCGCTGCCGGGTCAGCTCCGGGAGAATTCTGAATGAAATCCGGCGGCACCCGGAAAGTACGCGTGACGATCGCATTGTTGCGCTCGCTGATGGACACAAAGGTCACCGCATGCTCATCCACCTTGTAGGAGACTCCGCACATCTCGCTCACATAGCGCAGCAGCTCCTCCATCGGCACATTGAGAAGATTCAGGCTGACCTGCTTGTCGCGCGCCTCAGGCGGCACACTGAGCACAAAGCTGATCCCTCGGCCCTCGGGATCCAGGTCGCGGCTGCGAACTCGCAGCAGTTCCACCACCTCGGCCAGCGTGGCCCCGTCGAACTCCACCTTGGGAAAGGTGATGGTGCGCAGCTTTTGTGTGATTTTGTCGCTCCCGCTCAGTTGGTTGACGAGTGAGGCCGCACCGGCTCCAAACAGTGAACTGCGATCCACTTCGGTCAGCGGCACCGGGTCTTCCCATGAACGCGTGACCTCACCCAGCATTTTGGCACGATGCTGGTCATAGGCGCTCTTGTAATACTTCTGCTTTTCCCGCTCGACGTTTTCCATGCCACGTCGTGCGGCGCTGTTGGTGGGATCAATCCTCAACACGTCCTGAAAAGTCGTGATGGCCTTGTCCAGATCGCCGATCTGGAGGAAAGAACTGGCCTTGAGCAGCAGTGTCTGCACCGCCCCCACGTTGTCCACGTGTTTGGCTGTCAGCGAAGGCGGAAAGCGGTCTGGATCTGCGAGGCGTTTTTTGAGCGACAGCACCCGCTCGTCTTTCGGCGCCACATCAGGCGCGAGGAGCTGATCCAGCATTTTGCCTGCAGCGGCAAGATCGCCTTTGGCCGCAAATTCCTGGGCCATCAGGCAGCCTGCCACCACGTAGCCGTTGCGTGCGGCCTCCCGTGACTCCTGGGCAAGTGGGACGTTTGGCAGCGCCTTGTAGGTTTCCTGAAACAAGGTCAGCGCTTCCGCCGCCTTTTCCTGATCGATCAACTGGTACCCACGCTCGATTTCAGTGTTCAGCGTGTTGACCTGAATGGCTCGGCGGCGCGCTTCGGCCTGGGCCATGGCCGAAACCGACTGTGCACCGGCAGAAATGACCGCATTTCCACCCAGAATGATCATCAGGCACGCAGCAGCGCCACGAGTGAGCAGGCGGCTGGGGAACACGGATTTAGGATGTTTCGGGAAAGGCTGCAGGAGCATCAAAGTTAGGAAAAATCGAATTTATAACAGGACTCCGTCTTCCGCCCAAGCATTTTCTGCCACGAATCTCAGCCCGCAGTTGCCCTCCCGCCGCATCTTGCTCTGATGACACCCCCATCCCCAATCATCCATGGCCAAAGCACCCATCAAAGTCGCAGTCACCGGCGCCGCCGGTCAAATCGGTTAC
The DNA here is from genome assembly GCF_044222345.1 of Prosthecobacter sp. Classification (GTDB taxonomy): domain Bacteria; phylum Verrucomicrobiota; class Verrucomicrobiia; order Verrucomicrobiales; family Verrucomicrobiaceae; genus Prosthecobacter. The sequence goes on from NZ_JBGANL010000026.1 coordinate 9,280, forward strand.
GCCCTCCTTTTCCGCATCGCCTCTGGCGCCATGTTTGGCCCGGATCAGCCGGTGATCCTCCAGCTCATCGAAGCTCCGTTTGAAAAGCCTCTGGCCGCTCTCGCCGGTGTGGCCATGGAGCTTGACGACTGCGCCTTCCCGCTGCTCAAAGGCATCGTGCAGACCTCCGACCCTGCCGTGGGCTTCAAAGACGCCAACTGGATCTTGCTCGTGGGTGCCAAGCCCCGTGGCCCAGGCATGGAGCGCGCCGATCTGCTCAAGGACAACGGCAAAATCTTCATCGAGCAGGGCAAGATCATCGACGCCGTGGCCGCTGATGACGCCCGCGTGGCCGTCGTTGGCAATCCGGCCAACACGAACTGCATGATCGCCGCCTCCCAGGCCAAGCGCCTCACGCCAGACCGTTTCACCGCCATGGTGCGCCTGGACCAGAACCGCGCCCAGACCCAGCTCGCCCAGAAGGCAGGCGTGGATCTCACGGAAGTGAAGGACATCTTCATCTACGGCAACCACAGCCCGACGATGTTCCCGTCCTTCGCCCACGCCACCATCGGTGGCAAAGCCGCCGCCGACGTCATCAATGACAAGGCCTGGCTCGAAGGTCCTTTCCTGGAAACCGTAGGCAAGCGTGGCGCTGCCATCATCGCCGCCCGTGGCGCTTCCTCCGCCGCCTCCGCTGCGAACGCCCTGGTCGATCACGTCCGCTCCCTCGTCACACCCGGTGCGATCCATTCCATCGCGGTGAAGAGCAACGGCCTCTACGGCTTCGATCCTGAAGTCTGGGCCGGCATGCCGGTGCGCACCACCACCCCGGGCAGCTACGAAGTCATCACCAGCTACGAGATGGACGACTTCGCCAAATCCAAGATCGCCGCCACCAACAAGGAGCTCGTGGACGAGCGTTCCTTTGTGGCAGAGATGCTGTAATTGAGATTCCTCAAGCTTGGAGCGGCACCTTCGCGGGTGCCGCTTTTTTGTGCCTGCGTGAAGAATCCCCCTCCCTGCCCACGTTTAGGCAGCATGTTCTCTTCACGTCGCGACTTCCTCCAGACCACCGGCTGCGGCTTCGGCTACCTCGCCTGGCAGGCCATGGCGCAGAACCAGGCAGCGCTGGCCAATCCGCTCGCGCTGAGAAAACCGCACCATCAGCCGAAGGCCAAGCGCGTCATCTTCCTCTTCATGCAGGGCGGCGTGAGCCAGGTGGATTCCTACGACTACAAGCCCCGCCTCTTTAAAGACGACGGCAAGATCATCGACGTGGCCGATTCCCGCGCCATCGCCAAGACCGGCAAAGGCGCGCTGCAGCGCGTGATGAAACCTCTCTGGGACTTCAAGCAGCATGGCGAAACCGGCCGCTGGGCCTCCAATCTCTTCCCGCACATCAACCAGCATGTGGATGACCTGTGCTTCCTGCATGGCATGCATACCGAAGGCGTGGCGCACGGCCCCGCCACGCTCTTCATGCACACGGGCACCACCAGCAACATCCGCCCGAGCATGGGCTCCTGGGTGACGTACGGACTCGGCGCTGAAAACGAAAATCTGCCGGGCTTCATGACGATCAGCCCGAGCCTTGGCAATGGCGGCCCGCGCAATTACGGCAATGCCTTCCTGCCCGCCGTTTTCCAGGGCACGCCCATCGGCCGCTCCGGCCAGCCTGCCAAGGAATCCAGCATCAAGAACATCACCAACGCCATCTGGACGCCCGAGCAGCAGCGCAAGCAGTTCGGACTTCTCAGCGCGCTGAATGCCGAACAGGCCGCCCACGCCATGCCCGGAGACACGGATATTGATGCAGTCATCCGCAGCTACGAACTCGCCTGGCGCATGCAAAACAAAGCTCCAGGAGCCATGGACATCGGCGATGAGTCGGAAGCCACGCTCAAGCTCTACGGCATCAATGAAAAGCCCACCGACAACTTCGGCCGCCAGTGCCTCATGGCCCGCCGCATGGCCGAGCAGGGCGTGCGCTACATCCAGGTGAACTACGGAGACAATTCCAACAACCCCGCCTGGGACCAGCACTCCAACCTGCCCAAGCACGGCGACCACGCCGCTGCCGTGGACAAGCCCATCGCCGGTCTGCTCCACGATCTCAAACAGCGCGGCCTGCTGGAAGACACCATCGTGTGGTGGGGCGGCGAATTTGGCCGCACACCGTATGCCGAGAAAAACGGCACCGGCCGCGATCACAACCCGCTCGGCTTCACCGTCTGGGTGGCGGGCGGCGGCTTCAAAGCCGGCTACGCCCATGGAGTCACCGACGACCTCGGCCACATGGCCGTGGAGGACAAAGTCCACATGCACGACCTGCATGCCACCATTCTTCACCAGCTCGGCCTTGATCACGAAAAGCTCACCTTCCGTCACGCCGGACGTGATTTCCGCCTCACGGATGTGCATGGGCATGTGGTGAGGGAAGTGATCGCGTAAGCCACTGGCTCTGATAAATCGGCAGCCGAGAGGCGTGTTTCTCTCATGTGCATCCGCCACATCCGTCCTGCCTGCCTCATCCTGCTGCTCTGCGGTATGAGCGTGGCCGACGCGGAAGAAACGAAGCTGCGCTTCAACCGGGACATCCGCCCGATCTTGTCCAACAAATGCTTCCGCTGCCATGGATTTGATGAAAAGGGGCGCAAGGGGGATCTGCGTCTGGACAAGCGCGAGGATGCCATCGCCACTCATAAAGGCACACAGGCCATCGTGCCCGGCAAGCCGGAGCAGAGCGCGTTGTTGCAGCGCATCACAACAACCGACAGCGATGACCTCATGCCGCCGCCGGATTCCAAGCTCTCGCTCAGCGATGAGGAGAAGAACGTGCTTCGACGCTGGATTGCGGAAGGAGCCGAATACGAGGCGCACTGGTCGTTGATCCCGCCCAAGCTGTCTGCTCCAACGCAGCGGTCTGTGGACGACTTCATCCTCGCCCGATTGAAGCAGGAGGGCCTCCAACCAACGCCTGAAGCCTCGCGCGAAACCCTGCTGCGACGGGTCAGCTTTGATCTCACCGGCCTGCCGCCCACGCTGGCAGAGATCGATGCTTTTCTCGCTGATCAAGACCCGCAAGCCTACGGGCACGCTGTGGATCGTCTGCTGGCCTCCCAACACTTCGGTGAACGCATGGCGGTGGAGTGGCTGGACGCGGCGCGCTATGCGGACACGAACGGCTACTTTGGCGACAAGACGCGCAGCCTCTGGCCGTGGCGCGACTGGGTGATCGACGCCTACAACCGCAACCTGCCGTTTGATCAATTCACCATCGAGCAGCTTGCGGGAGATTTGCTGCCAAATGCCACAACAGCCCAGCGCATCGCGACCGGTTTCAATCGCAACCACATGGCCAACAACGAGAGCGGCATCATCGATGAGGAATACCGCGTGGAGTATGTGGCGGACCGACTGGAAACCACGGGCACCACCTGGCTGGGACTCACCATCGGCTGCGCGCGCTGTCATGATCACAAGTACGACCCCATCACGCAGCGTGAGTTCTACCAGCTCTTTGCCTTCTTCAACAACGTGCCTGAGTCCGGGCTGATCAAAGCGGACAACCCACCTCCCGTGCTCAGCGTGCCGTCTCAAGAGCAGGAGAAAGAATTGAAGAGGCTCTCATCGGCTGCACAGCAGGCCGAGCGGGAGCTTCAGCCCTTCACGACGGCTTTGCGGCAGCAGATCACCGAATGGGAAAAAACAGCCGCGACTTCCCTTCCCCCATCTCCCACCGCCCAGCTCAAAGCGCACTTCTCTTTCGATGGCCAGATCGATGCCAGACACTTCGGCACCAGCGACGTATTTCAAGACGGCATCCTGGGGCAGTCAGCCAAGTATGATGCGACGCAGCATGCGGAGTGGACGGGAGCTTTCGACACCGACGCTGCATGGACGGTCGGCCTGTGGCTCATGGCAGATACATCACTGAGCGGCGTCTTTTCCAAGATCGAGCCCGAAGGCAGACGAAGGGGCTTGGAGGTGATCTGGCAGAAGGGCCGCTTTCAGATCAATCTGGTCAGCCAATGGGGGACGGATGCCATCGAACTCGTCACGCAGGAACCGGCATCAGGCAAAAAATGGCATCATCTGGTAGTCAGCCACGACGGCACACGCCGCGCTGAGGGCGTGCGCGTCTTCATCGACGGCCAGCCTGCAGTGACGAAAACCATCACCGCCACCAGCGAGCCCCTGCGCATCGGCAGGCGGGACGCAGGCCTCGGATTCTACGGCCAGCTTGATGAACTGCGCCTGCTGCAACGCCCCGTGACTGCGCAAGAGGCGGAGTCATGGTTTTGGAGCGAGCGCCTGCGCGGAATCGCCGCCAGACCAGCGGCCAAGCGCAGCGCCGCAGACGTGACGCTGCTGCAAGACTGGTTTGTGGAGCATCATGCCAGCCCGCAGACGCTCGCAGCCCACAAGCGAGTGCGTGAAGCCAAAGCCGCCGAAGCCCGCCTGCGTGAAAGCATTCCCACCACGCTGGTGATGGAGGAGCTTCCCAAGCCGCGCGCCGCACACCTGCTCACACGCGGGCAGTATGATCATCCTGCCGAGGAGGTGCTGCCCGGAGTGCCTGCCTCGCTTTCCAGGTGGCCGCAGGAAGCACCGCGCAATCGACTGGGCTTTGCCAGGTGGCTTGTGTCGAAGGAGAACCCGCTGACCGCGCGCGTGGCGGTCAATCGTCTCTGGATGCAATGCTTTGGCGAAGGACTCGTGCGCACAGTGAACGATTTCGGATCGCAGGGCGAGGCTCCCAGCCACCCGGAACTGCTCGACTGGCTGGCGCTGCGATTCATGCAGAGCGGCTGGGATGTGAAGGCGATGCTCAAGCTGATGGTGATGAGCGCGACGTATCGGCAAAGCTCGCATTATTCCGCGCGCGATCCTGCCAACCGCCTGCTGGCACGCGGCCCCTCCTTCCGCCTGAGCGCGGAGATGGTGCGGGATCAGGCGCTGGCTGTCTCCGGCCTGCTGGTGCCGAAGATCGGCGGCCCCAGCGTGAAGCCCTACCAGCCGCCGGGGCTGTGGGAAGCCGTGTCCTACAATGGCGAGGAAACCTATGTGCCCGACGCGGACGCGGGACTGTGGCGGCGCAGTCTCTACACCTTTTGGAAACGGCAGTCACCGCCCCCTGCCCTGCTCACCTTTGACGGCCCCACCCGCGAAAAATGCACCGCGCGCCGTGCGCGTACCAACACGCCACTGCAGTCACTCGTGCTGCTCAATGACGAGACTTACATCGAGGCGGCACGCGTCCTTGCCACGTGGGCACAGTCGTTGAAGGGCTCCGAATCTGAAAAGCTCGCGCTCGCATTCCGACGCGTGACATCCCGCGCAGCAGATCCTGAAGAACTGCAGCAACTGACCGGATTGCTGAGCAGGCAGCGCGCACGATTTACCGCCGACCGCGAAGCCGCAGCGAAGCTCATCGCCGCTGGCGCATCCGCCCACGGCAAAGACCTCAATCCAGTGGAGCTCGCCGCGTGGACGCTCACGCTGCACACGCTTTTCAATCTCGACGAAACCATCACCCGCCGATGAACGCCGCTTTGACACGCAGACAGCTTTTGGGTCGTGCCTCCGCAGGCATTGGCACCGCCGCGCTGGCCTCGCTGCTGGGCGAAGGTCAGGGCTTCGCCGCACCGCACTTTGCGCCGAAGGCCAAACGGGTGATCTACCTCTTCATGCACGGCGGGCCGTCACAGCTTGATCTGTTTGATCACAAGCCCGGCTTGAAAAAACTCCACGGCCAGGAAATGCCGCCTTCGGTGCTGGGAGATCAGCGCCTCACGGGCATGACCAGCGGGCAGAAGAGCAAGCCGATCACTTCCTCGCTCTTCAATTTTCAGCAGCACGGCCAGTCCGGCGCGTGGATGAGCGAGCTGCTGCCAAACATGGGCCGCGTGGCGGATGAGATGTGCATCATCCGCTCCATGAACACGGAGGCGATCAATCACGACCCCGGCGTCACGCTGCTGCAGACAGGACACCAGCAGCCAGGGCGACCCAGCTTTGGCGCCTGGGCCAGCTATGGACTCGGCAGCGAGAATGCGAGCCTGCCCGCTTTCGTGGTGCTCATTTCACGCGGCAGTGCGGCGCGTCCGGCGGACCCGCTGTATGCGCGGCTGTGGGGCTCCGGCTTCCTGCCTTCAAACCATCAAGGCGTGAGCTTTCGCAGCAGCGGCGATCCCGTTTTGTATCTCTCCAATCCACCCGGCATCAGCGCCGCTGCGCGCCGTGATGAACTGAATGTCATCCAGGCGCTCAATCGCAGGCAGCTCGCGCAGCAGCTCGATCCCGAGATCGAGACGCGCATCACGCAGTATGAGATGGCCTATCGCATGCAGACCAGCGTGCCGGATTTGATCAGCCTGAAAGACGAGAGCGCCGCCACCTTTGAGGCCTATGGCCCGCAGTCGCGCGTGCCCGGCAGCTTTGCCGCGAACTGCCTGCTCGCGCGCCGCATGGCGGAAAGCGGCGTGCGTTTCATCCAGCTCTACCATCGCGGCTGGGACCAGCACTACAATCTCCCCAGCGATCTGCGCCTGCAATGCGGCGACATCGACCAGCCCTGCGCCGCGCTCATCAGCGACCTCAAACAACGCGGCCTGCTTGAAGACACGCTCATCGTCTGGGGCGGTGAGTTTGGCCGCACCACTTACTCCCAGGGCAAGCTGGAACCCGCCAACCATGGCCGCGATCATCATGGCCGCTGCTTCACCATGTGGCTGGCGGGTGGTGGCGTGAAGCCCGGCCTGCAGTTCGGCGAGACGGATGACTTCTGCTTCAATGTCGCCCGCGATCCCATGCACGTGCATGATCTGAACGCCACGCTGCTGCACCTGCTGGGCATCGACCACGAGCGCCTCACCTACCGCGCCGAAGGCCGCGACTTCCGCCTCACGGACGTGCATGGGCGCGTGGTAAGGGCGGTGATGGCGTGAGAACGAACAGACTTGTTCTCAGAAAAACAAGAGGAGTGACAAAGCGACCCTGATAACGGGGATCAAGATGATCCCCCTCCTTTCAGGCCTCTTGTGACCACGCTGCAAAGCACAGGGCTTCGCCATTCATTCACACCACCGGCCCCGCCACATCCTTCCACTTCGCGTGCCATTCCTTGAACACGATCGGTGAGATCTCGCTGGGCTTGATTTCGCTGCGGCCGCCCCAGAACACATTCGTATATTCCAGTGGGATGCCTTCTTCGGCCAGGTGCTTGTCGATGGCAGCCTTGTGGGCCAGCACCATCTCTTTGTCCGTGCCGTGGATGACGCCCATGATGTTCACATTGGCAAAGCGGTCGCCGCCTTCGCGCCAGTAGGCGTGGGTCATGATGGTGTGGCGGCCCACTTCGCCGCCGGCCCGTTCTTCCATGCCTTTCGGCACTTTCCAGTGGAAGAGCGCATTGAAGCGCGTCACGCGCACGCCCGTGGCGCTGGGCTTCACGTGCTCCAGGAAGGTGGAGAAGCGGCCGATGACGCCTTTTTTATCGAGCCGCTTGGCGACTTCACAGAATTTCTCAAACGACACCCCCGCCGCCTTGGCGCGGCCTTCCCAGGGATTCGGGCCCACTTCGTCCACACTCAGATCTCCCTTGAGGTGCAGCAGCACATTCCACTCTTCCGCATCCAGTTCCGCGATGTTGGTGGTCATCATCTTCGCGGGTTCATCCGCGCGCTCACCGGGCTCCAGCGTCTTGCGGCGCACATGTCCCACGCCCAGGGCAAAGATGCCGTGCGCCTCCATGGTGTAGTAGCTCTCAGCACCGATGAGGCGGGCCAGCACATCGCAATGCTGGTTGATGTCGTAGCCCTGCGGCACCTTGAGCGTGGTCCAAAGGCGGTAGTCGCTGCCGCTCACCTCGCGGTCGGTGGAGCGCAGCACCACATGCCCGCTGAAAGGGTCCTGCTTGAAGAGGAACTCAAAGGCGGCGTCCAGCTTTTCCGTGGGCACCTTCCAGGCCACCAGCGCGCCTTCGGCCAGCTTGTTCGCCAGCAGGGTCTGCCGCACGCGGCGGATGACGCCAGCCTTCAGCATGGCCTGAATGTGCTCCACCACCGTCTCCAGCGGCAGGCCGCTCAGCTTCGCGATGTCCTGAAACGGCGTGGGGGTGAAGCCCTTGATGCGGTCTTCGCTCACGGCGAGGATTTGCGCATTGATCGGGTCGGTATGGTCGGTGGGAATGGGGGCGGCGGACATGGCGGTTGGATCGGAAAAAAGAACCCTTAGCGGGCGATGCGAGGAATGCGAGATTTGAAATTTGCGATTTAGCACCCGCCAATTGCCGTCTAGGGTGCGCTCATGGACAAACGCAAGCCCACCGCCGCCATGCGCCGGCGCCACAATCTCATCTCGGCATGGCGCGGCGTGGAGGACGGACCGCTGATGGACCTGCCCACACTTCGGGTGGGAGACCTCGCCGCCCAGATCATGGCCAAGGCAGGCATGGCCAACCGCGTGAAGTTGGAGGACATCCTCGCCGCATGGCAGGAGATCGTGGGTGCCTTCCTGTTCAAACTCACCCGCCCGGACACCTTTGAGCGCGGCGTGCTGACCGTGCGCCTGCTCCAGCCCACCGCCCACCACGCGCTGATGCAGGAGAAAGTGAAAATTCTCAAACGCCTCCAGGAGAAGCTGCCCGATGCGAAGATCAAAGACCTGCGCTTCCGCCATGGCTGAATGAGAAATGAGGAAACCCAAATGACGAATTGTTTCCAACAGCGCCTCCTGTGACGTAATCACGGGCCATTCGTCCTTCCATCTCCTACGCCATCCCCTTTGAACTCCCACTCACACGCAGCCCTCATCATCGTCGGTCATGGTTCCACCACGAACCCGGACTCCAGTTCCCCGACGCACCTGCACGCCGACTCCATCCGCCGTCGCGGTCTCTTCCGCGAAGTCGCCTGCTGCTTCTGGAAAGAGGAGCCCAACATGCGCGAGGTGTATGAGATGGTGGACAGCGACGTCATCTACATCGTCCCCAATTTCATCAGCGAAGGCTACTTCTGCCAGCAGGTGCTCCCGCGCGAACTGCGGCTCGACGGCCCCACCACGCAGCGCGATGGCAAAACGATCCACTACTGCGATCCCGTGGGCATCCATCCCAACATGACGCGCCTCCTCCTGCAGCGTGCGGATGAAGTCGCCCCCCATGTGCCACGAGAGCAGACCAGCCTTGTCATCGTCGGCCACGGCACCAGCCTCAACGAAAACTCCACCAAGGCCATTCAGGATCAGGTCGCCCTCATTCGCAGCGGCCACTACGGCTTCGCCGAAGTCATCGACGCCTACATGGAGGAGGCCCCCTTTGTGAAGGACTGGGCCACGCTCACCACCGCGCCGAATGTCGTCGTCGTCCCCTTCTTCATCGCCGATGGCCTTCACAGCTTTCAAGACATCCCCGTCCTCCTCGGCATGCGCGAGGACGTCGGTGCCGCCCTCAGCGAGAGCGGCGTCTTCCACCAGAACCCGCACCAGCTTCAGGGCCGCAGCATCTACTACAGCGGTGCCATCGGCACCGAGCCCCTCATGGCAGACGTCATCCTCGATCAGGTCCATGACTTTGATGCCAAGCACCAGGTGCAGAACCCCAAAGGCATGCCGAATGACGAGGTGAAATCCTCCCTCGCCTACTGGCTGAACTCCGGCCTCGATGAAATCGGCGAGATCCTCATCACCACCCAGCCCGATGGCACCTACTCGCTCTGCCACATCGCAGATCGCGGCAAAGACGACCTGCAGGTCCACCACGAAGCGCACGATGCCCTTTTCATCGCCCGCAGCGATGCCAGCGGCACCTTCCGCCCGCTGCACTCCGCCCCCACCTTGAATCGCGGCTGGCGGCTCGATCTCGCCGACCTCGACGAACTGCGCCTCGCCCTGGATTTCTTCTACCCCGCCGCCATCGGCATGGCACGCGCGCTTGAGCAGGAAAAACTCACCACCGTCCCCCTGCGCGATCTCCTCGGCCGCCAGACCGGCATGTACCGCTTCGTCAACACCATCAGCGACGATCAGGCCCACGCACTCATCGGCAGGACCTGCGCGAATACGAAGTGCCTCCGCCGCATCCTCTGGCCCCTCACCGCCACCCAGCCCATGGCCGGAGCCGCCGCCCCCAAAACCCAGCCCAATCACGCGCCCAACGCCATGCCCCTGCTCTGCATTGAAGCATGCACGCACGTGGTGTCAGCAGCGCGCAAAGTGGCGCGGGAGAACTATGAGGCGAAGGAGAAAGAAAAGGCCGAAGCGGGGTGATCACACCCGCCAGCGCCCTCCGCATGACAAGCCCGGCCTTATGGAGGACACGGAATGAACGGAAACCGGAAAACACAGGGCTGCTATCGGCATTTGCTTTGGATGGCGGAGCCATCCAAGCCTGTAGCGAGGGGTTGAGCGAAGCGACACCCCTCGTAGGCAATACCCAGAGCACCTCCTCGGTGCACGCATCGCGTAGCGATGCCAGCACTGGCGGCCAATCCCCGTACATTCACGCACACGCAGGCGGTATGCCCACAGGCCCTCTCTCCTCAATCCAGGTACTTCGGGTCAAAGCTCACGCCCGACTTCCTGAGCATGATTTCCAGCGCCTCCCGGAAACTGCGTGTGCGGTGGTGTTCCTCCTGGCCACGCACATACGCGATCACCTCAGGCAGCGCGGAGGCACTCACGGTAAAGGCCGCGTAGCCGTCCTGCCAGGCAAAGTCCGCCACGCGCATTTCCTCGTGCATCCATGCAGAAGACGCCTTCTTCAGCTCCTGGAGCACCTTGGAGAGCATGTGCGTGGGCTTGAGCGAAACGACGAGGTGCACGTGATCCGCCACGCCGCCGGTTTCATGCGAATGCGCATCCATGCCGCGCAGGGTGCCGCCCAGGTATTCAAACAAGCGCGGACGCCATTCACGCGAGAGCCACGGCGTGCGGTTTTTCGTGGAGAAAACGATGTGGTAATGCAGGCTGGTGTAGGTGTTGGGCATGGCATGCGGAGCGTGGCCGGGGGCCGCTTTGACACACGACAGGCGGAGGCACTGGCCGCACAATGACCTGTGTGCGCAGGCCGAGGTTTTGCTCCGGCCAAATTTACAATTCTCAGTTTTCAGTTCTCAATTTACAATCTCCTGCCGATCTTCCCCTCCTAGGCCTGCCCAGCCTCATTGCCGCCCCGCCTCCGCGATTGACAAGCGCCCCCCCTCGCTCTATCCCGCCCCATGCGCATCCGCTCATTCAAAGGTCTCGTCCCCACCCAGAAAAACGCCCCCGAAGTCGCCGCCGTCCCCTACGACGTGGTGAACCGTGAGGAAGCCGCCGCCCTGGCCCAGGGCAAGCCCTTCAGCCTCCTGCACGTGGACCGCGCCGAAATCGATCTCGATCCCGAAATCGACCCCTATTCCGCCCCCGTTTACGCCAAGGCCCGCGAAAATTTCGACCGCCTGCAAAAGGACGGCATCCTGGTGCGCGAGGACAAGCCCTGCATGTACCTCTACCGCCAGGTCATCGACGGCCACAGCCAGACCGGCCTCGTCACCGTCTGCCACACTGAGGACTACGAGAAGGACATCATCAAGAAGCACGAAAAGACCCGCCAGGATAAAGAGGACGATCGCACCAACCTCGTCGATGCCCTCAACGCCAACACCGGCCCCATCTTCCTCACCTACCGCCAGCGTCCCGGCATCAGCGCCCTCATTGAAAGCTTCATGAAGGACGAGAAGCCCATCAACGACTTCACCGCCCCCGATGGCGTGCGTCATCAGCTCTGGCGCCTCTCGCTGGGCCTCTGCGTGTCCCTGACCGGCCTGTTTGAGAGCCAGGTGCCCTGCGCCTACGTGGCAGACGGCCACCACCGCGCCGCCAGCGCCTTCCGCGTCAGCAAGCTCCGCCGCGAAGCCAACCCGAATCACACCGGCCAGGAAAACTACAACTGGTTCCTCAGCGTCCTCTTCCCCGGCAACGAGCTCAAAATCCTGCCCTACAACCGCGCCGTCAAAGACCTCAACTGCAACGACCGCGAGGAATTCCTCAAGAAAGTCGGCGAAGTCTTCACGATCAAGCCCACCACGCTCAAATCCCCCACCAAGCCCGGCCAGTGCTGCATGTACCTCAAGGACCAGTGGTATGAGCTCAATTGGGAGCCCGCCAAAGACGCCAGCCCCATCGACCAGCTCGACGTCAGCATCCTGCAGGACCGCCTGCTCAAGCCCATCCTCGGCATCGACGATCCGCGCACCAGCAAGCGCATCGACTTCATCGGCGGCATCCGCGGCACCGCCGAACTGGAAAAACTGGTGAACGGCAAGGAGCACACCGTCGCCTTCTCCATGTACCCCACCACCGTCGAGCAGCTCATGGCCATCTCCGACGTCGGCCAGATCATGCCACCGAAAAGCACCTGGTTTGAGCCCAAGCTCCGCAGCGGCTTGTTCGTGCACACGCTGGAGGGGTAAGCACCCCACGCAAGGTAGGGAGGCTTGTCCTCAAGCCTCCGCCGGGCGTCTCCAGGCGTTCTTCACCGCATGCGTGTTCGTAGGATGGGTGTGGCGACAGCCCGCCCGTCCATCAGCGCACAGCAGACACCATGGCCTCAGAGCGGCCTAAAACTCTGCACCATTTTCACTCCACCCACATCCGCTTCGCCTTCCGCCGCAGGTGCCTGTCCCCCGGCAGATTGATCTTCGCCACACCATCCGGCGCCAGCATGCCCAGGGCCGCTTCAATCACATCATGATCAATGCCCGGCAGTTCCCACGCCTCCCGCAGCCACAGCGCAAACACCCGTGACGACACCGCCGGATGCAGCGCCATCAGCTCCGGCGTAACCACCAGCGAGCGATCCTCTTTCACCCGCCCCTCCGCCATCAAAAACGCCAGGGCCTGACGCTGCAGCGCATCATCGTCCTGCTCGGCCAGCGAGCCCAGCCGCAGCACCTGCGGCACCACATCCCGGGCAAAAATGTCGTTCAGCAGCGGCAGCGCCTCATGCCGCAGCCGGTTGCGGCGGTGCTTCGGCGAGGTGTTGCTCGAATCCTCCCGATACTTGAAGCGCTTGGATTTCAGATACGCATCGATCTCGCTGCGCCGTGCTTGCAGCAGCGGGCGCACCAGATGCAGGCCCGAGTCCAGCCGCTGCACCGCATGGATGCCCGCCAGCCCCGCCAGCCCCGTGCCACGGCACAGATTCGCAAGAATCGTCTCCGCCTGATCCTCGGCATGATGCGCCAGCAGCACGACCCACACGTCGTACTTCTCCGCCATGCGCAGCAGAAAGGCGTACCTTGCATCGCGCGCCGCCGTCTCCGTCGAGACACGGCTTTTCTCCGCCAGCGCCGCCACATCCTCCGTCTCGATCTCGCACTTCAGCCCCAGCTTCTTCGCCAGACGCCGCACAAACGCCGCATCGTCGATCGATTCCTTGCCGCGCAGGCCATGGTTCAAATGGCAGAGAATGAGCTGGGTGAACCCCGCCTCCCGCAGCAGGTGCAGCAGCGCCACCGAGTCCCGCCCGCCCGAAATCGCCAGGAGCACAGGTTCGGCAGGATCACAGGCAGCAGGCAGATTTAAGAGGATGGCAGGCACGGTTGGCATCCTGAATGATTTAGCCTCGACCACCGATCAGTAAAAGGGAATCCGTCATCCATCCTTGCAGTAAGCCGTGGTTTCGACACCTTGCACACCCCTTTCCCACCATGGCCACCAAGAAAACCACCCCTGGCATCTGTTACCTCGTCGGCGCCGGTCCCGGCGATCCCGGACTTCTCACGCTCAAGGGAAAGGAATGCATCGAGGCCGCCGACGTTCTCGTTTACGACTACCTCTGCAACCCCGAGCACCTGCGCTACGCCAAGGACGGCGCGGCCAGCATCTACGTCGGCAAGAAGGCCGGCGACCACACGCTCTCCCAGGAGGAAATCAACAAGCTCATCGTCAAGCTCACCACCGAGGGCAAAACCGTCACGCGCCTCAAGGGAGGAGATCCCGTGCTCTTTGGCCGTGGCGCCGAAGAAGCCGCCGAGCTCCATGAAGCCGGCGTGAAGTTTGAAATCGTCCCCGGCATCACCTCCGCCATCGCAGGCCCGGCCTACGCAGGCATCCCAGTCACGCACCGCTCCCACGCCTCCCAGCTCACCATCTTCACCGGCCACGAAGACCCCACCAAGCCCGACACCTCGCTGAACTACGCCAAGCTGGCCCAGGCAGACGGCACCAAGGTCTTCCTCATGGGCGTGGAGCGCATCGAGGAAATCACCCGCGAATTCCTCAAGCACGGCGCCAATCCGGAAACCCCCGTCGCCCTCGTCCGCTGGGCCACGCACAGCCACCAACAGACCCTCGTGGGCACGCTCAGCGACATCGCCGCCAAGGTGAAGGCCGCAGGCTTCAAAGCCCCCGCCGTCGCCATCGTCGGCGACGTCGTCACCGAGCGCCCGCAGTTGAACTGGTTTGAAGACCGCCCGCTCTTTGGCAAACGGATCGTCGTCACCCGCACCCGCGCGCAGGCCAGCGCGCTCAGCAAGCAGCTCTCCGTGCTCGGCGCCAACGTCATCGAGATTCCCACCATCCGCATCGCCCCCGTGGAAGACCAGCTCTCCTTCGGCGAGCTCGTGCAGGACTGCCACACCTACGACTGGATCATCTTCACCAGCCCGAACGGCGTGGACGCCTTCTTCACCATGTTCGACAAGCTCTACAACGACGCTCGTAGCATCGGCGGCGTGCGCATCGCCTGCATCGGACCCGGCACCGCCGAAAAGGTGAAGGCCCGCCACCTCGCCGTGGATCTCATGCCGGACAAAGGCCACTACGTGGCCGAAGGCCTCGTCAAAGCCTTCAAAGACCACCAGGACATGGAAAACGTGAAGGTGCTCTGGGTCCGCGCCCAGGAAGCGCGCGAAGTCATCGCCAACGAACTCGCCGGCATGGGGGCCATCGTCGATGAATGCGAAGCCTACCGCACCATCGCAGAGACCGAGGACAACCTCGACGCCCTCGCCCGCCTCAAGGAAGAAGGCGCGGACATGATCACCTTCACCAGCGCCTCCACCGTCGAGCACTTCCTCAACCTCAAGGTCGCCCTCCCCGAAGGCATCAAGATCGCCAGCATCGGCCCCGTCACCAGCGCCGCCATCAAAGCCCGCGGCCTCAAGGTCGATGTCGAAGCCAAGGAAAACAGCATCCCCGGCCTCGTCGCGGCGGTGGAGAAGTTTTGGAGATAAAACAACGCTGGCATTCTACGGGAAGCTTCGCATAGGGGAGGCAGGCCATTCGGCTTGCCCCCTCGATGAGTGATTCCGTCAATCCATCCTCAAGCCACTTAGGGAGCCCTAGCAGCATCCAGGCACTGCAGGAGCACCAGCTCGAAATCGAGCGGCTCAAGCGCCTGTATGCCGCGCTCAGCCAGATCAACCACGCGATCGTGAGGAAACCGCAGCGCGAGGAGCTTTTCAAAAAAATCTGCACCGTGCTGGTCGGGCATGGCGGCTTCCTCATGGCCTGGATCGGCTGGAATGACCCGGAAACAAAGCGCCTCATGCCGGTGGCAGAGTGCGGCGACACCGGCGGCTATCTCCACAACATCCAGATCTACACCGATGAGCGGCCGGAAGGCCTGGGCCCCTCAGGCACGGCGTTTCGTGAAGGCAGGCCCTACATCTGCAATGACCTGCTGAATGATCCCTCCACCCTGCCCTGGCGTGCGGAGGCCGGCCGCCGCAACCTGCACGCATCCGCCGTGTTTCCCATCCGGCAAAAGGGCGTGGTGTGTGGCACGCTCAATGTCTATGCGGCAGAGCCCGGCTTCTTCCAGGACCAGGAAATCGCGCTGCTGGAAGAGGCGGCCATGGACGTCTCCTTCGCGCTGGAAAACCTGGAGCGTGAGGCACTGCGGCAGCAGGCCCAGGAGGAGGCGGAAAACGAAAGGCTCTTCATGGAAACCATGATCGAGAGCATGCCGGGCATCGTGTATTTTTACAGCGAGCAGGGCAAATTTTTGCGCTGGAACCAGAACTTCTCCACCGTCTCCGGGTACAGCAGCGCGGAGATCGCGCAGATGCACCCGCTGGATTTTTTTGGCGACTCGCACAAGACGCAGGTCGCGCACCGCATCGCCCAGACTTTTGAGACGGGGACTTCCGCTGTCGAAGCCCCCTTCATGTGCCGGGACGGCAGCAGCAGGCCGTATTTTTTCACCGGGCGGCGCGTGGTTTTCAAGGGCACCACCTGCCTGGTGGGCATGGGCATTGACATCTCGGAGCGCCATGCCGCGGAGCAGGCTCTGCAAAAGAGCGAGCAGCGCTATCGCAGCACGCTGGACAACATCCTCGAAGGCTGCCAGCTGCTCGACTTCGAATGGCGCTACCTCTACCTCAACGACGCGGCGTCCATCCAGAACCGGCGGCCGAAAGCCGGGCTGCTCGGCAGCCGCATGCAGGACGCCTGGCCCGGCATCGAGCAGTCCAGGGTGTTTGCCCTGATCCGGCGCTGCCTGGAGGAGCGGCTGCCGTTTCATGAGGAAACCGAGTTCATTTTTCCTGACGGCGAACGCGGCTGGTTCGATGTGCGCGGCCAGCCGGTTCCCGAAGGCGTCTTCCTGCTTTCCATCGACATCACCGAGCGCCACCAGGCCGAGATGGCGCTGCGCGAGCTCAACGACAGCCTGGAGGCCAAGGTAGCCACGCGCACCACCGAACTGGAGGCCGCACGCGTGCGCGCCGAGGCGGCGGACCGGCTCAAATCAGCCTTCCTCGCGACCATGTCGCATGAATTGCGCACCCCGCTGAATTCCATCATCGGTTTCACCGGCATTTTGCTGCAAGGCCTCGCCGGCCCCCTGAATCCTGAACAGGGCAGGCAGCTCGGCATGGTGCGCACCAGCGCACGCCACCTGCTTGAGCTGATCAACGACGTGCTCGATCTCTCCAAAATCGAAGCCGGCCAGCTCGAACTGCGCGCCATACCGTTTGACCTGAAGGGCTCCATCGAGCGCGTCACAGCCACAGTGAGGCCGCAGACCGAGGCCAAGGGACTCACGCTCACCACCATCCTGCCCCCGGAGCTGGGCTCCATGGTCAGCGATCAGCGCCGCGTGGATCAGATCCTCCTCAATCTCCTGAACAACGCCATCAAGTTCACCGATCAAGGCCACGTGACTCTCACCGCCGAGCCAGTTCTGGAGTTCCAACCCGCGCCGGATCTGCCGCAGCAGCCTGCCGTGCGGCTTTCGGTCACGGACACTGGCATCGGCATCAAGCCGGAGGATCTCTCCAAGCTGTTTCAGCCCTTCCGCCAGATCGACAGCGGCCTCACCCGCCAGCATGAGGGCACGGGGCTTGGCCTCGCCATCTGCCGCCGCCTCACCACGCTGCTCGGCGGAGAAATATCCGCCGCAAGTGAATGGACCAAAGGCAGCACCTTCTCCGTCATCCTCCCGCTGCAAGCACCCGCCTGATCCATGAGCCGCACCATTCTGTTGATCGAGGACAACGAGCAAAACCGCTATCTGACCACGTTCCTGCTGGAGCAGCACGGCCACCGGGTCGTGTCTGCCCCGGACGGCCTGCGCGGCATCGAGCTCGCCCGCACCCTTGTGCCTCATCTCATCCTGCTCGACATCCAGTTGCCCACCATGGACGGCTACGCCGTTGCCCAGGCCTTGCGTGGCATCGACTCATTGCGTGACATTCCCATCATCGCCGTCACCTCCTACGCCATGACCGGGGACCGCGAGAAGGCGCTCGCCGCCGGGTGCAATGGTTACATTGAAAAACCGATCAACCCCGACACCTTCGTCGCGGAAATAGAACGCTTCATCCCGTCGCAAACTCCACCTCCAGGATCCCCATGACCCGCGCTCTGATCGTCGATGACAAAGAGGAGAATCTCTACTATCTGGAAGCCTTGCTCAAAGGGAACGGCTGCGAAGTCATCACTGCACGCCACGGTGCCGAAGCCCTGGTAAAATCGCGGCAGACTCCTCCAGACGTCGTCATCTCAGACCTTCTCATGCCCGTGATGGACGGCTACACGCTGCTCCGCCACTGGAAGGCCGACGCACAGCTCAAACACATCCCTTTCATCGTCTATACGGCCACCTACACCGAGGCGGAGGATGAGCGGCTGGCGCTCAACATGGGCGCAGATGCCTTCATCCTCAAGCCCGCCGAGCCGGAGGACTTCATTGCCCGCCTGAAAGAAGTGCAGAGCCATGACTCGGCGGCCCAACCGCCCATGTCCCGCGCTCCCGCAGGTGATGAAAAAGCCCTCCTCAAAGTTTACAGCGAGACGCTCATCCGCAAGCTCGAAGAGAAGACCCTGCAGCTGGAGGAGGCCAACCGCACCCTTCAGAAAGACATTTCCAACAGCAGGCAGATGGAGACCCAGATACGCCATGCAAGCAATCTCCTCCACGCCATGGCAGACGGCATACCCGACGCGGTCTTCGTCAAAGACTTGCAGGGCCGTTATCTGCTTTTCAACAAGGGTGCCTCCCAATTGGTCGGGCGGAAAGTCGAAGAAGTGCTGGGTCAGGACGACACGTCCATCTTCAGCCCGGAAGACGCCCGTGCTGTGATGGAAAGCGACCGCCAAGTGATGCTCTCCGGCCGGACCGGGATGGTGGAGGAAGTGCTCACCGCCGCCGGTGTGACACGCACTTATCTGGTATCCAAAGCCCCGTACCGCGACAGCCAGGGAAACATCATCGGCCTCATCGGCATCTCCCGTGACATCACTGAGCGCAAACAGGCGGAGAATAAGATTCGCGAGCAGGCCACCCTTCTGGACAAGGCGCAGGACGCCATCCTGGTGCGTGATCTGGGACACCGGATTCTCTACTGGAACTGCAGCGCCGAACGGCTCTATGGCTGGACGGCGCAGGAGGCCATGGGGCGTTCCATCAAAGAACTGCTCTACCAGGATCCAGCCCCATTCCTGGCCGCCACCAGCGAGGTGCTGGAGAAAGGCGAGTGGGTCGGCGAGATTCAGCAGTTCAACAGGGATGGCCAGACTCTCATCATCGAAGGCCGCTGGACTCTCGTGCGCAATGACCAGGGTCTGCCTCACAGCATCCTCGCCATCAACACGGACATCACCGAGCGCAAAAAACTCGAGCAGCAGTTCCTGCGCACCCAGCGCATGGAAAGCATCGGCACACTCGCCGGCGGCATCGCGCATGATCTCAACAACGTGCTGGCTCCCATCCTGATGTCCATTGAGCTCCTGCGGCTCCAGGAAACAGACCCACGCAGACTCGACATCCTCAGGACCATCGAAACCAGCGCCAAACGCGGGGCGGACATGGTCAGGCAGGTGCTCTCGTTTGCACGTGGTGTCGAAGGCAGGCAGGTGGAGGTGCAGATCGGACACCTGCTGAGCGAAATTGAAAAAATAGCCAACGAGACCTTCCTCAAAAGCATCCGCGTCCGTTGTGTCATTCCCACCGGACTGTGGACCGTGGTCGGAGACCCCACCCAGCTCCACCAGGTGCTGTTAAATCTTTGTGTGAATGCACGCGACGCCATGCCACACGGCGGATGCCTCTCGCTCTCCGCCAGGAACCTGCAGGTGGATGACCAGTACGCGAGCATGAATCCCGAGGCCACCCCCGGCCCGCATGTCGTCATTGATGTCGAAGACAACGGCAATGGCATGCCGCCGGAGGTCATCGAACGAATCTTCGAACCTTTCTACACCACCAAAGAACTGGGCAAAGGCACCGGACTGGGACTTTCCACCACCCTGGCCATCATCAAGGGACATCGCGGCTTCATTCGCGTCCAGAGCGATCCGGGCATCGGCACCAAGTTCTCCATCTTTCTGCCGGCCCGCACGGCGGAAGGCCAGAGCCTTGCCATCGCAGAAAACGAGCTGCCACGCGGCAATGACGAAATGGTGCTCGTGATTGATGACGAGGCCTCTGTGCAGCAGATCACACGGCAGACCCTGGAACTCTTCGGCTACCGCGTACTCATCGCTGCCGATGGCGCCGAGGCCGCAGGCATCTATGCCATGCGCAAAAATGAAATCGACGTCGTGCTCACGGACATGATGATGCCGGTCATGGACGGCTCGGCCGTCATCCAGGTGCTGCTGCGCATCAATCCGCAGGCGCGCATCATCGCCGCCAGCGGCGTCAGCACAGACGGCATGGTGTCAAAAGCCGTCAGCTCAGGAGTCAAATTTTTCCTCCCCAAACCCTACACCGCAGAAACGCTGCTCAAAACACTGCGCAAGGCCTTGGACGGCCCTGTTTGAGAAAAGCCACGCGTCATCACCGTCAGGAAGCGCAGGAAAGGCATCAAGTCGCAGCGCACTCTCTCAAGCCCCCGCTTCCCCCTGCCCCAGTCGCTGCAGCAGACTGCTCAATTCCGGTCCAATCAGCCGCAGTTGTTCTCGGTGCATGGACGAAAGCTCCTCCAGCATGCTCTCTCCATGCGGGGTGAGGCTGATGTGCACCTGCCGCCGGTCTTCGGCTGAGGCATCACGCTCCACCAGATTCTCCAGCACCAGCCGGTCGATCAACCCGACGGCGCTGTGGTGCTTGATCTGCAAGCGTTCCGCCAGCTCCCCCACCGTCACACGGTCGCGTCCTGGAAATCCCTTGATCGCCAGCAGCGCCTGATGCTGCTGCGGCGTCAGCCCCGCCTCCCCTGCCGCATCTTCACTGAAACGAAGAAACTTCCTCAGCGCGAAGCGAAACGCCGCGAGGTTTTCATACTGCGATTTGGAGAACGATTGGCGTCTGGGCATGCCTTCGTGTGCAGCATTTTTGGGGCCATCCTTGTTTGACATATATCGCATTACGATACTTATTCCCAAAATGCCAGCCCAACCATGCCTGACAGCCGATATTGCGTCCCAAAGCCCGGGCACAAACGTCAGGCTGGCCGATTTCACCACCTGCCCACGGGTGCTTCTCATATCTTCGGCAGCCCTCGTCGTGGGCGCCATCACACAGGCGTCCCCTCACCCTTCCCCACCATGCTGCTCATCACCAAAGCACTGCTGATCAAGCTCCTCATCGCCGCGAGTGCCGGCGGTGTCATTTACGCCCTCTGCTGACATGCCACGTTTCCACTATTTCCGCGATGCCTTGTTCCTGACCGCCTGCGTGGCCTACGGCATCAATCGCTGCTTCATCAAGCCTCACTCGCTGCCGGGCTTCATGATGTTTCACTTCAATGACCTCTGGCTCATCCCCTGCGCACTGCCGCCCGTGCTCTGGCTGCACCGCCGTCTGGGGCTGCGTGCGCAGGATACGCCGCCGCAGCCGCTCGAAATTGCCGGGCACCTCGTGTTCTGGTCACTGCTCTTCGAATGGATCATTCCCAAACTTACCCACGCATCAGGGGATCCAGTCGATGTGGCCGCATACGCCCTGGGCGCCCTTGGCGCCGGCTTGTGGTGGAACCGTCAGCCCGTGTTTGCAGCCACCCCCATCAGCCTCTCCGCCTCCTGCCACTCCTCAATCCCTCCTTCCCGATGAAACCACCTTCTCCCACCGCTGTGACTCCTGCAGAAAGTACTTCAGAGGACGCAGGCGCAAAGGCTTTGCTCGCCTGGCTGCCCCATCTCGCCAAAGCGCAGGAGATCGAAGACGAGCCCGCAAGCTTTGCCAGCCCGCCTTGTTATCTCGCCCAGTTTGCAGACGTGGACTTCGCTGACGAAACCGCCAAATAAAAACGCCCTCCGTCAGTGCCCATTCCCAAATTGCGCCAATGGCTCGGCATCGAGCTCATCGAAGTCAGCATCACTGAAAAAGCCGTCTCCGCCTTCGGCGGCGGACTCGCCATTTTGACGCTGATTGCCATTTCCACCTACGCCCTCCCCGCAGGGGGCGCGGCCGCACTCATCACCTCCATGGGAGCCAGCGCCGTCCTGCTCTTTGGCGTGCCTCACGGCCAGCTTTCCCAGCCGTGGCCGGTCATCGCAGGGCATGGTATCTCCGCGCTCATTGGCGTCACCTGCGCGCAGTGCATTCCTCACCCCGCCATCGCCGCCGCCTGTGCCGTAGGCCTCGCCATCGGGGCCATGCAGCAGCTCAAATGCATCCACCCTCCCGGCGGAGCCACCGCCTTCACCGCCGTCATGGGCGGCAGCGCCATCCACCAGCTCGGCTTCAGCTTCGTGCTCTTTCCCGTCCTCACCAATGCTCTCGTCATGGTGCTGCTGGCCGTGCTCATCAACTACGCCTTCCACTGGCGGCGCTACCCCAACGCATTCCACCATCCCGCACAGAAGCCCAGCGCACCCCAGGATGAATCCCTTCCCACTCACGAAGAAATCATCGCCGCCATCCGCTCACTCGACTCCTTCGTGGACATCAGCGAAGACGATCTCCTCCGGCTGCTCGAATTGCTGAAGTCGCATCCGGGAAAGATCAGATGAGGCGCTTCACAAGTGACCAGGTGGCGGATGTCTTCGCAGCTTCTTTTCGAACGCACGAATGACCTGATGCTCAGAGCTGTTCAGATTCAATGCTTCGATCGTTGTCCTGCCGATGGCGGTGATGCCGTTTATGCGACATGCCATCCAGCGAAAGTGATGATTCCACGAATGCTCGCGGGGATGAAACAGCCGCATGATACGGCCACTTTGAGGATCACGGGCATTTTGCCGTGCGCCTTTGCGCAGCGAGCAGTGGATGCAGGCCAGTGCGAGATTGTCCATGCTGGAATCACCACCTGCCACCTGCGGTACGATATGATCCACATGAAACGTGGCCGCCTGGCCTATCTGTGAGAGTCCGCAGTATTCACAGCGGTGCTTTGCCCTGCGGGCGACACGCCTTCGCAGACTGATAGGAACAGCCATGCGTTTAAGCCTTCAACGCTTTGACCTGCGCTCCCAGTTTTAGGATCGACAAAGTCGTTGCCATCTGGACCAGCCCCTCGGCCTCCTTCTTTTCACCAGCAGAGAGTTTGCCTCTGCGGCCTTGTTCATCGAGCAGGAACTGTAACCGTGCATCGAGCGCCTTCGGGAAACGCAGCTTGGCCAGTTTGGCCGGCATGGGCACAGTCAGTTGAACGGTTTGGTTCATGATGGAGAGGTTACCGCATTCGCCACAAGTCGCAACGCCTTCGTTTAGGCAGAAACTTAGCTTTAGATTTCGCACTCACTCTTTCCGTGTCATCACCGTCACCACCAGAATAAAAAAGCACATCACCACAGAAAAAAGCGGAAACTGCAGCGCCGCAGGCAGGCTGTAAACGAGGACAAGCGCCGGTATCCAGATGAGCCAGTTCGTGATGAGCACCGTCGGGCAGGTGCGCGTCCAGAATTCACGGTTCAGTGTCGGCCGCATGCGTGCCCAGGAGCCGCCCAGTTCCACCCAGCGCAGGGCGATGACATAGGTCGGCACAAACCAGATCGGGCTCATGATGAATTGGTCCACCAGCACCTTCTTCACCAGCGTGCCCGCATCATGCGCATCCCCAAACATCCAGGTCTGGAAATGATAGAACAAATCAATCTCCATGCCGCGATACCCCCAGAACAGCATGAGCAGCAGCAGACGCTTTCCTCCCCCGTCCTTCGGCAGCGTGCCCATGATCCGCTGAATACCCGTGGGCATCAGCGCCGCGGCAAACATGGTGGAAACACACGAAAAGGCAAAGGACCAGTGCGTCTTGAACGCGCCTACCTCCTCCCAAAAACCCGCCAGCGCCGGCACCTGATAGTAGCTGACCACCAGAGCCACGGCGAACGCATTCAGCACCAGGCATGGCACACGGTTCTGCCGAAACACCGCCATGATGGTGGCAAATATTCCAGGTGAGGATGTGGGAGAGGCGGGCATACGAGGCTCAATCCTTCATGTCTGCGGAACGTCAAAATGGCAAGCTGCTTGATCACACAGCCTGATCAGTGGCCAGCAAAAGAGCGACAGCTTTTGGCCGTCGCTCTTTCGTGAATTCCAAAGGATCAGACCTTACTTGTCCTCGCCGAAGTACTTCTTCCGCAGCTCGTTGCCGACGCCTTGTTCGGTGAGTTTCAGGAGGCCTTGATTCAGCTTCTCACGCATTGTGCTGTCCTGCTGCAGGGCGAAGGAGTAGTTCTGGCGCTGAAACACAGGACCGACCATCTGCAGTTTTTCGTCATTCAGTTTGCCGGCTTCGTATTGCAGCACGGGTGCATCGTAAACAACGGCATCCACATCTTTACCCTTCAAGGCGGCCACGCACTCGGTGACGGTGGCATAGGGCACCACTTTCGCCCCCTTGGTGGAGAGCCAGGTTTCGGTCGTGCTCCCCTTGACGGTGGCCACTTTGCGCCCGGGCAGATCACCAGGGCCATTGATGTCGCCCTTGAGGGTGTTGACGGTCAGCGTGGTGGTGAAGGAAGCGGTGAGCAAGGAGACCAGCACAATGCTCAGCAGCATCCAAACGATGGCCACGATACGACCACCGACGCCAACAGGGCCTTTGTTGTCAGCGCCACCGACGAGCAGCGTGCTGATCGTCCACCAGAAGGACTCCAACATGCCCTTCTTGTAATCTTCCGGCCATTGGTCGCCGTTCAAGGGATGCTCAAAGCGCCAGACAAGATGGGAGATGATGAGCATCGTCACCATGAGCAGGGCGAAAGCACCGACGAGCTCGATGTTAAAGAGATTGCCGATGAGTGAGAAGATGTTGTCCGCAAAGCTGCCGCTCCCGCCATTGACCAGCACCTGCAGACCTGATTCATAGAAGGGCTGGGTGAAGTCGATGACCTCTTCACGCATGGCCGTGACGCTGATCGCACCCACCCCCACATCCGCCGTTTTGTTCTTCAGCTCCTCGATGATGTCAGCCGCGGTGTTCACCACCTTGACCTCGTACTCCAGCTTCGTCTCGCGTGCCAGCTGGTCCCACAGCTCCGCAGCATAGCCCAGGCGGCGGCCATCTTTGTCGAACGAAAAGGGTTCAAGATTGCGGGTGACGACGCGGATTTTAGCCGTTGGGCTGGTGGCTGCGGGCGCAGCAGCCGGAGCCTGCGCAGCGGCCCCCGGGACAAAACTTAAAATAGAAACCGTAGAAAGGAACAGTAAAAGAGTACGCATGAGAGGAACATCGACACTGCCGCACCACCGGGATGAGTCAATACAATCCCTCGACTTTGCCAGCTTGCGACGCCGCACAGTCTGCTCATTCATAAGGCATGACCGCAGATTTCCTCCAGCAGATCACCACCCACGGTGCCGCCGTGAATCTTTCGTCACGCGCCAAGCTCCGCCTCACCGGTACCGACCGCATTCGCTATCTGAACGGCCAGGTCACCAACGATATGCGCCAGGTCAAGCCCGATGAATCGCTCTACGCTTGCGTAACTGACGTCAAAGGCCGCATCGCCGCAGATGTGTTTGTGCATGCCCAGGACGACTCACTCCTGCTGGATGCCGAACCTGACCTCCGCGAGCCCCTCGGCATGCGACTGGAGCGCTACATCGTGGCCGATGACGTCGAACTGGCTGATGTCACCGAGGAGTGGCAGCTCTGGCATGTCTGGGGTGATGCGGGCACTCTTGCCCGCTTCGAAAGCGCTCCTTACGCGGAAGATCGTCCGCACCACCTCCTGCACTCCACCCGCTTCGGCACACCTGGCCTGGACATCTGGCTTCCCGCAGCGGCACACGCTCCCACTTTCGAATCACTCCCCATCTTGAGTGAGGCCGACCTCGAAACCTGGCGCATCCTGCAAAAAATCCCCCGCTGGCCGCACGAACTGAACGCCGAAACATTCCCGCCGGAAGCAGGCCTCGAAGCCAGGGCCATGAATTTCACCAAAGGTTGCTACATCGGTCAGGAGGTGCTCTCACGCATCAAAACTACCGGGAAGATGCCCCGTGAGATGATCGCATTTGAATCGAACCTCGAAGTGAATGCAGGAGATGAACTCTGGATTGAAAAGGCCGTCGGCAAAGTCACCAGCGCGACAAAACATCCCGCCACCGGCCAGACCATCGGTCTCGCCATGATTCGGCAGGGATCAGCGCCGGACGCCATGCATGTCGGTAGCAGCACAGGGCCGCTGCTCACATGCCGCTGACCATGGCAGCCGCCACACGTTGCAGGCAGTCGCACCCATAAAAAAAGCGCATGGTCCGGAGACCATGCGCCTGGAATTGTTTCAGGAAGAAACGCTCAATGCGAAGGATTACTCTTCGCAGCAGCCGTCGTCGCAGCCGCAGTCTGCAGCGCCGTCGTCATCGTCGTCGTCGCCTTCTTCTTCCATTTCTTCGTCTTCTTCGTCACCGTCTTCTTCATCGGACTCGCCGTCGCCGTCGTCGTCGGTGTCTTCTTCGTCGCTGGTGCCGTCGTTGTCGTCATCCTCATCTTCTTCATCGTCAATGCCGTCGCCATCGGCGTCGTCATCGCAGTCGGCCGCTTCGTCAGCGAGGGAGTCGTCGTCCTCCTCGTCATCTTCCTCTTCCTCCTCTTCTTCGATCTCTTCTTCGTCCTCCTCGTCCACTTCCGTGGCGGACTCTTCCTCGTAGCTTTCCACCGACTCCTCATAGGTGGAGACTTCGGTCACGCTGATGGAGGTGCTGATCGAGGTGCTTTCGTAGTAGCTGCCGTAGTTGGCGATGCTGGAGTCATAGTAGTTCCAGCCGTCATAGTAGCCCCAGGCCGAACCACCGAAGATGGAACCCAGCACACTGATGATCGGCGTCAGCTTGCCCCAGGAGGACTGGTAGTAGGCAGGATAGTAAGAACGGGAGATGTTGCCATAGGCACCCAGGGTGTTCTTCAGGCGACCGGTCTGATACTGATACTTGGCATAGGTGCCGCGATCAGTTCCCTGAATGCCCAGGATCTTCGAGGCAAGGCTGATCAAGTCCGCGATCATGCGGGACTGATAGGATTTCGGTTTCGCGGAGGCAGCAGCCTGCTTCAGGTTGCCGATCAGCTCTTCCATCTTCGGACCTGCCTGCTGAATTTCAGCGAGTTCAGCGTCCGTAAGCTTGCCTTTTTTGCCACCTTTTTTCAGGGCGGCAACGGAAGGACCAAAATGGGTGAGATACATCTCATAAGCGGCATTCAGCGACTTCACACCACGGCCCACTTGGGATTTCGGATGTGCTTCACGAATGATGCTCCAGGTGGTGGCCAGTTGGGTGACGCCCTCACCGGTCTGGTCCAGGCCTTTGAGCATCTCCGGGCTCTTGTCCGCAATGCCTTTTTCCAACAGATCAAGCCCCTTTGCCGTGGACTTCAACGCAGAATAATAAGGCACTGACTGCTTGGACTTCGGGCTGATGTCCTTGGAGTTTTTAACAATGAAGGCAACGGAGGCCTTCATATCTTTCACCAGCGAGGCAGGCGTAGGCGCGGCACCCTTCTTGTTGTGGGTGGCCTTTCCTTTGGCTTTGGCCTCCTGGCCGTTCAAAGGCATGCCAGAAATACCGAGAAGGCTTAGACTGGCAACAAACGCAATGGATTTAATGAGTGTGGGTCGTGAATTCATGGACGAAGGCCTTTAGACTATCTTAAGCAAACCTTTATTCCACGACTTTTCGTATTTTCCTTGAAAGAAATCCCATCACTAAGCGGATGCTGCGGCAGCTCAGGCCGCCACATCATCACTTGAGCCTGTTCTCTCGCACATGCTTCAGCGCCGCCTCCCGCATGAACTTGCTGGCCGCTGGCGTGTTGGTATGCCCTGCGAGAATGTCGTTGTGGATCTCCTTTGGAACCGTCAGGGAGTTGTAGGCCGCATACACGCTGGTTGGCGGGCAGGTCGTGTCGATGAAGCCCACCGTCACCACCGCACCCTGGCACTTCGCCCGGGTGGCGAAGTTCACGTTGTCAAAATAGCGCGACGCCTGCAGGGCGGCGGCGTTTGGTTTGCCCTCGGCATCATTGGGTACGATCTTGGGCCAGCCGCTGATGCGATTGGCCTGGCTGCCGGTGTGGTCACAGCCCGCCGGCACCCCGGCGCAGATGAATGAGACCCGCTTATCCAGTCCCGCTGCCGCAAAAGCCTGGAAGCCCCCCTGGCTGCTGCCGTACACAATCAGCGTCTTTCCATCCCACTCGGGCTGCGCGGTGAGGAAGTCGATCGCACGGATCAGGCGCAGGAACATGCCTTTGAAGTAGATCTTTTCACGGTCCTGATTGTGCTCAAAGCGGTAGTCCTTCAGCTCCCCTGCCGCCAGTGCGTCATAAAACTCCTTCGGCTTCCCATTGGGCAGACCATGTGCATTGATGTCCATGGAAAGCATGCCGCCTTCGTTCAGCGCCCAAGACACGGCACCAAGAGTCGAACTACGCACACCGGCCCCATGCACATGCAGGATCGCCGGGAGAGACTTTGCCTTGGCCTGCAGCGGTTTGCCAAAATAACCGCTCACCGGCTTGCCCAGGCAGTCGATCTGCACATCAAAGGCCGCAACCCCCTTAGGCGCACCCGTTGTCACGGGGGTGAGCGTCGCCTTCGCCGGCACTTGCGCCAGCGCCGCCTTCTGGGCATCCCAGAACGCATCAAAATCCTCCGGCACCGGCATGCTGGGCTTGAGCAGCAGCGGATCATAGCCCGCCCCCGCCATGGTCGAGGCCTTGTCACTCGTGGCACGCAGAAGCAGGAAGCCGGGTTCGTCCAGCTTGCCGATAAGTGTTGCCTTGCCGTTCTTCACATTCAGCGTCTGCGGCGGCTGAGGCTGCACGCCATCTTTGGAAAGCACGCACACCACCTTCCCATCCGCCAAGGGCTTGCCGTCTTGCAGAGCCTCGATCGTGAAGGTGGCCGTCTCTCCCACCTTGTACTGAGCATCAGGATGATCGGTGCTGGCCTTCAGTGTCAGTGCCGGAGCAGGAGTCTGCGCCTGCAGATCGAGGGAAATAAGAAGCCACAATGCGGAGAACAGTTTCAATTTCATACCCCCGAAACTCGAACAGGGCCGGGCCCGAATCAATCTTCATTCATCGGCACGACATCGGCTCTTGATCGAACCTGACTGTTCTCCATGCTGCCACACCCCCATGCTTAGAAAACGCGGATGCCTCAAGCTGCTTCTGCTGCTCGCCCTTGCCGGCGCGCTGCTGGCATGGCTTGCCGGTGAGGTCTTTTTCAATCTGAACAGCAATCTCGTCGCCGTCAGCGTGCGTGATTCCAAAGCGCCGCTCCAGATTCTCACCAAGCGCGGCGAGTGGAAACCCGCCGTCGCTCTCACTGCCGGAGATCTCGACGCCGCCCTCATCGAGCGCCATCGCGAGACCGGCATGCGCTGGGCCACTCTCAAGGTTCGGCGCACAGGCGGCACACTGGCCAGCATCGCCCAGCGCGTTTTCGGGGCGGAGGTCCAGGTCGTCACCCTCTCCGCCGATCGCTTCGACTTCATGACCACCTTCCAGCCCAAGTTTGCCCTCACCACCGCGCGTGAACGCATGGAGGATGGCAATCTCTGGTTTGCCATCACCGCCAATTTCCGCGATCCCAAAGGCCGCCCCATGGGCTGGGTTTACCATGAAGGCCGTCAGGTCAATCAACCCTTCGGCGACTGGAGCGGCTGTTTCTTTGTCAAAGACGGCCGCCCCTGGTGCGGGCCGAAGTCACTCCTCAACGAAGTCCCCGGTCTCATCCAGGAAGGTTGCCAGGTCTATCCCTCCGTGATGAAAAACCACACCACTTTCTCCTACGTGGACCTGAAACCCGATGAGTTTTTCGACGGCTCCAAAATCAGCTACCGCTCCCTCGCCGGCATGCGTCAGGACGGCACCATCGTCTTCGTCCTCTCGGGCGATGGCGGCGTCATGAACGTCAGCGAAGTCACCGAAATCGCCCGCAAGCTCAATGTCCAGCACGCCACCCTCCTCGACGGCGGCCGCGCCCTGCAATACTCCATCCGCACCGACGACGGCCCCTGGCACTTCCACGCCTTGAACACCGAACTCCCCTTCAAGCACAAGTGGCTCGAACGCCAGCGCTCCCCCGTTTACATCGGCGTCCGCCGCAAGGCCCCGGTGATTATCGATGGTGCGTCTAGTTTCACGGTGCCGCCTTGAGCCGCTTCTGCCAGTCTGGATTCTGCCTCTTGTAGGCCTGAAACGCAGCGTGCTCCGTGGTCGAAATTTTGCCGTCTTTGCTGGTGTCGATGAACGGGAACAGCCACTCCCATCCCGGCTTGGCTTCGCTCCAGGCTTCCTTGGACTCCCACTCACCGGTTTCCACGCCTGCATGTCGCACTGCAGGTCCGGTCCACGCCAGTATCTGGCCGCGTTCCAGAAGGCGGATGCGGAGCTTCGTTGCATCAATTTGTTGCACCGGCACACCTTCATGGATCGCCTGCGCGGCAGCGACGCCAGCTGACTCACCCAGCACACAGAACACCGGCTCCATGCGCGCTGAGGCGTAGGCGATGTAGCTGGCCGAGAAGCACACCGGCACCAGCAGATTGCTGCAAACATCTGCCTTGGGCGTGATCGCCCGATACGGAATAGGATAAGGATGCCCCGTGCCCTGCGAACCACCAACGAACATGTTGCCCTCCGTTGCCACGCCCATCTTCCCGGTGCCAGGATCTGCCACGGCGTAACGACGCACCGGATAGATGTCCACGCCGTACAGTGCCAAGCCCACGCTGTCCTCCACCCGGGTCTGGTTCCACACATCCGCCAGCGTCAGCACATAAGGCCCCTGCATGCGCCGAGAGATTCGGACATAAAGCTGATTCGGCCAGCCCTCGGTGTCGGCATGCATCGTTTTGTCCAGGCCAAGCGCCGCAGTCTCGGCGCGAAACTTCTCCGGCACCCGTGCGTCCGTGCTCAAAAAGTGATGCAGTCCGCTGAGGTAATCCTTGTGCTGCCTCCAGATGCGAGACTTTGCCTCCCAATTCCCATCCTGATAGTAACGGCTCACTCCCAGCGGCGCGATCGTCACCAAGGAATCCCGCTTGTAGTTGTACTCCCCGCTGTTGAGCCAGCCTGGAAAAATGTCGCGCAGTTTTTTGAGCAGCTTCCCTTCGTCCTCAATGCTGCGCACCAGGTGCTCCACGTAGCGCCCCACCACTTCAAAATCCTTCGCGTCATAACCCGCCGGCTTTCCAAACGCGATGCGCTTCGCCGGATCGCGGGTCACATAAAAACGGTAGTTGTAAGCCTGCGTGTAATCATCCGCAGCGCCCTTTGGCAATCCATGATCTGCATCCACCAGCGGCAGCAGGCCGCTCTTTGCATCGCCTTGCACCACGTAGGGGTCAATGGGTGTCCAGTTCGTCGTCGGCCCCACGCCTGCCAGCTCTTCATTGAATGCCTCCTTCGCCTCCCGCCCCACGGCATACGGCACCTTCGCAGCAGCCATCACATCCCCCTCATAGCTGGCATCGATGAACACCTTCGCTTCGACCACCGCCGCATCGGATTGCGCCGCCTTGGGGGCAGGCACGCCGTTCTTGTCCGGAGGTGCCAGCTCCAGCACCAGTTTCGTGATCGACTTGCCCGTCTTTTCCATCTTTTGCACACGATGCTCAAACAGCACCGAAATCTTCTCCTCCTCAAGCCAAGCAGCGAAGGCCTGCCGGATGGCAGGGGGCTGTTTCCCCAGCTTGAAAACACGACTCGTCGTCAGCCCACCCACCGCCTGGGGTGCCGCACAGTCCTGCATCGGCTTGATCCCCGCACCGAGAATGCCGCCCACCCAGCGGCTGGGCTCCACGATGAGGACTGAACATCCCTCCTGCCTTGCCGTCACCGCAGCCACGATGCCTGCGGGCGTTGCGCCGTAAACGCACACATCCACCTTCTGCGGAGTGACTTCAGCATGCGCGGCACTCAGGGCCAGCAGGGCGGACAGGAAGGAAAGAGGACGCAGCATGCCCCTATCTGGCCACAGCTTGAGAGTCTGTCATGCGGCAATCTTTTGCGATCATACCCTCTCCAACGTTTTCCAGCGATGATTCCAGGCTTTGGTAAGTTCTTCGACGAGGCGTTCGAGTTGATCGAGTTCCTGCACGGGCAGACGCAGCAGAGGCACGCCGGTGGAAGCAAATAGCATGTTAACGAACATATCGCGCTTCCTAGCCTCAGCACGATCATGGCTGGGATCATCCAGTTCGATGCCGAGCATGGGCAGCCAGTCATCATTACGGCAAATCAGAAAGTCGATGTGCTTCTGGCTAATCATCTGGAAAGCCCCGTTTGTCTTTTCATGCTCAAACACATCGGCCAGCCGGGGTTTGATCTGAATGCGGCAGCGTTCCCCGGTGATCTGCATGAGGCAGCTGTGAAACTTGGCCTCCGTGGGCGTCAGCAGGGGCTTGGCCGTGTATTCATACGGCATTGCAACACGCATGTCGGGATCGGGAGCAATGAGCTTCATAGAAATGGCTATTATGGAATTTATAACCATATCTCCACACCTCACAAGCCTTGTCGCACATTTCTCCGCGTCCCAGGAGGACTCGCATCAAAACGCACTCACCCGCCAAAGGCGCTGGACGGCACTCCCTGCGCACCGGGGCGGCAGACGAAGAGGCGTCCGGCGAGGGGTTCGATGAGGTCGGGCTTCTTGCCGGTGGTGATGTAGAGATCGCGCAAATCAGGGCCACCAAAGGCACAGGCGGTCGTTTCGACGCAGGGGAAGTCGATCTGCATCTCCACTTTCCGCGAGGCGGGGTCAAAGCAGACCACCTTGGCACCGTGGCAGAAGGCGATCCAGAGACGGTCTTCACTGTCGATGGTCATGCCATCGGGAGAGGAGGGGTCGGCGCTGGTATCCCATACCACGCGCTCGTTGGAGATGGCGCTGGTGGCGTTGTCGAAATCAAAGGCGCGCACTTTCTGGCTAGGCGTGTCGATGTAGTACATCGTGTTTGCAGCACGGTTCCAAATGATGCCGTTGGAGTTGGTGACGGGACCAAATTTCTTTTCCACCCGGAGGTCGGTATGCAGGCAGTAAAGGGAGGCATCAGGGCGCTTCTGGAGGCAGATGGTGCCTGCCCAGAGGCGGCCGGCGGGGTCGCACTTGCCGTCGTTGAAGCGGTTGTCAGGGAGGTTGGGCTCGGGATCGGCGATGGGGGTGCTGATGCCGGAGGCTTCGTCGAGGAAGAAAAAGCCGTTGTCTCCGGCCCAGACGAGGCCGCCGCTGGCGCGGGGAACGACGGTGCCGACACGCTGGCCGACGTCCCAGATCTTTTCTTCACCCGTTGAAGGGGTGAGTGAGATGATCTTATAGGTCTCAATATCAACATACAACAGGCGGTCGCGGTGCCAGATCGGGCCTTCGCCCCATTCGGAAACATGGTTGGAGATGAGTTCGGGAGTCATGGAGTGGGGCGCTTGGGAAGAGTGATGAAAGCTTCGGCGAGATAATGGGGGATGAGGGGCTGGGCGATGAGAGTGGCGAGTTCGTCGGCGGGCAAGGACTGGACGATTTGAGCGAGCTTGGCGGCGTCTGGTTTGGCGGAGAGCAGGGACAAACCGAGCGGAGGCTTGGCGTCAAACGTGTACACTATTTCGCAATCGGCGGCGCGAACGCGCGCTTCATCGGCGGAGACGATGTCGAGGTTGGGCAGCAGGCGGCCATTTTCGACGCGGGCGAGATAAAAACTCTGGCGGCGGGCATCGCCGATGATGTGGTAACTGGCGGGAGCATCCAGGTCTGGCGCGGTGAGGGAGGACCAGCCGACGCACCAGACATTGCGGGAGAGGGCGATGCCCTGAGCGGCGGCGATGGCGATGCGAACGCCGGTGTAGGAGCCAGGGCCGTTGCCGATGACGATGCCGGTGAGCTTGTCTCCAACGACGGCGAGGGCTTCGCGGAGCGGGGCGAAGACCTGGGCGTTGTGGGAGCGCTCGGACTGGAAGGTGGCGCGGAAGAGCACGTCATCGCCCCGCACGACGGCGATGCTGCCGTGGGCGGTGGAGAGGTCTAGGGCGAGAAGTGTGGCGGGCATTAGGAAGCCAGTTTGGACAGGATTAACAAGATGGCAGAATTAACAGGATTTTCTCAAAGGGATTCACTCTCATTCATTCAATGCCGAGATTTCAAATCACGACGACCAAATCCTGTCAGATTCAGCCTCATGTTCACGAGGCACGCTCAACCATGGTGCGGGAGCCGTCGGGCTGGGGTTCGATGTGGAACCAGCGGGTGTGGGGTGGGAGGAGGTCGGGGAACATGTCGGCCCATTCGACGATGATGACGCCGGGTTCGGTGAGGAACTCGTCCCAGCCGATGCCGATGACTTCGGCGGCGGTGTCCATGCGGTAGAAGTCGAAATGGAAGATGGGGAGGCGGCCGTCGAGGTATTCGTGGACGAGGGTGAAGGTGGGGCTGGTGACGGCGGCCTGCGAGTTCATGCCGGCGACGATGCCACGGGTGATCTGGGTCTTGCCCGCGCCGAGGGTGCCGCAGAGGGCGATGACGTCTCCGGCACCAAGTGTCGGAGCGAGTTGCATGCCCCAGGCGAGGGCGTCTTCGGCGGTGTGGAGGATGGTCATTCGTGGAGCAATTTAAGCACGCTGGGGCCGTTTTGGTGAAATACGCGGTAAATGTGAACAGACAGCGTGAGACATAGCACAAGAGCCACCGTCCGTGCCAGCCCCCCGCCTCGCCGAAACACTGCCAGGATGGGAATCAGGCTCAGGCCAAAAAACGCATCCGACACCAGGCGTTCGGTGAGCGGATCATATTTAGGAGGATGGGGGACCTGGGTCGTGCCGACGATCATCCCCACCCACTGTAGCAGCAGCGCCAGCGCGAGCAGCCTGCGCATGCGCAGGGATTTTGAGGCTTCATCCATAGGGACACCGTGTGATGCCATGCACCGCAGAGATTGGAAAGACGCAGAGGTCTGATTCAAGAGTGTTTCTCTCAGCGGTGCCTTGATTTTTCAACGTCATTTCATGCGTCCGCGCTCAGGGCGAAGTGGTCCCAGCCGGTGCTTTCGAAGTCGGGGGGGCGGCCTTCACCGGGGGGGACGAGTTTGCCGATGATGGTGAGGGGGAGCTTGGGGAAGGCGGTCTGCCATTTGGCTTTGAGGGATCTCACGCTGCGTGGGTTGACGGCGAGGAGGAGCTCGTAGTCTTCGCCATCACCCCAGGCCTGGTCGAAGGTGCAGCCGGGGTTGCAGGGCAAGGAGGCGACATTGACCTGATAATGGGTACCGCTGGCGAGAGCGAGACGGGGGAGGTCTTTGGCGAGGCCGTCACTGATGTCCATCATGGCGTGCGGATGGGCGTTTTCGGAAAGCCAGCGGCCTTCTTCGAGGCGGGGCTGGAATTTGAGGTGCTTGCCGTTGATGGAGCCGCCGAGGCGGCCGGTGACGAGGATGACATCTCCCGCCTTGCCTTCGCTGCGGGAGAGCCAGCGTTTGGAGGGAACGGTGCCGCTCATGGAGATGGAGAGCATGAGGACGAGGCCGCGAGAGGTTTCGCCGCCGACGATGTTGATGCCGTACTCCTTGGCGATGGCGCGCATGCCGCGATAGATGTCGGAGAGGAATTCGACCTGCATGCTGGGCGGAGCCACGAGTGTGATCATGGCGTGGCGCGGGGTGCCGCCCATGGCGGCGAAGTCGCTGACGACGCGGGCGATGGCCTTGCGGCCGATGAGCTTGGGCGGGGTTTCGAGCGTGAAATGGACGTCCTGCACGAGGGCGTCGGTTTTGAGGAGGGTGTGTTCGTCCTTGGTGCTGCGCACCACGGCGCAGTCATCCCCTGCCCCGGCGATGACATCGCTGTCGAGCTTTACACCGCGCATGAGTTTGCGGATGAGGTTGTCTTCTCCGATGTCGGCTAGGGTGGGCATCAGAGAGGAATGACGAAGGCCGAATGACGAAGGCAGGCGGAATGCTTTGAGCGGGTCGTCGGGAGGTGGCTCATATGGTTTTCAGTCGTCATGGCTACTGCTTTACGACCACGTTGGTGCCATCAAAATGGAGGAGGCGGTTTTTGAGGCCGCGGAGGGCCTGCTTGTGGATGTAAACCTCGGTGCCGCCGATCTGATGGCGATGCTCTGTGGGGGCGTGGGCGCCGCTGATCCAGGTGAGCTGGCACCATTCATGGCCGCTGAGCTCGCCCTGGCTGCAACGCACGTAGTCGAGATGCAGCACGTCGCCGGGATGGCCGATGCTCTCGAGGTTGTGCTTGGACTCCAGGTAGTCCGCGAAGTCCTGCGAATAGATCAGGCCGGAGCGGAGGCGGTGGAGGACCATGGACATGAGTTTGAAAGCGACAAAGCGCGGGACGGACAGGCCGTTCCGCGCTTTGTGGGAAGACAGGAGTGTCAGGAAGCGAGGAATCAGCCGAGGGCGGCGGTGTAGTTGGCAGCGACGGCGCTCCAGTTCACGGCGTTCCACCAGGCGGCGATGTAGTCGGGGCGCTTGTTCTGATACTTGAGGTAGTAGGCGTGCTCCCAGACGTCGCAGCCGAGGATGGGGGTGCCGCTGCCGTCCATGAGGGGGTTGTCCTGGTTCGGGGTGGAGGTGATGGCGAGCTTGCCGTCCTTCACGATGAGCCAGGCCCAGCCGGAGCCGAAGCGGGTCACGCCTGCCTTGCCGAAGGCTTCCTTGAAGGCGTCGAAGCTGCCGAAGGTGGCGGTGATGGCGTCACCGAGGGCACCGGTCGGAGCACCACCGGCGTTGGGGCCCATGATGTTCCAGAAGAGGGTGTGGTTGAAGTGACCGCCGCCGTTGTTGCGGATGGGGGCCTGGATGTCTGCAGGAATCTTGGAGATGTTTTTGCAGAGGTCTTCGATGGACAGCGCTTCGAGGTCGGCCTTGCCGGCGAGGGCGTTGTTCAGATTGGTGACGTAAGCATTGTGATGCTTGCCGTGATGGATCTCCATCGTCTGCTGGTCGATGTGGGGTTCGAGCGCGTTGGTGGGATACGGCAGGGGGGGGAGGGTATGGGCCATGGTGTTGGGGTGGGGTTGAGGTTCTTGGGTAAGTATCGTGGATACGGGCGCGGGCAAGAGGAAGGTTGTATGGGGAGGGGTGAAAGGGGCGCGGGGTGAAGGGGAAAAATTGTAAACTGGGAACTGAAAACTGAGAATTTTAAATTGGCCGGAGGGTGGAGTGGGATGGGGGCTTTTTGGGAGCTGGAGGACGGGCGATGCTGCACACGGAGTGTGCGGACCACTCCACGATGGGCGGGCGGTTGAGGGAATGGCGAAATAGGAGAGGCTGGGCGGACGTTCGTATGCTCACCACCCCTCCCTCATGAAAAGTGCAATCATCCTCCGCTTCGCTCTTGGCCTGATTTTGACTTCCGTCCTGCCCTCCTGCGGGTTTGCGTTTCGATCTGCGTGGAAAAAAGCGCCGGACACGGGCGGGGTGGAGGGGAAATGGGAAGGCACCTGGCTCAGTGATGCCACCGGACACCAAGGTACGCTGCGCTGCGTGGTCGAAAAACCTACCCATCGTGGTATCGTGATCGGTGCGGCTGGCGAAGATGTCGGACCCGCACCTGCTGACCGTGTTTTCTTCTACCATGCCACGTGGAAGAAAATCCTCAGTGGCAGCTACAAGTCCATCCATAAGGTGAAAAAACAAAAAGACGGAACCTACACTTTCAAAGGCGAGCACAAGATGCCCAACTGGGCCGGGGGCTTGTACCACTACGAAGGCACCGTCAAGGGGGATGAGTTCAAGGCCTGCTACCAATGCGCCATGGACAAAGGCACGTATACGATGAAACGCGTGCGGTGAGCAACCAAGCGGCCGGACGCGGGGTTCATTCCACGTCACTTTCGTGACATCCCCCCATGAAGGGTTTCACAGCTTTCGCGCCGAGCTCATCCTGGCTGTGTTTCCTGGGGTGGAGGGGCACATGGGTTCGGACCAGCGGCTGAGTTACACGGTGCTGGGGCACCGGGTGAACCTGGCGTCAAGACTGTGAAGCATCGCGCAGGCGGGGGAGATCATCATGGATGATGAGACCTACACCGACTCCCAGTCCATCATCCAGGCCGAGCCCATGCCCCCCATGCAGCTCAAGGGCATGTCCGAGCCCGTGCATCCCTGGCGGGTCACCGCCATGTCAGGCTAGAAAGGTCAGGCAGTGCGTGCACTCCTGTCTGTAGTTTCTCAGAGGTCACCGCGCAGAAGACTGTGACGGCCACCATTTGCGCAAGCCTTGACTGGACACCACCCCTCCAAACCGCAGCCTCTTCACCAGATCATACGTCCGCGCCGCAAAGTCAGGCGGCAGCAGCCCCTGCTCCTCCAATCCCAGCACTTCGTTGCTATAGCCCATCATGCAGCCTTCAAACATCCCCAAAAGGAGAACGAGATCCTTGGTCGGCAGCTCCGCCTCCAATCCTTTTAGCAGCTCTCTGGTTCGCACCGCCCCAATGGGATCCTCCACACTCCCGCGTTTTCGATGCCAGTCTTCACCAGCAGCAATGATCATGCGTATGCGTTCCGCCAGGTCCGCCATCATCTCCTCGCGAGAGGCCCAGCGCGACTCCGCTGTCGCATGCCAGAAATTGAGGCCTTCCAGAGTGGCCTGCGAAAAAACTTCGTTACGTCGCAGCACTACTTCGCCGCCGTCCAGATTGAAGACACCCTTCACGCAGCCATATCTGTAGTAGGTGGTGCTCTCAAACAAAACCAACGCCGAGATATACCGGTCCATGTCTTTCAGCCGCAGGATTTCCGTGGGCTCCACCTCAGCAGGCTTGTAGCGGCTTTTGATCTCTGCACCAGAGAGATGCTCGCACTGCAGCACCTTGAAGCGGCCATCGGGCCGCAGCCACTTGCCAGCCGTCTCCACCACCTGCGGCCACACGCGCTTTAGGCTGGCATCATGCTGCAGCCTCTCCAGAGATTCGAGATGGTCATCGAGTGAAATCATCATCACCAGCCCATGAGTGTAGCGCAAAAATATGGGCGGGACGATGGCATTGTTTGCGGAAAAGCAGCAAGGCTGCTTGGCTGGCCGCGCAAGGACCGCCTCATCATCCATGAGCCGCAGCAGACCAGGAACCACGCCCAGTCCCTGGCATCGCCCTTCAACACAGCAATTTTCAGTTCCCAGTTTTCATTTCTCAGTTTTCAGTCTGCCATCCCAACGCCATCTGCATTCGTTTATCATTCTCAGCCCCTAGATGCCTCCGCCGATCCCCAAGCCCAATCTCATCGCCAAGCTGCGCGACGTGCCCCACGTCCCCGGCGTGTACATCATGCGGGACAGGATCAACAATGTGATCTATGTGGGCAAGGCGCGGGACCTGCGGAAGCGGCTGGCGAATTACTTCACGCCGGCGCGATCAAAACTGGCGGACCGCAAGACGCGGGCGCTGATCGCGAGCATCTGGGATTTTGACCTGCATGAGGTGCGCAATGAGACGGAGGCGCTGGTGCTGGAGGGGAAGCTGATCAAGGAATTCCGCCCGCGCTACAACGTGAGCTTTCGGGATGACAAACGCTACTATCTGGTGCGGGTGCACTTTGGTGATGCGATCCCGCGGCTTTCCACGACTCGGCTGAGGAAGGAGGATGGGGCGCGCTACTTTGGACCCTTTCCGCATGGGATGGCGCTGCGGACGACGCTGAACTGGCTGAACAAGAAATTTGGCCTGCGGGTGTGCCGCCCGCTGAAGCCGGGTGAGGCGGACTACAAGCACTGCAGCAACGACATCATCAAGAACTGCTCCGCGCCGTGCATCCTGCGCATCTCGCTGGAGGACTACAAGAAGCGGGTGGAGCAGGCGTGTGAGTTTCTGGAGGGGAAGTCGAAGGATCTGGTGACGGCGCTGGAGGAGGAGATGCTGCATGCGGCGGCACGGATGGACTTTGAAAAGGCGGCGGAGCTGCGGGACATGGTGGAGGATTTTAAAAAGACGCTGATCCCAACGCGCACGTTTGAGCGCGGGGCGCGGGCGCGAGTCATTCGGAGCATCAACCCGATGGCGGATGTGCAGGAGCTGAAGGAGCTGCTGCACCTGGAAAAGGCGCCGCTGGTGATGGAGTGCTTTGACATCGCGAACATCGGCACGGCGCACTGTGTGGCGAGCATGGTGCGCTTTAAAAACGGGGTGCCGGACAATTCGAACTACCGGCGGTACCGGATCAAATCGGTGAGCGGTCAGAATGATTTCATCAGCATGGCGGAGGTGATCCGCCGGCGCTTTTCGCGCATCCTGCTGGAGGGCCGAAAGGCGGCTGCGGATGTGGCGCATTTTGCTGGAGGGCCGAAAGGCGGCTGCGGATGTGGCGGAGTTTTCCCAGGAGGCTCCGGCGGAGGCGCTGGAGCGAGTGGCTGCAACGAATACGAAATTTGTGACGCTGCCGGATCTGGTGATCGTGGATGGCGGCAAAGGGCAACTCGGAGTGGCGGTGGCAGAGCTGCAAAAACTGGGACTGCATTCGCTGCCGATCATCGGTCTGGCGAAGGAGCACGAGGAGGTCTATCGGCCGGGGGAAAGTCATCCGGTGATCATTCCGCATGAGCGCGGGGCGCTGAAGCTGCTGCAGCGGATCCGTGATGAGGCGCACCGGTGGGCGAATGGCTACCACCAACTGCTGCTGGGGAAACGTGTGGCGGAGAGTGTGCTGGATGACTGCCCGGGGATCAGCAAGACGCGCAAGGCGGCGCTGCTGAAAGCGTTTGGCTCGGTGACGCGGCTGCGGAAGGCGACGGTGGAGGAGATGGCGGAGGTGCCGGGGATCAGCAAGGTGCTGGCGCAGGGGGTGAAGGAGTTTCTGGCGAGCCGGTGAGAGGAGAATGGGGCTGGCCGAAAAAGGGGGAAAGAGGTGGAAAAATCAGAAGGGGGAAGCTGGCCGCAAAAAAGCTCAAAAGGGGCGCAAAAAGTCAGAATGGGGTTTTGATTTTTTTGCGTTTTTTGGCCATGCGTCTTGGTTTCGATGATGGACGAAGGGGCTTGTCACTCGTCATCCATGACTTCGCCGGGATCATCGAGGGCATGGGCTTTGAGGTCTTCGAGATCGACCCATTCGAGGGCGGATTCGTGGGTGGCGGAAAGGGCGACGGGCGGGGCGCAACCGGCATCGAGGGCTTCCTTCCAACGGGTGACGCAGAGGCACCAGCGATCGCCGGGTTTGAGGCCGGGGAAATCCCACTGGGGAGCGGGGGTGGAGAGATCGTTGCCGCTGAGGTAGGAGAAATTGAGGAACTCCTCGGTGGCCTCAATGCAGACGGTGTGGAGGCCGACGTCACCGGGGCCGGTGCGGCAGTAGCCGTCGCGGTAGAAGCCGGTCATGGGTTTGCGGCAGCAGCAGGTGAGTGGTTTGAGGAGGACGTTGGTGCGCATGTGGGAAAGGATTAATGCGGCATCATGGGAGAGCCAAATACTTCCCATGCGGATGGCTGTGAATCTGCGTGGGTGAGGTGGAGGCGCGACGGAGTGCCTGACCGCACGCGGAGAGTGCGGACCACGCCGCGAGGGGATGTCACGGCGCGAGGGGCACTTCGCTGACCATGGGCTTCGACGGCGGCGGGCTGGGACAGCCCGCCCTACCTTGCTCTGGGTGTGCGCAGGGTTTTGCCTCTGCGGGATGATTACTTTTTCCAGGAAGGGCCGGTGGGTTCCGACTGGAACTTTTCTGGCTGACCGCTTTTTTTGTCACTGTTATTCTTCGTTGTCACTCCATGGACAGCGCATTTGATCTCAAAGGCTTCGCCCTTGCTGGTGTCGATGTAATTGTAGCTGATCCGTGTTTCAACAGGCGGGAGCGTGGCCTTTTTGTCACCGCTCATGCCGATGAGAACATTGTGTGCGCAGTTGACGAAGCTGTTCTGCGTAATCTCCGCATGCTTGACCTGAAAATAACCGTTCGCAGGTGAATCGGGAATGCCAAGCATGATGCATAATGCACTGCGTTCCTTGTCCCCTGTGAGGTTCTCGAAGTGATTGCCTTCCACAATGTGGTATTCGCCGATCACTCTAACGCCGCCAGCACCTTTTGCCCCTGTACCATCAAAAACATTTTCTGAGACAATGCACTTGTTTCCATGGCGGAGGGTGAGGGTGCCGGAGACGGCTTTGAAGGTGTTGTGGCGGTAGAGATTGCCGCAGGATTTGTTGGAGATGCACTCGGCTTCGCCATCGCATTTCTCAAAGAGGTTGTGCTCGACGATGCAGGCTGCGGTTTGCATGGAGGTCTTGCTGTCGCCGAGGCGGATGGTTTCGCCGCCGTTCTTGCCGAGCCGCTGACGCGGGCCGAAGTGATTGTGATCGATCTGATGATGGCCCTGGTCTTTGGCTTCGTTGGAGAGCCAGACGACGAGGGTGGTACCCTGGGTGGTCTTGCCGGCGATGTAGCAGTGGTCCACGCGATTGCGTGCGCCGTAGATGGAGACGAACTGGGAGGAGTCTGCGGAGGTGAGCTGGGTGTCGTTGGTGACGGCGCAATTCGTGATGCGGGAGTCGGAGGCGAGCTGCTTGGAGTCTTTGCGGAGTTCGATGACCTGCGGGCCGGTGGGGTTTTGAAACCAGAGGCCGTCCACGATGATGTGGGTGCCGCCGACGGAGAGGCGGGAGGTGCCGGTGAAGATGACTTTGCCGGGGGTTTGGGCTTTGATGGTGACGGGGTGCTCTGCGGTGCCTGTGGCGGCGAGCTTGAGCTGGGCATCTGTCCAGGTGCCGTCTTGGAGGATGAGGGTGTCTCCTGCGGTGATGTTTTGGGCGGCCTCTGCGAATGCGGCGGCATCGGCGACGGGGATGTCTTTGGCCAAAGCGGGTGTGGCGAGAAGGAGAGAGAGGAGGAGATGACGCATGGAGGCAGCGAGATTAAGGATGGCAGCCAACCCGGCGGCAAGCATCATTTCGGCATCCAGTCGCCCGCTGTCATTTGCTTTTGCGGGGCGGGCTGACATCCTTGCCGCCATGAAGCCCAATCTCGTCTGGTTTGACATTCCGGCCACTGACCTCGCGCGTGCGATGCGATTCTACTCCGGGGTGCTGGGGCGGGAACTGAAGGAGGAAAACTTTGGTGGTGTGCCGACGGCGATGCTGCCGACGGCGGATGGGGGGCAGCAGGGGTGCGTGGTGGTGGTGAAGGATTTCAAGCCTTCGGCGGATGGCATCATGATTTACTTTGATGTGAACGGGCGGTTGAAGGAGGCGGTGGCTGCGGTGAGGGCGAATGGGGGGACGGTGCAGACGGATGTGCACTCGATTGGGGAGTATGGTTTCCGAGCAGAGGTGCTGGATTCGGAGGGGAACTGCATCGCGCTGCATGCGGAGGCGGAGGGGTGAAATATTTCATGATTCACCTTCAGTTTGCAGCCCAGTCGTCCAGTCTTCACAAACCCATCAATGAGCCGACACAACCAGTTGTCACATCATGTTTAAATTTCTAACCCGGTTAAGACACAAGTTTTTCAAGAAGAAGAGCAAGGCTTTCCGCGAGTCAAATTACGGATGCATGTATGGCTGGTTTATTGAACGCGACGGGCAGAGGATCGGCGAATTGGATTACTTGCGCTGGGACATAAGCTCCCAGTTTTGGTTTGATTATCGGGTGACCTGGCGCAGCCCCGAAGATGCTGTCAACGGAGGCAGTGCCTGGCTTGATGCCAAGCTGGTTTTGAGAAATCGCCGTTATACTGATGTTATTGTGGACCTTTTTCTGGCCTCGTCAGAAAAGCCAGGCGGCGTGATTGCCATCCGAAGCGCGTATGTTCCCGAAGAACGTTTTTTGGCTGACGGAGTGTAACGTCTTCCCGCATGGCGCGTCTGGTTGTCCTTGCTTGCTGCTTTACAACGAGACGCCGCGTTTCCAGGGGAGGAAGTCGTCCTGGCCGAGGGCGACGGCTTTAGGGATGTATTCGCCGCTGGCGGTGGAGATGACGAGTTCGAGCATTTCTTCGCCCATTTGTTCGACGGTTTTTTCGCCGGAGATGATGGGGCCGGTGTCGAAGTCGATGAGGTCGGGCATGCGGCGGGCGAGGTCGCTGTTGGTGGCGATTTTCAGGGTGGGGCAGATGGGGTTGCCGGTGGGGGTGCCGAGGCCGGTGGTGAAGAGCATCATGTTGCAGCCGCCACCGGCGAGGGCGGTGGTGCTTTCGACGTCGTTGCCGGGGGTGCAGTAGAGGGTGAGGCCGCCGTGCTGACGGATGGGCTCGGCGTAGTCGAGGACATCGACGATGGGGGCGGTGCCGCCTTTCTTGGCTGCACCGGCGGATTTGATGCCGTCGGTGATCAGGCCATCGCGGATGTTGCCGGGGCTGGGGTTGGCATCGAAGCCGGAGCCGCAGGCCTGGGCGCTGGCTTCGTAGGCGCGCATGAGGCCGACGAATTTGTCGGCGAGGGCGGCGGTGACGCAGCGGTCGCTGAGGCTTTGCTCGACGCCGCAGAGTTCGGGGAATTCGCTGAGGACGGGGGCACCGCCGA
The DNA here is from genome assembly GCF_044222345.1 of Prosthecobacter sp. Lineage (GTDB taxonomy): Bacteria > Verrucomicrobiota > Verrucomicrobiia > Verrucomicrobiales > Verrucomicrobiaceae > Prosthecobacter. The sequence goes on from NZ_JBGANL010000026.1 coordinate 53,542, forward strand.
GGGCGGCGAGGAGATCGGCGGTGTGGCCGATGGCGGGGTTGGCAGAGATGCCGGAGAAGCCATCACTGCCGCCGCATTCCACCGCCATGATGAGATTGCTGAGGGAGCAGGGCTCGCGGGTTTGTTCGTTGGCGGTGGCGAGGTGGAGGAAGGTGTCGCGGATTGCGGAGGCCATCATGTCGCGCTCGGATTTGCTCTTCTGCTGTTCGTAGATGAGGAGGGGCTTTTCCAATTTGGGGTAGAGAGCGGCCATCTCGCTTTCGAGCAGGCTGACCTGGGCGTGCTGGCAGCCGAGGCTGAGGATGGTGGCGCCGGCGACGTTGGAGCTGTGGATGTAGCCGGCGAGGAGGCGGCAGAGGGCCTGAGCATCCTGGCGGGTGCCGCCGCAGCCGAGGCCGTGCTCGAGGAATTTCACGCCGTCGATGTTTTTGAAAACGCGGGCGGCGGTGGCGGAAGTTTCGGCTTCGAGAGCGGCGGCTTCGATTTGATCGCGTGAGGCACCGGCGCGGTGGAGATCGACGAGGCGCTGGGCGAAGCGCTCGTAGGGGGAGGTTTTGCCGTAGCCGAGGCTGCGGGTGAGGGCCTCGCGCATGAAGGCGAGGTTGCGGTTTTCACAGAAGACGAGGGGGATGACGAGCCAGTAGTTGGCGGTGCCGGCAGGACCGACGGAGCGCTTGAAGCCGTTGAAGGTGCGGGTCTTCCACTTGGAGACGTCAGGAGGCGTCCAGGTGTAGTCGCGCTGCTTGCCGCTGAAGGCGGAAGAGGCATGGACGACGTTGTGGGTGTGGATCAGAGCGCCGGTGGCAATGGGCTGGGTGGCTTTGCCGACGGTGACGCCGTACATGGTGACGATATCGCCGACGGCGAAATCATGGGCGGCGAATTTTTGCTTGGCGGGGATCTTTTCGCGGAGGGTCCAGGAGCGGCCGTTCAGGGAAAGGGCGGTGCCGGCGGAGAGATCGGAAAGGGCGACGATGGCGTCGTCGGCAGGGTGGACTTGGAGGATGGAGGCCATGATGGGGCAGGAATAAAGCGTTGGCGGGCGAAGGGAAGGCAGAATTTTGAACTTTGCTCTTTCTGCCATACAGGGTTAGATCGGGAATATGCTCGAAATCAACAATCTCTCCCACGTTGTACCCGGAAAAGGCAAGGAGCCGCTGCGCGTGCTGGAACAGGTCAGCTTCATGGCTCCTGGCGGGCATGTGCTGGCGCTGATCGGGCCCTCTGGCAGCGGCAAGACGACGCTGCTGCGCATTCTCGCGGGTCTGACGGAGCCTGAGGCGGGAACGATCACTTTCGGAAAGCGCGATCTCATCAAGCAGCCGCTGTATGCGAATCAGCTGGGCTGGGTGCCAGCGGGGGACGATAATTTGATCGAGCACCTGACGGTGCGTGAAAACCTGATCAGCGCGGCGATGCTGCGCGGAGCGGGACGGAATCGGGATGAAGTGATCTCCCGCGTCTCGCATGTGCTGGTGGTCGTGGGGCTGGAGAACATCGCGACGGAGCGCACCTCGGCGCTGGCGCTGCCGCAGCGCCGCCGGCTGAAACTCGGCCTGGCACTGGTGGCGGACCCGGTGATCGTGCTGTGTGATGACTTCACGGTGGGGATGGATGTGAGGAGCGAGCGTGAGTTTGAGGCGCTGCTGAGACTGGTGGCCACGGACCGGCCTGACCGCATCGTGATTCACGCCACGGACTCGCTGGCGAATCTGGGGGCGTATGACACGGTGGTGGTGATGCATGAGGGCTATGTGGCTTTCCACGGTCCTGCCCGCGCCGTACCGCACTACTTTACAGTACCGACCTATGATGAAGTGTATGCACGCCTGGCGAAGCGCCCCGCGCAGCGCTGGGGTGACTCCTGGATGAAGCACCGCGATGCGTACTATGCGGCCTTCAAGCTGGGTGGCGGCGTGGCGGAAAAGCTTTCTGCGGCCGAGGAAGACCCGGGCGATGAGGACCGCACGATCCTCATGAAGCAGAAGGGCGACACGGAGGAAGAAGAGGTCAAGAAGTCTGCTGAAGTCGAGGCAAGGCCGATCATTCCGCTGCCGGGCATTTTCAGCCAGGCACAGCATTTGGTGAAACGCCGCTGGTCGCTGCTGAGGCGGACGCCCCGGGAGTGGATCGTGCATGCCTCGCTGCTGGTGGGGGCGCCGGCGATCGCGGCCCTGCTGCTGCTGCCCAATTTAAAAGGACTCAAGGAAATGCGCGGAGGCAGCACCGCGGTCGAGGTGGTCTGGCCGGCGGCGCATGCGGTCTCGATGATCGTCCTGATTCAGATCCTGCTGGTGATGTTCATGGCACTGAGGCTCGGTGCGCGGGAGATCGCCGGACGACGTGCGATTTATGAACGGGAGCGCATCGGTGGTGTGGCCCCCTCCGCATGGCTGATCGGCTCCCTGCTTTTCATGCTGCCCATCATTCTGGTGCAAAGCATCTGGATGGAGATGTTTCTGGACATCGTTTCCGGCTCCGGCGTGCTGCCGGGCACGGGGATGGCCAAGCTGATGCTCCCTGCCCTCTCGGGCGCAGCTTTTGCCGCTCTCTGCCTGGGGATCTCCGCGAACTCCGACAGCAAGGAGCGTGCGCACAGTGTCTCGCTCACGCTGCTTTGTGCGAACGTCCTGCTCTGCGGCGCGCTGCTGGGCTTCCCCAAAATTTTGGGGCACGTGGTGCATCCGTTCATCACGGCGCATTATGGGTGGTCGGGCATCATCGACTCGCTGGAGAAGACAGCGTATTTTACGCCCATCGACAAACTGGTGAAGACGTGGTTTGCGACACCGGACATTGCGATGAGCATGCTCGGGGTGCATTTCCTCGTGGGGGTGGTGCTGGCGTATGTGGGGCTGAAGCGCAGGGCGTGATGATGCGCGATCAGGTGTCGACCAGACCGCCTCAAGGTGGGACTGCCATGCGTGCCGGTCCTGGGTGTGGCAAGGTGCAAGAATCGAGGACGAGTTCGAGTAAGAGGACGAGGACGATCTCGTTCGGCGATGCGCTTTGACCGCTTGATTGCGCAGCAAGCTTGACGGCGCAGCCATCCTGACCTCCGATTCTTACTCCCCTCCCCTTTTCTTCATGCTCAATTTTGTCCGCTTCAAGCACGCCCGGTTTTCCGCCCGTTTCCCTGATACTTTTCGCTACTCGCGCTCGCACTACTGGATGGCTCCGGTGGAGGGGGAGACGAATCTGTGGCGGGTGGGCTTCACGAAGTTTGCGACGCGGATGCTGGGTGAGTTGGTGGACTGCGAGTGGAAGCCGGGGGATGGGGCGAAGGTGACGCCTGGAGACAACATTGGCTGGGTGGAGGGCTTCAAGGCGGCGTCTGATGTTTACTGTGTGATGAACGGTGCCTTTGCGGGTGGGAATCCGGAGCTGAAGGTGGATGCGTGCATTGTGCGCAGTGATCCTTATGAGCAGGGCTGGCTGTACAGCGTGCGTGGCGAGCCTGAGGCGGAGAGCATGGATGTGAACGGTTATATTGAGCTGCTAGGCGGGACGATTCAGAGGATGGCGGAGGAGGGGCATGGGGAAGAGGGAGCGGAAGAAGCGTGAAGGATGCGGAATGAAGGCGCGGAGTTTTGTCGTGTGAGCGGAGCGCTCAAAACGGGCGGGCTGTCGCCACACCCATTCTACGGCATGCGTGCGATGGCGATGGGCGGAAGCGAACGAGCCGGTTGAGTCATACCACCAACCGTTGAAAAGGGGTCTCGGGGCAGCTGTGGTGAAATGCGCCTGACATCCATTGAGCCCCGCCCCCATTTTCGACATTCCAAGGACGGCGCACCTTTTTCAGCGCCCCAGACGCTGCAGACCCGAAACTTCGGCCCCGACGCAGCGGGGCCCTACCAGCCCTGCTGTGCGCGCCGCGCATGCAGACCCGTTTTCATTGCGCATGGTATAAAGCGCACGCTTTGACGATGCTGTGAACCATTGAGGCTTGCGCAATAGACTGACACGAATGGAGTGTGGCGAAGACCCAGGCTCCGCGTAGCGTAATGGCAGGGAGACGCTGCTGGAGGGCGCGGCGCGCGAAGAAGGCGATGGGTTTGCTTCCCGGATTGGCTGCCGGAACCCAGGGGAGCACTCGCTAAAGCTCGGCACCCCTGGGCTGAAAGACGGAAGGCCGTTGGCCTTCAAAGCAACGGAAGCCAGTCTATTATGCAAGTCGCCATAAGTTCACAGTGTGGCGTGGATCGGACTTTCCTAATGCGGTTTCAGGACTCCAGACCGCACTCGGAGAGTGCGGAGCACGTCACTATGGAGCGGCAGGGCGTGGGGTGGTCTGGGGGTCTTGGGCGGGGTGAGAGCGCTACTTGCAGGCAGGAGTGCCTGCATCACTTTCTCCTGGGCGTGGGGTGGTCTGGGAGTTCTGGGCGGGGTGAGAGCGCTTACTTGCAGGCAGGAGTGCCTGCATCACTTTCTCGGAGAGTGCGGACCACGCCGCGCTGGGACGGCTGGGCGTGGGGTGGTCTGGAGGTCCTGGGCGGGGTGAGAGCGCTTAGTTGCAGGCAGGAGTGCCTGCATCACTTACTTGCCGAGGAGGAAGGCGAGGAGGTCGGCCATCTGGTCTTTGGTGATGGCGGCTTCGAGGCCGACGGGCATGAGGGTGTGGTCGAGGGATTTCATTTCCTTGATGGAGCTGCGGGCGATGGTTTCCTTGGCGCCGCCCATCATGGCGAGGACGATGGCGTCGCCGGTTTCGCTTTGGATGAGGCCGGAGAGGGTGCGGCCATCTTTGGTTTCGACGGTGTAGGCGCTCCAGCGGGCCTCGAACATGCGGTTGGGATCGAGGATGTCTGAGAGCAGGCCTTCCGGGGGCTTCACTTTGACGTCGGAGAGCGGTGGGCCGACATCGACACCGATGCTGCCGTGCTTGTGGCAGGTGATGCAGATGGTGGCGAAGACCTGCTGGCCTTTTTTGGCGTTCCCTTTCATGGTGGTGGCGACCATGTAGTCCTGCACGACTTTCGCGCGGTCGCTGCTGGCTTCACCGAAGAGTTTCTTGGCGAGCTCGGGCATTTCGCCGGTGCCGCGCTGGTAGCGCCAGCGGGTTTCGACATCGACCCAGGCGGTGGGGAATTCGCCGGTCTCCATGCGCTTGAACAGAGCGAGTGCGGTGGTGGCGTTGGCGGTGAGGACGGGGACGAGATCGCGCTTCAATGCAGGGCCGGCTTTCGGCAGGAGCTCATAGATGAGCGGAGCGGTGGTGGTGGCGGGGTATTTGCGCAGCAGAGCGAGTGCGGCCAATGACAGCTCCGGAGGCTGGCTGGTGGTGAGGAGGGTCTTCACGACAGGCTGCACGGCATCCCACTTGCGCTGGCCAAGCAGGGGCATGACGGCGAGGCGCTGATCGAGCGGCGCTTTGTTGTCGGCGATGATTTCGTCGATCTCGGACTGCAGGGTGGCGATTTCCTTGGCGGCGTCTTCGTGGCCTTTGGGAAGCTTGGCGAGGCCTTGCAGCAAAGCGGGTTTCCACCAGAGGAGTTTGCCGGGCTCTTTTTGCAGAAGGGAAAGCAGAGCGGTCACGTCTGCGGCCTCAGCATCGGCGATGGCACCCAGGGTGAAGGTGCGGATCGTGGTGCTGCGGATTTCGGAAAAGGTTTTGAAGAAGTCATCGCCCAGGGAGCTGAGGATGCGGCCCATCTGCTTGCTGGCGGAGGAGGCGACCATTTTGGCCATCCATGGGTCTTCGGGATACTTTGCGATGAGAGCGCTCAGTTCCTTGGCATCGGTGATGGTCTGAGCTTTGAGGAAGGCGATGCGCTCGGCGTGCTCAGGCGGGACATCGCCCCAGCCGACTTCAGGAATGTCGTGGTATTTGCCGGGGGTCTTGGTGACGAGTTTTTTCGTACCCTTCGGAACCACGCGCCAGATGCGGCCTTCGTTTTCGCCCTGGCGCATGTCGTGGGTTTTGACGAACTCCTCGGGGAAGAAGCGGGCGTGGTCGATCCAGCGGCGGTAGATGTCGCAGATGTAGATGGCACCGTCGGGGCCGGTGGTGAAGTTCACAGGGCGGGACCATTCGTCGCTGCTGCGGAAGAACTCCGTGCGATCGCCAACACGGGTGGCTTTGAGGGAAGCGCCGTTCGGTGTGATCTTGTAGCGGGTGACGAGCTGGCCGGTGGGATCCGGGACGAAGACGTTGTTTTTGAGCTCGGGCATGAGCTGGCCACGATAGACACCGAGGCCGGAGCAGGCGGTGTTGGTGCCGGCGTGCGCGTCTGCGGTGGTGTGGGTGATCTGCAGGGGGAAGACGCGGGTGTCGGCGCCGAAGGGGGCGATGTCTTCGAAGTTCTGCGTGATGCCGGCGCGTGGATTGCGCTGCATGGCCTCCCAAGGCATGACGGTGAACATGAGGGGATTGCGATTCGAGCAGTAGAAGTGGTGGCCGTAGTCATCGAACGCGCCGCCGTACTGGCCTTTGCCGCCGGTGGGGGTGATCTTGTCCGTCTTCGGGTCCCACTTGAAATTGCTGCCGGGGATGTTCACGACATCGGCGGGTTTGTCGGCGGGATAGATTTCGCGGGCATCAAGGCCGTTGTTGAAATGCACACAGCCATCCAGGCCCCAGCGGGGAGCGCTGACCTGAAGCTGGGCGTGCTTGGGATTGAAGCCTTTGATGAGGGATTTGATCTCGTCGGCCTTGCCATCGCCATCGGTGTCTTTGAGGAAGAGGATCTGGGAGCGGGTGGTGGCGATGAGGCCGCCATTGTAGGGGAGGAGGCCCTGCACGTTGTCCATGTGATCGGCAAAGGTGACGGCCTTGTCCATGCGGCCATCGCCATCTTCATCGGTGAGAAGCTGGATGCGGGAGAGCCAGGGATCGCCGGGGTTGGGCGGGCCCAAGGGGTAGTCGCGCATGTCTGCGACATACATGCGGCCCTTGGCATCCCAGGTGCATTCGACGGGGTCGAGCACGAGAGGTTCGGCGGCGACGAGCTGGACTTCATAGTCACCGTCGAGCTGAATGCGCTTGCGGGATTCTTCGGGAGAGAGGGCTTTGGACTGACCGTCGCGCACGGCACCGATGTCGCTGCCGCCGCTGGCCTGGATGGCGCTCCACTTTTCTTTGAACTCGCCGAGGGGATACAATTCATAGCGGCGCACGAGCATTTCCGCGCCTTCAGTCTGGAGGAGGATTTTGCCTTCGGCGGGCTTGCAGTCGAAGGCTTCATTGACCATCGCGCCGTTGACGAAGTATTGCAGCGTATCGCCTTTGGCGATGACTTCGAGGCGGTTCCACTCGCCGGAGGGTGACTCGACATCTTCGCGGCCACGGAAGCCGACTTTGTCCGCCCAGTCAACGTCACGGTGTTTCCAGTTGATGCGGCCCGACGTCACGGTCTGACGGGGCTCGCCCTTCTTCCAGATCTTTTCCTTGTCACGGTCGAGTGCGAACTCGGCGGAGAGGGAGGTCGTCAGCACGGTGCCGTCGGCAAGCTTGGGTGAGAGCACGAGGATGTCACCCACGCCGCCTTCGATGATCTGGGCCTCGATGCTGGCCATCCAGGTGTCTGCGAAAGCGCCATGCGGGCCATAGGCGTGAAGCAGGATGCCGTTGTCCTTGGCGGCCTTCTCGCGCTTGCCCCAGGTCTTGGCGCCCCATTTGAATTCAAGGACCAGATGGTAGTCACGAAAACTGTCCTTGGTGGCGACATAACCATAGCCACGGCCGCTGATGCGGAAGGTGCCGTCTTTGTCGAAGGTCCAGATGTCCTTGGGGGCATCGTGGAAGTCCGCCTTCGGATTCACATGATAGTCGACGTTGCCGGCTTTGATGACGCCGAGCAGATCAAGCTTCGCTTTGACAGGTTCGACGGCAGACAGGTGGCCAGCGAAGCACGTGGCAAGCACGGACAGGAATGGGAGAAGACGCATGGAGTGGAATACGGCGGGGGTGGGCATATCATTACGGCGTGTCTGCACAGGATGCGCCGAGAGGATACAGTTCGTAACGGCGCACGAACATTTCCGCGCCTTCGGTCTGAAGGAGGATTTTGCCTTCGGCAGGTTTGCAGTCGAAGGCTTCGTTCACCATCGTGCCATTGACGAAGTACTGGAGCGTGTCGCCCTTGGCGATGACTTCGAGGCGGTTCCATTCGCCGGAGGGCAACTCAACCTCGTTTCTGCCACGGTAGCCGACTTTGTCCGCCCAGTCTTCATCACGGTTCTTCCAGTTGATGCGGCCCTTGGTCACGGTCTGACGGGGCTCGCCTTTCTTCCAGATTTTTTCTTTGTCGCGGTCGAGCGCGTACTCGGCGGAGAGGGAGGTGGTCAGCTCGGTGCCGTCGGCGAGCTTGGGGGAGAGGACGAGGATGTCGCCCACGCCGCCTTCGATGATCTGGGCCTCGATGCTGGCCATCCAGGTGTCACCATAGGCGCCGTGAGGACCGTAGGCGTGGAGGAGGATGCCGTTGTCCTTGGCGGCTTTTTCACGCTTGCCCCAGGTTTTGGTGCCCCATTTGAATTCGAGCACGAGGTGGTAGTCGCGGAAGTTTTCCTTGGTGGCGACGTAGCCGTAGCCGCGACCGCTGATGTGGAAGGTGCCGTCTTTGTCGAAAGTCCAGATGTCCTTGGGGGCATCATGGAAATCGGCCTTGGGATTGACGTGGTAATCGACGTTGCCGGATTTGATGACGTCGAGGAGGTTGATCTTCGCTTTGACGGGTTCGATGGCGGAGAGAAGGCTGAAGGAACAGACCGACAGCATGGAAAGGAGGGGAAGGATGCGCATGGGGTGATTACGGCGAGAGTGAGCGTATCATTACGGAGTGAGGGGCCGTGATGCAGACACGATTGAGGCCAAACTTGGTGCTTTTGTGACGGGAGGGGACCACACGCAGTTGAACAAAGGTCAGTTCCTCTCCCCAAGAAGCCGGGTCGAATGGAGAATCACGCGATGGCCTAGACAACATGATGCAGCATTTTTTTACAAACACTGCTGCTGGCCGCCGGATGTGGCGTGGCACCCGATTTGCTTCCCAATCTTATGCTGCCATACCCAGGGTCAACTCGCCAAGGCTCGGCTGACCCTGAGCTTGAATACGCAGTCCTTTCGGGGTTGGTGTAAAGCGGAAAGGAGTGCGAAGAGGGACTCCGAAAAAGAACAAACGGAGCTGTCTCATGGAACGATGAATGTCATGAGACGCTCGCTTTGCGGGCAGGAGTGCCCGCATCACTTAGGAGAGCTTGTTGCGGAAGTCGGGGTAGCCGAAGCGGCGCACGACGCGGTATTCCTTTGTGGCGGGGTCGTAGATGGCGATGTCGGGATGGGGGACGCCGTTGAAGGTGGTGGTTTTCACCATGGTATAATGTGCCATGTCTGCGAAGACGAGGCGCTGGCCAATGCGGAGGGGCTCGGGGAAGGAGAAGCCGCTGAGGACGTCTCCGGCGAGGCAGGAGGTGCCGCCCATTTTGTACTCGTAAGGGTGCTCTCCGGGGAGGCCGGCACCGAAGATGTGGGGGCGGTAGGGCATCTCCAGGGTGTCCGGCATGTGGGCCGTGGCGGAGATGTCGAGGATGGCGGTGGGGGTGGGAGCCTCGATGATGTCCTGCACTTCGGCGATGAGGTAGCCGGTGTTCAGGCCGGCGGCTTCGCCGGGCTCGATGTAAACGTCCTTGCCCCACTTCTCGCGGAAGGTGCGGAGGACGCGGATGAGAAGGTCCACATCGTAGTCTTTGCGGGTGATGTGGTGGCCGCCGCCCATGTTGACCCACTGCACCTGTTTGAGCAGGCGGGGGAAGCGTTTTTCGACGGCGGCAACAGTACGCTCGAGGACATCGCTGTCCTGTTCGCAGAGGGCGTGGAAGTGGAGACCTTCGATGCCGGTGAGGTCTTCGTCTTCGAGGAGGTCCGAGCGAATGCCGAGGCGGCAGCCGGGGGAGCAGGGATCGTAGAGAGAGACTTCGACTTCGGAGTGCTCCGGGTTCACGCGGATGCCGGGGCTGGGCGCGTGGCCGGTAGCGGCTTTGGCGGCATCCAGCATGGGCTTGAACTTCCGGAACTGAGCGAGGGAATTGAAGCTGAGGTGATGCGAGATGGGGATGATCTGCTGCATCTCCTGCGGTTTGAAGGCGGGGGAATAGACGTGGACTTCCTTGCCGAACTCCTGGGCGAGCAGCGCTTCATTCAGGCCGCTGGCGCAGCAGCCACTGAGGTATTCCCGCATGATGGGGAACACGCTGAACATGGAGAAGCCTTTGAGCGCGAGGAGCACGCGGGCACCGGATTCACTCTGCACATGGGCGAGTTTTTCCATGTTCTTCCGCAGCAGCGCGACGTCCACCACGTAGGCAGGGGTTTCGATGGCGTTGATGTCGAAGGCCGGAAAGGGCTGCTCGTAAACGTGGGGAGGAGTGAAGGAAGTGGAGGCCATTCAGGGAAGGAGCTGGGGCGAGGAATAGGGAACGATGGAGGGAAGAGGCAAGGGGCGAAAATGACGAATGAAATCCGAATGCTCCAAGCATGACTGGCACTCAGGTTAGTCTGGCCTCAAGCGCGCAATCGGCGGCTGGGAAGATTGTAAACTGAGAACTGAAAACTGAGAATTTCAAATTGGCCGGAGGCGGAGCCGTGGTTCATCAGCGCTGCACTTTGGCGTCGCCGCCTTCGGCGAGTTTTTGGACTTCGGGGAAGGTGGCCATGCTGGTGTCTCCGGGGGTGGTCATGGCGAGGGCGCCGTGGGCGGCACCGTAGTCGACGGCTTTCTGCGCATCGTTTTCCACGAGGAGTCCGTGGATGAGGCCGGCCACGAAGCTGTCGCCCGCGCCGATGCGGTCGAGGATGTCGAAGCGGGGGTAGTTACGGCTGCGATGGAAGCTGCCTTTGTGCCAGCAGAGAGCGCCCCAGTCATTGACGCTGGCGGTGTGCACACGGCGCAGGGTGGCGGCGATGGTGTGCAGATTGGGGTACTGCGAGGCGAGCTTTAACATCATGGGACGGAGCTTGGCGTCTTCGGCGGCGAAGATGTCGGAGGGGTCCGTGGGCGTGGAGGAGGAGACGGGCGGCTCGTCGCTTAGGACGCCGATCATGACATTGACGTAGGGGGCAAGCTGGCGGTTCAGCGCCTGCGAACCGGCGAAGCCGCCGCGCTCCTGCCACAATGAGGGGCGGTAGTTGAGATCGTAGCTGACGGTGACGCCGTGTTTTTTGGCGGCCTCGCAGGCCTGGATGGTGATCTCGGCGGTGGATTCGGAGAGGCCGGCGAAGATGCCGCCGGTGTGGAGCCACTTGCAGCCGAGGGTGCCGAAGAGGTAATCGAAATCGAAGTCGCCGGGCTTGAGCTGCGAGGCGGCGCTGTGGCCGCGATCGACGCTGCCTTTGGCCCCGCGCACGCCGAAACCGCGCTCGGTGAAGTTGATGGGATTGCGGACGCGCTTGCCCATGCCGTCATAGGGCACCCACTTGATGAGGGAGGAGTCCACGCCACCCTGGAGGATGAGGTCCTCGATGAGGCGGCCGATTTCGTTGTCGGCAAAGGCGGTGAGGATGCCGGAGCGGAGGCCGAAGCAGCGGCGGGCACCGCGGGCCACATTGTATTCGCCGCCGCCCTCCCAGGCGGTGAACTGGCGTGAGGTGCGCACGCGTCCCTCACCGGGATCGAGGCGCAGCATGACTTCACCGAGGGAGAGGAGATCGTAGGCAGGATGGGCGGGCATGGGGCGCTAGATATGAAGCGCGACGGGGCAGTGGCAAATAACTCCTCACTGGAAAATGTGCCGGGATGAGCTATCGCTGGAGCATGATTCGTCTTCTTTCCTGCATTGTCTGCGCGCTGGTGGTCTCTACAACGGGCTTCTCCAAGTCCCCCGTAGCACCTGTGGAGCTGAAGCCCTGGGACAAAGGTGCCATTGAATTTGAGACGGGCATGCTGTGGAAAGTCGGTGGAGACACGACTTTTAATTACCGCATCATTCCCTTCATCGTTTCCTGGCGCACGCCGGAGTGGTTTGGAATGCATTTTCGCAATGGCTCCGCGCTGGTGGTGCGGCAGAAATTTTCCGCGATGGCGAATTACATCGAGACGGGATCTGAGAACCGCTACCTCGGGCTTTCGGGAGGTGGGGTGATCGAATGGTGGAACCCTAGCGCGACTTGGAACATCTTTGGCTCCGCAGGTGGCGGGGTGGGCTGGATCGATGCGCAGAGTGCGCCCGGCGGCCAGGGTCAGGACTTTACTTTGAACTGGTACAGCCAGCTCGGTATCTCGCACACGCTGACTCAAGACTGGTCTGTGAATGCGAGTGCGATGTTTCAGCACATGTCCAACGGAGGGCAGACGAATCCGAATCCGGGACTGAATGCGCTGGGCATTTTGATCGGTGTGCGCAGGAGTTTTTGAGCCGGGGCAAAATGGGGCTGGCCAGATGCGGCAGAGCATTTCATGGTGATGAACCATGAGCCTTCGACTTCTGACCGCCCTCGCTTTCATCACTGCTTCGCTGCACGCTGCTGATGTTTATTTCCCGCCGCCCGACAGTGAGGGTGGCTGGCGTGAGGCGAAGGGGGAGAAGGAATGCCGCGAGCTGGGGGGCATGGATCTGGTGAAGCTGGAGCCTGCGTATGTGATGACAGAGCGCTCGACGGGAAACGGAGGGCTGGTGGTGGTGCACAAGGGGTATCTGGTGTTTGAGAAATACTTTGGCCGTGCCAGCCGCAACAGCAATCCGGACATGGCGTCCACGGGAAAGGCGTTTTGCAGCATCGCCTGCGGGATCATGCTGAATGAGTTCAAAGACAAGATCCCGGAGGGGCTGGACACCAAGGTGTTTACTGAGAAGTATCTGCCGGAGGCTTTTCCGCTGAATGATCCGCGCAAGGCGGAGATCACGCTGGGGCAGCTGCTGTGCATGACGGGCGGCTACTGGGGTGAAGGGCAGACGCCGACGGGTTATGTCAAAGGTGATCCGAAAGCGCGGCAGCTGAAGCCGGTGCCGGGGCAGAACATCAAGGATCTGGACAAGTCATCGCTGAATGTGCCGCTGTGGACGAATCCGGGGGCCGGGTATTCGTATTCCTCCCCTTCCCCGCACATTGCGAGCATCGTGCTGCGGCATGTGACGGGCATGGAGCTGAAGGATTACATTGATACGCGGCTGGCGAAGCCGCAGGGCTGGGGCGCGTGGGACTACTGCCTGCACCGTGGCGACTACGTGATGCCGCATGCGAATGGCGCGGGCAGCACGGCGCTGCATGCCACGGATGCGGTGCGCATGGGCTACTGCCTGGCGCATGGTGGCAAGTGGAAGGATCAGCAGCTTGTGCCGGCGGATTACATCAAGAAGTGCCAGACGTGGAGCCCGTACAATCCGCACACGCCGTTCTCGCTGCAGTTTGAACACAATGCGGATGGTCACGTGGCGGGGGCGCCGAAGGATGCGTTTTGGAAATCGGGCGCGGGTGGTTTTTGCCTGTATGTGGTGCCGTCGCTGGATCTGGTGATTTACAAGCTGGGGGGCAAGGACGGGCAGTATGACCCGACGCTGACGCGGATCCCGCAGCCGGAGCAGAAGCATGACCGGGACAACTGGCAGCCGATTCCGGGGAATGCGTTCATGGAGGGCAGCGGTGCGGCTTCACTGAACCGCGTGCTGGAGATGGTGTGTGCGGCGGTGAGGATTGAGTAGGCGGAGCGTGGTGGCGAAGAGATCCAGTTGCGGCGCAACTGGGCTACTTTGCTGGCACTGTCTTCGATTGGTTTGAGGCTCAGCGCAGGCGACGGAGGCTGCGGTCGCGCTGACCGACAGGCAGGAACCGGAGCGCAGCGCAGATAGCCAGCCGCAGGCTGCCCGCAGGGCGAACGCAGTGAGGCAATGCTCATCGTACTTTCAGCAAGGCGTACATGATTGACAGATCGGGCGCGCGGCGCCTGTTGTGTGTTTCCCATGAAGTTTTGCTCGTTCCTCGCCTTCCTGTCTCTTGTCACCTGCTCGCTTGCTGCGGACAAGCCTGCTGCGCCTTCGCCGTGGGGTGATTTTGTGGAGAAGGATTTTCCGTTTTTCAGCAGCGTGCTGGATGCACGGGAGGTGGGAGAAGGTTTTCCGAAGGACAATCTGACGCCGCGTGGGATTGTTTTGAATCTGGGGAATAATCTGTGGGCGTGCTTTGACACGGATCTGCTGCGGATCGCGTGCATCTGGGAAGGCGAGGCTGGGAAGCCGCCGGTGAGCGCGGAGGCGCTGGCGCCGGGGTCCTACCATGTGGCCGGGCAGAAGACGAAGGACGGGCAGGATTTTCTGCCGAAACCGATTGGCAAGGTGTGGCTGGCGAATGGGATTTATCCGGGCTGGCAGGTGGGGGAGAAGCCGAGCTTAACTGATCCGCGTGAGCCGACGCCGAGTCCGGAGGAGGTGGGGAGAGGGCCGCTTCCACCCAAAACAGGCCGCTTTCTCAGCGTAGAACGAACCGCAGAAGGATACGAACTGGTTTACGAAGTGTTCGGCGTGAGCATTCGTGAGCTGCTCAGTTCTAAGCCACCGGTTAATCAACATAACCCACCTGCTGTCATTCGCCGGATCACTATCGGGCCCAGAAGTTCAACACTGACCTACATTACAAGTTACGATGGAGGAGCGCATGAACGCTGGGTCAAATCTTTGTCTCCAGACAAGCTCAAGGAATACCAGCGGCAGCTTGGTATGGATGATGAGACTGGCACAAGAAACGGCTCCCTGACTCGGAGAAGCACAGCGGATGATGAGCCCCGAACACTGATGATCAAGCCTGGCGAAAAACCAGAGGTTATCGAGATGATCTGCCCGTCCCCCCAAAGCGCTTGGGTTTTGGGAAGCCTCTCGAAAAAGGAAAGCCTATTCAAAGAAAAGCCCCCCATTGACTCCTGGCCCCAAACCCTCACCACCACCGCTGCTCTCTCCCCCAAGCCCGACGCCTACGTCATCGACGAAATTCCCCTGCCCCTTGAGAATCCGTGGAAGCGGAATGTGAGGCTGGCGGATGTGGCGTTTTTGAATGACCAGGGGGATGCGGCGGGGGTGACGTTTGATGGGGATGTGTGGCTGATCTCGGGGTTGAAGGGGGATTTGGAGAAGGTGACTTGGAAGAGGTTTGCCAGCGGGCTGCATGAGCCGATGAGCATCGTGGTGCGCGGCAGTGACATTCTTGTCTTTGATCGCAATGGGATCTGGAAGCTGGTGGACGCCAACAACGACAAGGAGTGCGACCGGTATGAGATGTTCTGCAATCTGTTCGCGCAGACGGCGGAGACGAGGGAGTTTCCGAATTCGATGAAGCTCGGGCCGAAGGGGGAGCTGTATATTTCCAAGGGTGGGCAGGAAGGGACGACTTATGGGAAGCACAACGGGACGGTGATCAAGATCGCGGCGGATGGGAAGTCGATGGAGGTGATCGGGTATGGGCTGCGGCAGCCGTTCGTCGGGGTGAATCCGAAGACGGGGCTTGTGACGGCGAGCGATCAGCAGGGCAACTACGTGCCGTCCACGCCGCTGCACATCATTTCGGATCATCACTTCTACGGGCATCTGCCGACGATCGCGCCGAAGGAGAAGTATCCGGAGACGATCACGGAGCCGCTGACGTGGCTGCCGCATCCGGTGAATCCGAGCGGGGTGACGCAGACGTGGCTCTACGGGGCGAAGATGGGGCCGGTGAATGATGAACTGATCCACATCGGCTACAACCGGCCGGAGCTGTTCCGGGTGCTGATGAATTCGCACTTTGAAAAGCCGCAGGCGGCGGTGGTGAGCTTTAACCGCAACTTTGATTTCCCGACGCTGAATGCGGTGGTGAATCCGGCAGACGGGCAGCTCTACGTGGTGGGTTTCCAGGTGTGGGGCACGGTGGTGAAGAAGATCAGCGGGCTGGCGCGTTTGCGCTACACGGACAAGCCGCGGGTGCTGATCAAGGAGGTGACGCCGACGGACAAGGGGCTGCTGCTGAAGTTCAATGCGAAGCTGGATCCGAAGCTGGCGACTGATCCGGACAGCTTCAACGCTGAACGCTGGAACTACAGGCGCACCTTTGACTATGGATCGCCCCATCTGAAGCTGGATGGCAGCAGCGGTCAGGAATGGATGACGGCGAGCAGCGCCTACCTGAGCAAGGACGGGATGAGTGTGCTGGTGGGCTTTCCAGACATGAAGGCCGGGGTGCACCAGATGCGCATCGGCTGGGGGCTCAAAAGTGCGGATGGACTGAAGGCGGAGAACACGGCGTATTTTTCACCGTGGGAGCTCATGCCGTTTGATGCGAAGAAGGAAGGGTTTGATGAGAATCTGAAGGTGGACCTCACACCGCGCAAAGCGGCTGCAGTGGCGACGGTGAAGGCGACTGCCGAAGAAGGTGAGCGCCTGTATCAGATGTTTGGCTGCATGGCCTGCCATAGCACGGATGGGACGCTGGTGGGCAAGGTGGGGCCGAGCTGGAAGGGGCTGTATGGCAGCGAGCGTGAGATCGCCAAAGGGCAGAAGGGCAAGTTCAAGGCGGATGAGGTCTATCTGCGTGAGTCGATCACGAATCCGAGCGCGAAGGTCGTGAAGGGCTTTGAGAAGTTTGATACGGGGATGCCGATCTACAACGGCATCCTCAATGAAGGGCAGATTGAGAGCCTGATTTTGTACATCAAGAGCTTGAAGTAGGGGCGAGGAGGGGCACTGCAAGGACGTGGTTGATATACCCATCTGGCGCAGTATTCTCCCACCATGTCTGACCAAGAAATCCAGGTGCTCGAAAGCCAGTTTCCGGCGGTATCCGGCCAGGCTTTCGCCGCTGCACGTGAACGTGTGCTGGCTTCGGGTCAGAGTGTGCTGCAGTCTGAAGGAGGCTTTATCTATCGAGTCTTCCCGGATGGTCACAAAGAGGTGGTCAAGCAAATCGCCCCCCCCACTCGCGTTAAACCTGGCACGATTTATCTGATCAAGTGAGCCAGGAGAAGGCCAGGCTGCGCATGTTTGCAGGGCCAAATGGGTCAGGTAAAAGCGTGCTAAAATCCTATCTTCCTGAGTCGCTGCTGGGTGTCTATCTAAACCCGGATGAGATTGAGGCATCCCTCAAAGTCCACGGATATGTGGACATGCGAACCTTCGACGTTCACACAACGAAAGACGAAGTGCTGCCACTTTTTACCAAATCGAATCTGCTCACTCAGCAGAAACTTGCTGAAGCCGCACGAAGTTTGAGCTTTGCAGAAGACCGACTTTATTTTCCTCCGGCGACGATCAGCAGCTACTTTGCCTCTGTGCTGGCGGATTTTCTGCGACAGAAGCTGCTGGCAGCGCGTCGAAATTTCACCTTTGAGACAGTGATGTCCCATCCAAGCAAGGTCAGCCTGCTTCAACAGGCTCAGGAAGCAGGTTACCGCACTTACCTCTATTACGTGGCTACGGATGACCCAGCCATCAACATCTCCCGTGTGGAAAACCGTGTCAAATTGCATGGCCACGATGTCCCCGCTGAACGAGTGGAAGCGCGCTACCACCGGTCTCTTGACCTGTTGATGTCCGCCATACGCGTCACGAACCGTGCTTACATTTTCGACAATTCCACGGACAATGCCGACCACAGCCATACCTGGCTGGCGGAGATCACCGATGGTCGGAGACTGGAGTTAAAAACCGATCAGATCCCGGAATGGTTCAAGCGTTCTGTTCTGGATAAGATTGCCTGACTGATAAAGTCAGAGCTTGGCGTTCAAAAGCGATGTACGGCAGGGGCTTGCGCAAGGTGCACTCTCCTCTGAAACAGAACTTCCTTGTTCCTCAGGTACAAGGGAACTTTAGTTCATGCTGCGGAGGGCTTCGCGGATGAGTTTGTCGGCAGTGTCCATGCCGGGCTGTTTGGCCAGTTCGTTGACGGCTTTGATGGCTTCGCTCTGCTTGTAGCCCAGCGCGATGAGTCCCAGCACGGCGTCGGTCTGCGCCTCCTGCTTCGGATCGTGAGCGCCTTTGGCGGTGCGGGAGGCCTGCCAGGCATCGACGACGCCGACTTTGTCCTTGAGCTCGAGCACGATGCGCTCGGCGGTCTTGCCGCCGACGCCTTTGATGCGGGAGAGGGATTTCACATCTCCGCTGATGACGGCATCCTTGAAGGCGGCGACGGGCATGCCGCTGAGGACGCTGAGGGCCATCTTGGGGCCAATGCCGGAGACGCGGTCCATGAGGAGGCGGAAGAGATCGCGCTCGTCTGCGGTGATGAAGCCGAAGAGGGTGTGGTCGCGGTCGGTGACGTGGTAGTGGGTGAGAAGCTGCACTTCTTCACCGGGCTGCGGGAGCTTGTCGAAGGTGGTGAGGGGGATGAGGACGAGGTAGCCCACGCCATTGACGTCGATGGTGGCACGGTGAGGGAGGGCTTCGGCGAGGCGGCCGCGAAGGAAGGCGATCATGCGGGCATGAAGGCGGGCAGGTGCGAAGGTGCAAGCGGAGGTTTGATGCGAACGGCAGGGATTGATCCGTGCTCTTTTCTATAACCATGCAGGTGCATGACGTCGCACGGGCCTACGGCTCGTCCCCTCCCCCAGAGATGAGATGGCAATTGCCCAAGACGCCCTTGGGAGTGAGATGCGGATGAAGACACAGCATGCGGGCGAAGAGTGATCGTCGCCCCTCACCCCTGCCCTCTCCCCCGAGGAAAATATTCTTGCCATCGTGTGTCAGGGGCGGGGAGAGGGAGAACCGCTTTGGCTGATCTGGATTGATAGGCCACGCCCCCCTCTAGCTCGGCAGGTCCTGATAGCTGGGTGATTTGAGTACGAGGCGGAATTTGGCTGTTTTGGGATCGATGGGCAGAGAATCGACACGCTCGATTTCAAACACGACATTCTGCATCTGCTTTTCCTTCAAGATGTGCTGAAAGTGGTGTGTGACCTGCTCGACAGCTTCGCGGCAGCGAGACTCTGTGCAGCCATCTTCAAGACAGACACGAATCCGAAATGAGGACAAACTTTCCAGCATGACCTGCCATGCGCTCAGCCCTGGAATCGCCAGATCAAGGATGACAAAAGGATGAATGAAGTCCCTCTGGCCATTTTCGTTGATGAAGACCAGCGCATTTTCCTGCCGCCCGACCAGGCCCTGGACCTTGGTGTAGGGGTATGAGTCTTTGCGTGGCCTTTCGTCAGGCAGCAAGACATCGCTCATGCGGTAACGAATCAACGGCATGGTGTCGTTGAAGAGATTCGTCACGCAGGTGTGGTCCGCATGGAGTTCGAAGATCAGATCATCCTCCATCAGGTGCATGCCGTCACTGCCCGGCAGCGTGAGCCCCATGTAAAGATGCTCGGTGGAGGCATAGATGTTCATGACCTGGGTCTGAAAGGCCCGCTCGATCAGCGCGCGCGCGTCCGGCAGCAGGGGCTCGCCGCCACTGGCCACGCGCCAGGGCCGGATGCGGAGTTTTCCCTGAAGCTGGGCCTCGGCCAGCTCCTTGAGCATGGTGGCATACCCAGTGACGACCCGGGGCTGGAAGGCGTTCAAATCTTCGATCACCTCATGGATCGGCTGCAGCACATCATAGGCGCGCATCTGGTAAAAGAGCTTGTTGGCTCCTTGATTGCCCGACTGCGCAAGATTGACGCCACCGGAGTGCCCCGTGGCGACGCCCACATAAGCCACGCGCTGCCGCAAACGCAGAGGTGCCACTCTCACCCCAAGGCTGGCGGCTGAAATCCACGCCGCATGTGAGAAGACATGGCAGGCAAACTGCCCGGAAGACCCGGAGGTGTTCATGACATGGTATTTGCCATCAAACAGATTTCCCCCGTCCGAAGACTGGGCCAAAAAATCCACGACTCGAGCACGTGTGATACGACGATCTGTAACGATGTCATCAAAATGCCGGGCAATGTCCTGCTTGGTCAGCACCGGAAAATCGGTGGGGACGCAGGTGCGAACATCAATGCCCCGCTCCTGGATGATGGCGCGGTAGTAAGGTGAATGTGCCTGAGCATGAGCCGCCAGCCGCCTGAACTTCTGCAACTGACGTGCCTGAAGCTGCTCACGTGACATGCGCAGGGCGGTGCGATGATCCCAGAGGGACCGAAGCCAAAGCCAGGGATCTTTTAACGCTCGCAGGCTCATGATAATATAAAGAGGGCGTCGCAACTGCGACGCCCTCTGAGGGTAATTACGGAAGCGGTGAACTCAATGACAAGATTGAGCCGTCCACTTATGCGGAGAGCTTTTCCATCAGCTTCTGCGTGCGCTCGATGATGCGCTGCGGCTCATCCAGCAGGCCGGCGGAGAGCAGGGCATTGTCCAGAATCTGCTCGGAGATGAGGCCGGCGGTTTCGGGATCTTTGGCGCGGAGGGCGGAGAGGTTGCGGACGAGCGGGTGGCGCGGATTGATTTCGAAGATGACCTTCGAGCCGGGCATGTCGCCGTCTTTGCCCATGGCCTTCATCATCTGGCGGATCTGCGGGCTCATCTCGCCTTCAGGGGTGAGCACGAGGGCGGGGCTGCCGACGAGACGCTTGCCGGTGCGGACGGTTTCGACCTGGGTGGCGAGGCGTTCTTTGATCCAGTCGCAGAGGGAGGTGGCGTCAGCTTCAGCCAGGGCCTCGCCTTCGCCTTCGCCGGTGGTTTCGCCGATGTCGATGTCGGGGGCGTTGACGGACTTGAGGTCTTTGTCTTCGAACTTGCTGAGGCTGGAGATGACGTATTCGTCGATGTGCTCAAACATGTAGAGCACTTCGAAGCCCTTGGCCTTGAAGGCGGCGACGTAGGGGCCGCTTTCGATGGTGCTGCGGGAGGTGGAGACCTGGTAGTAGATCTCCTTCTGGTCTTCCTTCATGCGCTTCACGTATTCGGTGAGGCTGACGGTCTCGCCGGGCTCGGTCATGCTGGATTCAAAGCGAAGCAGCTTGGCGATGGCATCGCGATTGGTGTGATCCGTGGCGATGCCTTCCTTGAAGAAGCGGCTGAAGTTGGCGTAGAATTCGTTGTACTTCTTGGGGTCTTCGACGGCTTCCTTGTCGAGGTGCTTGAGGAGGCGCTTGGCGACGACATCACCGAGCTTGCGGACGAGGGCGCTGTCCTGCATGGACTCGCGGGAAATGTTCAGCGGGAGGTCTTCGCTGTCGATGACGCCACGGACAAAGCGCATCCACTCGGGGAGGAGCTTCTTGGGTTTTGGATCGATGAGGACCTTCTTGCAGTAGAGGCCGACATTGGGCTCCATCTGGCCCATGCCGTAGGATTCCATGTTCTGCGTGGGGGTGAAGAGCAGCGCATTGATGGCGATGGGGGACTCGGCCTGGAAGTGGAGGCGGTAGCTGGGATCATCAAAGGCGTGGGCGGCGAAGCGGTAGAACTCGGTGTACTGCTCGTCGGTGATGCTGTCCTTGGACTTGAGCCAGAGGGCCTCGACGGTGTTGACGCGCTCGGTGTCGAGAATGACCGGGAAGGTGACGAAGTTGGAGTATTTTTCCAGGACCTGCTTCACGCGATGCTTCGTGGCGAACTCGGCGGCGTCTTCCTTGAGATGCAGCACGATTTTGCAGCCGCGTGCCTCTTCGGTGGATTCATCAATGGTGTAGCTGGTGCTGCCGTCGCTGGTCCAGACGAGGTGCTCGCCTTCGGTGCGCCAGGAGTGGGTGTGGACCTCGACTTTGTCTGCCACCATGAAGGCGGAGTAGAAGCCGACGCCGAACTGGCCGATGAGGGAGGCGTCGTTTTGCTTGCCTGCGTTCTTGAGAGCAGCGGCAAAGGCCTTGGAGCCGGAGTGGGCGATGGTGCCGAGGTTTTCGACGAGTTCTGCACGGGTCATGCCAATGCCGTGATCGGCGATGGTGAGGGTGCGTGCGGCTTCATCGGTGGTGATGGTGACTTCCAGCGCGGCGGAGGGGTCGAAGACCTCTTTTTCCGTGAGCTGGGTGAGGCGCATCTTTTCCATCGCGTCGGCCGCGTTGGACACGAGCTCGCGAATGAAGATCTCGCGGTCAGTGTAGAGGCTGTGAATGACGATATCGAGGACTTGTTTGACTTCGGCCTGGAATTCGTGGGTTTGGCTCATGGTAGTTTTTCGTGGGTTTGGGGGCGGAGAGAGTAGCGGGTGGGTGTGGGAGGTCAAGTGTGCTACACTTCCATTGGCACGTGGTGAAGAGGGGGCATGAGGAATTGAAAAGTGGGAACTGAAAACTGAGAATTGCAAATTGGCCGGAAGCCAGGAGACGACCGAGGGGAGAAAGGACGCATGGAGTGGCCTTGACTTTGGCATCCCCTCCCCCACACTCGCCGCACCTATGGGACTTTTCGATTCACTCGCCAAAAACGCGCTGGGCAGCATGCTCGGCGGCTCTGCCAAAATGGACCCCGCAGCGATGCTCTCCGGCCTGCTGAATGAAGCAGGCGGCCTGAACGGCATGATGGCCCAGTTTGAGAAAGCGGGCATGAGTGAGATTTTTTCCTCGTGGGTGGGAACGGGAACGAACCTGCCGATCAATGCCGATCAAATGAAGGCCGCAGTGGGAGAAGAAAACCTGCAGGCGCTGGCAGGCAAAGTGGGCATGCATGTGCATACGGTGCAGCCGCTGCTGACGCAGTTTCTGCCGCAGATCATCGACAAACTGACGCCGCAGGGGCACATCCATGACAACAATCCCAGCGGCAGCCAGATTCAAAGCGTGCTGACGAGTGTGATCAGCAGCGGACTCGGCGGATTGTTTGGCGGCGGGCGCTAAGCTCAAGAAGCGCGTTGCAAATACTGCGGTTTTCCCGCATGATTGTGTCAGTGAATGCATCCGTTGCCGACTTTCTGCTGAACACCGCCTCATACCTGCGCAAGGTGATGGAGGGAGAGCAGGTCTGTCTGACCAACGAAGGACGTGTGCAGGCACGCATCACTCCGGAACGTGCATGCCCGAACGAACAGCCTGTGCAGGAGAAAATCGAGCAGGCACGACGGCTCAAGGCACAACTGGCCGCAAAGTACAGCGATGATGATTGGACGACGCAAGATTATCTTGAGGCGGGAAGACGCGCATGATGATTCTCGTGGCGGATGCAAATGCAGCGCTGGGCACGGTGCTTCCCGGCCACGACGAGAAGGTGGCAGAGGCTTTCCTGCAATGCATCGCCAATGGTGATGCCATATGTGTGCCACCGCTGTGGCTGCTGGAAACTCTCAATGTTCTGCTGGTGCGTGAGCGACGGAAAAAACTGGACGCGAACGAGCGAGACCAGGCAATCACCTGCATTCACGGTTATCCCGTAAGAGTGAATGAGGAATCCACAGCCCACATTGCTGAGATCCAGCGACTGGCGACCAAACACACACTCAGTTCGTATGATGCATCATACCTCGAACTGACATTGCGCCTCAAATGCCCATTGCTCTCCTCTGACAATGCTTTGTGCGCAGCGGCACGAGCCGAGGGAGTGACTTTGCTTTGAATCAACCCCTGATAATTTGACCTCCCATGCTACGCCTTGCCCTGAAAATGCTGTTTGGTGACACGGCGAAGTACCTGATGCTGGTGGCAGGCCTGACCGTGGCGACGTTTTTGATGGCTCAGCAGACAGCGGTGTTTTGCGGACTGATGAGCTGGACGAAGTCGACTCTGAAAAACGTCCCGGCACCGATCTGGGTGGTGGAGGAAAAGGTGGAGCAGGTGAATGAGACGAACCCGCTGCTGGACACGGATGTGGCGCGTGTCCGAAGTGTGAGCAGCGTGGCCTGGGCTGCGCCGATCTATTCGGGCATCCAGCGTGTGCGGCTGGAAAACGGGAATTTCAAAATGATCCAGCTTATCGGCATTGATGCGAACACGCTGGCGGGTGCACCGGCCAAGATGCTGGAAGGCGATCTGATGAAGCTGCGGCTTCCACACTCTGTGATCATTGATGATCTGGGGGTGACGCGACTGGCAAGCAAACGAGGCCAAAAGGTAAAGGTGGGAGATGTGTTTGAGCTGAATGACCAGGAAGCGCGAGTGGTGGGGATCGCAGATGCAGCGACATCCTTCACCGGCGGCCCGTATGTGTGGACGACGTATGAGCGGGCGCTGCAGTATGTGCCAGCGCAGCGCAAGATGCTGCAGGCGGTGATCTGCGCGCCGCGCGAGGGCGTGAGCCTGAACCAGGCGGTGGCGGACATTCAGCGGGAGACGGGGCTGAAGGCCTTCGTGAACCGAGAGGCGGACTTTGGGGAGTTCTGGGCGCAGCGTGGCGGAGGGAAGACAGACAACTTCAATGTCTCGACTGTGTGGTGGTATGTGAAGAACACCGGCATCCCGATCTCGTTTGGCACCACGGTCATCATCGGCCTGCTGGTGGGGATGGCGGTGAGCTGCCAGACGTTTTACTCGTTTGTACTGGAGAACATGCGACACCTCGGCGCACTGAAGGCGATGGGGGCGTCCAACGGCACACTGTGTCTGATGCTGATCACCCAGGCGTTCACTGTTGGCATCATTGGTTACGGGATAGGTTTGTTCCTCACCGCCGGCTTTGCGATGGGAGCGCTCAAGAATGAGCAGCCGCCTTTTTA
The DNA here is from genome assembly GCF_044222345.1 of Prosthecobacter sp. GTDB lineage: Bacteria > Verrucomicrobiota > Verrucomicrobiia > Verrucomicrobiales > Verrucomicrobiaceae > Prosthecobacter. The sequence continues at coordinate 78,011 of NZ_JBGANL010000026.1, forward strand.
CATGCCGGAGTTTGTGCCGTTTGCCGTGCTGGGCGTGGTGCTGGGCATCTGCACGCTGGCGGCGCTGCTGGGGATCTGGCGCGTGAGCAAGCTGGAGCCCGCGATGGTGTTTAGGAGCTAGGCCTCCCAGAAGGCCCAGCGGCCGCACCCGGAGAGTGCGGTCCACGCCGCGCTGGAGCATTCATGCGCTGGGCTGCCAGCCCACCGATTGCGGCTATTCCAATTGAAGCTTGGCGAGGGAGCCGTAGAGGCCGCCGGGTTTGGCGACGAGTTCGTCGTGCGTGCCGCGCTCGAGGATGGCGCCGCCGGACATGACGAGGATCTGATCACACCGGCGCACGGTGCTGAGGCGATGCGCGATGATGATGCTGGTGCGGTTTTCCATGAGCTTGTCGAGGGCATCCTGCACGAGGCGTTCGCTTTCGGCATCAAGGCTGCTGGTGGCTTCGTCCAGAACGAGGATGGCCGGATCTGCGAGAATGGCGCGGGCGATGGCGATGCGCTGGCGCTGACCACCGGAAAGCTGGGTGCCACGATCTCCAACGAGGGTCTGATAGCCTTCCGTGAGCCCCACAATGAAATCGTGTGCGTTGGCTTTTTTCGCGGCGCTGATAATCTCCTCCTCTGTGGCCTCAGGCTTGCCGTAGGCGATGTTTTCTTTGATGCTGCCGCCGAACAGGAGCACCTCCTGGGGCACGAGGGCGAGATTGCGGCGGAGCGTGGTGAGCGACATGTCGCGAATCGGCTGGCCGTCGATGCGGATTTCTCCGGTGGTCGGATCGTAGAAGCGGAACAACAGCGAGACGCTGGTGGATTTGCCGGAACCGCTGGCGCCCACAAGCGCGATGCGCTGGCCGGCCCTGGCCTGCAGATTGAAATCACGCAGAACGACGGCATCTGGGCGTGTGGGATAGGCAAAGCTGACATCGCGCATGTCGATCTCGCCCTTGAAGCGCAGCTTGGAGGCACCGGCGGTGTCGTCCGGTTCGGTTTGATCACGCAGGATTTCACGCACGCGCTCGGTGGCGCCGAGTGAACGCTGGAGCTGGGTGATAAGCTCAGGAAACTGAACGAAGGAGGCTGCGATCATGCCGCTAAGGCCGGCGAACTGAGTCAGCTCCTCCTTGCCGATGCCGCCGTCATTCAGCATGCGCATGGCGAACCAGGTGACGAGGATCAGGGCGACACTGAAGGCGAAGATGATGAAGGCGATGAACGAGGCGCGGGGGACCGCCGCACGCAGCACGGTGCGGAGGTATTCGCTGAGGTTTTTGTCATACCGGGCGAGTTCGTAGGCCTCATTGCGGAAGGCTTTCACGCTGACGATGCTTTGCAGGCTCTCATCCACCACGACCTGCGAGGCGGCAAGGTTGTCCTGGGCGCGTTTGGTCAGCTTGCGAATGCGCGAGCCAAAGATGGCGATCATCACGATCACCACGGGGATGGTGCCCACCATGAACAGCGACAGCTTGACCGACATGTTCAAAATGAGAACCATGCAGAGAGAGAGCATCACGGTATGACGGATCAGCATGGGGATGGTGACTACCAGTGTTTCGCGCATGGCCTCGACATCGTTGGCAAGGCGGGAAGCGAGTTCGCCGACACGGCGCTGGTTCAGCGTGGCCATGGGCAGACGGATGATGCGGCTGAAGGTGTCGAGCCGCAGGGCGGCCAGCGCACGCTCGGATGCCTTGGCAAAGAGCAGGATGCGAAAGAACGCGATGAACGCCTGCGCCCCCACAATAGCCACCAGAAACCACACACTGTGATTCAGTTCAGCCATCCACTCAGGTCCATGGGCACCCCCGATCCCCCGCCCGGCCACGGCGGCCAGCTCCTTGATAAAAATGATCGTCATGCCGCCCGTGATCGCCAGCGCGATGAGCGCGGGGATGAAGACGTTGTAATGAGGACGCAGGTAGGTCAGGAAAAAGCCAGCGTCTTTCCACGCTGCACGGTCCCACAATTTTTTACTCGCTCGTTCTTCAGCCATGTTTGTTTTCTTCTAATCCACGCGCACTGTCCAGCGCTGCGTGGGTTTGTCGGTCAGTTCCAAGACGCTCAGACTTTCTGCATCATCCCCCTGCCGCCTGGTGCGGGTGAGAAAATAGTCACGCCCACCACCCTGGAAGCGAACGTTCAGGCCCAGCTGGCTGTTGCCATTTCCCAGCGCCCATTCGTGGCGGTAGAGATAGCTTTTCGGCAGTGTGATGGTGAGCCTGCGGCCACCGCCTGCGGCACTGCTGAGTGACGCCTGGATTTCTTTCGGCTCGAACACCGCCGCGTAGCCGCTGCCAAAGGCCCAGGGCGCGATCGGATCCACCAATGCCTCACCATCAGCCGCTTTGCCGGTGATGCGCAGTGCCGCTGTGGCACCGGGAGTTTGTCTTTCGCCATAGCTGCGGGCGTCGAGGTTCAGCAGCAGTTCAAACGCCTTGCCGGAAGAGTCATCCACGAGGCTGACACCCGTCAGATCGAGGGTGAGGAAGAGCTTCATGCTGTCTGCATCCGCCCGCAGCGTCACGGCGCTCTCCTGGCGGTCTGTCGCGGTGAGGGGCACCGATTCTTTGAGGCCCATGTTGCGGGTGATTTCAATGTCGCGGTCGAAAATCTGTCTCACGCCATTGGAGTTCAACGCCAGCTTGAGCGGCAGCACACGGCGCATGGGCGAACGCCCCTCGGCTGGCAATGGCAGGGCCAGCTTGAGAACCTCCGAACCGTCGGCCTCCAAAGCGATTTTGCCTTCCTGAGATTTCCCACCCCAGTTCGACTCCCACGAGGCCGAAAGACTGGCGCCGGTGCTGTTTTCGATTTCGAGTTCAGGCGAAAACTCCGCTTCTTGATTGAAGGCCGCGCGGGCGTTCCAAGTGATGCTGAAAGGACGCAGCGGCACCGCGATGTCCTCGATGCGCGATTGTTTGCCTGCGATCACGAGCACAGGCAGGCGCATTTCGCCATCGGTCAGTGGCAGATGGCGGGTGTCGGTGATGGCGTAGTTCAGCTTAACCGGCTGCTTCGCGCCAGCAGCCAGCTCGATTTCGGGATTCGTGTCCTTGGGCTTGAAACCGGCAGGCACGAGCGGCAGCAGCGTCACAGCCAGGGGTTCGCGCCGGGTGTTGGCCAGTTCAAACTCCAGTGTCAGCTGCCCCTGCCCCGCCAGCGTGGCCTTGGAGGCGTTGATCTTCCACGGGACTCCGGGAGCGCCCTGCATCACGTCCTGAAACAAGATGCGGCCCATCTCCGCGTGCATGCCGGCCGTTGGTGTCATCACGCCCTGGGAGGGGAGGAGATTCAGGAGGCTTTGATACTCCTGCATCAGCGCCGGGAAGATTTGATCCGCCCCTTTGGCACCCGCGGGTGCTCCCAGCAGCCGCGACAAATCGCCCAGGTCTGAGAAAATGACATCCGCCCTGGCACTGGCTTCGCGCAGCACGCTGGCGGGTCCACGCGTGAGCGCCAGACTGGCCTCCTCCGGATCTGCCGCCTGGGGAATGGGTCCGGCAACAATGACTTCGAGACGTTTGCCGCGCGCGGTGTCCAGCAGACTGCGAAAGGCCACCGTCACGTCCGCCGCAGACACGCCAGCCAGCCCGTCTTCCAATCCCTGCGCCACCAGCACGACATCCGGCTGGCCTTGAAAGCCCACGGTGGACAGAGCCGAGGCTGCCGAAATGATGCTGGAGGTTTGCACCGGGTGGATCAAAATCTCCGGCCCCATGACCTTGGATTCCTTGTCACGCAGTCTGGCGCCTGGGCGAATCACACGCACGCCGCCTGTGTAGTAAAACTGAGTGGCCAGCTTTTTGGCGAACACTCCGGCAAAGCTTTTCAGCACCGGGTCCACGCCGGGCTCGGCCTTGGCGCCATCGAGGATCGCATCCCCCAGGACGACGATCTCCACACGTTCACGCCGGGTGAGTTTCAGCAGCGTCTGCGGGAGAAACTTCCGCCAGCGATCCCGCTGCACGGGAGTGAGATCAAAATAGGTCTGCGGCAGCACGGCTGGTGTGGGCAGCTTTTGTTCCGCGGCGCGCGCGGCCGCCTGCAGCGCCGGCAGGTCCGGCACCGTTTCAGCAGCAGGCGTAGGAGCCGCCGGTGCGGGTGCAGCCGGAGCCTGTGCCCGGAGACCGGTCACGCCCAGCAGCGCCAGAGCGCCGAGGTGGAGGAATGTCTTGCGGTTTGAAAACATGCGGACGCTATCTCAGCGAGACCAGCGATGCCTGCAACCGGGGAGTGTGAGATGGCGCAGGGTTGCACAATTCTTGTGAATCGTCATGATTCCGCCATGTCCACCCTCGCCCCAGCCGCCGTTTTGTATGAAGCGAAGCAACCCCTGCGCATCGAAGAGGTGCGTGTGCTGCCGCCGCAGGCGGGAGAGGTGACGGTACGCATGAAGGCCGCCGGGGTGTGCCACAGCGACCTGCATGTGATGAAGGGAGACCTGTCCATGCCGATGCCCATCATCCTTGGGCATGAGGGAAGTGGTGTGATCGAGGCCGTGGGTGAAGGGGTGACCTCGGTGGAGGTGGGGGATCATGTGATCCTAGTGTGGCGTGGCTCCTGCGGGAAATGCGAGTACTGCAGCAGCGGACGGCCCGCGCTGTGTGACATGGGGACGGCGATGCGCTTCACCGGGCTGATGCCCGATGGAACGACGCGCTTTCAGAACTCCGCCGGCGAGAGCATTCGGCATTACGCGGGGGTTTCGGCCTTCTCCTCGCTGGCGACGATGCCGCAGGCCTCGGTGGTGAAGATTCCCAAGGAGTTCTCGTTTGAGAAGGCGGCGCTCATTGGCTGCGGCGTCATCACCGGCGTGGGCGCGGTGGAGAAGGCTGCGCGCGTGCAGCCAAACAGCACCGTGGCGGTGATCGGCTGCGGCGGCATCGGTTTGAACATCGTGCAGGGTGCACGGATGGCGGGAGCGCGGCAGATCATCGCTGTGGACAAATTCAGCCGCAAGGAAGGAGATGCGCGACTGTTTGGTGCGACGGATTACGTGGATGTGAATGCGGGCGATCCGGTGCAGGCGATCAAGGACCTGACCGATGGCAAGGGTGTGGACTATGCGTTCGAGGCGTATGGTTCCGGGAAAACCGCAGAACAGGCGTTTGATGCGACGAAGAAGGGCGGCATGTGCGTGATGGTGGGCATCACCAGCGCGGCGGACCGGGCGTCGATCAATGTGAACCAGCTCGTGTATGCGGAGAAGACGCTGCGCGGCAGCTTGTACGGGAGCACTCAGCCGCGCACGGATCTGCTGCTGCTGATTGGCATGCATCAGTCCGGGCGGCTGATGCTGGATGAGCTGGTGACGAAGCGGTATCCGCTGGAGGGCATCAATGAAGCGTATGATGCGCTGCAGAGGGGCGAGGTGGCGCGGAGTTTGATTGTGTTTGAGTGAGGAAGGCTGGCGCTGCGAACCCGCCTATCATGCAGGGGGCTGGGATCCAGAGCCGCACTCGGAGAGTGCGGACCACGCCACGCCAGGGCGATCATACGTCTAGGCAGCATGGGCAATCCTGCCCGTGTTGAGGGATCTCTTCGCGGGCAGGATTGCCAGCACTACTACCCAATCGCCCGCTTCAGAGCGTTTTTTGTTATCTGCTGCACGCGTTCATCCGGGCCATGCGGGCGGGAGAAGTGGCTCCAGGGGATCATGTGGCCGGGGGGATCGCTGAGGCCCTGGGACCAGAAGATGGTGGTGGCATTGAAGACGATGTTTTTCTTCGGGCCTTCGTAAAGGGTGGCGGCGTATTTGCCGAGACGGACACCGCTGGCCCAGACGTTGCCTTCGGCGACGACTTCGAGGCCGGGGCGGGCGGTGTCGGGATCGCCGTGAAATTCCCAGCCGACGAGGCCGGGGATGCTGTCGCCCTGCTTCATGCCGGTGCCCTCGAAGAGCCAGTGATCGGGCTTGGCGCAGGTCCAGTCGCCGCCGCCGTTGAAGGGGACGGTGGTGCGTGCGCCGATGATGTCGCGCTCATCCGGGCCGGGGTTTTCAAAGGGGCCGAGGACTTTGGAGTAGGCCTCCTTCTCCTCCTCGCGGAATTCGCCGTAGCAGGTTTCGCGGGTGAGGCGGCGGTTGGCAGCGCCTTTCGCATTCGGGGTGAAGGGGGTGACCATGTAGACATCGTTGGCGGAGAGCCAGAGGACGCTGAGGCCGTCGGCGATGGCCTGCTTGATGTTGGTGTATTGCCGCATGTCCCAGTATTCGTCGTGACCGACGCTGATCATGGTTTTGACGCGGGCGAGATTGGCGGGATTGAGGTTGTCGACGTTTGAGCAGTAGGTGACGTCGTAGCCTTCTTTTTCCAGCCAGTAGCAGAGCGGGTATTCCCACAGCAGGAACTCGCCGCTGCCCATGCTCTGCGGGTTGTCGAAGATCTGGACGTACTTGCCGTAGGGACGGTCGAAGCTGACGCTGACACCGGGGGCGTGAGCAGCGCGTGGATCGGTGTAGAGCGATTCATTGACGGGCCAGCGATTGTAGGCCTGCCAGGTGTTGTCGCTGCATTGGAAGAGGATGTCGGCGGGGCGGTCGTCGGTGACGATGAAGATGATGTAGCTCTGCCAGTAGGGTTTGTCGGCAGCCTCAGGGACCGTGGACAGGCGACCGAGATAGACGCCGCTGGGCCAGTCGGCAGGGATGGTGAGGGTGGTGGAGGATTCCCACTGGCATTCGCGGAGGCGTTTGTCGGCCATCTCGGGCACGGGCTGCACCTTGCCTTCGAAGGGGCCGAGGGTGGTCATCAGGCGCGAGCCTGCGCCGTCGTAGTAGCCCATGCGGAAGATGTCGAGGGTGAACTTTGCCACGGGCTTGGTGCTGACGAAGATGTCGAGCTTTTCACCCGCTTTGAGCGACTGGCGCGAGCAGTAGCCTTCGATCAGCGACGTGCGGTAAGACTTGGCGGAATCCGGCCGCATGCGGGTGAGCTGGAAGCTCGCGCCGGGTTTGGCGTTTTCGGTCTTGATGAGTTCGGGCTGACGCTTCGCAGAAGGGGCGGACAGAACTTTGCGTGCACCCGTCATGGCAGCGAGGGCGCTGGTGGTTTTGATGAAGTCTCGGCGATCCATGAGAGCAATACGAGAGCGCGGCGGCAGGTATAGCAGGCGATGCCAATTACTTCGCAATCGCAAGATCTTCCTCCTGACACCGTAGGTTGTGAATCGTGCGCCCTTCAGTTCCAGAGATTCGCATTTCGCGACGCAGCCTGCTTCATGCCGGAGGCATGGGGATGCTTGGCCTGGGCTTGAACCAGCTCGCGGCGCTGGGTGCTTCAGCCAGCAAGAGCAACATCGGGCTGGGCAAGGCCAAGTCGGTGATCATGATCTTCAATGGCGGAGCGCCGAGCCATATCGACCTGTGGGATCCCAAACCGGACGGCCCCTCGGAGATTCGTGGCGAATTCAAAACGATCCGCACCAACGTGCCGGGCATTCATGTGACGGAGCTGCTGCCGCAGATGGCGAAGCGCATGGACAAGCTGGCCGTGATCCGCTCCGTGCATCACGGGCACAGCAGCCACAATGGCGGCATGCACTGGGCCACCACGGGGCGCCCCTATCGGGTGGACAGCACGCTGATCACCCCGAGTCCGACGGATCTTCCCGGAGTGGGAACGCTGGTCGGCTGGCTGGCGCAGCGGGATGGATTCAGCAAGGGAGTGCCGCCGTATGTCATCACGCCGTTTCCACACTGCGACAGCAAGGTGTATCTGACGCCCGGCCAGTTTGGCGGCTGCCTGGGCACGCGCTACGACCCTTATGTGCTGGATGATGATCCGAATGCCGCCGCCTTTCGGGTGAGGAACATGGGGCTGGATGCCAGCCTCACTCCCGCACGACTTCAAGAACGCCTGGCGCTGCTGCGTCAAATGAGCACCGCCGCACACCCCATCGCGTCCACTCAGACGGCTCAGATGGACATCTTCAATGAACAGGCCACAGCCATGCTGCAGTCCGGCAAGGCTGCGAACGCCTTCGATCTGACCAAGGAACCGGACAAGGTGCGCGAGCGCTATGGCCGGCACAGCTGGGGGCAGTCTCACCTGCTAGCGCGTCGGCTGGTGGAATCCGGCACCCGCTTTGTCACGACGGTGAATGGCCCCTCCATCACGTGGGACACCCACAAGGACAACTTCAACGGCCTCAAAAACCGGCTGGTGCCACCGATGGAGCAGGCCTACTCCGCGCTGCTGGATGATCTGGAAGAACGCGGCCTGCTGGAAAGCACGCTGGTGGTCTGGATGGGTGAGTTTGGACGCACACCGAAAATCAACACCGACGCCGGCCGAGACCACTGGCCGGGCTGCTACAGCGTCGTGCTCGCCGGAGGCGGGGTGCGCGGCGGCCAGGTGATCGGGAGTTCGGACGCCAGCGGGGCTTACCCCAAAGATCGTCCGATCGCACCGGCAGACATTCATGCCAGCATCTATTCGGCGCTGGGATACGATTACCGCGAGATCAGCTACAGCTCGGCGGATGGTCGGCCTGTGGCACTGACGGAAGGCTCGACGATCAGCGAGCTGTTTTGATTTCCTGCGGGGCCGGCTATGATGTGCCCGTGCCGACGAAAAAGAAAAAGCCCGCCGCCAAAGCCAGACCTGCCAAAAAAAAGTGGCATCTGTATGTGCTGCTATGCAAAGACGGGACGCTGTACTGCGGGATCACGAATGATCTGGAGCGGCGGATCTCCCAGCACAATGCAGGCAAAGGAGCGCGCTACACACGGGGCCGGGGTCCGGTGAGCCTTCTGCGCACATGGCCGCAGAAGAGCCAATCGGCAGCCTTAAGAGCTGAATTTTCTTTCAAAAAACTCAGCCGATGCGCCAAAGATCTGTATCTGGCAGCATGATGCGGCTTTACGCAGGAGAAATGTGACATTTGCGAAGGGTTTCTGAGACAGCGAGGGATTCTTGTGGTATAGGGATAGATGGTCACCACAAAAGCAGTCACTAAAAAAGCGCCTTTCTCCCGCCGGGTAGTTGATCACGTCACCGATGAACTGGTGAACGTACTGTCCTCGGGCGAAACCTTTGAGTTTAAAGCCCTGTTTGCCAAAGTTTTTGAAGGATTGAAGCTGAAAAATGCTGTCAGTGGTGGCGAAGAGATGCTCCGCCTGCGTTCGTATGAGAAGATTCTGAAGCTGACCAACTGCGGTCTGGTGAAGAAGGTGGGCAAGACCTACCGCGCCCTCGATGGCATCGAAAGCGCCTCCAGCGCCCACCGCCTGGCCCGTCTGGACTCCGCGATCCTTGCAGCAGCGCAGGCCAAGGCCTGAGTTGTTGATCCCTTGTTTTAGCAAAACGGCACGCTGCGTCTTTGAGATGCACGTGCCGTTTTCTTTTTGCGCGCCCTGTCTGCGGCCGGGATGGACCGATGTGAGGCCTGATCGACCCTTCAATTTTACGCAATAATCTCCTTCACCACCTCGCCATAGACATCGGTGAGGCGGTAATCGCGGCCGAGGTGGCGCCACGTGAGGCGTTCGTGATCGAGACCGAGCAGGTGCAGAATAGTGGCGTGGAGGTCGTGCAGGTGGACCTTGCCGGAGACGGGGCGGAAGCCGAACTCGTCGGTCTCGCCGTGCATGAGGCCTCCTTTCACCCCGCCGCCAGCCATCCAGGCGCAGAAACTTTCGGGCTGGTGCTCGCGGCCATGTTTTTCGATGGGCGCGGTGCGGCTGAGGTCCTGGCTCCAGGGGGTGCGGCCAAACTCGCCGCTCCAGACCACGAGCGTGTCTTCCAGCAGGCCGCGTGATTTCAGATCGCGGATCAAAGCGGCGCAGGGCAGGTCGCTGGCAGCACAGCTCTTTGGCAGAGCACCGCGGATGTCGCCGTGATGATCCCAGCCGTCCATGGTGACCTGCACAAAGCGCACGCCAGCCTCGCTGAAACGACGGGCGAGCAGGCAGGCGCGACCGTTTTTATCGGTCGTCTTTTCGCCAATGCCGTAGAGCTTTTTCGTGGCCTCGGTTTCCTTCGAGAGATCGACCAGATCCGGCGTGGCGGCCTGCATGCGAAAGGCGGTCTCCAGGCTGTGGATCATGCCCTCCATGCGCGCATCTGTGTCATTCTGGGCAAGCAGCCGGCGATTCATGCGCTGGATGAAGTCAAAGCGCCGCCGCTGGGTGGCCTCATCGGAGGCTTGATCCGTGAGGAAGGCGATGGCGGGATCACTCACCTTCGCGGACAGCGTCACGGGCGTGCCCTGGTGCGCGGCAGGCAGGAAAGAGGCGCTGTAGTTCCGCGTGTCGATGCCGGGATGGATGGTGAGAAAGGCGGGCAGATTCTGGTTTTCGGTGCCTAGGCCGTAGCTGACCCAGGAGCCGAGCGAGGGCCGGGCCTCGGCGGTGACACCCGTGTGAAATTGCAGCGCAGCGGGGCCGTGCTGATTGTTGTCCGCATGCACAGCGCGAAGCAGGCAAAGCTCATCGGCGATCGCGGCGGTGTGCGGCAGCAAATCGGAAATCGTGACGCCGGACTGTCCTCGCGGCCGCACCGGGATGTCGGTGCCGAGTGCCAGCAGCCCGTCGGTGCTCTCATGACGATGCTGCTCGGGCAGCGGGGCATTCACAGACTTGCCGTGCCGTTGCTGGATGAACGGCTTCGGATCAAAGAGGTCCATCTGCGAGGGACCGCCGGACATGAAGAGGAAGATGACGCGCTTCGCTCGCGACTGGAGCATCGGAGCGCGCGAAGCGAGCGGATTGGAGGCCGCATTCAGCAGACCATGCAGGGCCATCGCGCCAAATCCCGCGCTGGTTTGGCGCAGCCAGGAACGGCGGGTGGTGGTGAAGGGTGGGTGGTTCATGGTGGTCAAAAGCGGAGAAGAAACTCGTTGGTGCCGAAGAGGGCACGGACCAGCTCGGCCCAGGCCTGGGTTTCGCCAGCGGCGTGGGAGGCTTGCAGAAAGGCGAGCGCGTCCTCGCGCTCGGCGGCGGTGACGGGGCGGCTCAAGACACGCAGCCAGAGCCTCGCGAGGCGGGCCGCATCGTCTTCTTTGATGGCGAACAGGGTCTTCGCGAGATCCTCGCCGCGTTCGCGGATGAGATCGGCATTGAGCAGATAGAGCGACTGCGTGGGCACGGTGGTCTCGCTGCGCTTGCTGGTGAACTGCGCGGGCTGGGGGAAGTCGAACACATCGCGCAGACGTGCTGTGCCGGGCTGCGTGCCAGTGCGCACCACGGGCAGATACAGCGTGCGCTCCACCGCCTGGGACTCGCGCTCTTTTTTGAGGCTGAACTGCGGGTGGTTGCTCTTTTCCGTGAGCGGCAGGCCGCTGATGTTCTCCGGGAACTCGAGCGGCAGGCCCGGACCTCCAGACGGCGCGGCAAGGCGTCCGCTCGCCACCAGCATCGCATCGCGGATGGACTCGGCATCGAGCCGCTGGCGGTTCATGCGGGTGAGCAGCTTGTTTTCGGGATCGGCCTCCAAGGAGCGGCGGTTTCCAGCTGCCGTCGACGATGGTAAACCGCCGTTTCCTGATGCCAGCCGGTAAGTGCGGCTAAGCGCAAGCGTGCGGATGAGCTTCTTCTGCGACCAGCCTTCCTTCATGAAGCGATGCGCGAGATGATCGAGCAGCTCGGGATGGCTCGGCCTGTCGCCCCGCGTGCCGAAGTAATCCACGCTGCGCACCAACCCCTCGCCAAAGAGCTTCTGCCAGACACGATTCACCGCCACGCGGGCCGTGAGCGGATTCCGCGCATCGGCGATCCAATCGGCGAGTTGCAGGCGGCCGCTCTGTCCGGCGGGGATCTTCGGCGGCGGCCCCCACATCGCCACACGCACGAGACCACGCGGCATGGCATCGCCCAGCGCATACGGATTGCCGCGGATGGTGAGGCGCATGTCGGCGGGCTTGGCCACGTCCTGCACTGCGATGGCCTGAGGTTTGCCGGGATGAAAATACTCGCCGTGCGCGATGCGGAGTTCGAGCGCGGTGATCTCGGCCTTGAGCTGGTCGATGCGCTTTTTGCCGGCCGCATCCGCTTTGTCGCCGAGCGTTTTCGACTCGGCCCCCAGCTTCTGTTTTTCCAGCCGCCAGCCTGCCAGCTTTTGCTCGTGCGAGCGGGCGATTTCCCGGTCCTCTTCCAGCTCCGGCAAAGGCACACGCTGGATGTTGCTCCAGATGCCATGGCGTGTTTTGAAGGTGGTCTGCGTGCTGCGGAACATGCCCGCCAGCGCGTAGTAGTCCTGCAGGCCGATGGCGTCGAACTTGTGGTCGTGGCAGCGCACGCAGCCTAGCGTCATGCCGAGGAATGCGGTACCAACCTTGCTCACCTGACTGTCCACGAAGTCGTGCTCCATCTTGAGCTTGTCGATGGCGTTGATGTCCACATCGCCCAGCACGATGAAACCGGTCGCGATCAGGTTCTCACGCCGCTCCTGCGGCGACGCGGCGGGCAGCAGATCGCCCGCGAGTTGCTCGCGGATGAAGCGGTCGAAGGGTTTGTCGTGGTGGAAGGACCCCACGAGGTAGTCGCGATAGCGCCACGCATGCTCGGCAAAGACTTTGCCCTCCGTGCCGATCTGCTCGGCATAGCCCACGAGGTCCAGCCAATGCCGCGCCCAGCGCTCACCGTAGGCTTTGGATGACAGCAGACGGTCCACGACGCGCTCGTGCGCCTTGGGCGAGCGGTCCGCAACGAACTCGGCGATCTCCGCCTCCGTCGGCGGCAGGCCGGTAAGATCAAAGGTCACGCGCCGCAGCCAGGCATGCGCCCCGGCCTCCGGTCCAGGTTGAAGCCCCACCGCCTCCTGCTTTGCGAGAATGAAGGCGTCCACTTCATTCAGCGGCCAGGCTTGATCATGCACGGCGGGCGGCGCGGCATCCCGCACCGGTTGATAGGACCAATGCTTCCGCCCCTCCTCCAGATCCACGCCCGTCTTCTTCACCGCTTTCACCTCCGCCACCGCGTCGCGCGGATCGGGCGCACCGCGCTTCACCCACTCCTCCAGCACGGCGATCTCGCTCTGCGGCAGTTTCGCTTTTGGCGGCATCTCCATGTCCGGGTTCGTGTAGCGCACCGCCTCGATCAGGCGGCTTTTTTCCGGCGCCCCCGCCACCATCGCAGGCCCGCTATCCCCACCCGCCTGCCATCCCGAGAGCGAGTCGAGCACCAACCCGCCCTTGATCTTGCCCGCGTGCGAATGGCATTCGTAGCAACGCTGTTTGAGAAGTGGCTCCACACACTCGCGGAAAAAAGCATCTCCCTCCGCCGCACAGGCAGCGACTGGGATCAAAAGCAGGGCGATGAGTTTCATGGAAGATTCGGAAAGGCTTGGCGGGTGTGAAGACGGCTAAAGCACCCTTGAAAATACAGTGCCAGGACCCGTCTTCTTTATGAGCTTGCCAGACTATTTTCCTAATGGCGGCTGCACTCATAGCCATGAAACCCAAACGCAGCGCCAGGCCGAGGACCGCCGCCACCATCTTCGCCCTCTTGTCCGGCGAGATCTCATCCATCATCCGCCCATGCTGCTCCCGCGACCGAACTTTCATTCCTCCACGCTATCCCGATGTGACGTTATGTGTCATCTCGAAAGCCGATTCAGTCCTTTTCAGCTCGTTTAAGCCATTAAACACCATCCCATTCTCCCTACGCAGCCCTATTTAAGGTGGTTGCCTCACAAGGATTCGAACCTTGAAGTCCCTCAGAGCACTTTGATGATCAATGGTTTAACTCATTATCAATGCGTTAGCGTTGTCGGCGTTTTCTGAATTGATACCCGTCATTCTTAGCTGTATTCTTAGCCATGGAGGCCGCAAACGGAGGCGGCGGAGAAATCGAATCTTCACCTTATGGCGTCACTTTGGAAGCATCCCGAAAGCAAGTATTGGGTGGCGTGCTACACGACTGCGGAGGGAGTGCAGCGGAAGAAGTCCACGAAGATCGAGGCGAAGGAAAAGAACCGCAGCACGGCGCAGCGCATCGCTAATGAACTGGAGAGCGCGTATCAAAAGCGGCTGACATCCGAGCAGATTTTGAAGCTCTACTCGGAAACGCGGCGGGAAGTGGCTGGCGAGTCCATCCCTGCAACCACGGTGAGGGAGTTCTTCACGGGCTACCTGGAGCGCATCAAGGGTGAGGTGAGCCGCGCCACGGTTGCGGCCTACAAGGGCGCAACCACGAAGTTTCTGGCGTGGTTAGGCACTGATGCGGACGGGGAGATTCATCGAGTCTCCAAGCAGCATGTCAGGCGTTTTCGTGACAAGGTGGCCGGGGAACTGCATCCGAACACGGCTAATCAAATCGTGCGAAATCTGCGCGTGTTTTTCAATGCGGCAAAGGCAGACGGCTACGTGGACAGCGTGCCGTGCGATGGCCTCAAATCCTTGAAGAAACCCACGGAACGCACGCGGCGGGGGTTCACCGTGGAGGAACTGCGCGTCGTAGTCAAAGAGGCGAAGGGAACGGAATGGGCTTCGATGGTGCTTTTTGGCCTCTACACGGGGCAGCGGCTTGGCGATCTGGCGCGGCTGCGGTGGACTTCGATTGATCTGGAAGAAGGCGAAGTGCGGCTCACGACGGGAAAGACGGGAACCGTGGTGATTGTGCCGATGTGCAAGCCGCTGGAAGATCATGTGCTTTCCTTGAAAGCCGGTGACAAGCCGGACGCATACGTTCACCCGGAGCTTGGCGCACTGGCGGAGGCATCAAATGGCGGGCCGCATCTGTCGCGGCAATTTGGCGATTTGCTGGCGCGGTGCGGCTTCCGGGCGCTGAACACGAATCACGCGAAGATCGAAGGCCGCACGGGCAAGCAGCGGGCAGTGAAGGCGCTCAGTTTCCATTCCTTGCGGCATAGCGCCGTTAGCATGATGAAGAACGCTGGCATCCCTGCCGTGGTGGTGCAGGACATCGTAGGACACGCCAGCGAGGCCGTGAGCCAGGTTTATACGAAGATCGAGACAGAGACGAAACGAACGGCGCTGGCGAAGCTGCCGACGATCTGAACCGGCCAGAAAGAAGAAAATGATTCTCTCTCCTTTATCTGTCCGCACACGCTCCGCGCCGGAGATGTTTTTCCCCGGAAGGAACCTGCTTTCGACGCCAATGATTCCATTCCGCAGCAACGTCCCTAGTAGAATCGGAACCGG
>NZ_JBGANL010000076.1:0-18605 GCF_044222345.1 Prosthecobacter sp.
CGGCATCATCCAAACCGCACGCCGCCGAGCCCGCGGCTTCCGCAACTTCAACAATCTCAAAGCCATCTGCTATTGGATGGCTGGAGACCTCAACCTCAATATCCCTTCAGCGTTTACCCATCCTGTTTAGCGAAGCGCCACTTTTTGCCAGCCAGGCTGCCAGAAACTGCGCTGCCTCAAACTTGCTATAACCTGCAATCCGCACCCACTGACCGACGACATTGTAATTGATCTCCCAGCTATAGTAGGGGTCGGATTTCCCTCGGACCATGGGTTTGATGTGTGGATTTTCATATTGAGGTTTCGGGCTTTGCTCAAGCTCAAAACCAGAACCGCGCGTACCTTCATATCCCGGATGAAACTCCTCATTTGGTTCAATGTGGTAGAAATATGCGTCATCGGCGCGTCTCATGAGGTCCAGGAACGTCATTCCGAATAGGTCGTTCTTGGCGACCAGTCCGCGTTGATAGTCCAGTTCCATGAGTCGTGTCAGCTCATCGGTGGAGATTGGCATGTTGCCCTGTTTCATGTTGTCATAGACCGCTCTTCGCGCGAGCAGGAGCATTGTCATTTCCACGCTAATTTTGTAGAGTTCATTTGGGTCTGGATGGTCCGGATCTGCGCTTCTTTCTGGTCTCAGTGCTCCTATGTTCCTGGCCACTGAGACATTGGTCGAGGAGGTCTTCCGTCCTTCATCCATCTTGTCTGGGGCTTGTCCCTGATAGGGGCTGAAGGCCTGGCTTTGCGCTGCGGGCGTACGGCCTTGGGCCGGGGGATTGGCCCTACGCCCCCGCTGTTGCGCGGGAAGCACATGATGGGCCCCCGGGAGGCGCTCTTGTGAAGTGAGTTCGCTGGCACCCGTCCTCATCTGCTCCCTCAAAAATGACTCTGGTACGGCGCGTTGTTCAAAGATGAGGCCTCGGGTCAGTGCTGCAGTGGTGTCCTGAACGGGGGCTTCTCTGGTGGAGGAGTCTGGGGTGGGAGAATGAATGGCGTTGCGGAGGTCTTGCGGGGAAGGGGGGGGGAGCCGCTGCTGTGGGTGCTGGAAGTGCTGCGGTCTTCGGGAGGCGCATCATCGAAGCCGGGGCTGCGGGTGGTGTTTTCCCAGGGTTTGGGGGAGGGGGCGTGTGCGTCCTCAGGGCGCTCCTGCGGGGTCAGGTCTTGGGCGGTGATGCGGGGCATGTACCAAGGCCTGTCGTCTGCGCGGTCTTGCGGGGCGGTGTCGTCCTCGGGATTGTGGTCAGAGTCTGCCTCTGGCGGAGGGGCATCATCCTGCGCCTCTGACATGGGCGATCTGGAAGTGGAGGGCGTGACGGAGCGTGGAGGGAGCGGGCCGATCTCTCTGCGTGGGCTGTCTTCTCGGAGCGGGCCAGTGGAAGGCGCAGGATTGTCACGCACCGGCAGGTGGCTGAAGGCGCGGACGCTGCCGGCGCGGGGCGGTGGCTGCTGCATGACTTCCTCCTCCTCGTCGTCTTCAGGACGTGAGAGTCGGGTTTCAGGAAGGTGGGAGGTGGAGAATAGGAAGGCCATGGGAGGAAGCCTTGGGCCGTAATCTGGGGATGCAAGGTAAAGAATACCGGAGTGTGGTATTAAGTGGTGGGACGTTTGCTGCTCGTCCTTGGATGAGCTGGGTCTGGCATGACGGGTGTTCTGGTCCGCTGCTGCTTTTTCGGGCTGATGGCCGCCGCAAGAGGAGGCGGAAATCCGCATGCTTTTGTCAGGCCAGACCATTCATGCCCGGGTACTTCTCACGGTTGGCCCCTCAGACGCCGTCACCCGCCGGATGCTTCGCCCAATAGCTGCGCCAGGCCGGATGCTGGCTGCCGAAGAGCTGCTCTTTGAGGGCTTGGATTTCATGCGGGGTCGCGGACTCGATGCCGTGGTGGTGCCAGTGGCGGCTGGCGGCGTCCAGCCCCACCAGGTGCTCACCGTCTTGGTCAAAGAAGGCTGTGCCCTGCACCGTGGCCTCCAGCCGCGATGACTCATGCAGGTACACGCACCAGCCCACCAGAGTCCGCGCGATGCCACGACCCAGGAAATGTTCGAGGCCGGGATGCTCCCTTGCAAAGACATCATGCACCCCATCGGCATGGAAGGGGCGGAAGGCAAAGGTCTCAGCAATGCTGCGCCTGAGCCGGGCATCCACAATGGGAACGCGTTGTGGAAACGCGCGCGGAATCTCTGCGGCGACGAGGCGGTCAAACACAAACACCGTCAGCCCAAGCAGAAGCAGCAGGCAAAGAAACACGCGGTTGAATGCCTTGCAAAAGAGAAGGAGCAGCTTGAGTACATTGGACCACTTCATGGCTGATGCTGGATGGTTACCCTTCTACCCATAGAGCGATGAAGCTGATCTGACAAGCTGTCAGGCCAATAGGGGCCGAATATGCCAGACTTGGTAAATCCTGGAATTGGTTGAATGCATGCTGTGGCCAGTGCTGCCCGTTCCAGTTCAGTGACCATTGACTCTTGGATGAAGAGTCACGATGTCATCCTGGGTGTCAAATTTGCCATCGCGGCCCGCTGAACGAATTTCCAGACTGGTTTTTTCGGGACGGCTGATTTGGAAAGGCCTTCCCCATTCATCGATGATCAATCCATCTTGATCCAGCGGGTAAGTGTTCATTACCATGTAGCACACTCCAGGTGGGTTGTTGCCTGACAGCCTGGAGGTGAATTCTTTTTGCGAATGAAATTCAAAAAAATCCTTCTTAGACCAAAGATAAGCCTCATAATCCGATCGGATGTTCATTTCCCGTGTCTTGGTGGTTACCCTGATCTCACGAAAACAAGCAGCGTTGAGCAGCAAGGCTGAAAGTACGAGGAGACAAAGGGTGAACGGTTTCATGACGTGATCAGGGCTGGGTGCCGCCAGCGGGTATAAGATCGTCCTGATAATCGTACTGCCAAACCATATTTGCCGCATGGTTGTAAGCATTGGGCGATTGCGCGCCAATATCATCCACGTTCACAATGTCCTCGCCATTGTTCCACATCATGGCGATCGCCTTCGCCAAGCCCTCGCTAAAATGAAGATTATGAATGGCTTCTTGGTCTCCGCTTGCAAGGATGTCCAAGTCCCTGTGAATCTGCGCATCTGGTGAAGAAAGATGGGTTAAATCACGGAAGTCCTTTGAGTACTTTAAATAGGCCCCCGATTTGCGATCATCCACCAGGCGTTGCAAATAGATCTTTAACAATTTGGCGCCCGCGTCAAAGCCTGTGATCGGATTGTCCAGATAATCGTGGACAATCTTGGTGCCGCCAGGGTTGTTTGGATAAGGGTTGTCTTGATAATAGGAGAGGCGCTGCCCTGGTGTCAATCCGGAGGAAGGCGATGGCTGTCCATGCCGGACATCAGGGTCGTGCAACGCGGTCCATCTGTCAGCTCGGGAAGCCCCATAAAACTCGTTTTCAACCGGCACCAGTTTGTATTTCAGTGCGGTCTTTAATGCTATCTGTAAAGGACCCGCCGATTTTGTTGCCAGAGTATTTCTGTCAGCAAATGCATGGAGAGCAGTCCAATTCCCTGCGGCCATTTCATTGGCTGACACGGCTGCCAGCAATCGGGCAGGCACACCGCTTTTCTTCGCCGCTTCGAAGGCTAAAGTTCCATAAGTGGTTCGAAATGCTTTGTTCCAATCGTCGTTAGCCATTGCATCGTCATCTCCATAAGCGCTTGGATGATTTCCAATGCGGATCGTTGTCGATGGACTTGCCTTTCCCGAATTCGTCCCCTCCTGCTCACGGCTTATGGCAGGATTTGGGGCGGTGACTTCTGCGCTGGCTGCCATCTGAGGTGAGGCCCCATGGGCGTCAGCCGTATTTTGGAAATAATCCCTGCGGTGATCGCCAGCCTCCTCCGGAGTGCCGTTGAAGCGGTACAAGAGATCTTGGAACTCAGGCTTGGACTCGCCTGTGGCGCGGTACACGAGGTCATGGACCTCCGGCCTGCCTTTGAAAGCGGAATGAGAACCGGTGGCGTCATCATCGAAGTGCTGTGGATCCAGATCCTCGGGGGTGATGGGTGGCGTATACCAAGGTCTGGTATCCTCGGACGCAGATGAAGGGGCGCGGGGGATGCGACTGGAAGACGCATCGGCAGCGGCGGCGTGATCGGTGCTCCACGCCGGGCGGGGTGGCGCTCCGGCACCGAACTGCGGGCTGCGCGGGCCATGGGGGAAAGGAGAGTCCTGCTGGCGGGCCTCATCACGCGGGCGGAGGTTGCCGTCCTCATCCATGTAGTGCGGGGAGTCGTCGCTGTTGAACTGCTGGCGGACGACATCAAAGACGCCGCTGGCCTTGGCGGCGGCGATGCCGTCTGCATGGGGTGTGCTTGTGTCCTCGGGTTCCGTGCGCTGGAGCTGGCGGGCAATGGCCTGGGCGCCGCGCTGAGAGAGCGGCCCGGTGCGATTTACAGTCTCCTCCTTCGCTGGCAGATGGCTGAAGGCGCGCACCATGCCGGCGCGTGGCGGGGGAGACATGCTGTCCTCGTCCTCCTCCTCTTCCAGGTGGTCAGTGCGGCGGGCACGGGTTTCAGGAAGGTGGGAGGTGGAGAAAATGAAGGCCATGGGGGAAGCCTTGGGCCGTGATCTGGGGATGCAAGAAAAAATACCACGAAGGGGTATATGATAAAACAATGTGCTTTACTGAGCGGATTTGGGTGTGCGGAGCGGTGGTGGCGGGCGGAGTGTTAAGGGATCAGGATGATCCCTCTCCTGCCGGAGGCGCCGGGTGGTTTGGAAGGAGTGGGACCATCCTGGTCCCACACGCTCCGCTTGCGCCCTCCGCTCCGCGCTGACAAAACGCGGCTTGGTTCTTAGCTCACGCTGCGGCCTTCACCAGCGCTTGAGGGATCAGGATGATCCCTCTCCTCCAGGGCGGCAGGCTTATCTGACTGCGGGCTGGGCGGAGAGCAGCAGGCGGGCCTGGGCAAAGGCGGCGTCGATGCGGGCGAGCAGTTCTGCGGCTTTGGGATCGGGCCGGTCCTTGTCGCCGACGTTGCGCAGGATATGGTCGCGCACGGGCTGCCACACGGGGGCGAGCTGCTGGAGGAGGACGGGGTTCATGGGCCTGCCCTCGCCGAGCAGCGGGTGGGCCCAGAGTTCTTCGAGGTACATGAGCTGTCGTGCGGCGGGGATGTCATCGAGATTGGGGTAGGTGTCCAAAAGCTCCGCGGTCTGCTGGAGTGTGGCGGGGTCGGTGATGGCGAGGAAGATCCGCAGCACCGGCTCGTCGTTCTCGCCTGCGGGGTTTCGATAGTCACCGGCGATACGGATGACGAGGGAGCGCAGCACGCGCTCCTGCCAGTAGCCGTAGGCGGACGGGCTGGGGAGGAGGGCGCGCTGCCGGTAGAGCCGGCTGAGGGCCAGCGCGGCATGGCAGGCCATGTGGATGCGGTGCTCCTGCTGCGTGCTTTCACCTTCATAGAGGGTGGTGATGCGCTCCTCCGTGACCTCGGGCTCCAGCAGGGCGGCGATCTTGCGCGCTTCTTCCAGAGGAATGAGGCAGGGCGTCTCCTCGCAGGTGTACAGGAGTGCGTCCATGGCGGCCTCGCTCACCGTGGGATCTGGGTCATGGAGGAGTTTTTGGTACAGGTCGGGGTGGATGCCTTCGGCGACCATGTCATCTGCGGCGGAGATGCGGTCCTGCGCCACACTGCTGGCGGTCAGACGCTGGAGCTGGGTACGCCGCTGCTGCTGCTCCTGCGGGGAAAGCGGCGGCAGTGCCGGGGGCGTGTTGAGGGTTTCTGCAGCCTCGGCGGTGGCGGGAGTGGCGGGATTTTGCGCGGGAGCTGGTGCGGGAGTTGGTGCGGGAGTTGGTGCGGGAGTTGGTGCGGGAGTTGGTGCGGGAGTCGGTGCGGTCTGCGGCGGCGGCTGTGAAGGCGTGGGCAGCTTTTTGCGCGCGGTCTCGATGGCTTCCTGGTAGTAGCCGAGGAGCAGCGCGGCCTGCTCTTTGTCCTGCCCGTCTTTCATGGGGGCCAGGATGCGCGTGCGCAGCGAGTCGAGGCGTGGGGCGGTCTGCATGAGGAGCAGGAGATGCAAGGGCCTGTCATGACTCAGTAGGTCGTGGTAGGACCACAGCAACCGCAGCGTCTCCAGCAGGACCTGGGGCGGGGTGTCCGGGGAGTCGAGCTTTTGCATGAGCTGCGGCAGGGTGCTGCTGAGGAGTGCGGGCTCTGTGAGCAGCCTGAGCGCGCTCACCCTGCAGGCGTAGAGCTGCTCTGAAAAGGGGCCTTTGCCGTCGGCTGCGGAGGCGGCGAGGAAGATCTGCCTTGGCACACGGCGCTGCCAGCCCGCATAGGCGGCCGGGCTCTGCTGCAGCGGCTCATAGAGGAAAAGGTGGTTCAGGGTCTCTGCGGCGGTGGTGATCAGGCCGGTCTCGTCGTTCTTCACCGGGCCGGGTGCAAAGGCGGCGGCGATGCGCTCCGGCGTGACCTCCTTCTCCAGCATGGCGGCCATCTTCTGCGCCAGCTCCGCGGAGAGCGGCTTGTCAGCAAGCGCGGTGCAGGAGGGCGAGGTCATGGTACCGATGGCCATCAGCCGCACGCCGGGGGCGGCATCATTCATGAGCTGCCAGAGCAGCGCGTAGTCGATGGCAAAGGCCTGCATTCTTGCCAAAGCCTCCAGCCTGTCCTCCATGCGGGAGCTGCCCGCGAGGCGCTGGATCTCCGCGCGCTCTTTTTTCTCATGCTCTGCGGTTTGTTTGACGTCCTGTCCGCACATGGGCTGGATGACTCCCATGGGAAGGAGGAAGGCCAGGAGAAAGGAGCGGGCTTTGAAGTGTTTTCTCATCGGGGGCATCAGCCTGGGGGGGCTGTCAGGATGCTTGTGCATGCACTGCTCAGGCTTGCACCAGCATATTCCTGTTGCAGGCCGGGCAGCATGCTTTTTTTAACCGGCCGCAAAAAAAACGGCGTTCGCAGGCGGCGGGCGCTTAGTACAAAAACAGAGGCTGCGCATCTGGGACATCGATCGGCGGGATTTCATGGGTCCTGCCGAACTTGTCGGTGTAATAACTGCCGCCATATTTGTTCTTCATGCGGGTTCCTTGGTTCCTTGCCCGGATGATGTTTTCGAACCTGACCGCACGCCGTTCGTGTGCCTGCGGACGAATTTTATTGGGATCGGCAGGGTCTTTATCGCTGTCCCTGCCTGTGCCGGCTCCCAGCGGGTCGATCCCGCCGGAGCCGGATGTATGGCGCTCGTAGGCATGATAAAGCTCATGCCACACTTTTTCGAGTGCCTCGGCATCCGGGTTGATGGTGTTGTCAGGTTTGAGCGTGTTTCCTTCGAGCGCTGATTTGTTCAGGAACAGGACGTGAATCTCCCGGCCCATTTCATCCTTCTTTCCCGTGTTGACGTACTGGCCCTGCGCACCGGGTTTGATGCCGATCCCCATGAAACTGTCCTTGATGGGATCATTCACCATCACGACCTTGAAGACCCTGTTTTTGTCATTGCGCAGATGATCCAGGACCTTTCTTCCCTCGGGAGCATTTTCCATGAGCTGGATCGCCCAAAAAGATGCCTGGCATTTTGTATGGCATGTGCTGTTCCAAGCATTGAGTTCCAATGCGGCTAATGGGACACCGCGCTTTCATCGCAGGCGCGCAACGGCGGGGTGGGGATGCCGGTTTGCTCTTGCTCGGCAGGCCTCTCCTGTCGAGGCGGTTTCAACCTTCAGCTTTCTGGCTCTCTGCAACCGACAGACGCGGATTCGCATTCAAGCGCGCGCCGCTGGAGGCATGGTCAATGCTGGATCATGAGGCTGAAAATGAAATGCTTGTGCAGCAAGACTCTATAAAATGCCTGGCATCTTTTCCTCGCTTGCGCCCTCCGCTCCGCGCTGACAAAACGCGGCTTGGTTCTTCGCTCACGCTGCCGCATTCGCCAGCGCTTGAGGGATCAGGATGATCCCTCTCCTGCCGGAGGCTGTGGGGGGATGCGCAGGCCGGTGGGCTGCAGGCCGCTCATTTCTCTCTCGTTCCTGCGGCAGGAGGCCGGGGCGAAAGCTAAGGCGTGTGCCTCATGTAGAAGTAGTACAGCACCCCGCTTTTGCCGTCGGGATTGGGGGAGAGGATGTAGAGGCGTGTACTATGGAGATCGGGCCGGTAGAGGAGCACGGCCTTGTCGTTCATTTCCAGCCGGTTTGTGTCCACCTTTCTTCCACGAGGAGGTGCGCCGGAATGGTAAACGGTCGCACCTTTGCGGGACGCCTCATAGTCGAATGTCTTGGCCTTCGGGGCTGCATCCGTCTCGTCTTCAGCATCAAGTATCAGATCAACCGTGCTTTTCCAGGTCTTATGATCCATTTTGCCTGTCGTCCATGGGTTCAGCATGGGATGGCCGCCGGATTCGAGCCGGGTCCACTCTTCAGGCGTCAGTTGAATGGAGGCCTGGATCAGGTCGAAGTACCCCCGGAAGCCGTCATAGGCCCCATCGACCTGATATTCTTTAAGCGTTTTGGATTTGAGGCCCGTCAGCCCGGCATGCGCAGCCAGCTCTTCCCAGCTCAGAAGGTTCTCCGACTGCGGGCGCAGAGTGGCCTGCTGCGCCTCGGCTGCCGCAGGAAAGGCTGCGCAAAAAATGACTGCAGCAGCGATGATGAAGCGCGCACCGAAACGAAGACGGGAGTTCATGCCATGATGCTAGGCCGGCGTCACCGAAGCGCCGAGTTAAATCAGCATGCGCTCAAGGCGTGCGCGGAATCACTTTGTACTCAAAGGGGCCGCCGGGTTTTGCCTGATCAAACTCAAGCGTCAAAGGTTCGTAGAAATAAGATGCCAGGCATGAATGGCACTCAGTTAAGCAGCTGCGCGGTAGCGATCACAATGTTGGATTTCCTGGAACTGATGACGGGAGGGGTGAGCAACTGATGGGTTTTCCGGCGGCGTTTTGTTGCCCTTGGTTCTCGTCGTCCAGGTCGGAACAGGTTTTGGATGCTGGCGATGGTCCCCAGCAGTTCCGCCTGCCATTGCACTAGTTTGCGCGGCTGCTCATGGAGATGTGCAGGCGTGGCGGTCAGGCAGGTGCGGGACCGGGGAATGTGCCGAAGTGAAACCCGGCCGCATGCGTGGGATGTCTGTCTGGTGTGCCATGGCATCACCTCTCCATGGCAGCGTCATGAATCACCGCCCCGCCAGATCAGGCTCATTTCGTGTCTTCAAGAAACACGGGCTTGAACATCGGCTCTCCCTTGGGATTGCGTCGTGTGATCACCTTCTTTTCCAGATCCACTTTCCAGTCTTCGGTCTCGCCTCCTGCTGCAAACGAGATGAGCGCGGTATGCGGGGCCTCCCAGGATTGAAAGGTAAAACCCGCGAGATCGCCTGCTTCTGAAGCCTCGATGATGTGGAGGAACTTATGATCGTCTTCCAGGCATTGCATGATCTGGTTCTCCGGACAGAACTTGAATCTTCCATTGTTAGTCTCTTGAAGAAAGATCCACTTTTGATCGGGAGAGACGATCTCTTCCAAGAGATACTCTTCCTCCCAGGAAAGGGTCACCACCTTGCCATCCTTGCGAAATTCGACCTTTGCGGGTGGCGGGTAGCTGCAATTTTTGTCGTAAAACACCGCCACCTCCAGGCCATCGGCACAGCGGATGATCTTGGTATGAGTGTCTTGATCACGACATCCCGCCACGCATAGAACGACAGCCCACGCCACCAGCAGAGGCTTCATGAGACGACTACTTTGCCGGCGTATGAGAGGGGATATGCCCCCCAGGTGGAATAAGAAGCAGGCCGCTTTGCAAAAAGCCTCTCGTTTGATTGAAATCAGTTTTTCCATAGAGATGGTTCACGTCTGGTTCGCTGCGATGAACGTCATAAGTGCCTCCATTGCTCATTACGGCACCATGGTTGCCCCGGCAACCCGCAACCACTCCAAAATCAACCTTCTTAAGATCTTCGGTGACTGCGTCTGAATAGCCCGGCCGACCAGGACGGAAGTCGGTCTTGTGCCCGTCAATTTTCATCCAGGCTGTTTTGAGCTTTCCATCAGCACCCATTCTCGGCGGAGCCCAGTAAAGACCGCCTTTTTCGACGGTGCCGGTATCGCTGGCATGTTCTCCCTTGGAGCCGGGTGAGGTCCGGTCGTTGTTGTAAAAGATCGATTTCCATCCTCTGTCATGAAGGATCTTGGCCAGATGCTGCACTGACTGGCCTCTTTTGGTGGTCTTGTCGCGAATCATCTGAGCTGTTTTAGGCATGCCGATTGCCTCATAACCGGCGGCGACGCACTCAGACGGGTATTGGTTGCAATAGGCAACGATCTTGCCGTCTCTTTTAGCCGTTGCAGCGGCGGGAGTATGCTCGCCTACACGGTTCTCATGATGATGATACAACTCCAATGCCTTGGTCTTCATGGCCTCAATGAACTTCTTCTGCTGCTCCGCAGTGAAGTCTCTGTCATGGCTCGGTTCGTTTCCTCCCTGCTGACTCTGAACGGGTGCTGTGTTTTTGGCCGGCGCCTGCAACAAGTACCTGTCTGGGCCGTGTCCGGTTTTTTTTGTGGCGGATCCCTTGTGACGGTACAGGAGATCTTGAAGCCCGGGCCTGGATGCATCAGGCCTGCGATACACGAGGTCATGGACCTCCGGCCTGCCTTTGAGAGCGGAATGGAAACCGGTGACGGCGTCATCATCATCGAAATGATGAGGGTCGAGATCCTCGGGGGTGATGGGTGGCATATACCAAGGTCTGGTATCATCGGACGCAGGCGACGAGGCGCGGAGGCTGCGGCTGGAATCGGCAGCGGCAGCGTGCCCGGTGCTCCATGTGGGACGGGTGGGCGCTCCTGCTCCGCCCTGCGGGCTGCGCTCGTCACGGGGGAAAATGGAGTCCTGCTGGCGGGACTCATCACGCGGACGGAGGTTGCCGTCCTCATCCATGTAGTGAGGGGAGCCGCTGCGGTTGAGTTGGTGGCGGACGACATCGAAGACGCCGCTGGCCTTGGCGGCGGCGATGCCGTCTGCATGCGGTGTGCTTGTGTCCTGGGTTTCCGTGCGCTGGAACTGGTGGCCGAGGGCCTGGGCACCGCGCTGCGAGAGCGGCCCGGTGGGATTTACAGTCTCCTCCTTCGCTGGCAGATGGCTGAAGGCGCGCACCATGCCGGCGCGTGGCGGGGGCTGCTGCATGCGTGTTGATTCACTGCGCTCACCCTTCGGGCTGCCTGCGGCAGTCTGTCTCGCTGCGCTCGGCTCATCCTCCTCATCTTCCAGGTGATCAGGACGGCGGACACGGGTTTCAGGAAGGTGGGAGGTGGAGAATAGGAAGGCCATGGGGGAAGCCTTGGGCCGTGATTTGGGGATGCGAGAAAAGATACCACGAATGGGCACAATATACCTATGTATGGGAAATACGGAGCGGTGGGTGTGGCGGCGCGTGGAGGGATCAGGATGATCCCTCTCCTGTGGGAGGCGCCGGGTGGTTTGGAAGGAGTGGGACCATCCTGGTCCCATGCGCTCCGCTTGCGCCCTCCGCTCCGCGCTGACAAAACGCGGCTTGGTTCTTCGCTCACGCTGCCGCATTCGCCAGCGAGGAGGGATCAGGATGATCCCTCTCCTGCCGGAGGCGCCGGGTGGATTGGAAGGAGTGGGACCATCCTGGTCCCATGCGCTCCGCTTGCGCCCTCCGCTCCGCGCTGACAAAACGCGGCTTGGTTCTTCGCCCACGCTGCCGCATTCGCCAGCGCTTGAGGGATCAGGATGATCCCTCTCCTGCCGGAGGCGCCGGGTGGATTGAAGGAGTGGGACCATCCTGGTCCCGCACGCTCCGCTTGCGCCCTCCGCTCCGCGCTGACAAAAACGCGGCTTGGTTCTTCGCCCACGCTGCCGCATTCGCTAGCGTTGAGGGATCAGGATGATCCCTCTCCTGCAGGAGGCGCCGGGTGGATTGGAAGAGTGGGACCATCTTGTCCCATGCGCTCCGCTTGCGCCCTCCGCTCCGCGCTGAAAAAACGCGGCTTGGTTCTTCGCTCACGCTGCCGCATTCGCCAGCGCTTGAGGGATCAGGATGATCCCTCTCCTGCCGGAGGCGCCGGGTGGATTGAAAGGAGTGGGGCCATCCTGGTCCCATACGCTCCGCTTGCGCCCTCCGCTCGGCGCTGACAAAAACGCGGCTTGGTTCTTCGCTCACGCTGCTGCATTCGCCAGCGCGCGGAGGGATCAGGATGATCCCTCTCCTGTGGAGCCCGTGTCTCAGGCCTTGGTCTCCGGCTTCGTGAGCTGATGCAGCAGGTTGTTGGATTCCCGTGTGTCTTCGTGGTCACGGCCCAGCACTTTCAGGCGGCCGGTGTAGGCGCGCTGGGCATAAGGCAGCGCTTCCTTTTCCTTCTTCTGCCTGACCAGGCACAGGGCCAGGCGGTGGCAGGTTTCCAGCGTGTCCGCACTCTCAGCGCCAGGCGCGTGTTCGGAGAGAGCCAGCACCTCGCGGCATTCCTTCTCAGCCTCGGCGAACTGGCCCAGCTGCATCAGCGTGGTGATCAATGTGGTCTGCAGGTTCAGCACCTTGCCGTGGTCCCTGCCATAGGCCGTGATGAAGGCGGGCAGGTACTGGCGCAGCAGGGCTGCCAGATCCTTGTTCCGGTCCACCAGCCGCAGCTTGGCTTCATCCGCAGCCAGTTCCACCTTCTCCAGCCATATGATCAGCAGCATGACATGGCCCAAGGTGAACTTATCTGAGGCACCGTACACGCGCGATGAGATGTCCAAAACCTGGCGGCACTCCTTTTCCGCCTCTGCGTACCTTTTCTGCTGGTGCAGGATTTTGGAAAGGATCATGCGCTCATCCAAGGCATCCTGGGACTCCGGACCAAACACCCGTGCGTAAATGGGCAGCAGCAGGCGGCACTCCGCTTCGGCTTCCGTCAGTTTTCCCGCGTCCATCAGGGTGCGGACCCCAAAGTCGCGCTGGTACAAAGTAAAGCTGTCCTCGGGGCCTCTCAGCTTCGTGTGCAGATCGGTCAGCCGGCGGCTCCACTCGACCGCCAGCGCCTGTTTGTCCTTCTTGTTGAGGATTCGGATGAAATCTTCCAGCTCGTAGATGTTGAGCATGCCCCAGTCATCCGGACGGAGCACGCGCTCGCAGAGCCGCAGAAACTCACGGTATTCCGCCTCGGCCTCCGCCAGTTTTTCCTGATGGCTCAGCGAGAGAGCCAGCCCGCCGCGGGTGTCCACCACTTCCTTGTTTTCCGTGCCGAGAACCTTGAGCTGCAGCGGAAGCAGCAGGCGGTATTCCGCCTCGGCTGCCGCCCATTTGTCCTGATGTCTCAAGGCGTAGGCCAGACGTATGCGTGTGGCCAAAGTGTCGGTGTTCTCCGCGCCGAGCACCTTGATCTGAAGTGGCAGCAGGCGGCGGCACTGTTCCTCCACTTCGGCCTGCTTGTTCTGGGCCGTCAGGGCTTGGATGAGATGATTCTGGCAATACAGCGTTTCCTCTTTCTCAGCTCCGAGCACCTTTTTCTCCAGCGGGAGCAGGCTGCGGCATAGCGCCTCCACTTCGGCGTATTTGTTCTGCGCAGACAAGACGCGGATGAGATGGTACTGGCAGCGCAGTGTCTCCTGTCTTCGGCCCCCGAGGGTGCGCTCGTAAATGACCAGCCTCTGGCGGCGTCCAGTTTCGGCTTCGAGTATTTGCCCTGAAGTACCAGCCCTCAGCCTGACGCCGCAAGCGCGCCACCAGCGTGACGGGGTCTTCTGCTCCGAGCACGCGTGTCGCGGTGGCAATGAGGCTGAGCAAACCCTCTTCAGCCTCTGCATTCCTGCCCAGGCTGCCGATGGCGGCGATCAGGGCGGACTGGCAGCGCAGCGTTTCACGATCCTCCGCGCCGAAGACTTTTTCCATCACTGGCAGCAGTTCGCGCAGTTTCGCTTCCGACTCCGTCGCCTTGCCCAGCATGCGCAGCGCCTCTGCCAGCAGCAGGCGCGCGCGCAGTGTTTCCCTGGCCTCCGCGCCCAGTGCCTGCGTGCGTGCCGCCACCAGTGCCAGCGCGGCCTTCTCCGCCTCGGCGAATTTGGCATCCGCGTACAGCGCCTCCGCAGCCGCGAGGGCTTTTTCATCCGTGTCTGCGGCTGCGGCTGTCTTGCCAGCCTTCTTCTCGCCGCCCTCCGCTGCGCGTGCAGGCTCCGATGCTGAAGTGGAAAGGAGCAGGGCAAAGGCCAGGGAGGAGGACAGGAAAGGCTTCATGGTGGGCACGAGGTCGGGTGCGTGGTGACATGCCATGATGAACCGTTGAGATCGGTGCGTCATGAGTTTTCTGACCTAGGACAAACGCTTTGGGGCTTTGTAATACCACGAGCAGTAGAAAACAGGTCTCTTGAAGTGATGTGCCGTCAAGCGCGCTGGGCGAATTTGGAGTGCGGTCGCGAAGGGAGGAACGACCGTAGCTACCGCTTTCGCGAGCCGGACGGCAAGAGAGAACCACCCGGCTGCTCGAAAGCCGCCCACCCGCAGACTGGAGAGCAGTCTTTGGCCGCAGCCCGTGCGATACCCCGCGAAAGCGGTAGCTGCGATGCAGGCCTGCGCCTTGCATCTCCGCGACCGCACTCCAAATAGCCCAGCGTGCTCGCAGCAGGATATGGAACAGCGACACTCCCCGCGACAGGCTTTGATGGCTATGCCAGCAGAGATGCCACAGACATCGAGAATAGACCCGTTTTCTTCGGCCTGGGGTATAATTCTTCGCGTCAGGGCATGGGACGCCATTCACGTCCGGGCATTTTCATCCCTCTTCCTGCTGTCGAAATCCGCCAAAAAGGGCAAACAACGCCCCCCACACCTCCAGTGGATGGAGTCAATGCAGAGCCAGCTTGTCAACAGCACGCTCCCCGTACTGAGCCTTGCAGCGGGCATTCAACACCGATGCTTTTCAGGGCGTGTACCTCGTGTAGAAGTAGTACAGCACCCCGCTTTTGCCGTCGGGATTGGGGGAGAGGATGTAGAGGCGTGTGCTATGGAGATCGGGCCGGTAGAGGTGCACGGCCTTGTCGGTCATTTTCAGCCGGTTTGTGTCCACCTTTCTTCCACGAGGGGGTGTGGAACTGTGCCAGCCTCCCTTGGGATCGCTGGTGGCACCTGTCTTGGCCTTCGGGTCTGCATCCGTCTCTTCTTCAGCATCGAGGATAAGATCAACGGTGCTTTTCCACGTCTTATAATCAATTTTGCCTGTCGTCCATGGGTTCAGCATGGGATGGCCGCCGGATTCGAGCCGGGTCCACTCTTCAGGCGTCAGCTGAATGGAGGCCTGGATCAGGTCGAAGTACCCCCTGAAGCCGTCATAGGCCCCATCGACCTGATATTCTTTAAGCGTTTTGGATTTGAGGCCCGTCAGCCCGGCATGCGCAGCCAGCTCTTCCCAGCTCAGAAGGTTCGCCGACTGCGGGCGCTGAGCGGCCTGCGGGCGCTGAGCGGCCTGCTGCGCCTCGGCCGCCGCAGGAAAAGCTGCGCAAAAAATGACCGCAGCAGCGATGATGAAGCGCGCACCGAAACGAAGACGGGAGTTCATTCTGTGATGCTAGTCCGCGTTCACCCAAGCGCCAGTGCAAAAAGAGCATGCGCTCAAGGGGTGCGCGGGATCACTTTCCACACAAAGGGGCCGCCGGGTTTTGCCTGATAAAACTCAAGTGTCACAGGCTCTTGAGGGGCTTCTATGTCATAATCCCTGCCATACCCTTGCTCCAGCAAGTCTTTGAAAAATGAGTCGTCTATCTGGATCTGATCACCGTTGGGAGATATCACTGGAATATCCTTCGGGATGTATTGCCGGATTTTGTCCATGGGGATCTTGGGGTCAGGCTTCAGGGGCGTTCCCTGGTCGAGGTTCCAGTCGTAGCGGTCATGAAGCCGGAAGTTAAATGTTCCCCTGAACCTGACACCGCCGTTTTTGTCCACGATGCCCCTGATTCCGCTGGATGTAGCAGTGACGGTGGCATTGCCAAAGGCGTAAAAGTAGCCTTCATTGCCCGGCTTGGCTTCGCCAAAATATTTCTTGATCTGATTGGGGTGCGAACCGTCAGCCTGGGTGTCCCAATAGGTGTCAGGCACGGCCACACCGCCCGGTTTTGTCGCATCAGGATGAGCGCGCACCCAGTCAAAGATGGTTTTATCGCCGAGCTTTCCGTCCGTGCGTGAGCCAAAGCGGTCCAGAACTATGTCGTATGCTTCTTTAACGACCGGCCATTGCATCAATTCTTTCAATGAATGCGTGACCGCCGCCTCTTTGCCATCTTTATCAAGTGGCGGGCGGTGCTTTGTATCGAACCAATGCTGCAAGTGCTGGATGTAGAGGGGCAGCTTCTCTCCTTCGGGAGCTCTGAGTGAGAGAATGAGCTGACGAAGCCTGAGTTTTTCCTCAAGAGGCGTTCTGCTGTCATAGAAATTTTTGATGAAGAATGGATTTTTTGATTTCTTCAAATAGTCCCTCAGATCCTCATGGGGCGTCTCCACATTTTGAGCGGGCTGCTGGGGTGTCGTCTTGTCAGGACTTGCGGCGGGTGTTTGCGGGGAGGCCTGCTGGAATGTTTTCTGGCTGCTGGAAGGAGGAGCTGGATTGCCTGTTGGCCGCGGACTTTCACCCTGCGGCAAAGCCGCCCCCTGAGCAGCCAGCAATGGTGGCGAGCCATAAACGTCGGCCACATTCTGGGAGAAGCTGCGAGCGTGTTCCTTCGCCTCCTCCGGGCTGCCGCTGAAGCGGTACAAGAGATCTTGGAACTCAGACTTGGGCTGGGATTCGCCGTGGATGCGATGCAGGAGGTCATGGGCCCCCGGCCTGCCTTTGAGAGCGGAATGGGAGCCAGTGGCGTCATCCTCATCGAAGTGCTGAGGATCGAGATCCGCGGGGGTGATGGGTGGCATATGCCATGGTCTGGTATCATCGGATGCAGGCGAAGGGGCGCGGGGGCTGCGGCTGGAAGACGCATCGGCAGCGGCGGCGTGGCCGATGCCCCACGCGGGGCGGGGTGGCGCTCCGGCACCGAACTGCGGGTTGAGCGCGTCGCGGGGGGCAGGGGAGACCTGCTGGCGGGCCTCATCACGCGGGCGGAGGTTGCCGGCCTCATCCATGAAGTGCGGGGAGCCGTCGCGGTTGAATTGCTGGCGGACGGCATCGAAGACGCCGCTGGCCTTGGCGGCGGAAATGCCGTCTGCATGCGGTGTGCTTGTGTCCTGGGTTTCCGTGCGCTGGAACGGGTGGCCAATGGCCTGGGCACCGCGCTGGGAGAGCGGCCCGGTGGGATCTGCGGCCACTCTCTTCGCCGGCAGGTGGCTGAAGGCGCGGACGCTGCCGCTGTGCAGCATGGGCTGCACGTCATCCTCCTCTTCATCTTCAGGGCGCTGGACTCGGGTTTCAGGAAGGTGGGAGGAGGCAAAGAGAAAGGACATGATGAAAGTATTGGGCCCAGATCTGGGAATGCAAATTAAAAAAATACCAACGTGTGGTATGTTGCAATAGGCAGTCGTTTGCGGGATGCGCCAGGTCAAAAAAACGCCATGCGGCGAACGAAAATGCCAAAAAATGCCAGGCATTAAAAGTGCCGCCAGCGGGTGTCAGATCGTCCTGATAATCGAGAAAAAATGCCAGGCATTATGAGTGGAGAAAAAATGCCAGGCATTATGGGTGGACCCACCCTGCTAGAATACTCAGGGGCAAAGAATTCCATGCGTGGTGCGCAGGCTGACTTGGGCGCGTGAGCAGGCGGCCTCGCCTCATCGGCCAAGCCCGTCGCTCCCCAGGGGGGGGGGCAGGGATGTCCCCGTTCCAAGTTGGGTGGTTGCCTGTACTCGCCGCCACTCGAAAATAGGCGATAAACTTAGATATTGGGTTGATTCATCCGATGTTCATCAGAGCATCATAAATATCAATTCAGCTTGCGGTTATGTTCCTAAGCGTATCTTCCGCACTCCCAACCCCGTGCTCATGAAACAACTGCTCCTCGCCCTCCTTCTGGTCTCTTTCGCCTCCACCGCCGCCCTGGCAGACAGCCCCGAGGCCATCCTGAAGGACTACCGGAAGCAGGCCACCCAGGCGGTCGAGCGACTGAACCAGTCGTTGGAGAAGGCCGGAACTCCGCTCATTACTAAACTCGTATCGAGTGGGGATACCGCTGGGGCTGAGTTGCTGACCAGCCAAATGAAGGCCAAGATCGCCGGTGAGTTCGTGCCTTCGCCACAAGCTAGCGCAGCTCAGCTCTTTTCGCTTTACGACGACGCCCGAGCCAAGGCCTTGGCTCCCGTGCAGAAGTCCGGCATCGCCCGCATCGACAGCCTGCTGAAAACTGCTGGCGGCGCCAAGCTGGAAACGGTGACGGAACTCGGGAAGGTGCGGGCGGAGATTGAGGCGGGAAAAGCTATAGTCAGCTTAAGCAATAGCTCGAAAATGATGCCGGCTTTATGGAATTACTATTCGGATGCCAGTATGGGAGTGGTTAATGGCCAGTTTATCTGGAACCCGGAAGGAACTGTTGAGCTTAAGGGGACAAATAACAACTCTACTCCCGGAAGGTGGCAGGCGACCAATAATCCGAATGTATTTAAGGTGTTTTTTACCTTGGCAAACAAGACTGAAGAGGAGTGTGAATTGCGGGTGCGGGGTAAAGAAGCTGAA
>NZ_JBGANL010000027.1:0-92789 GCF_044222345.1 Prosthecobacter sp.
CTGCCCTAATTTCCTGAAACGTGCAATTCGCGTGCCCGTGAGCTTTTCGGCTCAATTTTCTGCTGCGCGCGCCATTCTGTTTCGAATTCCCTTCCAAAGAACCTCATTGGCTGCCCATTTTGGGGTCATCGGCGGTCCCGATCTCTCACTTTTCATGCCTATGAGGCCCATGCAGACCGTTTTTGGAGCCAAGAAGTCCGAAACTTCGCCTTCCTCCCCATTCCACCTTCTCAAGAAAGCCTTGTTCCACCCGATATGTGCTGAGCAACGGAATGCCTTCATTACATGGGAGTCTATATAAGGAGCGTTCATTTAGAGCAGTTCGATGCCATGCAGACGTAGAGGCTCGGCACCTCCAGATAACGTGATTCCCTCAGCGCCGTTCCAATCCCGCGCACAAATCTGGGGCGGCAGCATTGACTACGGAGGTTTGGCCACGGGAAAGACAACCATCCCCATTGTCACCACTCCTTATTACACACCCCTCCACACAAGGTTCCTGACAGCCGTATGGCGGGCAGTTTCCAGAATCAACAAGGCGGTGTCACGGAGGTCAAAAAGGGTGCTATTCCAGTTCGCTATTTCGTTGGCCGCTACCCATCGTTGGTCGCTACCCCATTCCAATGAACACACCGACCACCACCACCGGTTCCGGCGCCCGGTACCTATTTTCCTGCTCTGGTGCCGGTAGTAAGGTCTCCCGTCTGCCAGTGTCCATCCGCATCGTGCTGGAGTCTCTGCTGCGTAATCTGGATGGCAAGAAGGTCACCGAGGCCGACGTCAAAAACCTCGCGAACCTGAACGAAGAACCTGGGTGAATGGCGAGATCCTCACCGGGTCGCCCGCATCGTGCTGCAGGACTTCACCGGTGTTCCCCTTCTCGTCGATCTGGCAGCCATGCGCCTGCTGGTGCGAACTGCAAGAACCCGAAGATGGTTGAGCCCCTCGTGCCCGTGGATCTCGTCGTCGATCACAGCGTGCAGGTGGACTTCGCCGGTACGCAGAACGCGCTGAATCAAAACCTCGCGCTGGAGTTTGAGCGCAACAAGGAGCGCTACCAGTTCCTCAAATGGGGTGAGCAGGCCTTCGACACCTTCAAGGTCGTGCCTCCCGGCATCGGCATCGTGCATCAGGTGAACCTTGAATACCTCGCCAAGGGCGTGCTCGAAAAAGACGGCGTGTATTATCCCGATTCCCTCGTCGGCACAGACTCGCACACCACCATGATCAACGGCCTCGGTGTCGTGGGCTGGGGTGTGGGCGGCATTGAAGCCGAAGCAGGCATGCTTGGCCAGCCGGTCACCTTCCTTGTTCCGGAAGTCGTGGGTGTTTACCTCAAAGGCGCGCTCAAAGAAGGCGTCACCGCCACAGACCTCGTGCTCGAAGTCACCCAGAAGCTGCGCAAGCTCGGTGTCGTCGGCAAATTCGTCGAATTCTATGGCCCCGGCGCTGTCAGCCTGCCTGTCACCGACCGTGCGACCATCGCCAACATGGCTCCTGAATATGGCGCCACGATGGGCTTCTTCGGCGTGGATGAAGAAACCATCGCCTACCTGCGCGGCACCGGCCGCAGCGAAGAGCTCTGCACCACGGTCACGAATTACTACAAGGCCCAGGGCATGTGGGGCATCCCCACGGAGAAAGGCAGCATCGAATTCACCACCGAGATGGAGATGGACCTCAGCACCGTGGTCCCCTGCGTTTCCGGCCCAAAACGCCTGCAGGACCGCATCAGCGTGCCTGCTTTGAAATCCAAGTTCAATGAACTTCCTCGCTGCCGATGTGAAAGCCATGGCCGGCAAGGCTTCGACCTCGCAGGTCGTCGAACACCTCGGCGCCTCCAAAGCGGACGGCATCGATGTCACCGGCGCAGCAGCCGGTGTGGATGTCGTTTCCGACAAGACCTCCTACGAAGTCACCGTTGATTCCAAAGGTGGCATCAAAGACAGCATCACCGACGGCAGCGTGCTCATCGCCGCCATCACGAGCTGCACGAACACCAGCAATCCGAGCGTCATGCTCGCCGCTATTCCTGGCGAAGAAAGCGAATGCCAAGGGCCTCACCGTGAAGCCTGCGGTCAAAACCAGCCTCGGGCCAGGATCCCGTGTGGTGACCGATTACCTCACCAAAACCGGCCTTCAGGTCGAGCTCGACAAGCTCGGCTTCCAGACCGTCGGCTACGGCTGCACCACCTGCATCGGCAATTCCGGCCCGCTTGACGCTGGCATCGAAGACGTCGTCAAAGGCCAGGATGTCGTGGCTGCCAGCGTGCTCTCCGGCAACCGTAACTTCGAAGCCCGCGTGCATCAGAGCATCAAGGCCAACTTCCTCATGAGCCCACCGCTCGTCGTCGCCTATGCCATCGCCGGCACGGTCGATATCGATCTGAGCAAGGACGAGCTCGTTCCCGGCAGCGGCGTCTACCTGAAGGACATCTGGCCCACGCTCAAAGAAGTGCGTGACGCCATGGCTTCCGCGCTTTCCCCGGATGTCTTCCGCAAGCTCTACACCGACTTCGCTTCGCAGAATCCGAAGTGGAACGAGATCCAGGGCGGCATCGGCGAAGTCTTCGAGTGGGACGGCAAGTCCACCTACATCCAGCATCCGCCGTTCTTCGCTGATTTCAGCATGACTCCCGGAGACATCACCGAAATCAAGGGCGCACGTCCCCTCGGCATCTTCGGCGACTCCGTCACCACGGACCACATCAGCCCTGCGGGTGCGATCAAGAAGGCCAGCCCGGCCGGCCGCTTCCTGCTTGAGCACGGTGTCACCCAGGCGGACTTCAACAGCTTTGGCAGCCGCCGTGGCAATGACCTCGTCATGACCCGTGGCACCTTCGCCAACGTGCGCATCAAGAACCTCATGCTGGGTGGCAAGGAAGGTGGCGACACCCTCCTCCAGCCTGCGGGCACTGAAATGAGCATCTTTGACGCTGCCGAGGCCTACAAGGCCGCTGGCACGCCTAGCATCATCCTTGGCGGCGAAGATTACGGCATGGGCTCCAGCCGCGACTGGGCCGCCAAAGGAACGCGTCTGCTCGGCGTCAAAGCCGTCATCACGAAGTCCTTTGAGCGTATCCACCGCAGCAACCTCGTCGGCATGGGCGTCCTGCCCTGCAACTTCAAAGACAAGGCTGACTACGACAAGGTCAAGGACCTCAGCGATGCCACCTTCGACCTCCTGGGCCTGAGCAACGACTTCAAGCCCATGAGCGAAGCCACCCTCCGCGTCCACAAGGCCGACGGCAGCAGCTTCGACGTCCCCGTCATCGTTCGCATCGACACCCCTGTCGAAATCGACTACTACCGCGCCGGCGGCATCCTGCCGTATGTGCTCGCCCAGATCCTGCGCGCGAATGCGTAATTCGTAGCTCGTCTCCATCCCTCCACGGCCCCAAGCGACCTCAGGTCCTTGGGGCCTTCTTTTTGCCCCTCGCGGAACGAACCGTTGCCCACCCCACTCCGCGCCCCAAGCAGCCCTCGGTAAATCTCTTGCCGAGGTCGCCCTCGGAGCGCTACTGTTTCCAGACCCTTACCCGCCGTCTTTGACGGCACCTCCATGATCCACAAGCTTTCCATTCGAAACTTCAAATCCATTCGCGAACTCGATCTCGATTGCCGCCGGGTGAATGTGTTCATCGGGGAGCCCAACGCGGGGAAGACGAACATTTTGGAGTCGCTTGCCCTTCGGTCTGCGGGCTGCCTTGCCAATTTTCGCGAAGTTCTGAGGATTTCTTCCTTCACTGATCTGTATTTAGATCTGGATGTAGATAACAGCATTCGGGTGACTTTGAATGAGTCCCCATTGTTCTTCAAAATTGAGCCGCAAGAGATAGTAGCCGTCTTCCAGCAGCCAACTGGCAATGGCCATCAAGCTTATCGGCTGACGAAACAACTCGATGTGTTGCCCAATACTATTGGCCTGAATGACTCGCGTTTTTCCGAAACGATCAATTATTACCTCTTTAAGCCTCTGGAGGAGTTCAGAGGTGAGGGCGTAAAGTCGCTGGCTGCACCTTTTGGTGACAATCTCTTCAATTTGCTCTATTCAAATAAATCGGCTCGTCAGACAGCCTCGGCCTTCTTCCAGAACACAGGGTTCAAACTAAACATCGACTTGTCGGGGAGAGAATTGAAGGTCGCCAAGATGATCGAGGATTTTTTGATTTCTCTACCCTATAACGGGAGCTCAGAAACGCTGCGGCGAATGATATTTTACAGTTTGGCACTTGAGACGAACAACAAACAGATTCTCGTTTTCGACGAACCCGAAGCCCACTCTTTCCCGCCCTACACCAAGACCCTCGCAGAGCGCATCGCGCTCGATGATCGCGGCAATCAGTTCTTCCTGACGACGCACAGCCCCTACATGCTGGATTCACTCCTCTCGAAGACGTCGGCAAAAGACCTGAACGTTGTTCTCTGCCGCATGGAAAATTTTGAGACCAAGGCCTATCCGCTCAATCAGGAACAGATCGACCAGCTCAAGGAGTGGCGCATGGATGCCTTCTTCAATTTCGACCGGCTGCTGCCAGAAGTGAGATGATCCACCTTGAATGCGACAACGACGAGGCTCTCATGCTAGCGTTGGGGAAGCCCATCCGCCAAATTTCGCACCATGCGGGCAAAGGACGTGTCTCAAAAGGACTGTCCAACTCCAACCGGCCCACGGACTTTGGTTTGATTGACCAAGATCCAGGACAGCCTCCTCCGCCTTACCTCCGCCAATACAAGATCATCGAAGAGAGCGCCAAACTCGGTCTCATGCTGTCCAAACACCCTGCTGAGGGCAAGCATCTCATCGAAATCCAGCCAGATCTCGAACCTTGGCTTTACGTCATCGGTCCTGCTGTCGGTATCAAGCCCACTGACCACCGTTTGCCCGAAAAGCATACCGGCCTCCATCAAGAAGCCAAAAAGCACCGTCAGCACCTAATCGCCTACTTACAGGCCTGCGTGAAAGCCAACAGCCCCCACCTCGCCAAGCTCGGCGAGTGGCTCCGCCTTGCCTGATAGATTCGTCATTCTTCATTCGGCTTTTGTCATCATGACTGAAGCCGTCTTCCCCATCATCCCCGCCGCAGGCAAGTCGCTGTGGTTTCTCGCTGTCATTGCGCTGGTGCTGCTGCTCAGCGCCGCGCTCATGGGGTACATCGCCTGGTCCACCCGGCACGTGAGCTGCACCGTCTCCCCCGTCGGCCTCCGCATTCAGGGAGACATGTATGGTCGATTGATCCCGCTGAAGTCGCTCATGCTGGATCAAGCGGTGACAACAAATCTCAGCACGGACAAGGAGCATCAGGCCAAATGGCGGACCAATGGCGTCGGGCTGCCCGGTTATGCCTCAGGTTGGTTCAGACTCCGCAACGGCGAGAAAGGCCTGCTCTTCGTGACCGATCACACCCGTGTGGCGCGCATTCCGACGACGGAGGGCTACACCGTCATGCTCAGTGTGAGCGACCCTGGAGGGCTTATAAACGCTTTGCGGCAACAGCATGCGCCTTGAAGGGCATTATCCGCCATTCACGATCATGCCACGGAGCGCGCTCGATGACATCATCGGTTGCAGAAGGGCCAGCCCCGCACGCAGCTGGGCGGGTGTGGTTTTGGCGGGATTGTTGACGATGAGCACATCCGTCGCGAGCGGAGCCAGCGGAGCGACATTGGCAAAACTCTTCAGCAGCGGAGAGGCATCGAGAATAATCCAGTCCACTTCCGTTTTCGCACGCTCAATCCAGCTGCGGTAGCCGTCGAGCAGTTCGTTGGTGGCGTGCGCAGGCAGATCGCAGCCGGGCAGCAGGAAGAGATTGCTGTGGCCGTAGCGCAGCGCCTCCAGGTTGCTGGCATAGGCGCCGTAGCCCTGCACGGCACGCGGAAACCACTGGTGGAGCGTGGGCGATGATGGATTGCACTCCATCATGAACACACGGCGGCCTTGGTGGCAGAAGGCGGCGGCCAGGGCGGCGGCCACCAGCGTTTTGCCATCTCCGGTGCCCGCACTCGTGATGAGAATCACCCCGGCAGTGCGGCTGCGGTTCATGGCTTGTTGTTCAAGCGTGCTGGTGAGCTGATGCAGCGCACTTGATGCGCCGATGGGTTCCGGTTTCAGCAGTTCCGACAGCATGGCTTCCGGGCTGGATCCCCGCACACGGGGGAGACGGGCCAGAATGGTGGTGTCACCATTGGCAGGCTTCATCAACGGCATCTGACGGGTTTGCGGCGGCGGCGGCGGCGGACGATTCATCACCTGCGGCGGGCGTTCCGTGGCAGGCAAGGCCGGCACTGCAGAGCTGGCAATGGCGAACGGAGAAGCACGCGGCGGCGCCTGCTGAGCCGGAAAGCCATAGCCATACGCGGTGTGCTGCGTTTGATCCTGCATCGCTGGCTTTGCCACTTTGGGGCTGAAAAGCTTCTTCACATGATCGTCAAAAATCCCCCAGCACACTGGCAGGCCGATCAAACTCAGACCAAACAGCATCACGGCAGCCAAGGCGGCGATGGGCTTGCTCGGTTTCACAGGTTTTTCCGGCACCGTTGCCACATCCGCCACACGCAGCAGGCCGCTGTCACGGAACTGGCCCGTGAGTGCTGCCTGGCTGCGGCGCATCTCGATTTTCTCGTAGAGATCGCGGTCCATCCGCACCTGGTCGCGCAGCAGGCTCTGCTGCACATTCTTGCCATTGACGTCCAGCGCCACGTCACGCGCTTCTTCGAGCTGACGGCGGTAGTCGGCCAGCTGGCGCTCCTGGGACTCCACCTCGGCCTGGATCATCCCACCCACGGAGCTGATCGCACGAGCCAGCGACCCGCGCAGCGTTTCGATTTCATTCGCCAGACCGATCATGCGTGGGTGTTTGCGGCCGCAGGTGGCCTCCAGAGGCGCACGTTCGGCGATCTTTGCATCAAGCTGCTTGCGGATGAAATTCACATCCGGGTTGTCGGCAACCAGCCGAAGTTCGGTCAGGTCACGCCCCGCCTTCTGCGCAGCCACCAGATCATTGAGATCACTTTTCGCCTTGGTGAGCTTGAGGTCGGCCTCTGTGATCGCGACGTTAAGCTGGCGCACTTTGTCGCTGGAGACATCCTTGGAATCGATGTCTTCCATGATCCCCTGGCTTTTGCGGTATTCGGCGAGCTTTTGCTCCGATTCCTGCAGTTTCTTCAGCAACTCCGCAGACTTGGTTTCGAGGAAGGTGGAGGCGTTCGCGCTGAGCTGGCCTTCCTCCTCGGCCACATAGCGGGTGTACTCTTCCGTGTAGTGATTGGCAAGATCGGCGGCGATCTGCGGATCACGGTCGCGAATCTGCACCCGCAGCACGTGCGATTCCTTGAGCGGCTCCACGCGCGCATTGCTGATCATCAGGTTGATGAACCGTTCACGTGGATCACCTGGCTTGCCCGGCTTGTACAGTCCCAGCAGCTTCATCAGCTCGTCCTTGCGGCTGAGGGAATTCGCCTCACGCTCCAGAAACGCATCACGCTCCTTCGCCGGAAAGTGGTCGAACAAATAACTCAGGTAGCGCCGGGACAGCAGCTCCGCACGGTGGTTGTTGATCAGCTGCACGGCGCTCAGTTCCCCAGGGCCGCGTGAGACCGCGCCATCAATGTCAACGGGACTGGCATCCTGAATGCGCAGCAGCAGCTGCGACTCCGCCTCGTAGATCTTCACCCCCATGCCGAGGTAGTAAAACGCCAATGCCGCGAGCATGAGGCCCAGCACCGCACCCCGCAGCCAGCGCTTGCGGATATAGCCGATGACATCCACGAGACTGATGAGCGACTGCACCTCAAAATCCTGCGGATTGACCGGCGGCAGGAAGGCACGCGGATCAAACACCGGTGACACGCCCGGATGCGCCGGCATGGTCATGGATGGAGCCATTGGA
Organism: Prosthecobacter sp.; assembly: GCF_044222345.1. Lineage (GTDB taxonomy): Bacteria > Verrucomicrobiota > Verrucomicrobiia > Verrucomicrobiales > Verrucomicrobiaceae > Prosthecobacter. The sequence goes on from NZ_JBGANL010000027.1 coordinate 7,890, forward strand.
ACCAAGCCACGCGCTGGTGGGAGGGCAAGCATCGCTCCAAAGCCGTCCGGTGGGGCGGCGTTCGAGGGCTGAATGCTGTAGGGAATGGCCATATGAAAGAATTAAGCAGCTGGAGGGGGAACAGTTTCATTCCCCTCCTGAGAATCGTTGGAACTGATCACCCCTGAAGCATTGGACCCGGGAAACCAGCGGCGCACGGTACGCAGAGCACGAAAAGCGGTGGCGCGCCAGCTTGCCGGATTGAAACCTTCGAGATCGAGCAGCCAGCGTGAACCGTCACACCACTGGCGTTTGTATTCGTAGTCGCCGGGCAGCATGTCATACACCTGCAGACCGCGCTGAATACAGCAGTCAACCGCCCACCGAATGACGAGCTTTCCAGGGGAAATCTTCGCCAGGGACCTCTCCCAGCCCGACTGATACTGAAAAAACTGCTCCCGCTCAACGAAACCGTACAGTGCGGCCACCAGTTTGCCGTCGGCTTCGAGCAAGGGCATCCATGCACGCTGCTGCGGCAGCCAGCGCGCCGCCAGGCGCTGGTGAAAACGCCAGGAGGCGTCCGTAATGAAGCTGCTGATTCCCTCGGCCCACTGCATGGCATGCAGCACTCGAAACTCCTTCATCGCTTCGTCAATGGTCATGCGCTCACCCACTTGCGTGGCCATGCCTGCATGCTCTGCCGTAAAAGCCCTGCGACTGCGGCGCAGCACATTGCGCCATTTGGAGCCGTGGCGTGCCTCGTAGTCTTCCCACGACGCAGGCAGGTTGATATACCGGGTGATCTGGCGGTTCAGCACTCCGGCATGGCTGAATGAGTCCTTCAGCGCTGCGAGGAGATGCGGCCTGTTGGGAGATTCTTCGAGCAGATGATTGAGCCGGACATTGTCGCATTCAGACCGCAGCATCTTGAACACGCGGCAGAGCTGGGGAGTCAGTTCATCCTCCCGGCCAGCGGGCACGATGAGGTCCAGCCGCTCGCCATGCGCATCTCCAAACCCGGCCAGAAAGGTCAGGGTCACGAGATGCTTGCGCACCGAATCCGGTTCAGAGGCGAGCATGAGCGGCGCAATGGCCTGCGGAATACCTTCGGCATCACGCAGCACGCCAATGACCAGCCGCGCCTCTTGACGGCATTCCTCCCACCACAGGCTCATCCAGTCCCATCGAACGAACGGTGAACGCGTGGCCATTTGCTCGACCAGTGGGTCCCAAAAAGGCTGCAGCGCATGGAAACCCGCTTCGTCGCGCACGATCTCGAGGGTGAGCACGCCACGACGCGGGGCTGGAATGGATTGGGCGGCCGTGCAGCGCGGTTGGGGAGGAAACATGGTCGTGGTCACTTGACACCTCCTGTCGGCGCGGCGGCTGTCTGTTTGCGTTGCTGGGCGGATTCAATCAGCGCACCCAGTTGCTGGCGCGCCTTAAGTAGTACGCCTGAATTGTCATCCCAGTCGCCTAAACCACGCGCAAAACCGGCCGTCAAACGGCGTGCCTCATCTTCGAGGCCCAGTAGACGCGCCAGCATCAGGTAATCGTAGTCCTCCACCGTCTCACGCAGCCATTTTAGACGCATGGACGCCACCGGAGCATGGCGGCCCTGGCGTTTCTCCGTGGCAGGATAGATGTAGGAGCCGTCACCATTGTAGGTCGCACCATCGGGCGTTTTGAAAGTGCCCGCATCCTGCCAGACATCCACCCCTTCAGCGGCAAAGATCGTGTCCCAGTAATCCAATCCGGTGATGCCGTGCTTCGGCAGCAACCAGCCGACGATGCGATGCGCCATGGGGGGATAATCGAGCGCCCACACGGGTGGAAAGCTGCTGGCGAGCTGCCCGGGCCTGCCATGCTGCTCTTCCCACGCCACCGGCATCTGCACGAGCGCTGCATAGGCCCAGACTTCCTCACCTGCCTGACGACGCAGAGCGATGTCATGCCTGCCGCCGGCCCATTCCATGTCCTTCCACACTTCGCTGAAATGCGGCACCCAGATGTCCACGGCTCCGACGAGAGAACCCCACGCGGCCTTTTCGGCTGTCGGCTGCTCGGTGACGTGCAGCGGCACACGCACACCATGCTTTTTTTCCACCTCGTTGAAGAACTCGCCCCAGCGGCGCACCGTGGCATAAGCCGCCTCGTCGTTCGGCTCATCGAGATCTCCCATGATCACATAGCCGCGCGATTCACAGTGAATTTTGGCCAGCAGCTTCATCCATTGCGCGACATAGCTCATCGCCGCAGCGCGATCTTCGCCCAGGGGATCTTTGAACGGCCACTTCGGCCAGATCGGCAGGCCGATGCTGTTGCAATGCCTGTGCAGCAGGTGCTTTCTCAGCGCCCGTTCCACCTTGTCTTCATCCAGCCTGCCGGTGCTGGCGTCAGGATAGCTGCCATAGATTTGATCCACGCTGAGCCGATGTTCGGCGAGCAGGTCGTAATAGGCATTGAGCAGCCCTGCATGCGCCAGTGATGGTGCGTTGTCATGATACTCCAGGCCATGCACCTGGGCGACGTGGCGTACTGTGGTCATGATCGAGGTGCGCAGCTTCGGCACCACGGGCAGGTCAAAATCCCACACGTTGAGCGTGTAGCTGGCGATGGCTTTCATCCCATCGGCAAACTCGAACCGCACTTCGCCGGTGTATGCCCCCGGTGCTGCGGTGTAAGGCACAAAGACATCCACCCAGTAAGGTTGATTCACCACCTCAGTACCGCTGAGCTCCTGCGCAGGCATGTCCAGCGGCACCAGTGCATCCGGATAATCTCCCGGCGGCAGCGGTGCCCGCGGCGTGGACTGGGAGACGCGCACATAGTGCTCACGCAGCACCTTCGGGGCTGGCAGCAGGTCGTCTGAATCATTCTTCGCGATGCCCGTGGCGATCACCTGAATCGTTTTGAGCTGTTCCGGCGTGGCGGTGACGATGATCTGCAGAGGCTCCCACTCTCCGCGCGCTGCATACAAAGTGTTCGTGGCAGCCGTTGGCGCTGCGCCGTCACGGGAAATGCGGGTCATGCCATCGCAAAACGACACTTTCACCGGCTGGGCAGCCGCGCAGGTGGTCAAGACCAGAAGCAGCAGAAGCGCTTTCATGACTTCACCTCCAAAAGCTCTGCGTAGGTTTCCGCATACTGCCGTGCAGCATGAGCGATGGTAAATTTCTCCAGCACCCGCTGGCGCGACTTCCGGGCGATTTCTTCACGCGCTGCCGCACCAAGCTGCAGCGCCTGCTCCCAGGCTCTCGCCAGGGCAGAATGATCCTGCATGGGCACGACCTGCCCGACACCCTCCAGCAGTCGTCCGCAATCCCCCACATCCGTGGTGACACACGGCACACCGCAGGACATCGCCTCAATGATGGTCATCGGACATGCCTCGGTGCGTGAGGCAAGCGAGAACACACTCAGTGCAGGATACAAACGCCAAGGGTCGGCACGGAAAGAATCAAAACGCACCTGTTGACGCTGTGGCAGCATGGCCAGCAGCTCACGCTCCACTTCACCCAGCTCGACTTCAGCTCCGCCGCACAAGACAAAGTGTGCCTCCGGCACCCGGGTCTGGAGCAGGGCCGCTGCGCGCAGGAAGGTCGCGAGATCCTTCATCTCATGAAAGCGCCCGACGAATCCGATCACCGGCGCTGTAGGTGGCAGTTTCAGCTCGGCACGCGTGTCCAGCCCGGTGTCCGTATCTGGCACAAAGCGTTCAGCGTTGATGCCATTGGGAATCCAGCGCATCTTGGCGCGCGGATAACCAATGGCGGCGTGGTCTTCGATGGCTGCGGCAGAGCAGGAAATGATGCGCCGCGGAATAAATCGAGAGCTGCAGGCCAGCGCTCGGCGGAAGAGCGACATCTTGCCTTCGCTGTCGCCGGGATTGCGGTGAATCTCGCGGCAGTGGATGCTCCAGACGATATTGCGCACTCCAGCCACCCGTGCAGCCCAGCCGCCCACAAGATCGGCGTGATGAGTCCATGTTTGCACAATGTCGGGGCGCTCCGCGCGCAGCACGGCGTGCAGTCTCGCGAGTGTGCGTGGATTGAGGTAGGTGGTGCTTTCGAGGTCATGCACAACCACCCCGGCCTCCTGCAGCCGCTTCAGCTGATGTGCCCAGGGCTTGGCATTGACGGCGACGACGACGGTGCGGAACTGCGCCGGATCGAGCGATTCGGCCAGATTCATCAGCATCGCCTCAGCACCACCGCCACCGATGCTGTAGGCAAAGTGCAGCACCACCGGGCGCCGGTCGAGTGCGGGCGCAGGCAGGGTCGGCGCAGCCACGAAGGCACTCATCGGCTGCTGAATGGGCAGCGGCAGCGTGTGACTTGTGGCAAGCGTGATCGTCCTCATATCATCGACATCGCTTTCAGGCAGCTCTGCCGCCAGTCTTTGAGTGTTTCGAACGCGCCAGACACCGTGGCTTTCGCCTCCACCACGGTTTCAGGACAGCCGTAGCGTGGCAGCTGGTACATGGAGACGGTGTCATGGACGCGACCGCTGATGGTCGTGCAGGCCGCTTTGAACCCTGCTTCACGCACGAGCATGAGTGTTTCGCGGGTAAAATCGTCCGGCCCGCCATTGGGATAGGCAAAAGCAGAGGGCAGCTCACCGAGTTCGGCGTGAATGCGATCACGGCAGGTGGCAATTTCCGCACGCATGGTCATGACATCGCAACGAGCCAGAATGGGATGCGTGTGCGTATGACCGCCGATGTCCACATGCCCGCTGAGGGACATTTCACACGCCATCTCCCACGTCAACGGGCGCATGGGCTTGGGCAGATCGTCGAATGAAGGCGCTTTGACCTCCAGCGCCGCCTCCAGGCGGTCCACCTCGCCCAGCAAATCGGTGTCCGGCAGTTCCTTGAGTTCTGGCAGCAGCTGCCTGAGGGACTGCTGACGCAGCTCGTAAGTACCAAGGTAGAGGCGTAGGTTTTTACCATTAATCTTCCAGTCGAGCAGGTTCTTTTGCGTGCGGCCGAGCGCCAGATCGGCACGCTGAAACCAGAACATTTCCTCCCGGTCAAGGAAACCCGTGGCGACAAAGATCGTGGCGTGCAGCCCGAACTCCCGCAAAATAGGGAATGCCAGTTCGTAGTTGGATGCATACCCGTCATCGAAAGTGATGACGACTGAGTTGTCAGGCAGGCCAGAACCCTGGCTGCGTGCTTCGACGAGATCTGCCAGCGAAATCACGTGGTACTCTTTGGCCAGCATGGAGCAGATGCTGCGGAAAGCATCGACCTGCAGATGCAATGACCAGTCGAGAACGCCTCGATCCCTTGTATTTTCACTGAGGCCGTGAAATGTCAAAATCGTGGCCTCAGAGGAGCGCCGTGTGCGCGAGAACGACGCCAGCCCACTGCCTACAAGGGCGGCGGCTTTGATGGAACGCGTGGGCAGAGCGAGCGGCATAATCAAAAGGTTAAAGATAAGCTAGACCCATCAGCAGCGGATGACTGATAAGCATGATTGTTATGGTAATTATTATTTTACGGCAAGTGCGCGGAGTTTAAGTGACGATTTATTTAACTTCAACGAAATTATCATAAATACCGTATCATTCTTACGCTTTCCTTACTTTTGACTTTTTGTTGCCTAACAAAAACAACAAGGCCGGAGGGACAACCTCCGGCCTTGTGAGTTCAAAAAAAAAGACGCTTTCTGCAGCTTCAGAGCGGCCTGATCCAGATGTTCCGAATGCGCACCGGTGGCTCGTTTTTGTGATCCTGAATGCGGATCGGTGCTTTTTCGGGGAATTCACCCGTGTAGTCAGTGATGTTCTTGTGCTTCGTCGGTCCCATGATCTTCGTGTGGTTTTGCACGCAGATGCCGTTCACAAAGGTGGTGATGTAGGCCGGCTCCACCACCTTGCCGCCTTCCAGCTTCGGCGCGGTGAAGACGATGTCATAGACCTGCCACTGGCCGGCGGGACGAACTGCATTCACCAGCGGGGGCGTCTGGCCATACACACCGCCCGTCATGCCATCCGCATAGGTGGGATTGTTGTCGCAGTCCAGCATCTGGGACTCGTAGCGGTCCATGAAAAACACCCCGGCATTGCCCTTTTTCTGGGAATTGCCCTTCGTGTTGGGCTCGCTCATCCATTCCAGGTGGAGCTGGCAGCTGGCGAATTCCTGCTTCGTCCAGCAGTCACCGCCGGAAATCATCATCACCCCGCTGTCGATCGGCCAGGGGCAGGGAATGATCTTCCCGGTCTCCTTGCCCTTCGCGTCCTTTTCCTTCGCCTGAAGCGCATCGGCATTGATCACAATCGCATCGGCAGGTGCATCGCCGGGCTTTTCGCCAGGAGCCACGGGGGCCGGGCGTGGGCGGTCGATGTCGTGCACCTTCCACTTCGTGCCAGGAATGACCGGCGTGTCAGAGTAGCCGATGGGCGAAGGTTTGTCTGCTGCAGCAGGTTTGGAGTCGGCAGCCAGGGCCGGAAAACTCGCCAGAGCGAGCAGGAGGATTGTAGCGGTGTGTTTCATGCGGGAAGCTGCAAACGAGAAGGCGCAGGGGATGTTGCAGGTCAAGATGTGAAGTATTGTAAATACAGGTTGCCAATCCTGCGAGACCGCCGATTCTAATCCCTCATCAAATCGCGGGATGGAGCAGCCCGGTAGCTCGTCAGGCTCATAACCTGAAGGTCGTAGGTTCAAATCCTACTCCCGCAACCAATCTCAAAGCCCTGTAAATCAACGGTTTACAGGGCTTTTTTGTGCCTGTTGATCATGTGCCGGAAAAAATCCGCCGCAAGATCTGAAGCCAGCCGACATTCCCTACGCCACCTGGGCTCCCGGAAAACGTGGCGTCGTGAAGAGTCCGTTCGATCCCAGCGGCAGGCTGATCGATGTGCGAGATTTCAACGCGGGTCAGATGCCGCAATGCCCCTATAACGGAAAGATCTTCCGCGTTCCGCCTTTGAAATGAGGGCCTGGCCACAGCCCCTGTCGAGTCACGCTGTCAGCAAAGGGGCAAGCAGTTTGCTGTCATCATCCACTGCCCGCTTCTCGATCAATCCGGAACCAAAGCGCTGATGCAGGTAGTCCGTGAGTGACTGATAAAAGGTCTGCCGCGACTGAGCGGTGGAGAATGTGTGGTCCGCCTGGTGGATGAAGCGGCACTGCAGCCGGCCTTGCTTCATCAGCTGCGTGGCTTTGCGCCGCGCCTGGTACATCAGCAGGAAATACCCTGGATCGTTGTCGGAAACAAACATGGCCAGCGTGCGCTCAGCAGCAGCAACACGGCTCAAATCTCCGGGCAAATCTTTGCGCAGCGGATGCGCGCAGCCGCCATGGGACACAGGCTTTTCCCTCTGTGGAGCATGACTGCGAGTAGTTAGAAAACGCGGTTTCACATGACCTGCGAAACGTTTGAGCGACCCGGCAAATCCCGTGCGCGTCCTGCCAGTGAGCAGCATCTTCCATTGGCTCCATTTGAAAATCGCATTCCAATACTCACGCCAGGCCACCAGCTGGTCGGTGTTCGTGTCATTGATCGTCATTCCCTCCTTCCAAAAAAAGACGAGGGGGTTGATCAGGATGCTCTCGATGATGGCCGGATGTGGCAGCTGCGCCGCCGACTGAAAGGCCACGTACGCACCCGAGCACAATCCCAGCAGGACAATCGGGCGGCCCGGCTGCTGCGCATGCAGGTAGTCACACACCAGACTCACATCGCGGAAGGCGGTCGCTGCGTAGGTGTCGTTTTCCTTTTCCGGATCAGCCGCCACGCTGTCGCCGATGCCATTGATGTCGAGCCGCAGGCAGGGATAACCGAGCGCGGCCAGCTGCCGCGCCATGGCCACATGAATGCGCCCCGGACCGATCCGGTACGCCGCGCCGGCATTGATCATCACGATCCATGGCAGTGACGTCGGGCGCGCCACCGGCTCCGTCATGATGCCAAACAAATCGGGCGTGCTGCTGATCTGAAGAATGGTCTCGCGCACCGCGTCAGGACCGCGCGTCAGCATCGAGGTGGCACTTGCAGCCAGTGCGGTGCTCCTGCCTGTCACTACAGGCTGTGCCTTCGCCTTCATCCAGTCCACAATGCTCTGCAACGCTTCCTGCGGGACCTGGGTGTCATGAGGTTCGGCCATCATTCCCTCATACCCGGTCAGCGCCATGGCCTCTGCGGACACGCCCTGCTTCCTCAGATGCTCCAACAACGCCAAATCACCCGCCGGGTTTGCACTGGATGCGATCAACACCTGCGGGCAGCGCACCGAATGGGCGAGCAGATCCACCCGCGCGAGTTCGCCAGCCAGTTCATTCGAATAGACAAAGCCCATGGCTTCAATGCCTGCTGATTCACTGCCCGCAGCCAGCTGCGCGGTCTGGCTCAAGGCGGTGAGCTCACGCACATAGCGCCGGCCTTTCACAATGGGAGCCCACAGTACGAGGCTTTCCACTTCGTGCTGCTCCGCGTAAAGCGCCGCGAGCGCCGCCCCCAGGCGCAGGCCCACAAGGCTGATCTTCCGGCAGCCCCCCTCAGTGCGCATCCACTCCACGGCATCGCTCACATTCGCCTGCCACGTGGCCAGACGCTGCGGATCATTTTCGGCACCGTCGGAATCACCGGTGCCATGGTAGTCGAACCGCATCACCGCAAAACCTTGCGCTGCCAGCCTTTCCGCGAGATGTCGCAGCGCGCGATGTGAATGAACCTGCTCGTGCCCAAGCGGCGAACAGATCACCACCCCATGCTCAGCCACTGCGCCTGCGGGGCGGTGCAGCCATGCAAACAACGGTCTGCCACCGCTCTCAAAATAGAACGCGCTCCGCCCGGCCTGCTCAACAGACGAAGCGTCTTCAAGCGCGTGCGACTCTGGCTCAGTTGTCATGATGGCTTGCGTGGGATGCACAGCTCGGTTCCACCGAAATTTCGCCCGCCACATTCAAGGCCTCAATATAAACCTCAAACGTCCCGCTCTTCCCTGAGGCAGGCGCAAAGGAAACCGCCTTGTCCCGGTCCGGGGCCAGATGAAAGTAGTTGTCGTCAGGAAGAAACCCCTTGGCCGACAATCGCACATGGTGCAAAAACCGGTCACTTTTGAGCATGAGCTGGTAGCGCCCATCACCCAGTGCTTTCGCCTTGGCTCCCAGCATCTCCCCTGCAAGTGGCTGCACCGCAGGATCTCGTGCACGGGTGAGATGAAACGCCTCGCTGATCACCTCACGTTCTGCGCTGAACCAGGTCGCAATCACCACATGATGCGCCTGCGGGCCGAAGCGGTACGCGTAGTTCACATCAAAAAACGAACCAAGAATTTCATCCACACTTCGCACTTCCAGCGAGCGCCCTGCCACCGTCACCGCGATCTCATGCCGGGCGACGACACCTTTCGGCTCACGCAGCAACTGCACCTCGACAAATCCTTCGACGGCCTCTGTGGTTTCGTTGCTGAGATGCAAATGCAGCCCATCCAGTCCTTCATCCGTGATCGTCAGCTGCCGCTTCTGCCACAGGCGTTTGAGCTGATAGTACGCCGCCTTCGGAGCACCCGTGCTGTCCACGATGCCCCAGCCCGCCGCCGGCCACAGATCCTTGTAAAACCATATCAGCGCACCCGCATTGCGGCTGTGCCCGCTGCGCCATTCCGCAAACGTTCGCGCCATCATCTCGCCCGATGCCACACGGCTCAGCTCCAGATAACGCGGCATGTCGAACGAGCGCAACGTCACCGGATCGACATTGAAAAGCTCCCGCAGGTAGTGGTCGCGCACATCTTCAAAGTCCCATCCGGCCCCGGTGTCACGCGGCACACGCTGCTTCCAGCGCGGGTGGTGCATCACCGGCATCAGGCCGCCCATGATTTCATCGATGGCGTCCGTCTCCGGGATGTTTGAAAATCCGAGGCACTCGCTGGTGAATTTCACATCTGCCTGCCGCAGCTCACGCAGGGAGCGCAGATACGCACCGATGCCGTAATAATGGGTGACACCGGTCCTCGTGTGAAAGGGCAGCACACCGCCGCTTGGCGAGGACGGCACATAGGCCGTGCCGGGATGGTGCTGGCTGCACAGCGCTGGCAGCTGCTCACCAAACCAGCGGTTGCGCCAAAGCTCACGCGCCATGCCCAGCATCGCCGCCTGCTGCTCGATCTCACTGTTGCCGCAGTACACCGCCACACAGGGGTGCTGCGCGAATCGGCCCAGCTGCTGCGTGGCCTCGATCGTGATGTTTTCAGCGAACGCGGCGTCCTCCACGGGGTAGTCCATGTTGGCAAACATGAAGTCCTGCCAGACAAGGATGCCCAGTTCATCGCAGAGGCGGTAAAACGCATCACTCTCATAGGTCATCGTGCCGCCGATGCGCAGCGTGTTCATGCCAGCATCACGCGCGAGTACGAGATCATGCCGGAGTGACTCTTCGGCGCCGCCAAGCGTGAAAATGTCGTTCGTCGTCCAGCAAGCACCACGGCAGTAAACACGCGTTCCATTCACATGAATGGCAAACCCAGGATCATTGCTGACCTCGATGCCGCGAAAGCCTGTTTGCTCCAGCGGAAACTCATGCGCGCCTGCATTCGTCTCAACGATCACCTTGCTGGCGTACAACGTCGGCACGCCATGTGTGTGCGGCCACCACAGTTCCGGATGTCGAATGCGCAGCTCACCACGCAGAACGTCATCCTCACACAGAAGCTCGGCAGAATGCCCGCCGATGTTCAGCCGCGCCGAAACGATTTTCATCGACGACTCCACCCGCGCACGAAAACTCACGACGCCTTCGTCTCCCGCCAGCAATGCCGTCTTTTGTATGTTTGTCAGCAACACTGGCCCGCACTCCAGTCTCACCGCACGCCAAGGCCCCACCGCAGGCACCGGCGGCGACCAGCCCGGAATGCGCCCCAGCAGGCTCGTGCGCTGCCAGCGCAGCTGCTGGTTGTTCACGAGATTGGTTTTCCAGCGCGGACGCGGACGCTTTTTCTTCAAGTCCGCTGTGAGCGAACGAAAGCGGATCACCAGCTCATTTTCATCGCGCAAGAGGCTCCCTGCTGCCACGCGATGGCTGCGGAACATGTTGTCGGAGCTCAGGATGAGTTCGCCGTTGAGCCAGACATCAGCGAGCGATGCCAGCCCATCGAAGCACAGAGCACAGGATTCTTCAGCAGTTCTTGCTGCCGCAGTGAATGCCGTGCGGTACCACCAGTCCTGCGCATCGATATCCGGTGGGTTTTGATGACTCCACTGCCCGCGTGCACGCAACGCCGAAGCCACCGTGCCCGGCACCTCGGCAGCAATCCAATCTCCCTGCACCGCTGCGGGTTCTGCACTCGCTCCGGGAGCCTGCGCACAGCATGTCCACGGCGCAAAGTGAACAGAGTACGTCATGGTGGTTACGCGGGAAACGCGTCCTTCAGTTGCTGCATCGCCTGCGCCCAATGCTCTGCCATTTGATCGACAGGCGTGAAATCGATGGCCTTTTTCCGCGCCATCGCACGTGCCAGCTGGAACTGCAGCGTCTTCGCCCCGGTGGACAGCCGGAGAATCGACTCAATGGCGCCATCCAGCCCGCCCACGCCCTGGCTCTGCAGCCACTTCAGGTAGGTGCCGGCCAGCTCATAGCAGGAGCCAAACTGGCGCAGCGTGGCAAAGGAGTACTGGTGGAACGTGGCAATCGGTTCGTTGATCAGCCACTGCATGTCAGCCTCAAAACGTGCGCGGAACTTCACAAACGGATTCATTTCCGGCAGCCGCTGCAGCTGTCGCCGCAGCAAACCCAGCGACGCATGTAGAAGCGCCTCACCTTGCAGAGGCGGCTTGGGCGTGCTCTTCACGATCTCGCAGTAGGGCGGCAGAATCGCGGGATTCTTTTCGCCACGCAGGTGAAACACATGCGCAAAATCATCCCCCTGCAGATGGTAGTAGCCTTGCGCGTGGAAGTAGCCCAGACGCTGCTGCTCCATGTCGATCTCCGCGATGGCCACCGTCGTTTTCACATGCTCCAACTGGTAGGCGCTGCCAGCCGTGTCAGGCAGATAAAACGAGTCCAGTTCAATGAGCAGAGGTCTCCCAAGAGACAGCTGCTCCTCGATGTGCGCTGTCAGCGGCCGGTAGATCGCCAGCTCTTGCACATCCAGTGCGTACAGATCGTACAAGTCCGTCAGCTGATATTTGAAAAAGGTCCACTGGTCGCCCTCAAAGTCGATGCCCAGCGTAAACGGCAGGGCCGCTATCGGCTCCAGGCCGCGGGCATGCAGGACTTCGATCCACACATCGACGTAGCAGTTCGTCTCCGCCCACTCGCGCTCCTGCATGTGCAGGCGATGGCGTGCATAAGTTTGTGGATCAAGGGGTGGAAACGGTCGGCTCATAGTTCCAGGGCGTTTTTCACCTCATAGGGCCAGCGGTCAGGATCAAATCCATGATGCTTGAACAAGGCCAGCGTGATGCGCTCCATCCCAAATCCAATGCATGCCGAATGTGCCGCTTCACCATTCGGCAGCTTGATGTCGAACGCTTTGCCGAAATAATCCATGTGGCAGTTGGTCGAGGCGATGGCCGTCGGCTTTTCTTCTGAGGCGACGGCAAACGTGAACTCGTGCTTCAGATCCTGCTCCTTCTGCGAAGCCGCCATCACCCGTCCGCCACGCCCGAAGAAAGGGTCATTGGCGACGACGATCTCAACCCCGAGTCCGACCTCGGACAGAATGTCCCGGCCCAGTTCGATCCACTGCCTGCGATGCTCCAGCGCCTGCTCGGCGGTGCCGATGCGGACGAATTCGCGCTGGCGGAAGATCTGCAGGCGGCACGGGTCGATGGAAGGCTCATGCCGGAACACCTGCGAGAACAAATCCGCCGTCTTGCCCGCCTCCGTCAGCGTGCCAGTCACCGTGGGATACAAAGGATAGCAGCACGCCGGCGTCAGCATCAGTGCGCTAGGCGTCAGATCCTCGGTCCATTCCTCTCCGCCCTCGCGCTTGGTCAGCATGCCCATATGTTCGCGATCACGCCCCATGAAACTGTGCACGGAACCCATCAGGTCCGGAAAGTTTTCGATGTGGCTGGTCTTCAGATAATGCTCACGGCTCAGCACTCCGGGCAGGCGCATGACGTCCGCCTGGAAGTGTGCGGCGCGTCGTGTGACAAGGCGGTCAAAGCTTTGCAGCACGCCTTCAAACACACCGTTGTAGCCATAGACGCCGCGCACGCCAAGCGGCACAAGCAGTCCGGCCTCAGTGACTTGGTCGAGAAACGCCTGATAGGCCTCGGTGATGGGGAGAGTTGCGGTCGAAGTGCACGTCATAAATCAGCCTTCCTTGTGAACCATCAGCATCGTGGCGTTCAGTTTCAAAATGCGGTCGTTATTGACCATCAGTGCCGCGCCATAAGCATCACGCAGATGGCGGGCGATGCTGAATTTGGAATCGTTGCGATAACCCGAGATGCCGCAGATCAGCATCGCACGGCCGACGATGTCCACGAACTGCTGCGAGGTGGACAGCTTCAGATTGTTCGTGCGGATGGAGAAACCAAATTCTTCAAACACTCCCGGGCAGTCCCGGCTGCGCAGTTCGTCGTACTCACGCGCCATGGCCACCACATTGTTCCTCATCATTTGCAGCACTTGGTCGACCTCACCGAGGCGGATGGCCGAGATGGGTGTTTCACCGGGGGTCTTGCGCGCTTCAGCACGCACGAAAGCGCGGGCCTGGTTTACGGCGTCCATCGCAATGCCCGACCACAGCGCGCCCCACACGATGTGCGAATAGGGGTGCATCGTCTGGCCCAAAATCTCATTGAAAGGCTGCGGCAGGATCTGCTCCGCACTGCCTGTGGCTGTCAGCTCAAAGCCCGAGCTGCAGGTGCCGCGGAAACCCATGGTGTCCCAGGTCGAAAGCGGCACGGTGGTGTACTCCCCCTTGCTCACCATGACATGCACCTGCTCATTCGCCGGTGCGTTCGGGGCACTGCGGCAGGTCACCAAGATCTCGTCGGCGAAGTCACCATAGGAGATGACCGGAGCCTTCTTCGTGAGTTTGAACTCATCACCCGAGACCTCCACCGCACAGATGCTGGAGCGCAAGTCTCCTCCCGTGCCGATTTCCGTCGTCGCCGAGGCCATCAACCGCTGCTCCACCACCAGCCGCCGCAGGTAGTCGCAGAAGAATTCCGACTGCTGAGCATGATGCACCACACACGCCACCTGGATCTTGTGCATGGCATAAATCATCGCTGACGAGCCGCAGTACTGGCCCAAGGTCTCGCAGATCTTCGCGACCTGCACGAGGTTCAACCCCATGCCACCATACTCTTCAGGGACATACGCGCTCAGCAGGCGCGCCTCACGCATGGCATCGATCGACTCGCTCGGAAAGCGCGCATTCTTGTCCACATCCGCCGCATGAACTCGGAGCACCGTTTTGCCCAGCGCATGCACCTCCTTCAAAAGTTCGTCAAAATCGACTTCGGTGCTGCAAAGAGTGCTCACAGGATGGGATTGGGGGTGGGGGATGGTACGGGCTTGAACAAAACGGGGCACAGCAGTGCTCGGATCTAGGCCGCGAGCTTCGTGATCGCTTCCGCAATGGATTCAATGCTCTTGAAAGTGCGGCGGCCGATCAGATTGTCGGGGAACTCGACATTGAACTTGTCTTCGAGCGCCAGCATGACCGCCACCGTGGCCAAAGAAGTCAGACCAGCGTTATAAAGATCGTCTCCTTCACCTAAATTTTCCACGGACATGCGGGCATGCTGGGAGAGAACTTCGCGGATATCGGGGACCAAGGCGTTTCGATCGTTCGGGTTCATATTGAGAAGCAAAGTAAATGTCTTTATTTATAATAAACATAGTAAATCCTATTTAGTCCAATTTTTTTATTGGGCGGAGACTCCTACTGCCTCCATTCAGCCTTCTTCATCTCTCATAGGAGATGAGGCCACGGGCATGGCGAGGAATGAACACAACCTCGGTGGGTTGGCTCTTGAGAGACGTTAGGAGGAGGATTCATGCCCTCCTGGGGGGGCCACCCCCGGGCTATATGATATGCCCGTCCGCAGGACCTAGACTTGCCCAGATACCTGGAGCACCCAGGTGATGATTAAATAAACATGCCGAAGGCGGGCACAGCCCGGCCGTCATGGCCCTGAGAGGGTAGCGCCCAAGACTAGAGAAACCGATCAGCGCACCGGAGATTTGGAAATTTTGTAGATCCAATGTTCGACCCGGCCTGCGCGAACGCAGGCATAGGCTTCTGCGGAGTGCTGCGAATAACTAGGACGAGCCCTGGAAACGTGAGGCAGCGGACGACCGTCCATGCTGATCTGTTGATAAGAAGTGTCCGGACCGTAGAGGTGAAAATGAACGGGGACCATCCAGTAGGTCTGCCCATTGTATCTGCCGATGAAAGGGTGGCCGTAGCTGACGATATTGTCCGTAGTGATGGTTCTGACATGACCCGCTTGCATGCTCTTGGTGAGCGTGGGATAGCTCCCTCTGAAATTTTTGGCAGGCCGCATTCCAGCCATGGGATGGTTCAAAACATGATCAGATGCGTAGTCAGATGCTCCGGCGCTGGTGAACATACCCAGACCAAAAGTGACCAATAGAGCAAGCACTGTCGAGTGTGTTTTCATATTCATAGTAGCGCATCATTAAAGTAGCTTTGTTTTTGTGCAATGATTTTATGTTTAGGAAATCGACACAATTCATCCACCACGTCGACTCGGACCGCCTACCGATAGAGCCTATTATTGCCGGTGCTTCGAACAGAAAACCACGGAGCTTTCCAGCAGCCCCCCTCTTCAGGGACCGCCCGGGAAAAGGCTAGCGACCGGTGATCATATGCACCCGATGGCTGATGCCCAAGGCGACAGAAATAAAGATGACGGAGGAGAAAACCATCCAATCGTCGTTGGAGAACTGTAATTGCTCAAGCTGCTTGAGGCAAAGCCGGGCGACAAAAAGTAGTAGCAGTGCCATGGCATATAAGGGGCAGTTTCCATACCAATCGGCCCAGCTCTTCCGTGTGGGCGTGCGTTTAATTGATTTTAGCCCGCTGCCTCCACCTCGAAATAATCATCCTCCGCGATGTCCGGGATGCCAACAACAAGCACGCGCATCTTCCCGCGCGCACCATGCACGACGCCGGGCGGGATGTGCACGAGAGAACCCTGGCTGACAGGCTGTTCGACGCCGTCCAGCACCACAGTGCCACCGCCATCCAGCACGTAGTAGAGCTCCGTGGATCGTTTGTGATAGTGAAGCTTTGCGCCGTCGATGTCCACCGCATGCGCCCAGGCAGCAGGAGACAGCCCCGCATCTTCACGGCTGATCAAACGATCCCTCCAGCCGCAGGTGCTGCGCTCACGTGGCGTGTGGCCCTCATGGCGGATCAGCAGCGGACCGGTGGTGGCCATGGCTTCCAATAATCAGGTGCGTTATTTGTGTCCCTGATGCGTTTTGATCTCATCCGCGAGGTGGCCAAAGTCGCCCTTCTCGCACAGGCGGACGAAGCCTTCGGTAAAACGCTTCAGCTCATCCCATACGCCACGGATGTGCCCCGCCTCTTCCTTGTTGATGCGGTTGTCAGAAGCCGCCTTGCTGATGGCCGTGAGGAGATCCGCAAACTGCTGGACGATTTCCTGCGTGGCAGGCATCAGCTCCATGCCTCGCGGACCTCCGCTGGGGGGATTTTGCACAAAGACCCCGTTCGCCTTGTGGCAGAGCCACTGGATGAGCTGCGGATCCTTGGTGATCTCAAAGAGCTGGCGCACGCGGTCCAGAGGATTGGAGGTGCCACTGCCCTGCTGCTCGTCCGGCTGGGACCACTTGTAGGCCAGCGAGAGGGAAACGCCCATCTGCGCCGCCACCTCTTTGAAGCTGGTTTGCTCAACGGCCTTGCTGATCACTTCATGGGATTCCATGCCTGACTTGTTTCAGAAATTAATCATTTGGCAAGCATCATCCTTGCCGTTCTGCCATGGTAAATGTCAGACCGCCTCACTCTTTGCGCTTGTAGAAGAAAATTCCACACGCCTAATCTGCCGCCTCATGAAATTCTCATCCCTCCTCCTCGCGGCGGTCGCTTTTGTGCTGGCCTCCTGCATTGAAATCAAATCCACGGTGATCGTCAGCAAGGACGGCACGGCCACCATCGAGGAGAGTGTTCTCCTGGGCGCCCAGCTGGCGGCCATGATGCAGGGCGGCCAGGGCGATCAGCTCAAGGGCCTGGTCATGGACAAGGAGAAAGCCGCGGAGCGCGCGAAGAAGCTCGGCGAGGGCGTCACGGTCAAATCCCATGAAGAAGTGAAGACACCCGATGGCAAAAGCGGTGTGAAAGTGGTCTTTGCCGTGGCTGATCTCTCAAAGCTGAAATACGTGCCGTTTGAACCAGAACAGGAGGGCAAGCCCTCCACCACGCAGCCAATGACCTTCGCGCTCAGCGGCTCCACCCTCACCATCACCAATCCAGACGCGGATAAAAAGAAAGGCGGCGATGCAGCCAAGCCGAAGAAGACCCCGGATCAAATCGCCATGATGAAATCGCAGATGGCGATGATGAAGCCCATGTTTGCCGGCATGCGCGTGGCAGTGGCGGTCCAAGGGGCCAATGGCATCGCCAGTTCGAATGCCGCCCATCTGAATGATGGCACGATCAGCTACATGGACATCCAGTTCGACAAGATCATGGACAACGCTGAGATCTTCGCGGGCTTCATGGAATCGGCTGACGTCGGCCTCAGCCCTGAAGAAGTGGCGGAAAAATTCAAAAATGTCGACGGCCTCAAAATCGAGGGCAAAAAAGTGGTCACCGCAGAGCTGAAATAAGCCACCGATCGAATCGACAGCACCCATCCAGCAAAGCCGGGGCATCACGCCCCGGTTTTTTTGTGAACCAGTCGGGATCGGCATGACTTTTCGTTTGCCGCCCCGCCCTGAAGCCGGAGATTCGCCACCCATGATCTCCCAGCTCCTCGATTTCGTCCTGCACATCGACAAACACCTGCAAGCCTTCGCGCAGGATCATGGCGCTCTCATTTACGGGCTGCTGTTTGCGATCATCTTTTGCGAAACCGGCCTGGTGATCATGCCCTTTCTGCCGGGTGATTCACTCTTGTTTGCCGTGGGCGCTCTGTCCGCCCAGGGGCTCATCCGCATCGAGCTCATCATTCCCCTGCTCATGTGCGCCGCCATCATCGGTGACAATCTGAACTACTGGATCGGCCGCAAAGCAGGCGGCTGGATCGTGAACCAGCGCTGGTTCAAGCGCGACTACCTCGCGAAGACCGAGGCCTTCTTCGTCAAGCATGGCGGCAAGGCCATCATCCTCGCGCGCTTCGTGCCTATCGTCCGCACCTTTGCCCCCTTCACCGCCGGCTTTGGCCGCATGGATTACCGCCGCTTCCTTGTTTACAGCCTCGGTGGCGGCTTGGTCTGGGTGCTCAGCTTCAGCATCGCCGGCTACTTCCTGGGCAGCATCCCGATCATCAAAAACAACCTCAAGCTGGTCTTCGTTCTCATCATCGTCGTCTCCATGCTGCCCATCATCTTTGAAGTGCTCAAACACCGCGCCGAAGCAAAGCGGGCGCAGGCGGAGAAAGAGGGTGAAGCTTAAACCCGGCTACGGCCCCGGCACCCGCGCTCCCGTGCTCGGGTTCATGTAGTAGCCCTGAGCGCCGCCGACTCCGGGCACATACACCGGCTGCGTGGGCATCCTGCCATTGTAGCGCTGGTTGTTGTACGGAACCGCCATGCCGGGATAGACCGGCATGCCGCCAAGGGTCTGATAACTCTGCACTCCGCCGTAGGCATTGATCACACCGCTCGAACTGCGGCTGCCGAAAGGGCCTGACACATTCTGCTGGTACATGAACTGGTTTCCCTGCGGCATCGCCATCGGCCCCGAACCGGGTGCGTACCCGCCACGCGGCACGGGAGCACCGCTGCTGCCCGCCATGCTGGCAATGCTCTGGCTGGGGCTGCTGCGCGGGACGGCCTCCGGCCGGTTGGCAGACGGATAGTAAAAACTCGAACCGTCCCCCCTCGGTGCGCTGTCACAAGCGACCAGTGAAAGTGCGAGCAGAGCAGGCACACAGAATCGTGTTTTCATGCCTGCAGGGTATCATGACCGTCAACCCGGTGGTGGAAAACTTTGCCAGCACGGGCAAACGCGGCAGAATGCCCGGCATGCAGCCCGTTGTCGTCGTTCAGCATCCTTTGGCACAGTGCCATCTCGCCGCCATCCGTGCCGTCGGCACGCCATCCCATGAGTTTCGGCGGCATCTGAACCACCTCGCACGCCTTCTCTTCCTCGAAGCCACCCGGGAGCTTCCCGTGCGTGAAATCGATGTGCAGACACCGCTCAAGCAAACCGTGGGCGCACAACTGGCTCGCCCGCTCGTCTGCGCACCCATCCTGCGCGCCGGCCAGGGCTTGCTGGACGGCATTCTGCCGCTCGTGCCTGACGCCATCGTCGCCCATGTGGGCATCCGGCGAAACGAGGAAACCGCCCTGCCGCATGCCTACTATGCCAATCTGCCCGCCAGCCTTTCCAACGCAGATGTCTTCCTCCTGGACCCCATGCTCGCCACCGGCGGCAGCGCCTGCGAGGCCGCACGCCAGCTCAAGGAGGCCGGAGCCATGCGCATCACGATGGTCTGCGTCGTAAGCTGCCCGGAAGGACTGGCCGCCATGGAGCGCGCTCATCCAGATGTGGCCATCGTCACCGCCGCCATCGATTCCGGCCTCAATGACAGGTGCTACATCGTTCCTGGCCTCGGCGATGCCGGAGACCGCTATTTCGGCACCTAAATTTTGCCTTCCTCCGTTCGCACGATCCGGCCTCTGAACTGCGTTTCATTCTTTCCCATGCCAATCACCTTCCCCCCTCTCACCCGCCGCAACTTTCTGCAGCACGGCACCGCCGCTGCTCTGGGCGCACTCGCCACGCAGCTTCCGGCGCTGGAGATCCCTGAACAGACCTGGGTCCTGTTTTCCGACCCCCACATCGCCGAGGACGAGGCGCTCGTCGCACGCGGTGCCTGCATGGCGGAAAATCTGCGCCGCTGCGCCAATCAGGTGCTCAAGATCGGCCAGAAGCCTTTCGGCCTCATCGTCAATGGCGACTGCGCCTACCTCGAAGGCAAAACGGAGGATTACGTCACCTTCACCCGCTGCATCCAGGCGCTGCGGGAGCAGTCCATTCAGATCCACTGCACCCTCGGCAACCACGACCACCGCAACAATTTCCTCAACGCCATCGTCGGCCCGCCGCCACCCAACGCCGAGCGCCCCATGAACGTGCCGGACAAGCACGTCGCCACCGTCACCAGCGCCCAGGTGAACTGGGTCCTGCTCGACTCCCTGAACCTCGTGAACAAAACGCCCGGCCTGCTGGGTGAAGCCCAGCTCGTGTGGATCGAACGCGAACTGCGCAATGCGCCCAACAAGCCCACTTTCATCGTGGCGCATCACAATCCCACCCAGCCCAGCATGGACGAGAAAGCCAAAGGCAGCTGCCTGCAAGACAGTGATGCCCTCTTTGACCTCCTTGCCGCTTATCCCAAAGTGCAGGGCTACATCTACGGTCACACGCATACCTGGCTGAAGTCCAAGCACGAGAAGACCGGCCTCCCGCTCATCAATCTCCCCCCCGTCGCCTACACCTTCGATCCCAAACGCCCGAACGGCTGGGTCATCGTCCGCATCAATTCAGAGCGCGCCGAGTTCGAACTGCGCGCGCTCAATCCCGCGCATGAAGAGCACGGGCAGAAGCATGTGATCAGGTTTGTGTGAAGTGATGCGGGCACTCCTGCCCGCAAAGAACACCTTGAGATACTCGAACTGCGGCAAGGAATGCCCGCACCGCTTGGGACGACATTCGCCTTGGCCTCGTTCCACCTCACTCATCCACACCGGCGGCGTCCAAGGTGCGCATCATCGCATCCATGAACTCCTGCGCGGCGTCGATCGGCAGAATGATCGTGTCACGTCGGCCGCGAACGTCCTCGGTGATCTTGATGAACTTGCCGCGGTCATTCTCCTTGAGATCGAGGAAGAAAATCTTCCGATCCGTGACGATTTTTTCGGAATGCAGCGGCGGATTAGGCGGACGCCGTTCGTCTTCAAATTCTGTGTTCCTCATGCCGGTAACCTCCACTAACTGACGATTCGCTGTACTTTGTTCTGGGTGAATTCGATGCCGATTCTAGGAGCAGCGCCGGGGTTGTCAATGCTTCTCACGGTTCATATCACCGTCCTAAAAGCTTCCAGACCCGAAATCTACCATTCCTCTCTGGCCCTCTGGCCACAAAAATAACCCGCGAGAATCTTCCAAAGATCGCTTTTCAATCCTCCCCCACTCCGGCGATCAGTAATTTATTTACCAGCCTGGGTGCGCGCAACTAGATCTGTCTAATTGCATTGAATACGATCTGCAAAATTGTAATCGCCTCGACTCAGGTCAGTTGCTTATATCGCACATCACTTTTCCGCCAACTCTCCCAACGTGTTCGAACTCTTCCAAGCCGCCATCCTGCCACACCAGCTTTTGCTGACGCTGCTGCTGACACTGGTCGTCTGCTACTGGCTTCTGGTCCTGCTTGGCGCGCTGGATTTCGAGGCTGATCTGCCGGACGATCTGGGCACAGACGGGGATGCCCACCACGGTGCCGGCTCCTCAAACGCTCTTGGCATGAGCACCGGTGGCGCCTGGCTCTCGGCGGGTCGTTTCCTCGGCTTTTCACAGGTGCCTCTCATGGTCTGGCTCAGCTTCCTGGTCCTCTTTCTCTGGTTCGGCTCCTTGGCGCTAAATGAATGGTACAATCAAGCTGGCAGCCTGCTGCAGGCCACCTGGCTCCTCCTGCCCAACCTGCTCGGCAGCCTCATCGTGACCAAGCTCGTCACCCTCCCGGTCGCCAAACTCTTCAAAGCCATGGGCGATGCCGACTCCGAGGCCGAAGAGGTCATCGGCCGCACCGGCATCGTGGTTTCCACCGAGGCGGATGCCTCCTACGGCCAGCTCGAAATCACCACCGCCAATGTCCCTCTTCTCATCAATGTCCGCACCCAGCCCGATGCGGCTCCGCTGAAACGCGGCGACTCGGCCAAAGTCATCTCCGCAGGCCCCGACAACATTTTTTACCTGATCGAATCAGCACCTCAAAACTAACTCACCGACCTCTCACTCCCTTTTATGACCACATCCCTCCACCTCGCTCTCCTGCTTGAAGGCAGCCTTCTTGTCGGAGTCATCATCATCGGCATCTTTCTCGGCATCCTGATTCTGTTCTCGCGGTTCTTCCGCAAGGTGCAGCAGGGCCAGGCCATCGTGCGCAACGGCATCGGCGGCACCAAGGTGACCTTCAACGGCATGATCGTCATCCCCGTGGCGCATCAGTCCGAATACATGGACATCTCGGTCAAGCGCATCGAAATCGAGCGCAAGGCCCAGGAAGGCCTCATCTGCAAAGACAACCTCCGCGCCGACATCAAGGTCGCCTTCTTCGTCCGTGTGAACAAAACACCGGAAGACGTACTGCGCGTCGCCCAGAGCATCGGCTGCGCCCGTGCCAGCACCGTGGACACCATCCGCGTGCTGTTTGACGCCAAGTTCTCCGAAGCCCTGAAAACCGTGGGCAAGCGCTTCGAATTCGTGCAGCTCTACAATGAGCGCGACCATTTCAAGAGCGAGATCCTCAAAGTCATCGGCACGGATCTCAACGGCTTCACCCTCGACGACTGCGCCATCGACTTCCTCGAACAAACGCAGCTCGAAAACCTTGATCCCGACAACATCCTGGACGCCGAGGGCATCAAGAAAATCACCGAGCTCACCGCCGCGCAGGCCAAGCTCTCCAACAACATCCAGCGCGACAAGGAAAAGGTCATCAAGCAGCAGGATGTGCAGGCACGTGAGGCCATCCTCGAACTCGAACGCCAGCTGGCAGAAACAGAGTCCAAGCAGAAACGTGACGTCGAAAGCGTCCGTGCCCGCGAAACGGCCGAGATGATGAAGGTGCAGGAAGAAGAGCGCCTGAAGTCCGAACGCGCCCGGATCAGCGCCGACGAAGAAATCGCCGTCGCCACCCAGAACAAAGACCGCCAGGTCCTCGTCGCCCAGCGCAACAAGGAGCGCACCGACGCCGTCGAAGTCGAGCGCGTCACCCGTGATCGCGATCTCGAAATCATCGACCGCGAGCGCGTCACCACGCTCAAGGCCATTGAAAAGGAAAAGGCCGTCGAAGTGGAGAAAAAGAGCATCCAGGAAGTCATCAAGGACCGTGTGGCCCTGGAAAAGACCGTCGTCATCGAGCAGCAGAAGATGAAAGACGCCGAAGCCTTCGCCACCGCCGACCGCGAGAAGCAGGTGGCTCTCACCAACGCCGAGAAAAACGCCCAGGAGCAGCTCATCCAGAAAATCAAGGAGGCCGAAGCCCACAAACAAGCCGCGCAGCTCGCCGCCGAGCAGGCCGCCTTCACCTCCATCAAAGCCGCCGAAGCCGCCAAACAATCTGCGGAGCTTCACGCTCAGGAATTGCTTACCCTCGCCGAAGCCCGGCAGGAGTCTGCCTCCAAAGATGCCGCCGCCGAGAAATCCCTCGCCGAAGGTCGCACCGCCAGCTCCGCCGCCATCGGCCTCGGAGAAGCCCAGGTCCTTCTCGCCAAGGCCGAAGCCTCGCAGAAGCAGGGCACCGCAGATGCCGAAGTCACGCAGCTCAAACTCGCTGCGGAAGCCGATGGCATCACCAAGAAGGCCCAGGCCATGAAGCTGCTCGAAAACGCCGGACGCGAACACGAGGAGTTCAAGCTCACCCTCGAAAAGGAAAAGGCTATCGAGCTCGCGCAGATCAACATCCAGAAGGACATCGCCGCCGCCCAGGCCAACGTGCTTGGCGAGGCCATGAAGTCCGCCAAGATCGAGATCATTGGCGGTGAAAGCCAGTTCTTCGACAAGATCACCACCGCCATCGGCAACGCCCGCGCCATCGACCGCATGGTCGAAGGCAGCCGCACCCTGACCGACGTGAAGGAAACCTTCTTCACCGGCGATCCCGACTACTTCAAATCCCAGCTCAAAAACATCATCGATCAGTTCGGGCTCACCTCCGAAGACACCAAGAACCTCACCCTCAGCGCCCTCTTCTCCAAGCTCATCGGCCTCAATCCCGATGCCACCACCCTGAACAAGCTCACCGGCATTCTCGGCGCCGCCTCCCGCTTCGGCCTCACTGAGCAGACCGTCAGCTCCTTGCTCGCAGCCAAGGCGGCGAAGAAGTAAGCTGATGAATCCTTCCTCTCCAGCAGTGCAACGCACCTTGGTGAATCCAGGCAAGGCCGTTTGGACACTGCTGGCGATAGGTATGGCAGTGGTCGATGTCTGCTCTGGCCCTGGCTGGTTTAGCGTTCTCGCACCTCTGCGCGCCGCCTTATTTCTCAAATTGATCTGGATGGAAACACATGGCTGATCCGGCACCATCTCCCCAACCCTCCCCGCAGCTCGAAGCCGGCGCTTACGAAGTCATTCGGCAGCGTCTCAACAAGCACGGCGCGGAACTCCAACGCCGGCTGGACCTGCTGAACGCTGACCGCAAGGCGGAGTTCGGCGGCATCGAAACCGCCCTGCTGGCCACCACCCGGCTGACGACGGAAAACAACTGCGTGCCGCGCGATCTCGCCGCCATCGGCCCGCATCGTTTCCTCTTTGGCTACAACGTGCACCTCGGCCTGCGCAGCACCATGCGCGTCGAAGACGTGTTCGCGGTGTATGATTTCCACCCGGACGATCACAGCTTCCATCCCAACAAGGACAACCTGCTCGGCGATCCCCAGTTCGCGGAGGACTTCGCCTACCTCTACAACTACTACAAGCACGCCTCCTTCCTCAAGTTCCACCGCATTGGCCCGCACCTCTATCTGGGCTTCCAGGTCGGTCAGCGCGCCACCGAGGTGAAGACCTTCAAGTGGCTCGTGGATGATGACAAGGGCACGCTCAAATACCTCGGCAACCGCAGCGACCACGAATTCGTCTTCCCCACCCCGCAGGAGTTTGAATGGAAGCGTGCCACGCGGGACATGTACATCCACGGCACCCACCCGCACATCAGCATCGAGGACCGCGTCTTCGTCGAGACCATCGGCGGCGACCTCACCGTGAAGGTGGAGAACAACACCGCCACCGGCCGCGGCATCTACAGCGAGCCCGTCGAAAACAAGGACCAGACCCTCGACGATGCCGAGGTGTACTACGCCATCGTGGGCAATCTCATCCTGCTCAAAGTCCTGCCCTACCAGGAGAAAACATGGCGGCATCTCGTCTTCAATGAGCGCACGCGTCAGGCGCATCGCATCGACAGCATCGCAGAAAGCTGCGTCCTCCTGCCGGACGACCACGGCATTCTCTTCCCGCATGGCTATGTGCTGCAGACCGGTGAAGTAAGGCGCTTTGAAACCGGCCTGCCACCCATGCGTTTTGAGAAGCGCATCCCTGCCGCGAACGGTGAGGACACGCTCTTTGTCTTCAGCCATCTCGAAAGCGGCTCCTACCTCCTGCTCAGCTACAACCTCATCACGCAGAGCGTCGCCACGCCGCAGCCCTGCCACGGCTTCAGCCTCTTCCCCAGTGGGGAGCTCGTGCTCTTTTCGGCGGATGAAGAGCCGCGCAAGCACCACGTCATCCAGGTCTGGCGCACGCCCTTCGTTTCCGCCAATGTGAGCGAAGCCAAAGCTTCGCAGACCTTCCTCAGCAAGATCGGCAACGCCGAAATCGTCCGCGCCATGGCGGAGTGCAACGGCGTCCTCACCCTCCTCTCCAAGGACGATTCCTTCTCCGGCCTCTACGTCGAACTCGCCCGCTCCTGCGGCGACATTGCCGACAGCTATTTCTGGGTCGGACGCGAGGAGACCCACGACCTCAAGAGCATCCTCGTCGAGATCAAGACCACCGCCGAAGCCGCCTTGGGCGAGTTTGAAAAGGTCAGCCGCATGCGCAAAACGGCGGCAGAACAGACCGCCGCGTTGCAGGAGAAAGCGCAGAAGGCCCTCGGCTCCGCCTCCAACACCGATCCCACCGACATTCTCGGCTTCGTCCAGCTCCTCACATCCCTGCGTGAGCTGCGCGGCCAGATCATCGCCCTGCGCGATGTGCGCTACACGGATGCCGCCGAGATCGACCGCATGGACAAGGCCGTGGCGGAAGGCGCGGACAAGCTCTCCGCCAAATGCGTCACCTTCCTGCTCAAACCGGAGTCGCTGGACCCTTACCGCAAACAGATCACCGAGCAGCAGGCCCTCGTTCCCACACTTGCCAAAGTCACCGAAGCCCAGGCCGTCGAAGAGGCCCTCGCCAAATCCAGCAGCGAGCTGGAGATGCTCACCGCGATTGTCAGCGGCCTCAAGATTGAAGACGCCACCGAGACCACGCGCATCATCGAAGGCATCTCCACGCTTTTCGCGCAGCTCAATCAGGTGCGCAGCGTCCTGCGCAACCGACGCAATGATCTCGCCAAGACGGAAGGCGCGGCTCAGTTCCAGGCCCAGCTCAGCCTGCTCAGCCAGAGCGTGCTGAACTACCTCGAAGTCGCCACGACACCTGAGAAGTGCGATGAATCGCTCACCCGTGTTCTCGTGCAGATCGAGGAGATGGAGACCCGCTTCTCCGACTTCGACGACTACGCCGCCGAACTCATCAAAAAGCGCGAAGAGGTGCAGGCCGCCTTCGAGTCACGCCGCCAGAGCCTCAGCGATGCTCTGAACCGCCGCTGCGGCAGCCTCGGCCAGTCCGCCGAACGCATTCTCAGCAGCATCCGCAATCGCCTCGCCAACTTTGCCAAGCCCGAGGAAGTCCACGCCTGGCTCGCCGCCGATGCCATGGTCGCCAAGCTGCGCGATCTCATCGAGGAACTGCGCAAGCTCGGCGACAGCGTCCGCGCCGACGAACTGCAGACCCGCCTCAAGACCGTCCAGCAGGACTCCCTCAAGCAGATCCGCGACAAGTCGGAAATCTTTGTCAGCGGCGGCGACCTCATCCAGCTCGGCCAGCATCAGTTCAGCGTGAACAAGCAGCCGCTGGAGCTCACCATTCTCCCTCGTGAGCATGGCCTGGCCTTCCACCTCACCGGCACGCGTTTTTATGAGATCGTCGAAAATCCTGAACTCGCGACACAACGCAGCGTCTGGGATCAGGCCGTCGTCTCCGAAAATGCAGATGTCTATCGCGCCGAATATCTCGCCTGGCAGATGCTCAAATCCGGCACCAGCGATGACGTCTCCACCTTCATGGCCCAACGCTATCATGAAGGCTACACCAAAGGCGTGCACGATCACGACGCCGCGTTGCTGCTGAAACCTCTGCGCGAAATGCAGCAGGCCCTCGGCCTCCTCCGCCATTCCCCCGCCGCCCGCGGCTACGCCCGTTTGTTCTGGCGTGCCTTGCCGGAGGATGATGCCAAAAAAGCGCTGCTCGCCCGCATGCAGTCAAAAGGCCGCATGCGTGATCTGCTGGGAGTTTCAAATGCCGCCATCGATGATGAACTGGCGAAGCAGGTCGAACGCCTGCTGGGCAATCGGTTGCCGCAGGCTTCGTCACATCAAATCACCGCCTGCCTCCTCGACGAACTCCAATCCAAGCACCCTTTCACCCGCTCCGCCGCCGCCACAGAACTCCTGCGCGCCTTCCACCGTGAGCTCACCGTCAAACACGCCGCCAAGGATTTCGAAGAGACGCTGACCTCACTCGCTGCGCAGCCGCTGCTGGCCTTTGAAATTGCCTTGGAATGGATCACCGCACTCAACCCCACCACCGCCCCCGGCGTCTTGATCGAAGCCGCCGCCATGGTTATCACCCACGATCAACCACCGGCCGCAATTCCCACTGAGCCCGCCGCCCACGCCTCCATCACCGGCCTCATCGGCACTCATGCCCGCATCGCCGAAGCGAAGCTCGAACTCAACTACCACGAATTCACCACGCGTCTGCAACGCTACGAAGCCGAAGTCGTGCCCTCCTTCGAAGCCTTCCAAGCACTCAAGCACCGCCTCGCCGAAAGCCGCCGCCGTGAACTGCGCCTCGATCAGTTCAAAGCCGGCGTGCTCAGCTCCTTCGTCCGCAACCGCCTCATCGATCAGGTCTATCTCCCGCTCATCGGCGCCAACCTCGCCAAGCAGCTTGGTGCCGCAGGCAAGGACACTCGCACCGACCGCATGGGCATGCTCCTGCTCATCTCCCCACCCGGCTATGGCAAGACGACGCTCATGGAATACGTCGCCAGCCGCCTCGGCATCACGCTCGTGAAAATCAACGGGCCCGCTCTCGGCCACAAGGTCACCTCCCTCGATCCCGCCGAGGCCGCCAACGCCAGCGCACGTGAAGAAGTCGAGAAGCTCAACCTCGCCTTCGAGATGGGCGACAACGTCATGATCTACATCGATGACATCCAGCACACGAACCCCGAGTTCCTGCAAAAATTCATCTCCCTATGCGATGGCACCCGCAAGATCGAAGGCGTGTTCAAAGGCGAAGCGAAGACCTATGACCTGCGCGGCCGCAAAGTCGCCGTGGTCATGGCCGGCAATCCCTACACCGAAGTCGGCGGCAAATTCCAGGTGCCCGACATGCTCGCCAACCGCGCTGACACCTACAATCTCGGCGATATCCTCGGCGGTCATCAGGAAGCCTTCAAAGACAGCTACATTGAGAATAGCCTCACCAGCAACGCCACGCTCGCCCGCATCGCCGCGCGCAGTCACGCCGATGCGCTTGCCATCTTGAAGGTGGCGCAAACCGGCACCCGCGAAGGTGTCGAATTCGAAGGCAGCTACAGCGCCGAAGAAATCAACGAAGCCGTCGCCGTCATGGAAAAGCTCCTGCATGTGCGCGAGATCATCCTGCGCGTGAATCAGGAATACGTGCGCAGCGCCGCCATGGAGGACGCCTACCGCACCGAGCCGCCCTTCAAGCTCCAGGGCAGCTACCGCAACATGAACAAGATCGCGGAGAAAATTCTCCCGCTCATGACCGATGCCGAAGTCGCCAGCCTCATCGCCGATCACTATCGCGGCGAAGCGCAGACACTCAGCCAGGCCGCCGAATCCAACCTCCTCAAGTGGCGCGAGATCAATGCCCTCTCCACCGAGGCCGATGTCATTCGCTGGACCGAAATCAAGAGCACCTTCAAGCGCAACCTGCTCACCGGAGGCGCAGGCGAAAACGATCCCATCAACCGCATCACCGGCCACATGAACGCCTTCACGCTCGGCCTGGAAAAAATCGAGCAGGCCGTCAGCCAGCCCACCCTTTCCGATGTCACTATCGAACGCCTCCAGCGCATCATCGAAGGCCTGCGCGCCGTCCCCGTGAACGTCGAAATCCGCGTTCAGCCCGTGGAGAAAGAAGCCGCAGGTGAGTCACCCGTGGATGTCTCCAGCACTGTCGAACAGGAATAAATTAACCCAGCGTCTTCCTGGCCGCCCGCAGCGCACCCAGCGTCCACACCACGGGATAAAGCTGCTCATGGTACCACAGCCGCGCAAAGTACAGCCCGATCGGTGAGGCCGGAAAGCGAGTGCCATTCTCCGTGGCCGCAATCAGCCACTGCACACTCTTCCTCACATCGTCAGCCCCACCGCCCAGCGCATGCAGCGCCACCGCCGTCTCTTCGATGCTTGATGGCGCATTCGCATCCCCGCCAAAAGAACCATCCGCTTTTCGCGCACTGCGCAGGTACTGCCTCCCGCTCTGAATCAACACATCAAACTTGCTGGCAAGCTGCGCACTGCCACTCAGATGATTGACCACCTGCGCCGTGCCATACACCGGATTGTTTTCATCCGGCGTGTGTTCATTGCCAAACCACAGCGGGATCCAGGAGCCATCGGGCAACTGCACCCGCTTCAAGTAGGCCAACGCCTGTCGCGTTCCCTCATCGATGCGTTTCTTCAAAGCTTGCGGTGCCTCATCTCTCCACACCCACCACGCACACAGCGCATGCGCCGTGATCTCCGGCGTGCTGCGGTCAAACGGCAGCGTGCCCCATCCCCGGCAAAACGTAGGAATGCCCCCGTCCCGATTTTGCAAATCCAGCAGCCAGGTGATGCCCTGCTGAATCGCCTCATCACAGGAATGTCCGATCTTCTTGAGCGCAATGAGCGCACTCGAAGTGTCATCCGCATCCGGCACGCCCCCGGGCAGATCCGTCCATGCCCAGCCCCCCGGCGGCGCATTGGTAAAAGGATGCACCTCCCGATACTGCTGCGCCAGCAGCCACGGAATCGGTGGCGCGCTGAAGTCGGAGCTCCGCAGCGACAACGTCGTCCCCCACGTCGCCAGATTGGTGTCAATCGGCCAGCTCCCATCCTCCCGCTTGGACTTCACAAGAAACTCCACCGCCAATGGCAGGCAAGGATGATCAAACTCACCAGCACCCGCCAGTGCCATGGTCACAAAACTCGTCAGCGGCGTGGCTTCAAGATACCCCCCGCTGCTCGGTTGCAGCGCCTTGAGCATGGGCCGGATACGCGGCCACGTCAGCGCCCGCAGCCACCGCAGCGGATTCCACCACGCCGGCGGTGCATTTTTAAAACGCGTGTACCCGATGGCAATCAACGCCGGCAAGGCATAGCTCACCACCGGCAGCCCCACCGCGCCAAACCAGGTGCGCGGCAGCGCAGCCAGCTCAAACGGCAGCGCAATGACATGCTTCCACGGCTTCTCACCCAAGGTGCCGCACAGCGCGCACAGCATCAGAATGGGTACGGAGAATGTCTTGTCCTTCCCATAGCGGGACACCACCGCCTTGGCGATGGTCACAGGCTCAAGCGAACCCACCTGCGCGCTGATGCACCCATTGGCAGATTCAACGGCTGGCGATGCCCGCCGCCCTACAAGGTGCAGCGCACTCCAGCACAGCAGTGTGGTCGAAAGATTGCTCTTGCTCAGCGTCGTGTCACCCCAGCCGCCATCGGCATTCTGATGATCACACAACCAGTCTGCACCAGCAGCGATGTGCACCGCATGCTTGTCACGATCCACCAGCGCCAGCGCAACGATGGCCGTCGCGGTGGAAAGCGCGCTGCTGGACAGCCGCCCTTCCCAGTGGCCGCTCGCACGGCGCAGGGCATCCAGATGCGCCTGCGTGTTGGCGATGGCGCTGTCGAGGGCGTCCATCATGGCAGAAAACCTCAGGCTTCGAGCTTCAGCTCTGGACGGGCATCGATGGCCTTGGTGAGCGAAATCCAGCCGCCTTCGCGCTGCTGCTGGAACATGTAGAGATACAAGGCGACCTGCTTGGCAGGATACGCCGCGAGCAAGGCGGCCACGGCGGCTTCGGCCTTGTCGTCATCGATCACTTCAGGGAGTTCGGTCACTTCACCTTTGCCATCATGCGCGATCTGCGCGGCATCGAGGAAAGTGATGAGCATCTGCGGCTGGCCCTTCAGCAGCCAGATCTGGAAGATCTGCGCCGTCACTTCTTCGTTCGACTTCGTGTTCAGCTGCTCCAGCAGCCACTCGGCCTGCTTGGCACGGGATTTCTCCAGAATGAAAGCAGGACGGAGACGCTTGGCGGGAGCAAGCGAGTCAATGACAGCCTTGTACGCAGCGCGCTGATCGGTCTGCATGTAAGTCATGATCTGCATGCGCAGCTCGGCACCGATGGCTTGAAGAAGTTGGTTGGGTCGCATCTGGATTGGGGTGGAAACGGGTGGCTCTGCTACCACCACGGCACGGAAGTCGCAACCGTTTTGCCTCACAGCAGGCGAATCGTCAGCGGGAAGCGGTAAACCTTTCCTTCCGAGGCATTCACGATCCCGATGATCGTCAGCACGATCGTGGCGATGCCCACGGCAAAAAGCAGCGGAATGCCGATGAGAATGAAACAGAGCAAAAAGGAAAGGAAACCATACACCAGGAAGCTGAGCTGAAAGTTCAGCAGTTCCCGCCCTTGGAGGTCGAGGTAGCTGCTTTGGTCCTTTTTGACCAGCCAGACAATGAGTGGCCCCAGAATGGGGAAACCCACCAGGCAGAGCACATGCATGACAATGCCCAGCGTCTTTTCATCCTGACTGACGGCTGAATACGGCAGTGCGGGAGGTGGATCGGGAGATTCCATGGCACATTAACACTACTCCAAATTGGCTCGCTGCCCATTACAAATGCGGAGCCGGTTTCCCGGCTCCGCACAAAAAAGCAAACTCAAAACTGTCCGTCCGTCTAGACTTCCGGCAGCTTGAATTCTTCCACGTAGTTCTCCGTGGCCAGCTTGTTGGCCTCCTCGGCGAACTCACCCGTGAACTTCTCGGAGACGGGATCAAATTCCAGCCAGGGGCCGGCACTGATCTTGTCCACGTTGAGGTCGATCTTGTTGTCCTCGAGGTTCTTCACGAAGTGCTCCAGAGTTTCCAGACCAGCCTTGTCATTCTTGAGGCGTTCCTGCACCTCCGCGACGTTCGCAGCCTTGCCCAGACGGTAGGAGATGTTTGCCAGATGGGCCAGCGACGCGGCGTGGAAGCCGTGGGAGACGTGCAAGTTCGGGTTGATGAGCTTGCCGGCACGCACCGAGTTGATGAAATTGAGCATGTGGTCAGCGCCGTCATTGAAGTTCTCGAACTTCTTGATGGCCTGCCCTTCATTGTCATATGCCTTGGCCTCAATGACGTAACCGCCTTCGCAATGGATGACGTTGCCGACGCGCGCAGCAGCGGTCTTGCCATTCACGCGGAAAACGGGCTCCAGCTTCCAGTCCATGTCCTTCAGAGGCAGACCGCGGTTGTCAAACAGCAGCGGCGCGGGCTCGTAGGCCCAGAAGGCCATCTGATTGTTCGCGGTCTCACCGTCATCCTTGTAGCCCCAGCGTCCGCCAAAGCTCATCACGCGCTTGGGCAGCAGTTCGGGATCTCCCAGCGCCCAGCGGCCCACGTCCGTCTGATGCGGCCCTTGGTTGCCGATGTCGCCATTGCCGAAAGCCCACTGCCAGTGCCAGTCATAGTGGAACTGCGAGCGGTGCACCGGCTGCATGCCACGGGGGCCAGCCCACAGCTTGTAGTCCACATCCACTTCCTGCGGCGCTCCGGCCGGGTCGGTCTTGACGTTGCGCAAATCGTGGAAGGTCCCCTTGATCATCCCGTCCTTCGGCTCGATCGCCACCGCCACTTTGCCGGTGGAAATGCGCGACTTGTAGTTCACACCACGGGACAGCGTCACCTTGCCGATGTGGCCTTCCTTCACCCAGGCCATGGCCTCCGCCCAGCCGGGGCTGGAACGGCGCTGCATGCCGTGCTGCACCACGAGTCCCTTTTTCGCGACCTTCTCAGCGGCATTCAAAAGCTGACGGCCTTCCCAGATGTTGTGGCACACGGGTTTCTCCACGTACACATGCTTGCCATGCTGCATGGCCGTCATGGCGATGAGCGTATGCGTGTGGTTCGGCGTGGCGATGGTCACGGCATCCACCTCAGGGTCGAGCATAAGCTTCCGGTAGTCGGAGTAAGCCGTGACAGTGTTGTTTTTCTTGGCCTGATTTGCCACGCCCTTCGCGAGCACATTGGCATCCACGTCACAAAGAGCGACGATGCGAACGCCCGGGATTTCCTCCAGGCTCTTGATGTGGCCTGCGCCACGTCCGTTAAATCCGATGACCGCGACACGAACGTCACCATTGGCACCCAGCGGTGCGGAGAAGGCTCGGGATGCGACGAGACCGGCGGCGCCGGCCACAGTGCCGCGAAGGAAGGTTCGGCGGGTGGTTTGGTTTTGTTTGGTTTGCATGGAATGAAGAGTTGGAATCAGGCACAGCCGCACCTGGGAAGCGCGGCATGGAATACATCAAGCCTAGCCAAAACGTCAGCGAAAAGACAACCCTTTCCTTTCATTCCCCGCCGTTTATGCCCAAACCCCCGCCGTTTGTGATTCGCCGGCGGGAGCTCAACCTTTGCTTCGAGCGGCTGTGCTGCATTTGATCCTTCCGAAACAGGCCGGATCAGCGGGCAGAACGGCGGCGACGGCATGCGAGGCCCAGAAGGCCAAACAGGAGCAGCAGCACACGGGATGGCTCTGGAACCACAACGAGGATGCCGTAGGTGGTGAAGGCGCTGGTATCCCAGGCGAGGCCAGAGCTGGTGAGGCTCAAATCAGGCAGGAAGAAATCTCCCGTTGCTCCACCTGCGGTGAAGGTGGCAGGATTGTTAAATCCATTGTTAATGATGGAAGTCCAGTCAAGCAGGTTGAACACCTCGCCGTAGGTGAAGCTTGGAGTTCCATTGGCAAACACATGCACCATGCTGCCGCTGTTCAGCGTCAAAGTTCCAGCGACGTTGATGTAGTCGTGGTTTCCAGAAGCTGGAGCAACGTTGACCTCTGTGGCAACCGCCGTGTTGGCAGCTGGCGGAGCCACATTGCCATTGTCGGTGATCAGGTTCTGCACATTGCTATACCCGTTGGTGAAGGCGGTGTCACTGCTGAGGTAATACTGGCCGTTGGTGAAAACAAAGCTGGTTGGAGCCGCCACCGTTGGAGTCGTGATTCCCAGATTCAGCATGGAGCCGCTGCTCACCACGAGATCGTGGCCGATCGTGAGAGATCCATTGTCGGCTCCCAAGCTGCCACCGGGCGCCAGAATGCCCACCGCTCCGGCACCGCCCACCGTCACCGCGCCGGAGGCACTGCCAAGCGTGACGTTGTCATTCGCCGAAAGCACTGCGGCATTTTGACCCGTGAAGGTGTTCGTGGAAGCATTGTAGGTGCCGAGGGTTCCCGCGGACTCACTCACCGTAACAGCGCTCGTGCTGGTCAGATTGCCCGTGAGGTGCACCTGGCCATTGCTCACCGTGGTGGTGCCCGTGTAGGTGTTGGAACCGTTCAGGACAGTGGAGCCTGATCCGGTCTGGGCGAAGTTTCCTGCGCCGGAGATGCCAGAACCGGTGCCAATGAAGTCGGTGCCTTGACTGACTGCTGCACTTTCGTTGACCGCAAAGGTGGCACCATTGGCCACGCTGATCGTGCTGGTGGTGCTGATGGAGCCCGTGGCTCCTCCATTTCCAAGCTGCAGCGTACCTTCACTCACAAGGGTGGCGCCCGTGTAGGTGTTGGCACCCGAAAGGGCGACCGTTCCTGCACCCGCTGTGGTCAGGGAATAGCCATTGCCACCGTCACTGACCACACCGCCCACCGTCAGCGTTCCTGCAGTGGAGTTGTTGGTCCAGGTCTCGTTCGTACCGAGAGCCACTTTGCTGCTGATGGTGTGGGCGGCCGAGCCTGCCTCCACATTAATTCCACCGGCACCCACCGTGAGCGTGCTGCTGCCAGCGATGATCACGCTGTTGCTGGCCGAAGGCGTGCTTGTGCCACGGAATGAAAGGCTCTTGATTGAGACGTCCGCCCCCAGGGTGGTCGAATAGTTGCCTGCGATGTTGTCAGTGGTGAATACCACATCCGTCACAGCACCTGGCAGGGCTGCGTTCGTTGTCCCGGTGGCATCCGTGTACCAGTTGGTGAAGCCGTTGGTGATGGTGTTCCATGTTCCGCTCTGATCACCGCGCCAGTAGGCCGTTGCTCCAGCCGCTGCCTGAGTTACGGCAAGCTGCCAGGCCGTGCTGGTTTCCTGCAAGGCGAAGTTCCACCCGCCACCGCCAAGTCCCGTGAGGGTGCCTAGGCTCAAGTTGCTGAAACCACTCTTGTTGCCGCTGTCGAAGGTGATCAGATTGTACGTGCCGATGCCAGCACCCGACAGCCCCGTGATGTCGATCACAGCACCACCAGCCGTGGCGTCCACCAGCGCGCCTGTACCAATCACAAGGGTGTCGCTCGAATTGGAAGCACCAATTTCGAAGGCAAGCGAAGCCCGCTGACCTCCACTGCCCAAGATCAGAGCGGCACTGCTGGTGATCGCATTCAGAGTGAGCGTGTTGACGGAGCCATCCACCAGTCCAATGCTGCCGCGGCTGGAAGGTGTCGCGCTGCCAGCCACCGTGACACTGCCGCCACCCGAAGCACCAGCCACGCCGATCGTCCCGGTGCCGCTCAGCCTACCGCCGCCATTCACCGTCACATTCGTTTTGTCCAGTGAACCAGTCACGGAGAGCACTCCGGAATTGATGCTCGTGGTGCCCGTGTAAAGGTTCGCATTGGAGAGGATGGTGGTGCCAGTCCCCGTTTGAGTGAAGCTACCGCCACCGCTGATGACACCGCTGAGGATGTTGGTGTTTGCACCACTGGCATTCACGGTGCCTGCGTTGGAGACGTTATTGGCAAATTCACCGTTGTTTGCGAGGTTGATGCTGAGGGTGGCTGCAGCTGCCGTGGAAACCGCTGACGAACCGTCAATGGAACCGGAGGTGCCATTGCCAATCTGCAGGGTGCCCTGGCTCACCGTGGTGGCTCCAGTATAGGTGCTGGTCGCAGTAAAGATCAGCCTGCCCTCACCGAGTTTGGTCACGGTGCCAGTGCTGCTGGCAAGTCCGGCATCATAGGTCACGTCCTGACCGTTGGTGTCGATGCTGTAGGCCTGGCCTGCCGCAGTGCTGAAGCGGCCGGAGTAATCGGTCGTGTTATTGGCCGTGTATTGCAGGGTGCCACCACCAAAGCTGATGGCACCGGTCGTCCCCACTGCATTGGTGCTGTTCACCTGGAGGATGCCGCCATTGATGTTGGTGCCACCGGCATAGGTGTTGTTACCTTCCATGATCAAAGTGCCGGCAGTGGTCTTGGTGAGTGCGTCACCCCCATTGATTTCCGCCACGTTTTTCAGTGTGCCGGATTTGAAGGCAATCGTGCCGGTGCCGGATCCAATCTTGGCCGTGCTGCTGCCGATGGCGTTGTTCACCATGTCCAGCACTGCGCCATCAAGGATGAGCGTGGTATTCTGCGTCCCCGTCGTCGTGGTGCGCAGGATGTCACTATTCAGGATGACGCTGCCGCCGGTGAAATTGAGTGTGCTGGTGGCCACGTTGGCTGCGGCACCTGTCACGTTGGTCATGCTGACTGACCCGATGGTGACGGCACCGCCAGCGACATTCAAAACAGCCGTCGAGCCACCTGCAGTGCTGGTGGCGCTCGAGTTGGCGGCCATGTTCAGTGCACCAATTGTCACCGTCCCACCGCCGATGGTGACAGTCGATGACATTGTTCCGGCAGTGTTGCTGCCGCTGCGGATGGACATCGCCAGCGTCGAGACATCCATGGTGCCCGTATCGAAGGAGAACGTGGCCGTGGCGTCACCCGCCCCATTCATTGCGGAACGAGCTGCCATGGTCATCGTGCTCAGGAGGAGATCCGCGTTATGTCCTGTCAGAGTGGCCGTGCCGGAAAGGGCCGCTCCTGTACCAGATGCGCCATTGATCATGTTCCAAGCCGCACGACTTGTCCCATCCGCTGCACGCACGATGAGTGTGCCAGAACCGCTGTTAAAGACCAGGCTGCCGATACCGCGCTGGGTGTTGGTACCAACATTGATGGTGTTCGCATTGAGGGTGTTGACGCCACTTCCCAGTTTGAGACTCTGGACGAGGTTTTGCGTAGTCGGCTCACCAATGCTCAACGTCCCTGTGGTGATAGTGTTCGTGGCACCCAAGGTCAACGTAGAAGTCCCGGAGGAGTTCGCCCCACCATTGCTATCGCCAATACGGAAGGTTCCCGCTGACCCGAGGTTGATGGTCACGCTGCTGAGTGAAGACATGTTTACAATCGCTGAGTCTTGGTTGGTGGTGCCCGTGGCTCCACCGACTTGAAAGATGCCT
Organism: Prosthecobacter sp.; assembly: GCF_044222345.1. GTDB lineage: Bacteria > Verrucomicrobiota > Verrucomicrobiia > Verrucomicrobiales > Verrucomicrobiaceae > Prosthecobacter. The sequence continues at coordinate 45,557 of NZ_JBGANL010000027.1, forward strand.
CCCGTGCTGGTCACTACAAGATTTCCAGCACCGGTGAAGTTCACATTGGTGATGTCATTGGCGCTCGTGTTGGAACCGAGGGTGACATTGCCATTCACCGTCAGGGTCTTGCCGGAAGCAATGCTGATGGTCGAAGAGCTTCCCACGGTCTGCGTGCCGGCAACAAGGCCACCGATTGTCTGGTTGAAGCCTCCCAGATCGAGCGTGGCCGTCAGATTGTTGGTACCCGTCGTGCTGTTGCCAACCGTCACAATGCTGGCGGGGGAGAAGGCATTGTCCGCTCCGCCCACGAGTGAACCGGCAGCAACGATCGTCGCTCCGGCATAATTGCTCAGACCACCACCCGAGAGTGTCAACGATCCGAGACCCACTTTGGTCACAAGCAAGTTGGCGGGAGTGGCTGCCGTAAGCGCACCGCTGAAAGTGCTGCTCAGGTTGGTCGTCACATCCGTGACACTGGTGCCGCCGATCACAAGCGTCGCCGCTGTGCTGGAGTTGGTGATGAAACCGCCGCCAGCGATCTGCTTGATGATTTCTCCAAAAGTATTCAGGTCATAGCCTGCACCCGCATTGATGGTGAGCAGGCTGCTGTTGGCGATCGCGTTGGCAACACCGTTTCTCAGAATGCCCCCGGCCACCGTGATGCCAGCCGTGGTTCCGGTGCCGCCGAAGGCTGCATCCGTCTGCGCCGTGCTGATGGTCAGCGTGCCTGCGCCGGCTTTGGTGAGACCCGTGGCAGATGCAACCGTCGTCGTCATCACGTTCGAAATGGTCAGGTTTTCCGCCGGACTTGCCACGGTGATGGTGCGGGCGACAGCGCCGAGATTCATCGCACCCGAAAGGATGAGACCGTTGCCGGCGGTCACACCGCCCACGGTGAAGTCACCGTTCACAGTCGTCGCATTGGCGATGGTGCGGATCGTGCCATCACTCATGAGGGTGGTGTTGGTTCCGAGATTGGAAATCGTCAGAGTGCCTGTGCCGGCTGCGGCGTTGTTGCCGAAGATCAGGGTGCCGGCATTCAAGAGGATGCCAGTGGTGAATGTGTTGGCACCAGTCAGGGACAGCGCCCCGGCTCCACTCTTGATGATCGCACCGCCCGCGCTGGTGATCGGGGCTGAGATCTGCAGGCTGTTAGTGGAGAGGCCGGAGACGTTGATCACCGGTGCCGCGTTCGACAGAGCCAGCGCCGTGCCGGAGATGACTGGAGTCGTGGCCAGGGAATCATTGGTCGCCGTGATCGCATTGGCAGAGGACAAAGTCAGCAACGTGGCCGTGGCCACCGAAGGGTTCGTCATCGCACCCGCATTGTTGAAGGTGATGCTGCTGAGGGTGTTCGTGCCAACAAGCGTCAGCGTGCCACCGCCATTGATGGTGATGTTCGCGGTCGTCGCGATCTGCTGCGCGTTCGCGGTCATCGTCACCGTGGTGTTGGTGGCGGAGTTGGTGCCGTTGATCGTCAGGTCACCAGGAATGACAACAAAGCCCGCCGTGGTCCCGGTCAGATTGAGGGTGCCCTGGTTGACGATGGTGCCACCGCCGAAGGTATTTGCAGCGGTCAAGGTCAGCGTGCCCCCGCCAGACTTGATGAGGCGCACGACGCCGCCAGCAGCATTGTTCTGGATAATGGATTCGATCGTCGTGGTGTTCTGCGGCTGGTAAGTCACCAGATCTGCCGCAGCTGACGTCGTTCCCGCTGTCAAGACTCCGCGCAGCGCGGCGGTGCCGATGTTCACTGCATTGGCGTTGTTTGAGGAGAGAAGCCCGCCCAAGGAGAGAGTCAGGATTTCCGTGCCGGCCGTGAAGGTCATCGCCGTGGTGGCGTTGGTGCCAAATTTCAAGGATCCGGTGGTGGTGTTCGCACCGATGGTCAGTGCAGCCGTGTTCGCGTTGATGACGGTCGGGGTGTTGGCACCGCTCGCCAGAGCCGCGCCATAGGCCACAAAACCGGTCGAACCGAGAGCGCCAATGCCCTGTGTGGTCAGGTAGGAGCCATAGTCACCATTGTTCACGATGATGTTCGGGCCGAACACAAAGTTGTTTGCCACGGTGCTGCCGTTGACCTGGGTGAGGATCAGTTCCGCCTGGTTGATGCCCGGCTGGCCGACGGCGGCATTCACGTTGAGTGTGCCCCCCGCAGTAATCAGCGCAGCAGTCTGCAGGTTGCCAATGGTCAGGGTGTTGGTGGTACCCTGAGTTGCCAGAATGGTCGGTGTGATGGTGGTGGCACCAGCAAGCAGCGTGACCAGATTGATCGTTGCCGAAGAATCGACCGAGCCGCCAGGCGTCAAGGTCAGACCGCCGCCCAGCAACGTCACCTGATTCCCAGCCGCGATGCGTGTTGGGTTGAGGTTGCCAAGTGGATTGAGTCCCGACTGGTCGAGCTGCAGCGTGCCGTAGTTCACCGTCACTCCCGCCGTGCTTGAGATGCTGCCCGAGTCACGCAGTTGCAATACGCCACCGCGGATAATCGTGGCACCTGTGTAGGTGCTGGCGCTTGTCAGCAGCGTGGTGTTGTTGCCTGCACGAGTGAATGCAATCGCACCTGTGATTGCGCCGCCGAATGTACCGCCACCGGTCGAGGTCAGGGTCACCGTGGTGCCACCGCTGTTGGTAATCGTGCCGCCCTGACCCGGGAGAGGATTGATGCTGGAAATCGCGCCAACCGCCTGGTTCTTGTTCTTCAGATCCACAAGGGCGCCGCTTCCGTTGACCGCCAGCGCATTGACAGTGGGTGTCGTCACACCCGTGACCACGGCGAGGGTGTTGTCCGAGCCGGAACCCAGGTTCAGCGTTCCGCCGTTGACCGTCACACCACCGGTGAAGAACGCCAGATTGTTCAAATTCATCGTGCCATCATCCGCCTTGACTAGGCCGCCGGTGTTGCCGATGCCAAAGTAGCCGTTCTGCGTGTAGGACGCTGTGCCAACTGTGTGGATGGTCAGGGTGTTTCCAGCAGTGCCGTTGAAAGCGATGTTTTGCGTGAAGACACCACCGTTGAGCACCAGGATCGAGCTGGTGTTGTTGGTCTCGGTGAGCACACCAGATGGACCATAGACACCGAAAACCGTGGCGTTGAGCGCGGAGCTCAGGCTGGACGTGCCGCCCACGGTGAGGCTGTTCGCGCTCAAGTTGATGCCAGTGGTCAGCGCGCTGCCATTGATGCCCGCATTTTGCGCGGTCGCCCAGGTGGTCGGAGTCATGTTGTACTCACCCGAAGCAAAGCCTGTGGAACCACCGAGGGCACGATAGAGGTTGGTCCCTCCAGTTCCGATGTCCTTGACCAGGAAGCCGGTGCCCAGCCCTGTGGCAGATGCATCAGCGAGGATGTCCGCGCGGATGCTCATGTTGGTCGTTCCGGTGTTGCCACCTCCCTGGCCGCCTTGAAGACTGTTGTTCGTGATCGTCAAGGTCGCGTTGCCATTGGCTGCCACAGAGCCGCTGATGCCGCGAAAGACTTGGCTGCCGGTGGCATTGAGGGCGCCAAGCGTCACAATGGTCATGTTTAACTGCGAAGCGGCATTGGCATTGAGGGTGAGCATGCCGCCGCCATTGGCCACTGTCAGGCTGTTGATCTGCTCAGTGGTGTTCGCGGCACTGTTTCCATTGATCACGAGTTCACCACCCTGGATGTTCAGCGTTCCTGTGGCGTTGAGGCCAAGACGGTTGTTCAAATTGGAAGCGGTGTTGTCGAGCAGCAGAATCCCTCCCTCATTGACCGTAAAGGTGCCTGCAATCGCAGGAGCGGTCGTTCCAGCGAACCAGGCCCCCCCATTGTCGAAAGACAGCGTTCCGCCACTGACGGTGACCGTGCCCGTCGAGCCATTCGTCGTGCTTTGCGCACTCGTCATGCGCAGGGTACCCGTGCCGATCTTGGTGATGCCCACAGAGCTGAGGGTCACATCATTGTAACGGCCGATGATGCCGGAGAACGTGGTGCTTGTATTGTCAAAGCCCACTTGCAGCGTGGCCGCAGTGGTGGTGCTGTTGAAGACAATGCCGTTGCCGGTCAGCGAGCCGATGGTGGTGGTGATGCCCGCCACATCAAGCCGTGAGTTGGAGGTGCTCAGGTTCACATTACCATAGCGGGAACCCGCATTCGCAACAGAGAGCCTGACGCCACCGGCGGCGACATTGAGACTGCCCGTGAAGATTTGCTGCGCACGCAGATCCAGATTGCCCAAGCCAGTTTTGGTGAAACCACCCGAGCTGCCCACAATGCCGTCGATGAGAAGGCCTCTCTGCAGCGGAGACACGTCCGTGGCTCCGTTCACGTCGATGCTCCCCACATTGACCGTGTTGCCCGAAGTGCCAAAGTCCACACGCCCTGAGATCAGGGAGATGCTCTGCACATCTGACGAGGTGGAGACAATCCCCGAACTTCCTATCGTCAGGACACCGGCACCGCCGGTGATGGAGGCGGCGGCAAAAGTATTAAGTGTAGGATTGGACGTCCCGCCCACAGCACCGAACACCACACCGGCCAGCGTGTTGTTGCCAAAGAGGTTCAGGATGGCGGCATTGCTGTTGATTGTAACAATGTTGCCCGCGTTGATCGCTCCTGCCGCATTGATTGTCACCGTCGCGCTGTTGATGACGAGGCCGTTCGCAACATTGGAGGCAAGCGGGATGATGCCCGTCGCAGCCACGTTCAGCGTTCCCTGGTTGACGAACGTGCCGCCGTTGTAAGTGTTCGTGGCCGCCAAAGTGAGGGTGTTCGCTCCACTTTTCACGAGGCTCATGCCTGTGCCGGTGATGACGGAGTTGATCGTCGGTGTTCCACTGCCCTGGGTGTATATGAACAGCTCAGGTCCGCCCGATGTGAGGCTGCCCTGATTGACCACATTGCCGACGTTGTATGCCGTGCTGGTGAAGTTCAGGAAGCCGCCCGTCGCCAGAGTCAGTGTGGCTCCGGCGCTCACCGGAATGCTGGCCACCACGATGTTGCTCGTTTTAAGGCTGTTGATCGTCGTGTTGGCCGTAATGCCCGTGGTCGTGGTCGTGTAATTGATGTTGATGTTTTCCGTCGCGAGATTCGACGGACTGAGCACCTTCGTGGAGTATTGGGCAAAGCCTTGGGCCCCCAGGGCTCCCACGCCCAGTCCAGGAATGTAGCTGGCCCAGTCACTGGTGCCAATAACGGCCCAGCCGCCGATGATATCATTGGTCAGACCACCGCCCACTGTCGCCGTGGAGACGCCGTTGATCGTCGGGATCAGGATGCGGGCGCTGTTGCCGATCAGCCCGGCCGTGGTTGAGGTGAAGTTGATCGTGCCGCCACCCGTCGCACGGGTAAGGCTGGTCAGCGTAAGATCTGCCGAGCCCACAAAAGGAATGGCCGCATTGACTGCCGGAGTGATGAAGGAAGCACCTTCCACCAGCGTCACGGCACCCAGCGTCTCTGTGGAGGCAGTGTTGGTGCGTCCAGTAAAGTTGATCGTGCCACCGCGCAATTTGATCGTCGCAGCGTCATTGATGCGGTCCGTGGAATCCAATTGACCGGCATTGTTGTCGAGCGTGAGGGTCGCATAGTTGATGTCAATGGCCGTGGTGCCGGACAGGGCGCCCGCATCACGCAAGGTCGTCGTACCACCGTTGATCAGAGTCGTGCCAGTGTAGGTTTGGTTGCTGAAGACACTCCAGGTGTTCTGACCGGAACGCGTGAAGTTGATGCTGCCACTGATGGCCCCGGACCAGGAGCGCGCCACATTGTCCTGGTTTATGATCAAGTTGGCCGTGGTGCCGCTCGAATTGATGACAGAGCCCAGCGCTCCCGCCGAGGGTTCCGCGACCGACGAGTTGGTGAAGAGGCCCGACAGGTACTGAATCTTGCCGTTCATGTCGAGCGCGGCTCCCGGACCGACACGGAGGAACGTATTTTGGACGATGGCGTTGTTCGTGCCGAGTTGCAGCGTGCCTCCCAGAAGGTTGCCGGTGCCGGTTAATGAGATGGCATTGGCCGTGGTGTTGCCGATGCCGAGATTGTTGGCTGGCGCATTCAGAACCAGAGTACCCGCATCGGCCTTCACATAGCCTGCCGTGCCGCTCAAGGTGCTGTTCAGGTTCAGCACTGCACCAGCATCCACATGGAAGATCGCCTGCACGGCTGCAAAGGCGAGAATCGGCACATTGATTGTGTTCGTTCCCGCAGCGCCACCGTTGGTGACGGCAATGCCGCCCGCCGTCAGTGTCAGGGTGGTGAGGCTGTTGCCGCCAACCGTCAATCCATTGCCGGTGATCTTCAGCGCATTGATCGTCTTGCTCGCGGTGATGCTTGCCGTCGTCATCCCTGCATTGACGTTGATCGTATCCGTGGCGGCGGCTGAATTGATGTTCGTCGTAGAAGTTGGGTTGTAGTTGGTGAACGCCTGAAGGCCGAAGGCATTGGTGGCAGCGCCGTTCGTCCCATACGTTGCGAAGTCAAAGCTTCCGGCTCCATTGGATACAATACCGCGTGCCAGGAGTCCGTTCGTGGCCGCCACCGCGCCCCCGACCAGTGTCGGTGCCGTCGTGAAGAGGATCGTATTGGTCGCCGTGCCGAGGTTGGCACCGTTCGCAACAAAGGACGTGTCCCCCGCCTGTCCAAAACTTCCAAAAGTAAGCGAGGCCGCTCCGGCACCCGTCTGATTCGAAGTGATCGTGGCCGCTCCGAGCGCGGTGCTCAGTGCCGCCGTGCTGGCCTGTGACGACCCCCCCGAGGCGGCGTTGAAGACAAGGCTGCCCCCGTTGATAGTAACGGCTGAGTTGCCAAGACGTCCGGTGACCGCGCCGCCGATATTGTCGTCAAGCACCAAGGTCGCGCCCGGATTGACATTGATGCCGTTTGTCGCAGTGACCACTGTGCCCGCAGTATTGAGGCTGAGGGTGCCGGCGTTCACCTGGACGCCAAGCCCCGTCGTGCCGGAACCAAATGTCTGCGTTTGCGCGGCGGTGATGTTCAGCGTGCCAGTTCCATATTTGTTGAACTGGAAAACCAGTCCGTTAATGACAGCGCTGTTGAGGTTGATCGTTCCCGCTCCGTAGAAGGTGATCTGCTTGCCACCTGTATTGTCAATGCCCCCAGTAATGTTCAGAGTAGCACCCGCATTGGCACCCACGCCTGAGTCATTCACGGTCGAAATCAACCCGGAGTAGGTGTTGTTGCCCGACACGCTCTGCAAGGCACCGCCGCTGTTCAGACCGCTGCGGAGGGTTTCGTTGGAGGCATTGTTGAGGATCAGCGCATTGGCAATCGTCACGTTGCCAGACAGCTGAAGTGCAGCACCGATCGCGCTGTTGACGACGATCTTGTTCGTGCTCAGGCCGGCCGCGTTGCTGTTGCTCAGGCGCACCGCACCGGCGTTGATCGTGATGCCAGCCGTGCTGTTGGACCAGCTTGCCGCAGTGTTGTCTGCCGTGAGTTCCAGCACGCCATTGTCATTCTTGAAGATCGCATTGGTCGTGGCCAAAAGGTTGAACGCCGTGCTGAGCGTCAGCACATTGCCAGCGGTGACTTCGAAGGCGTTGCTTGGCTGGTTCAATGTAAACGTGCGGGAGGTGCTGAAGGTTCCCGTCGAACGGAAGCCCGCCGCAGTCGTGGCGTTGATGTTCAGGTTGACCCCGTTGCTGGAGTCGCCGAGCTGGGCGTCGCTGGAGACTGACACCACACCTTTGCGGATGTCGATCAAGGCTCCGCCACCACCGAAGTTGTTGGTCGCATTCGAAAGCACCAGAGTGCCGGAACCAGATTTCACGATGCCGAATGCACCCGTGACCTGGCCGCTGAGGGTCAATCCCTGCACCACGTTGGAGCCGGTGGCATTGGCCACGCTCAGGGTCGGCACGTCACTAAGTGTGGTGGTGCCGGTAAACTCAAGCCCGTAGCCGCTGGAGTTGGTCAGCGCCAGGGTGCTGGCCCCGATGCTGAGGGTGGTCTCCTGGATGTTTTTGTTGAAGGCTGTCAGGCCGCCACCGGAGTGGTTCACCGTCAGGGAAGTGTTGGCAGTGATCACATACGCCGAGCCATCCACCAAGTTTTCCAACGTGCCGCGCAGGTTGCCGTCCATCGAAATGGTGACACCACCGCTCACCTGCAAGGTGCCAAGGTAACCACCCGGAGAGTTGAGGATGCCGAGACCCGACTTGTTGATCACGTCCGTGGGTGCAGAGCCCGTGACGTTGCCAATGCTGACCGTCATTTGCGCTGCCGTCACCGTGACATTCCAAATGTTTGGCAGCGTTGTGTTGCCATTCAGCGTCAGGTTGTTGACGCCGTTGAAAATGGTGGAGCCAGTGGTCACACCCCCGACCGTGAGCGTCGGGTCAGCCAGGAAATTCACATCGTTGGAAATCAGACGGGCGCCAGAGGCCACCAGACTGGTGCCACTGGCCATGGTCAACGTGCCCGTGCCCAGAGGGCCGCTCGTGACGGTTGCACCCAGCGTATTTGGCGTGCTGTCCGCACCCAGGATAAGTCCGCCCGCACTGACGGTGACGCCCGTCGTGAACGTACTGGCACCGCCGAGCTGCAGCATGCCAGCACCGGTCTTCACGAGGCCGTTGGTGCCGGCATTGGTGATGACGGAGTTGATGATCAGCCCCGCCTGCCATGGGGCCACATCCACGCCATTGGCCTTGGTCGCATCTACGGCAATCTGGAAGCTTGTGGCACTGACCAGATTCAGGTTCCCCGTTCCGATGGTGGCTATGCCGCCCACATTGGTCGGATTGGAAGTGATGCTGCCAGTGATCGTCAGCGTATCGGTGGCAGCTCCAGGCGTAAGCGTTGAGGTGCCGCCGCCATTATTGTTGAAGACCAGGTTCGTCAGGCTGTTGTTGCCCGTCAAAGTCAAAGTTCCCTGACCATTGATGGTGACCGCCTGCGGGGTGATGACACCGCCCGCCGTCTGTGTGACTGTGGCGGTATTGATGGTCAACCCGCCTCCTGGCAGGGTGCCCGTGGCACCAATGACCAATGTGCCGGTAAAAGAGTTGCCCGCATTGACCACCGTGCCGCCGCTGTAGGTGTTCGTTCCAGCCAGGATGATCGAGGCTCCATTGAAGGGGGTGTAAACCAGCCGCACAGCATCACCACTCGCTGCATTGTCCACGATCGCAGAATTGATCGTGGTGGCCGTCGTGGCGTTGTTGAAGATGAAAAGTTCCGCAATGCCGGAGCCCGTGGCAGTGGCACCACCGGCCGTCAGCATTCCATTCCCCACTGCCGAACCGATGTTGGCGGTGAAGTTGCCATTTTTGCTGAAGCCACCCGACGTCAGGTTCAGCGTGTCAGCATTGTCAGCGAAACTCAGGGTCTGCGCAGTCACACTGGTCGCATAATTCAGCGAGTTGAGGAAGTAGGTGCCCGCTGAGCCGACGTTGATGTCAGGGATGACGAAGGAAGCGGAGCTCAGCTTGACGTTGAGGGTGCCGCCGCCAGAGGCTGGCAGGCCGGTGGTGTCGTAACCAGGCGCGCCCGCCGCACCCAGCGCGGCCAGACCGAGGGTGGGCACATAGGTCAGGAAATCATTGCCGCCGCTGACTGCCCAGCCACCGATGATGCCATTGATCAAGCCGCCGCCGGGAGTTGCGGTGGAAACACCATTGATCGTGCCAAACAGAATGCGACCAGCACTGCCCATCTGGCCATTGGCGGTGTTGAGGTTAACGGTCGCGTTATTGCTGCGGGTCAGCGCGCCCGTGAAGATGAGGTCCGCCGAGTTCACTCCTGTGCCGCCGGGAGTGATGGTGATCTGGCTGTTGCCTTCGGCAAGACTTAGCGAAGCGAGCGTTTCACTCGACACTCCTTGCACTCTGCCAAGGTAGTTGAGAGTGCCCCCACGCAGAGTGACTGCCGCGCTGTCGTTGATACGGTTGCCACTGTCATAGGTGCCCGTGTTGGTGATGTTCAAAGTGCCGTAGTTGATGTTAACCGAGGCGGTGTTGAGGAGGGTGCCTCGATCCTGCAGGGTCAATGTTCCGCCGGTGATCGTCGTGGCACCGTAATAGGTGTTGGCGTTGGTCAGCGTCAGCGTGCCTCCGGTGTTTGCTTTGACCAGGGAGATGACATGAGTGGCGTCACCGGTGATCGTTCCACCAAAAGTGGCACTGGCGCTGTTCGCCACCAGCGTGGATGTGCCGACCACACTGTTGGTGATCGTTCCGCCACCTGCATCCAGACCCGCCCCGGAGCCCACGCTCGACAGAGTGCCCACGTACTGGGATCCCCCGTTGAGATTGAGGGTGCCGCCGTTGTTGACGGTCAGAGCATTGTTGAAGAGCAGCGTATTGACCGAATTGGCCAGGAGGTTGACCAGCCCGTTGTTGATGGTGGTTGTGCCGCTGACGTATTGCTGCTGGATCAGATTCAATGTGCCGCCCAGGTCTTTGGTCATGCCGCCCGAGCCGAACAGCCCGGAGGAAATGTTCAGCGTGGAGCCGCTGCTCACATGGATGATGCTTTCCACCGCAGCAAAGGCCACGAGCTGAACGTCCAGACTGTTGATCCCCGACTGGTTGAGAATGCCGCCGCTGGTCAGAGTGAGTGTCGTTGGGTTGACATTATTCAACGAGTCCATCGAAATGCCGCCGCTCAAGGTGATGGCGTTGAGAGTCTGGGAGGTCGGAAGCGTGTTCGAGGTCACCGTCGTGGCCTTGTAGGTGTCTGTAGCCACCGTGCTGGAGATGTCCGTCTGCACCGTGTATCCGGCGAAGGCCTGGATGCCATTGGTGTTCGTCGCGACACCATTGGTGTTATAGGTGGCGAATTCAGTGACTCCGCCGCTGGTGATCGTCTGACGGGCCAGCAAACCATTCGTGGCAGCCACAGCCCCGCCCACGAGAGTCGGCGCTGTGGTGTAGACGATCTTGTTGCTTGCCGTCCCCAAAAAGTTGCCCGTGCCGGTGTAGTTCAGCGTATTGCCAGCCGCAGTCTGTGTCAGGCTGGCAAAAGTCAGCGTGCTCGTACCAGCGAGGCTGTTGTTCACATTGATGGTGGTTTGGCCGGAACTCAGGGTGAGGACGCCTGCGACTTCTGTTGAGCCGGCTGCCGCCACCTTGTAGTTGAAGTTGCCACCTTCCATCGTCAATGGCCGGCCTCCGAGACGAGATGCCGTCGCCCCGCCAGAATCATCCACAAAGAGAGTGCTGCCTTGATCCACCGTGATCGCGCCAGCAGCTCCGATCTTCACCCCGGAACCGCTGATGTTGAACGAGCCGTTGCGGATGTTAAGCGCGGTGATGAATGCCGTGCTGGAGGTCGTCAGGTTGACCGTGGTAGCCGTCCCTGCAAGTCCGCCACGAATGGTGAAGCCGGTGCCAAAGGCTGGCAGCGCGGTCTGGAGATTGATCGTGCCGCCGCCAACGAAGGCGACAGAGTTGGTGGCCGACCAGGTGCCCGTGATGTTGAGGGTGGCACCCACGTCCGCGCCGAGGCTCATCGCAGCAGCTGTCTGCGTGATGCTGCCAGCCCAGATATTGATGCCGGAAAGGCTCTGAATCGTGCCGCCACCATTGATGCCATTTTGTGTGCTGCTGCCAGCGGCAGGAACACTGAGGGCATTGCTGATGGTCACGCCGCCCGTCAACTGCACGCCGGCTTCAGCCGTGCCACCGATGGTGATGGTGCTGGTGCCCAGGTTGGTGGACGTGCGCAGCAGCAGCGCACCGGCATTGACACTCATCCCGCCGCTCCAGCCGGTGTTGTTCACCGTGCCGAAATCCAGCACACCGTTGTCGGCCTTGACGAGAGCGGCCGTCGCGCCGGCTCCGGCATTGAGATCAAATGCGGTGCTCAGGGTCAGAGTGTTGCCAGCAGTGACTTCAATGGCGCGCGCATTGGCCGTATTGGTGAGCTGGATGATATGGTTCAACGTGTACGTACCCGTGGCACGGAACGTGGCCGTCGTAGCGGTTGGATTCAGCTGGATCAGATTAGTCGAATTGCCCAAAACTGCATCCGAACCGGCGGAAACCACGCCCTGGCCGATGTTGATGCCGCCGGTGAAGGTGTTGCCGGCATTGGTGAGAACCATGGTCCCCGCACCGGTCTTGATGAAGCCGGTGCCACTGAGAACCCCCGTGAGGTAGAGGCCTTGGTTGACGTTGGAGCTGCTGGCTGTGGCGACGCTGAAGGTCGGTGTGCCGGTGAGTGCAACGGAATCCGAGAGTGAGAGACCGTAGCCGTTGCTGTTCGTCAGCGTGAGGCCGAGGTTGAGGTTGTTCAGGCTGCTCAGCGTAATAATCTTGTTCTGCGCCAGGTTGAGCGGTGCGGTGCCACCGGCGCGCTGAATGGTGATGTTCGGGACCACGCCGGTGTCAAAGATGACATTTCCCAAACTGATGGTCTGCACTTCGCCATAGCCATCGCCATCATGGGCTATCGTGAGCGGAGCACCCGCGGCGGCCAGACTGCTGGCGACAAAATCGCCGGCATAACCCGCCGAGTTGAAGATCAAGGTACCCAGGCCGGTCCGGGTGATCGAGGTCATGGAACCGATACCGCTGATCTGTCCCAACAAGCTGACTGTCAGATTTGGATTGGCAATCGAAGCAGTGATCGAAGTCGCGGAACCAAAGGAGAGCGTGCCGTTCAACGTCATCGTGGCCGCAGTGACGCCCGTCGAGTCAAACGTCGGTGTTCCATTGGCGAAGGCGATGTTGTTGGCCACGGTGCGGGAAGCGTTGTCCACCATCAGAGTGCTGCCGGCGGCAAGCGTCAGGGTGCCTGTGCCGAGGGGGCCATTCACGAGCGGCCCGCCGCCAAAGGTTGAAGAGCTGTTGGCGCCGATGATGATGCCACCCAGCGCTCCTGTCGTGGTGATGCCGCCGGCGAAGGTGTTTGCTCCGCTGAGCTGCAGGAAGCCGTCGCCGCTCTTGGTGATGCTGGTGCTCGCTCCTGCGCCGGTGATGATCGCGGAAATCGTCAGCCCGGAAAGTATCGAGTTGTAAGTCTGGCCTGCGGTCGCGATGGCACCCACGTTGATGGTGTTCACTCCATTGCTCAGCACAATGGAACCTGCGCCGCTGACCGTGTTGGCGCTGGCCGCATTGCTGGTCGTGGCGGTGAAGGGAGTGCTGCTGGTGATCGTCAGGACTCCGGAACCAATGGCAAGGGTCGGAGGGGTCGCTTCACCACCGTTGTTATTCAGCGTGAAGCTGCTCAGGGTATTGTTTCCTGCAAGCGTCAGCAAAGCACGGCCGTTGAGGGTGACGTTGCTGGACGAGGCAATCTGCTGACCATTGGTAAACATCGTCACCGTGGCCGTGGCCCCCTGGGTGCCACCATTGATGGTCAGATCTCCGGGGATGACCACATCATTCACATTCGTGCCACGCAGTTCGAGGGTGCCTTGGTTGACGATTGTTCCTAGCGAGTAGGTGTTCTGCGCCGTCAGGGAAAGGACACCTGCACCTGATTTGATGAAGGTGAAAGCTCCCTGCATCACTGAGTTGATCGTCATGACGGTCGCACCCGTGGTGTTGGCTGCGTTGTAAACAACCAGTTCGTTGGTACCGCTGGTCAGCACGCCGCGAATGGTGGCCGTGCCAATGCTGGACGCATTGTTGTTGTTGCTGCGCAGCAGGGCGCCGGCTTCGAGGAGCAGCGTTCCGGGTGTCGTCGCATCAAACTCAATGTTGTTGGTAAACGCACCCGCCAGACGCAGCATGCTTGTGGTCGCCCCGCCAGCACCCAGGGTGGTCGTGATGGCCGCTGCCGGCAGAATACTGGTGATGTAGCCGCTCCCAAAGGTGGCCTCATACCCCGCATAGCCGGCGGCTCCCACCGCGCCGATGCCCTGCGCGACATTGTAGGCGGCAAAATCCGTGCTGTTGGCAATGGCCCAGCCTCCCAGTACATTGTTGCTGAGATTGGTCATGCCCGCTGTCACCAAGATCCGTGGATGGGATCCAAGACTGCCCAGCGTACCAGCGCTGGCGGTGAAGTTGATTGTCGTGCCAGCAGTACGCGTAAGGCTGCTGAGGGTCAGAACACTCTCTCCATAGGACCCGGTCGCATTGCCATTGGCAGAGTTGGTGATTGTATTGGCGCCTTGCGCGGAATTGACAGCCCCCAGGCTTTCTGAGGAGAAAGTGCTCGCGCGGCCGGTGAGAATGAGCGTTCCTCCACGCAGGGTGATGGCGGCATTGTCATTCACACGGTCAGCGATGTCGATTTGCAGGTTGGCGTTGTTGTCCAATGTCAGCGTACCGTAGTTGATGGTGATCGCTGAGGTGTTGAGCAGCGTGGCGTTGTCACGCAAGGTGGTCACGCCACCCATCAGGACCGTCGCCCCGCTATAGGACAAGGCGTTTTCAAGCGTCAGCGTACTGCCATTGGTGCGGACAAAATTTCCCGTGCCCGTGATGGAGCCTGCAAAAGTGGCGTTGCCCCCCATGCTGGTCACTAAGGTACCACTGCCCAGATTGATGGTTCCGCCCGAACCAGGCTGGGTGCCGCCGCTGAGTGTGCCCACATATTGAATGTTATTGTTCAAGTTCACCACGCCGTTTCCATTCACGGAGAGAGCCTGGGCCGCAGGGAAGAGAGTGTTGGTGCCAAAGCTGAGATTCAGCGTGCCATCATTCACGGTGGTCTGACCGGTGTAGAACTGCTGGCCGCTAAGGGTAAGTGTGCCGGGCAGGTTCTTGTTCAAACCCGTGGTTCCCGTGAAGGCTCCCGTCATGTTCAGGGTGGCTCCGGAAGCAATGTGCATGGCACCTTCTGCACCCAGTGCGACGCGCGGCACGGCAAGGATCGTCGTTCCCGAATAGTTGGCGATGATGCCGCCAGAGGTAAGGGTCAGGGTGGCATTCGTAACATTCGTCATCCCGATGGTGCGGCCAGACTCAATGATATTCAGCGCATTGACCGTTTTGGCCGCCGTCGTGATGTCATCCACAGTGGTGTTGGCCGTGCCGATCTTGAGCGTGTCCGTGGCCGCAGCGTTGTTGATGTTGGTGGCTGAGCTGTAAGCCGAAAAAGCCGCGATCCCATTGCCTCCATAAGTGGCAAACTCAATCAAACCAGCACCACCGGCAGCAATGCCTGAAACCACCTGGCGGGCCAGGATGCCTGTTGTCACCGGTGTGAGGGTCGGCGCTGTGGAGAACATGACACGGTTGGTCGCCGTGCCAAGAGTGGCATTGGAAGTCCAGTTCACAAAGGCACCTGCATTGGTTGTCACTGACGTAAAGTTCATCTGCGTCGTGCCCCCATTGTTGGTGATGTTGATGACCGACTGTCCGGCATTAAAGGTCAGCGTGTTGCCCGCTGTTCCTTCAGTGGAACCAGCGGTGGTCATGCCGATGAAATTCAAGGTGGCGCCATTGAGGGTCAGCGGTTTGTTCCCCAGACGATCTGCCACAGCCGGATTTGCCAGCGTGTTGTCCAAGGTAAGCACTGCCCCGTGGTTCACCGTGATGCCGGAGGTGGTGCCCAGACGACCATTGCCGCTCAGCGTGATGGTGCCGTTGCTGAGAGTGGTCGCCCCCGTGTAGGTGTTGTCCGCCGTCAGATTCAAGGAGCCACTGCCCAGATACTGGAACACACCGGCACCACCTGTGCCATTGCCTATGACACCGTTGAAGTTGGTTGTACCTGTCCCTGCCAGGATCAAGGTGCCGGTCCCTGTGCCGGCCTGCATCAAGTTGACGGAAGTATTGACGGTAAACCCGCCAGCCGAACTCAGGTTGTTGAAGAATGAGCGCGTGCCCGAACCGTTGTTGCTGACATTGATCGCCAGTGTGTCAACCGTGACCGTGCCATTTCCAGTCACAGTCGGAAATGCAGAATTGATATTGTTAGTGCCACCACTGCCGAAGAGATTGATGGTGGGAAGAGATGTGTTGCTGATGTTGGTGTTGGCCTGCAGCACACCCCCGTTGAAGGTAAGCGTGCCGCCGCTGAATGGATTGCCATTGGCGATGAGTGTCCCTTGGGTGAGGGTGCCGCCGACAGCTGTGGAGGTATTGGTGCCGTTAAAGGTGACCGTGCCGGAGGTGTTTAGACCCAGCAGCATCCCCCCCGTGCTTGTTGCCGTCAGATTGCCGTTGATGATGGTGTTTCCCGTGCCAGTGAAAAGAACCAAGCGGGCGTTCGTGCCGTCGTTGTTGTTCAGGTTCCCGTTGATGGTCAAGGTGGACGGAGTCGCGATGGTGTTGCTGATCGTCCAATTCCCGCCAGTGGTGGCATCCACCGCTCCACCAAGGGTGATTGAGTTGACACCATTGAAGATGCCCGTGGTGCCTTGAGTGATTCTGACCGCGTTATTGATCGTCAATCCTCCCGCATTTGTCGCATAGATGCCCGAATTGCTCAGAACAAGAAGACCCGTGCTGATCGACGTTCCAGATGTGCCGGTTGTCGCACCGCCAATCCCCAGATAACCGCCGTTGATGGTGGTGGTTCCCGTGTAGGTGTTGGCCCCGGACAAGATCCAGGTACCACCACCCACCGCCTTGGTGATAGACAGAGCGCCCCCATTGTCAGCCAGGACCGATCTGATCTCATTGGCGTCATTGCTGAGGCCGTCAAGATTGAGGGTCTTGGCACCCGCCGTCGCGTTGACCAGATTAGTAATGATGAGGGCGCCGCTACCGCTCGATTCCAGAGTCGAGCTGGCCGTCAGGTTGATCTGGCGGTTCACCGTTTCACCAGCACCTGCATAGAGCAGATACCCGCCGTTCAGGGAAAGAATGCCCGATCCGTCTCCAAAGGCGCTGGCAGCCGTCGAACCACCGCCGATGGACATGACCAGCACGTTGCCCGCAGTCAGTGTCGTATTGCCCGTGTAGGTATTGGCACCAGTCAGGTAAAGCGTGCCCGTCCCCGTCTTGATGAGACCGCTGCCCGTTCCGCCGCTGATGACGCCGGAAAGGGTGGCATAATCCATGAAGGTGCTGGTGTTGTCGTCCACCTGCACGGTGCGGACACCGCCATTGAGACTGATGGGATTGGTGATCTCGGTATCAAACAGCGAGGTGGTGGAACTCAAGATCAAAGCCCCTGTGCCGTTGCCGATGCTGCCCGTACCTGCACCGAAGCCGACCTGGGCATTGGCACCGCCGAAATTCACCGTCAGTTTGGAGGTGCTGGCGGCGAAACCGCCGGCGGTGTTTGTTCCCCACTGCACCTGCCCTGCACCGGTGCCGATGGACCGGGTGAAGGCCGTCGTTTCCAGCACACCGCCGTTGAGCACCAGATTGCTGGCGGTTGGCAGGCTGGCACCGTCCGTCGCGCGCAACTGGCCGGCGGTGATGGTGGTGGCACCCGTGTAGGCGTTGGCCGCATTGCCGAGAATCCAGAGGCTGGCACCGGTCTTGGTGACGGAAAGCAGGCCGGCACCGTTGTTGACCAGGCGCAGATCAATTTCGTTGTCGCCGATGGAGGTGCCGGTCAGGGTCAGCAGACGGGCCGTGGCCGCGCCGCTGAAAGCCACATCCGCCGTGTTATTGAAGATGAGGGCGGCGCTGTTCGCGGCACCCGCTGCGGTCACGATGTTGTTGCCATAAGTGCCGGAGGAATTGAGTGTGGCATCTCCCGCCATGGTGAAGAGGCGGTTGATTGAAACCGAGGGCGTTTGGGTGGTCTGGAAGATGTTGACGTTGAGCGGCGCAGTGCCGCCCGAGGTGTTGGCTCCGGTATAGAGCAGCGTGCCGCCCGTAAAAACAAGACTGCCTGCATTGTTACCAGCAATTCCTTTACCAATCGAGCTGTTCGTGCCGAAGTCGGCCAGCGAAGTCGCCAGGACTGTACCACCGTTGATGCTCAACTGAGAGAAACTGTTATTGGCGTTGGTCAGAGCAAAACTGCCACTGCCCGTCTTGATCAGGTCAAACTGACCCGAGGTTTCGGAAATCAGACCGGCGTAGACGTTCCCTGTGCCATTGTTGTTGCCCACCGTCATCGTCACCGCCGTGGCGCTGGTGTTTTGGATGGTGCCTCCACCGTTCAATGAGTTCAGACTGAAATTGGCGGTGCCGGAGTTCGGCGCAGCACTGATGTTGACGCCGTTCAGATCAAGAAAGGTGGCCTGGCGCATCGTCAGGTTCATGTTGGCGGCACCGAGTGTTGTGGTGGCTCCGGAAAGCTGAACCTTGCCTTCATTGATCACGATGGTGCCTGCGGCAGTCTCTGCATTGACCGCATTCAGCACCAGCGTGCCCGCCCCGTTTTTGGTCACGCCACCCGTCGTGGTGGCGGTGATGGCGGTGGAAAGGGTCAGCACATCGCTGGCTCCATCTACCCGGATGACCAAATCCCCTGTTCCTGCCGTGGTGATTCCACCTGCACCGGTGATCGTTCCTGATCCTCCCGTTTGCAGAATGCCCCCTGCAGTATTCGCTCCCACGTTAACCGTCAAAAGACCCGTCAGGGTCAGGGTCTGGGCTCCATTGATCTTGAGCGAACTGATGGCAGCCGAACCATTGGAAAACGAACCGGTAATCTGATTGTTGTTGGCCGCTGTCAGCGCCGTTGCGCTCGTGACGAAACCCGCATCAGCACCATAGACAGGGGCAACGATAAGGCCGCCGTTTGAACGGGCGAAGTTCGAACCATTGAAATAAATGTGCCCATTTCCAGGCAACGTGGTCGCAGTCGTTGTGGCAAGGCCTGTGATGGTGATGGTTGCCGCACCTCCTCCCGTGATGTCGGTGGTGAGGTTGAGACTCGAGCCTGCCGCAACGGTGCCCAAGCTTCCGAAGGTAAGCGCCGTGGTGCCACTGGTGCCTGCTGTCACCAACACTGTGCCCGCTCCTGCGGTTGGCGTCAGAGCGCCGCCCAGAGTTTCTGAACTGCCAGCGCTCATGCCCAGGTATTGGAAGGTGCCACCAGCTGTCCCGTTGCCTGTCACGGCATCCGCAGCAAAGATCAGCGTGCCGGTCGTCGTGTCACTGATCAGATTGGATCCGACACCCGAGGCTGCCGTGGGCTGGAACTGCAGCTTGCCACCCGCGATGGTCACCCCACCGGTGAACCCGGTGCCAATTGCACCAAACGTGATCGCGCTTCCGCTCGTAACCGCAGTAGCACCAATATTGGCGCTCAATGTCACGATGTTGTTCGTGGCATCGATTGCTGTAATCACGGTGCCTACCGCAGGAGCATTCGTCGGTGTCAAGGTGATGGCCTGACCCAGAACGAGGCCGGCGACACTGCTGAGAGTCATTGTATTGACGTTCGCTGCACCCGTTGTGACCGTGATACCGGATGAAGCAGCCGCGTAATTGGAAACTGAAGGATCATACAACCACGTGCCTGAACCGATCTTCAGCAAGGACGTCGCCGCAGTGCTGTCTTGGATGACACCACGGATCTCATTGATCGTACCCGTCGGGCTGTTGCCGCCGAGGACGAAAGTCTTTGCTCCCGCCCCCGTCGCGGTAAGGTTGCTGGTAAACACAAGTCCCGTCGCAGTCGTCTGGTTGGCGAGGAGGATGGCATTGATGCCAGTCGTCCCAGCAAGGTCGATGACCTTCGCCGTCGTCTCACCCGCACCAACATAGCTCAAAGTCCCCGAGGTGGTCGTCGTACCAAGACGAAGGGCACCTGCAATGGCACCCGAGCCTGTGACGTTATTATTCAGGACACCCATGCTGTTGATCACCAATGTGCCGCCTTGGACGAAAGTGCCGCCACGGTAAGTTGAGGCCGTTCCCTGAACCGTCGCAGTCCCTGAGCCCGATTTGATGGCCTGGTGGCCGCGGCTCGCGCCGTTGATGATGCTGCCGGTGATCAAGATGTCACCACCTCCAGTCATGGTAAAGCTGCGCAGCCCGGCGTTTTCGCTGGTCCTCCAGATGTCTCCCGTAAATGTCGCAAGACCGTTGGAGTTGTTGGTGATGGTCAAGGAGGCCACCTGGCTGCTGATCCCGGCGGGATTGAAGGAAGTGAAGCTGGCTCCAAAACCATCACGGCCTGCAATGATCAGCCCCTCATTGGACGCAGCCGATGGAACTCCTGACAACGTGCCAAACGTCACCGTCTGATTGAGGCCGGTTCCACCGATCGCACGATCCACAAAGAGCGTCAGGCTGCCGCTGTTCATGTCGGTGAGACTCACATTTTTGGTGGCAAAGCTTGTGGGATCCGCCGTCCGGATTTCAAAGCTGCCATTGGTGCCACGGAGAACACTGGCCGAAGTGCCAATGCCCAGTTGGGCTGCGTTGGAAATACGGATGGTCCCGGAATCCGCGCGCCAGTCACCAATGTAAGTGTTGTTGCCGTTGGTCACCAACAAGGTGTTGTTCAGGCCGCCACGACTGCTTTTGTTGAACCCCGACTGACCCGAGACACCGCCCGTGATCAAACCGTCAATCACCACGTTGCCGGGGCCACCCGTCATGTGGAGGCCTTGGTTGGCGCCTGAATTGAAAATCGTGGCGGCACTGGTGATCGTCATCGTGCCGAATGAGGAGCCGATGCGGTTTTCAGCTCCGCTCGGTGAGGTGCTGATGAGGCCTGTATAGCTGTTGTTACCGATGTTTAACAACCCAACGCCATTGAGCAAGTTGTTGCCACGGCTGGAGAGGTCCAGGTCACGGTTGAAAGTAAGACCTGCCGCTCCCCCCTGTACCACCAGCATGCCGCTCGGTGTGCCGATGGTGTTGGTCCCGTTCACGAAAATGGCGGAAGTGCCGGTGCCCAGCTGGCCCATGTTGCTGATAACCAGTGTACCTGAGTTGATGTTGACCTGGCCGGAGAAGCTGTTGTTGTTGTTGGTCAAGGCCAGGACGCCGCCGCCAGTCAGGGTCAGATTTCCTGTTCCAGAAATCAGGCCGGAAAAAACGGTGCGTGCATCCAGATTGAAGACGTTCGTCGTGGCGTTCGACCCGCCCACCGTAAGCGTCGCCCCACTGCCAAGGATAACATCGCCACCTGTGGAGCCACCACCAGAGAGAGACTTGATGGACTGATTGAAGCCGTTGAGGTCCAGTGTGGTTCCTGCCACATTGGCCAGGGTAAAGGCGGAATTGGCGCTGAACGCATTCACAGATCCAGCCTTCAATGTACCGCCATTGACCAGGGTGGAACCGCTGTACACATTACCCGTGCCAAACGTAAAAGCCGTTCCGGTCAGCGATGACACCGTCGCTGTGGAAATGGTGATCGTCGTTCCGTCCACGATGGACGCCACCGTGGCTCCCGTTGGGATGCCATTGCCTTTGATGGCCTGCCCCACCGAAAGGTTGGTGGTGCTGGAAAGACCCGAAATCGTAGTGGTGCCATTCGTGGCGCCTGTCAGTTTGACGACGGGCGCCAGAGTCACAGTGCCAGTTCCCATCTTGACCAGACTGCCAGTGCCACTGCTGATCGGGCTGATGAGGGTAAGCCCGCCCGTGCCATTCTGCTGCACAATGACTTCTGAATTGTTCGCTCCGAGCTGTCCGCCCACCAGAGTGCTGTCGAATGCGCCCACAGATTGAATCGCACCACTGTTGAGAGTGAGGATGTTGCCCACCGCCCCCATGCTCACCACCTGATTCGCAGTGGATGCATCGAAGGTAAGAGAGTTCACCGACCGTGTGCTGATGCCGTTGCTCCAGAACAGCGGATTGCTGGCCATCCCTGCGGTCGTGTAGTCATTGAACGGACCTGCGCCGTCATTGCTGTTGTCCAACAAGGTGGTGAATGAAGTCAGACGCGCGATGTTGCCACCGCTGATCTGAGCCATGCCCGTCGCGGTTCCATCGTTGACGGATACATAGCCGATAACGTTGTTGGCACCCGTGCCGGTGGCTGTGGTGGTGATGGAACTGCCCGCACCCGAAACGTCAAAGACCACGGTGCCACCCGCACTGCGGGTGAAAGCACCACCAGTGGCAAGCGTGGCACCCGCTGCCACAATGACATTGTTTGCAGCACCGGCTGCAACGGTCAGGTTGCCAATGCCCTGGGTGCCGCTGGTGAGATTCAAAGTGCCACCACCCAAGGTGGTGCCGCTTAGGGTGCCAAACGCACCGCCTGTAAAGTTAAGCGTGCCGCCCGAAATGCTCAGCGCACCTGTGTTGGTGCCGCCCGTGCCGGTGAGAGTCCAAGTGCCGGTGCCAGTCTTGTTCAGCCCACCGGAACCTGTAGTTTGGAGTCCTCCCGCGAGAGTGCCACTGCCCGCCCCTGCAAGCGTCAGATCGCCGACGCCGGTGACTGCATTGGTGCTGCTGAGATTGAGTGTGCCGCTGTCAACAGAAACAGTGGCAGATGAGCCAAGGACCAGTCCACCGCCATAAATATTCGTTCCTGTAGCATTGACCAAGGCCCCACTTTGACCTGCTAGGGAGCCGGTGCCGTTCAAAGTCAGTGCTTTAGTGCCGAAATTGAGACTGCCCCCAAGCAAAAGAAGTGCAGCGCCTGACTGCACGCTGACCGCTGCAGCCCCTGTACCCAAGGCCTGGGCGTTCGCCAAAGCGAGCACTCCATTGCGCACATTGGTGGTCCCCGTGTAGGTGTTGGCTCCGGCCAGCACCAAGACGCCATTGCCAGCTTTGGTAAGCCCCCCCGCACCGTTATTTCCGATGGCATTGGCGAAAATGATCTGATTGTTGTTGGTGTCGATCGTGGCACCACCCGCGGAAAAGGTCAGCGTCCTGGCTGAGAGATCCACCCCAGGCAAAGCAAACTGCACGCCACCCCCATTGAAAGCAACCCCTGCCGTACCAAGATTGGCCAAGGCGGTGATGTTGAGCAACCCACCATTGATGTTGGTGCCACCGGTGTAAAGACTGGTCCCAGTAAGCGTCAGTGTCCCAGTCCCCACCTTCGTCAAGACACCTGCCGTCCCACCCACGCCAATAACACCCCCATAGGTGGTGTTTTCGTTGTTGCTACCTACCGTCAGGGTCGACGTACCCATGGTAATATTGCCACCGGTCGTACCACCGCCCGACAAAGAGCCAATAGAAACACTAAAGCTGCTCATGGTGATGCCTGAACTCGCGATGTTGTTCAGGGTGACAGCGGCACCGTTTCCGAATGCGTTGGCAGAACCTGCTATAAGCTGAGCCGCTCCAGTGACACCGCCGGCGTTCAAAGGGCCGGTAAAGGTGTTGTTGCCTGAGAGGGTGACATTACCAGTCGAAGAAGTCAGGATCAGCCCCCCGGTGCCGGTGATATTTCCTTGAATATTTGTCGCGAAAGTGGTGTTCGCGATCGTGGCCAAAGCCCCATTGTTCAACGTGATTGCACGCGCAGCAGCCGGATTGAAGGCTGCGCCAATGGTCAGCGTACCACTGTTGTTGAAAGTGATGCCGTTGCCCGCCCCCCCCAAATTGGCATCGGAAGTGACAGCCAATGTGCCGCTGTTAATGACGATGCCACCCGTGAAGGAGTTGCCCGTTCCAGCGAGTGTCACGATGTTTGTTCCAGAAACCACCAGCGTCAGAGCACCGGTGTTGTTGGTGATATTGGCATTCACAGTGATGCCGAAACCACCGCCTGTGGTTATGTAGAGGTTGCCCGCCGCCGTGGTAGGCAGAGTGAGCGTGCCCGTCCCTGCCGTGTTGCCGATGGTGAAAGTGCCGCTGCTGGCACTGGAATTAAGGATCCCAAACGTGCCGATCGACTGGGCGGAAGTCATCGCGATGGTGCCTGCTGCACCCTGGTAGCGCAAGGTGTTGATGTTACGCGCAGTTCCCGAAGCCGTGTAGCCGGCAGTCACGGTGTAGTTGCTCGTATTCGCATGAGTCGTCGTGAAAGTCGTGTCCGCCGTGACGCCTGCAATGTTGGCGGCCTGCACTCCAAGCGCGTTGGCCGTGCCGCCGGACATATTGTAGGCCGCAAAATCCGTCTGGGCATTGGCCGCTGTACCGACAGTAGCCCACGGTCCAATAATCGTGTTGGCCGTGCTGTTGGACTGGCCAAAAATGTTGATCTGGTTGGTCGCAGCCCCCAGGCCTGTACCGCCAGAAAAAGCCACTACCGCAGTTCCAGTCTGTGTGAGGCCCGTGCCGCTGGTGCCGAGGGTGATCAGTTGTGTACCACCCGTATTAGCAGCTGTCGAAGTGATGTTAAGACGCCCGGAATTCAGAGTGATGTTGCCCAAAGTCTGCGTGTAACCCATGTTCACATTCACCGGGTTTGTCACGGTAATCGTGCCGCCATTGGAGGTAATGCTCGCAGCACTGTTGACGCGGGTGATCGCCGCATCAGTAAACGTCAGTGTGCCAGCATTGGTGATCGTCTGCGCGCTGCTCAAAGTGATCGTCGTGCCACTGATGGCGGTGACCGTGGGACTGCCGGTAACACCGGCCACCGCACCCACGAGAACCTGACCGATCGCGATACCCGTGGCACTGGCAACGGTGACGGTTGTGCTGTTCGTTGTACTTGCGGCGGCAGTTGTGCTGGCGGCCACATTGGTCAGCGTGATGCCGCCACCATTGAGCGTGATGCCGCTCGTGCTGGACAGTGCCGCGTTGCTCTGGCTCAGGGCCATGGTCATGCCGTTGTTGATCGTCGTCGTTCCAGTCCAGCCGGCCAGTGCCGCGCCAGTGGTGCCCGTGCCGGACAAAGTCAGCGTGCCGGCCGTGTTGCCGTTGAAAACGCCGCCGCTCAGGGTCACATTCCCCGAACCGGCAAACCCGGTGTTGATCGTGGCCGCCGCAATGTTGTTCAGCGTGATGGTATCATTCGTGGCGCCAAAAGTGATCGTATTTGCATTCGCAGTAGGTGCAGCACCGAGAATGTAGCCCGTGGTGTTAAACTGAAGTCCACCAAGCGTGATTGCTGTCCCTAGCGTCACCGTACCCGCCGTGCCGGCGAAGACTGCCGTGTCATTACCAGCATTATTCCAGGCGAAAAGCGTGCTTGATCCCAAACCGGCACCATTCCACCACTGCGAAGAGGTCGTATTCCATGTGCCAAGGCCTCCAAGCCCCCCGCCCGTGGTCACATCGTTGAGCGTGGTGGCGTCCTGATCCCAGAAAAGTGTCGCCGCCCGCAGGGGTTGACCAACCTGCCATGACATCAGCAGGAGGATCATCAACCAGCTGATGGCTACATGGCGTGAACGCAAAGTCTTTAGCATAAATCTTTGAATGGGTAATTTGGCGAACCCACCTTCTAAAGGATTCAGCAGGTAAAAGGCAAGATTTTCTTGGTTCTGAAGTGAGGATTTGCCGAACCTTTATCCAACCGCAATCTTTACCTATTTAGCCTTAAGTCGGAGAACCCGCACTTCCCCTCTCTTTTACCGGATGAGACCCCGAATTTGTCCCCGGCGCGCTCATGATTTCCCCAGCGATACGCCCCCGCCCGAGCACGCTCTCTTCCTGCCGTGCAAACACACATGCATGCAGCGATGCTGTCTTTGGCCTCAGGCCAGTATTGCCACCAGCATTTTACCTAAATATCCTCAGTTTGCCCAGTGGATCATGGCTGCGGCTTAGGCGCAGGAAGCCGTGCAGCGTCCGGCTCAAAGTCCAGCACGTCCTGATGGGTGCGCAGCGCTTTACGAGCCTTGTCAAAGAAGGAGGAGAGATCTTCGGCGTTCATCTGCTGCTTGTCGTCAATGTAAGCATGCAGCTTTTGGATCTGGGCTTCCGCATCCAAATTCACCGAACCCATGACCTTCTGGGCCTGCTTGTAGGTGCCGGAGAACTTGCTCTGCGCCTGCTCAAAAGCCTCTTTGGCCCCTTCCTGGCGCAGGTATTCCTTCTCGGCATCGCGAAAGTCGCTGCTGAAGAGACGCTTGAAAAAGCCGCCCTTCGGCTTG
The DNA here is from genome assembly GCF_044222345.1 of Prosthecobacter sp. Classification (GTDB taxonomy): domain Bacteria; phylum Verrucomicrobiota; class Verrucomicrobiia; order Verrucomicrobiales; family Verrucomicrobiaceae; genus Prosthecobacter. The sequence goes on from NZ_JBGANL010000027.1 coordinate 71,245, forward strand.
GCGATTTGCTTGGAGGCCTGGGCGTCAAAGTAGTTCGCCAGCTCCTGAAACTCCTGCATCGGCTTCTGATACTGCTTTTTCAGATAGCCGAGTCCGGTGGTGATGATCGACAGCTTCTCCACCTCCGCCTTCGACAGCGCCTGACCGGTCTTCACCTTGTCCTCCAGCAGGTCGATGTACTGCAGCGTGGTCTTGTTGCCCTCAAAAATGTTTTCAAACTCCTTCGCAGCGATGGCCAGCCGCTTGCGCTCCCCCGTGCGAAGTTCGTCGATCTTCTTCTCGTGCTCATCATTGATCGCGGTGATCATTTTCTGATGCTGCGCCGCCTGGGTGTCCAGCGTACGCTGAAATTCAGCCGCCTTCGCACTCATCTCTTCGGCATGCGCAGATTTGATCTGCTCCAGCTCTGCATGCGCGGTCGCAAGATCCGTGTGCGACTGAAACAGGAACCAGCCAAGCACGCCGGAAGCGAGAAAGCTCAGCACCAGCAGAGCGGTAAGATTTTTAATGGCGGTCATGAGAAGAAGAATTGTTGAGACTGCGAGGCACGCAAGTCTATTCATTGGGACGCTTTTGCGCTGCAATACACGGCTCATGCACGCCTTCCAGTGCTTCATCAAGTTGGAATCCTGTTAGGGCTGGCTGATTTTCTGCGTCTTGTCTCTACGATGTCTTCCACCACCCGCCCCACGATCGTTCGCCATCAGATTCTAGCCACAGCTACGATGGTCGCCTTCCTGATGTATCTGGACCGCATTTGTCTGGCTCAGATCGTGGCCTCCGACTCCTTTCAAAAAAGTGTCGCTCTTGAAGGCTGGCAGATAGACTGGGTGAAAGGCGCGTTCTTCTGGGCCTATGCCCTGGCTCAAGTCCCCGCCGGATGGCTGAGCGATCGCTTCGGCACGCGCATGCTGATCACCATCTACATTGCCACATGGTCCGTCTTCACCGCCGCCACCAGCTTTTCCCTGGGTTTCACCACCTTGCTCATTGCCCGGCTCTGCTGTGGACTCGCCGAAGCAGGCTACTATCCGGCCAGCAGCGGCCTGCTCACCCGCTGGGCCCACATTGAAGCACGCGGATTTGCCAGCAGCATGATTTCCTGGGGCGGGCGCGTCGGGGGTGCGGTGGCGCCAGGTCTGACCGCCTTTGTCATTCTGCGCGCTGGCGACTGGCGCTGGGCGGGGTGGATCTATGGTTTGATCGGAGTGATCGTCGCCATCTGCTACTGGCGTGTGTTTCGTGAACACCCCCGCCAGCACCCACGCTGCAACGCAGCGGAGATCGACCTGCTGGCTGAGGGGCGCGGTGACTTCCAACCCATCAAAGATCCGCCACGGCGTTTCCCACTCAAGGCAGCCTGCCTGAGCACCAATCTGTGGATGGCCAATGCCGTGCAGTTCTTCACCAACATCGGCTGGGCATTCCTCATCCTTTCTCTCCCCGACTATCTCAAGAAGGTCATGCATCTGGAAGAAGGTCTGGCCGGCCTCATCACCACCGGCGCGCTCTCCATTGGCATCGTGGCCCTCCCCCTCGGCGGTTTCATCACCGACTACATCACACGCCATCACGGCAAGCGCATGGGCCGCATGCTCCCCATGTCAGTGACCAAATTCGCCGCCGCCGGCTGCTACATCCTGGCTTTGTGGACGGACTCATCCTGGGGCATGGCCGCAGCCTTTGGTCTTGCCGCGTTTTTTGGCGACATCGGCCTGCCTGCCATGTGGACCACGATGCAGGACATCAGCGGCAAAAATCAGGCCCAGCTCTTTGGCTGGTCCAACATGTGGGGAAACTTCGGCGCGGCCATCATGCCCATGCTCTTCACGCTGGTGCTCAAGTCTTATGACACCAACCACGATTTCCACGAGGGCGTCTGGATGTGTGCCGCGGCGTTCGTACTGGCCGGCCTCTTTGCTCTGTTCGTAAACGCAGAAAAGCCCGTGATTCAGGAGGGCGCATAACGCTCTCACCGAACCACGGGCGTAAAGTCAAAAACAGGGTCAGGTGTTACCAGCCGCCGCCGTCGCCGCCGTCGCCACGGTTGCCACGGTCGAAACCGCCGCCACCGCGCTTGCCGCCGCCGCCGCCACCGTAGCCGCCACGGCCACCGCCGCCGCCGCCACCACCGCCGTAGCCGCCACGGCCACCGCCGCCGCCGCCACCACCGCCGTAGCCACCGCGTCCGCCACCACCGCCGCCGCCAGCCGGACGTTCTTCACGTGGGCGGGCTTCATTGATGGCAAGCTTGCGGCCCATGAATTCCTGGCCGTTTTGCGCGTTGATCGAAGCATTCATGGCTTCTGCGGAGTCCATGGTCACGAAGGCAAAGCCACGCGGACGACCACTTTCGCGATCCATCGGGAGGAAGACTTCGGTGACACCACCGTATTGTGAAAACAGCTCACGAATGTCTTGTTCTTGAGCGGCGAAGGGCAGATTGCCCACGTACATCTTGGTATTCATATCTTTCGTTGTTGGGTGCCGTCCTCTGCCTCGTGTCAGAACCAGCCCCGATCATCGGTATATGAACACCAACGGATTCAAAATCACCTGATGAACGACTGAGCCTGACCCTTAACAGGTGACTTACAGCGTCTTATCGCCGGAAACTGGCCAAAGGCAAACGAAACTTTTCTACGGTTCCAGCCCGAGGGCACCATCAGGCGGAGCACTGCTTTTGCCCGCTTATATCTAATTTCCCACCCGGGTTACTTCTTCAACTTGCCTTCCACATAGGTAAGAATGCGCCCCACTTTGTCGGCATCCTGGGCTTCCTTCGCGGCTTCAAAGGCCGTCTTGGCCTGCAGCAGCTCGCGCAGCAGCGGCAGGGAGATGATTTCCTGCCCTGCCGCCTGCACGCTTTCATAGCGCTCCCGCAGAGTTTCCACATCGGTGCCGCCAGGCTCGAACTTCGAAAAATCCACCTTCACCACTTCGGCTTCCAGTTCCTTGAAATGCGAGTCCTCCATCAGCTCATCCAGTTCCTTGTTGGCTTCGGCAAACTGACTGCTCTTGATCAATGTCTCGATTTCGCCGCCACGATACTTCATCGCCTCGGTAGGCGGTACGCCCAGAGCATCCACCGCAGCCCTGAGCTTGCCGGCTTTCTCCTTCACTTTCGCCTCCAATCCGTCATTTGCAGCCAGCTTCGGCGGCCCGAGTTTTTTCACCTGCGCAAGCTGTTCCGGCGTCAAAACATCACGCACCCCCAACAGCGTCCGCAGCTGCAGTTGTTTGATCGCGGCTTCTGCATCGAGAAGCTTGCTCAGCTGCGCCGCCGCCACGTCGGCGCTGGCGCTTGAGTCCTGCAGCAGATGATTGAGTGCTTTCTTCTGCTCCTGCACGGCCTGCTCCAGCGGCTCCGCTTGGGCACGCGCCTCGCTGAGCTGGGAGTTGAGTTGGGACTGCTGCTCTTCGGTCAGGGCCAGTTTCTCACGCACCGAGGCGATCAGGTCCGGATGCAGCAGCCCGCTTTTCAGCCAGTCTTCGACTTGAGCAGCAGGCAGACTGGCGGTGGTGAGAAACAGACAGCAAAGGAGCTTTTTCATGGGTTGTATGGGTTGAAATGATCAGGCAAAAGAAAATCTGACGGCGCTTCAAAGCTCATGAGTGACGGCTCCATGCTGGCAAACAGCTCGCCTGGCTGAGACTCAAACAACGGCGGCAGCGCCTCGCTCAGTCGCGGCTCACGCGTCGGCGCATGGGTGAAGAAAACCGCCACCACGATCACACTGGCCGCCACCAGCGCCGCCGGAATCCACCGCAACGGGGTAACGCGCCTCTGCATAGGCCTCTCCAGCAGCTCCGGACGCCAGGCAGGCGCCTCTTCCCGGTCACGCCGGCGCGCGCGCGAAAAAATCTCGAGCAGGTCATCGTCAGACGGCGGTTTCATGCAGGTGGTCGGGTTGCAGCAGCGTGCGCAGGCGCGCTTTGCCGCGTTCGTAATGCTGGCGCACGGAGCCAATGCTCACTCGCATCACCTCCGCCGCCTCGTTGAGCGTGAGATCCTGGTAAAACACCAGATGCAGCACCTCCGCCTGCCGTGCCGGCAGTTGCGCCAGGCAGCGCCGCAGTTCGGCCCTGCGTTCGTCCAGCTCCATCTTTCGTACAGGTGACGGCTGCGGATCGTGGGCATCGCCCGTGAGTTGCAGCAGCAGCTTGCCCAGCAGGGATTCCCGGTAGCGCAGCCGCCGGAATTCCTCGTGCGCCGTGAAGCGGATCACTCCAAACCACCACGTCTTGAAGCTGGAGCGCCCGTCGTGCTGCGCCCGTTGCTGGGCCAGTTTGAGATACGCGTTTTGCAGCACATCCTCCGCCCGCCCATGCTCGCCGGCACAGCAGTGCAGCGCCCAGCCAAAGGCGTCGGGATGCAGGGCTTCGAGCTGGTCGGCAATGGCGCGTTCCATTCATTTCCCGCTGAGTGATGCGGAGACGCCGCGTTGTATGACACCTTCCTCAAAAAAACCAGCCGCATCCACGCCTCATTTGAGCAGCACCCCGAGACCCAGCAACAGTGTCAGGATCAGCATGCCACCTGCGGCATACCACAGCTGAAGGATCTGCTCGGTCGTCAGCAGGCCCTGCTTCAGCAGCAGCGCCACGGCAAAAATCAGCCCCACCTGCAGCCAGCTCATGAGAATGAACATCTTGGGAGTGTAGGGCTGGGGATGCGCATTGACCGCCTCCTCCATCGTCATGATCGGCACTCCTTCATCCGCAGAAAGAACTGAGGGCGGCGGCAGGACCAGCGGACGTCCCGTGAAAGACGGCGCCTGCATCGTCGGTTTGCCCGGCTGCTCCGCCTTTTTCATGGGATTGCCCCCGCCTTCCTCACTGCCTTGCCGCGCCACTATTTTGGGCGCATACTCAGCGTTCTTCGCCAAAATGGATGGCGCATGCGGCGCGGCAGCCACAGGTACCATCGGCTTGGCCGCGGGATGCGTCATTGCCGCTGCCTCGCCAGAGCGAAAGAGCAGAACTCTGCCGCCAATGCTCAAACTCACCGACAGCTCCAGCTCAGCCTCGTTTTCACCCGCACGCCCGACCCAGCCCACCACAGCGGACTCATCCAGCACCTGCACCCGCACCTTGTTCCCTGCCGCCCAAAGAGCCAGCAGCACATCCGGACAGCCTGCATCTGGAATGACCACCTCGCAGGCATCACTCGCGCCCAGCAGCAACGGCTTGTCCGATGACAGCACCAGCCGGGTTTCCGCCGCGCTCAGACCTTGCAAAACCAGCTCGCGCACGGCCTTGCCCTGCTCAGCTCTGAAAGGACGTTGCAGTTCCAGCTCTGCCCCCGCCAGCGTGACCTTCCACGGCAGCGGCTGCGCATAAGGCACGCTGCCATTGGCAGGATGCACCACGAGGAACTGGCAGCCATTCACAAACTGCGCCGTCAGCTCCACCTCCTGCGCCTCATCACTCCCGAGTCGAATGCTGCAAGCCTCGCCACACCCGACACTGATCGTCTCCCCGTCCTGCACCAGCAAAAAGCGTCGGCGTCCGTTCAGTTCGTAAGCAACAGGAATCTTCATGCAGGGGTGGTTTAATAAACGGCAACCATGTTCAAGTCGAACACTCGATCATCCCTTGCTCAGGCTAGGGTCGAACAGCTCCCTCACCACCTTCTCCCGGTACGCAAAGATGCGCTCCAGCTGCGGCCGCACGATCAACCCATGCGCCAGATCTCCCAGCGGGGCGAAGGGCAGCACATACGTCGCCTTGTCCTCCATCTCGATGCGGCCATCGCCCAGATCATGAAACTCGTGCTCATGGTGCCACACCGCATACGGCCCCACCCGCTGCTCGTCAATGAACCGCACCCCGGGTTCCACCAGTGTGATCTCCGAGAGCCACGTCATCGGCAGTCCCAGCAGCGGCCTCACCCGGTAGGCGATCATCATCCCCTCCCGCACCTGCGGCGCCAGATCCGGCGAAATGATTTCAAACCCCAGTTCCGGCGGCGTGATCTTCGCCAGATTCCTCGGGTTCGAGAAAAAATCCCACGCCTCCTGCCGCGTCGCCCGGATGATCTGCTTCGTGTGCAAAGTGTGAACGGCCATGATCAGTTCGGAAAGTCCGTGTTCACCGCCACCTCTCCCCACTGCTCCACCTCACGCGTCAGCGCCGCCGCCTTGTCCCTCATCTTCTTCACCACATACTTGCCCAGCGGCAGCCGCAGCGGTGCCTGGCCATCCAGCACCATCTTCACGATGGCTTCCGCCGCACGCACCGGGTCTCCCGGCTGCTTGCCGTTCACCGTTTCCAGAAACGTGGCAAACTTCCGCGCACTGCCCGCATAGTCCACGATCTCTCCCTCAGCTTTCTCCAAACCCCGCGCGATGAAGTCCGTCCGAAACGGCCCCGGCTGCACCAGCGTCACCTGAATGCCCAGCGGAGCCAGTTCCAGCCGCAGGCTCTCGCTCATCATCTCCAGCGCCGCTTTGGCTCCGCCGTAGATGCCAAATCCCGGATAGTTGGAAATCGCCGCCGCCGCGCTGATGTTCACGATGTGCCCGCTCTTCTGCGCCCGCAGCATCGGCAGCACCGCACGGATCACATTCAGCGGCCCAAAAAAATTCGTCTCCACGCTGCGGCGGATCTGCTCGTCGCCGCACTCCTCCACCGCACCGATCAGACCATACCCCGCGTTGTTCACGATCACATCCAGCGCTCCCGCTGCTGCCATCACCTCGCGCACGTTCTCCGCATCCGTGATGTCCAGCGCCATTACCTCACAGCTTCCCGCCCGCTCCAGATCCGCGATGCTCCGCACATCCCGTGCTGTGGCGATCACTCGCTGCCCCGCCGCCAGCGCCGCCTCCGCAATCGCCCGGCCAAAGCCGCTCGAACATCCTGTGATCAGCCATTTTTTTTGATTCATGCGGGATTCAATTTCCAAAGTGTAAAGTTCAAGGCCGTCGCAAACGTGACCCACGCCAAATACGGCACAAACAGCCATCCGGCTGCCCTGTTCCACGACGAAAGCTCAGCAGCGCCAGAATCGCGCTCCACAGCAGCACGATTTCAGCCAGCGCCCAGCCCAGCTGATGCGCCCCAAAGAAAATCGGCGTCCACGCTGCATTCAGCGCCAGTTGCACAAAATACAGCCCCAGCGGCCGTGAAAAGCCCACCCGCTTCCACACCAGCCACGCTGCGATCGCCATCAGCGTGTACAGCAGCGTCCACGCCGGGCCAAACAACCACGCCGGCGGATTCCATGACGGCTTTTGCAGAGCCGCATACCACACGCCCGGCATGGAGCCCACGCTCAGCAGCGGCGCGCAGAAGGTGACAAAAATAAAGCCCGCCAGAGCGAGGCCGCTGCGTGGTTTGGAGGTCGAGGTGCTCATAACTGCCCTCGGTTACGCCGCTCGCCGCCCTCTCGCCTGCTTTTACGCAGGCTGTCCCGCGCAAAAATCTCAGGATTCTCCATAGCAGATGCCTGCACCTTGCATGTCCAGCCGCGTTGGTTTCTGCATGCTGCGTCTCATGCCGAAACATCTGCTGCTCCTCCTTGCCCTCCCCCTCTCCGCCCATGCGGACCCGGTGAGCTTCAGCCGCGAGGTCATGCCGCTGCTCTCGGACAACTGCCTCTCCTGCCACGGCCAGGACGCCGGCCATCGCAAAGCCGACCTCCGCCTCGACACTCCCGAAGGCGCACGCGAAGTGCTCAAATCCGGCGATTTCATGGCTCGCATCGTCACCACGGATCCCGAGGAGATCATGCCGCCCCCGAAGTCCCACAAGCCCGCCCTCAAGCCCGAGCAGGTCGCGCTCCTGAAACGCTGGATCGCCGAGGGCGCAAAGTGGGGCAAACACTGGTCCCTCGAAAAACCCGTGAAAGCCAAAGTCGAAGGCCATCCCGTGGATTTTTTCGTCAAAGCCCGCCTCGCCCAAGAAGGCCTCAAGCTCTCCCCCAAAGCCCCCGCTCATACTCTCCTCCGCCGCCTCTCCTTCGATCTCACCGGCCTCCCTCCGGCATCAGGTCAAACCATCGACAGCCTCCTCGCCTCCCCCCACTTCGGCGAGCGCATGGCCATGAACTGGCTGGATGCCGCGCGCTACGCAGACACCGATGGCTTCCAGTCCGACGCCTCCCGCACCAACTGGCCCTGGCGCGACTACGTGGTCGAGTCCTTCAATGCCAACAAACCCTTCGACCAGTTCACGCTTGAGCAGTTCGCCGGCGACCTCCTCCCCAATGCCACGCCCGAGCAAAAACTCGCCACCTGCTTCCACCGCAATCACATGACCAACGGCGAAGGCGGTCGCGACAAAGAAGAGTCCCGCATCGACTACGTCATCGACCGCGTAAACACCATGGGCACCGTCTGGCTGGGCCTCACCCTCGGCTGCACCCAGTGCCACTCGCACAAATTCGATCCCATCTCCCAGCACGACTACTACAGCCTCCACGCCTTCTTCAACAGCATCGACGAAGACGGTGCCGCCGGCACGGCTGCCAAGCCCTACCTGAGCTACCAGTCGCCTCACGCCAAACGCGCCGTGGATGAAGCCCAAAAACTCGTCGATGCCCGCAAACCCATCGAAGCCAAAGCCAAAGCAGACGCCGCCAAACCCTTCGAGCAATGGCTCGCGGAGCATCAGACCGCCGTAAAAGGCGGCTTCCAGGCCTGGCACATCCTCCACGGCGCAGTCGAATCCCAGGAAGGCTCCAAACTCGCTCAGTCCACAGACGGCACCATTACCGTCAGCGGCCCCAATCCCAAACAGGACGATTACCGCCTCATCTCAGCCCTCCATCTCCCCCGCCTCACCGGCCTGAAACTCGAAGTGCTGCCGCAAAACGGCGCGCTCTCACGCGGCAAGGACGGCGAATTCATCCTCACCGACATCAAGGTCCAGGTTCGCCGCAAGGGCAGCTCCCAGATCCGCGACATCCTTGTCAAATACGCCGTCGCCGATACCAAGACCGAAGCCAAGGCCCGCGAATACGGCGATGTCAAAGGCACCCTCGACGATGATCCCCGCAACGGCTGGACCACCAAAGGCTTCCCCAAAGATCAGCCGCACACCGCCCTCTACGGCCTCGCCGAACCACTCGTGCTCGAAAGTGATGAGGAACTCATCTTCGAACTTCGCCACCGCTCCACCAACGGCGACGCCAACATCGCCAGCTTCCGCGTTTCCGCCACGGATCAGCCCGGCCCCGCCGTGCGCGAACTCGGCCCCACACCCCTCGACCAGCTCGTCGCTGGCAAACCCGACCGCCACCGCTTGCTCGATCAATTCCTGGAAGATCACGAACCTTACCAACTCGCGAAGGCCTCACTCGATCGCGCCAATGCCCAGCTCAAGGAAGTGCAGGCCGCCGCCGGCAAACTCAACGTCATGGTGCTCGCCCAGCGCAAAGAACCACGCGACACCCACGTCCTCGTGCGCGGCGTCTGGGACAAAAAAGGCGATGTCGTCCAGCGCGATGTCCCCGCCGCCATCGCCCCCTGGCCCGCAGGCACCGTGAAGGACCGCATCGGTCTCGCGAAGTGGCTCACTTCCAAAGACAACCCGCTCACCGCCCGCGTCTTCGTAAATCAAGTCTGGCAGATGCTCTTCGGGGCAGGGCTCGTCCGCACCCCCGATGATTTCGGCCTGCAAGGCCAGCGCCCCTCCCACCCCGAGCTGCTCGACTGGCTCGCCGTCGATTTCATGGAGAACGGCTGGGACGTGAAGAAACTCATCAAGCTCATCGTCACCAGCGAGACCTACCAGCAGTCCTCCGACCACACCTCTCCTTCCGATCCTCAAAACCTCCTCCTCTCACGCGGCCCCCGCTTCCGCCTGCCCGCCTGGATGATCCGCGATGCCGCGCTCGCCTCCTCCGGCCTGCTCAATCCCGCCCTCGGCGGCCCACCCGTGCGCCCTTACCAGCCCGAAGGCGTGTGGGAGGAGATCTTCATGGGCCGCTTCACCTATGAGCCCAGCCAGGGCGCGGCTCAGCACCGCCGCAGCTTGTACGCCTTCTGGCGTCGCAGCATCGCCCCCACCTTCCTCTTCGACAGCGCCCAGCGCCGCGTCTGCGAAGTCGCCATGACCCGCACCAACACCCCGCTGCAAGCCCTCACCCTCCTCAATGACGAGACCATGATGGAAGCCTCCCGCGCCCTCGCCAAACGCATGCTTGGCTCACCATCCTCAGACCGTCTCCAGCTCCTCTACCAGTCCGTCCTCAGTCGTGATGCCGCCCCCAAAGAACTCGCAGTTCTCCAGCGCGAACTCGACCGCGCCCTCGCTCACTATCGCGCCCATCCCGAAGACGCCCGCAAGCTGCAAACCACACCCGAACTCGCCGCGCACACCCTGGTCGCCAGCCTGGTCCTCAACCTCGACGAAGCCATCACCCATGAGTGAATCCTCCCTCAACACCACCCGGCGCTACTTCCTCGGTCAATGCACCGGCGTATCCGTCGGTGCCATGGCCCTCCACTCGATGGCCCAGCAGGAAACCCTGGGAGCGCGGCATTCCAATGCCGCTCAGTCTCTGGAAACCACCGGCCTTCCCTCCCTTCCCCATTTCGCTCCCAAGGCCAAGCGCGTCATCTTCCTCACCCATTCAGGCGGCCCCTCACAGCTCGAACTTTACGACCACAAGCCCGGCCTGATGCCCTGGGCGGGCAAAGAGCTGCCGGAATCCGTTCGCCAGGGCCAGCGCCTCACCACGATGACTTCAGGTCAGAAGCAGCTCATCCTGCCCGGCCTCACCAAGTTCTCCCGCTGCGGCCAAAGCGGTGCCACCATCAGCGAATGGCTCCCTCATCTCCAGGGCGTGGCCGATGACCTCTGCTTCATCAAGTCGATGACGACAGATCAGATCAATCACGCCCCAGCGATGACGCAATTCCTCACCGGCCATCAGCTCCCTGGTCGCCCGAGTCTCGGCTCCTGGGTCAGCTACGGACTCGGCAGCCTGAACCGCAACCTGCCCGACTACCTCGTGCTCATCTCCAAGATGCAGCGCCCCAGCGACCAGCCGCTTTATGACCACTACTGGGGCAGCGGTTTCCTCCCCTCGCGCTACCAAGGCGTGAAGCTCCGCAACTCCAAAGACCCAGTCCTCTACCTCACCGATCCCGCAGGCCTCCCGCGCCACCTGCGCCGTGGCATGCTCGACGGTCTCGCCGAGCTCAATCAGATGCGTTTTGAGCAAACCCAGGACCCCGAAATCACCACCCGCATCCGCCAGTACGAAATGGCCTACCGCATGCAGGCCAGCGTACCCGAGCTGACCGACCTCGGCGACGAACCCGATCACGTCTTCGAAATGTACGGCCCCGATTCCCGCCGTGCCGGCAGCTACGCGGCCAACTGCATCCTCGCCCGCCGCCTCGCCGAGCGCGGCGTCCGCTTCATCCAGCTCTTCCATCCCGACTGGGATCACCACAGCCGCCTGCCAAGCTGGTGCACCGCCCGCTGTCGCGATACCGACCAGCCCAGCGCCGCCCTCATCAAAGACCTCAAGCAGCGCGGCCTGCTCGACGACACCCTCGTGCTCTGGGGCGGCGAATTCGGCCGCGGCGTCGCCGGTCAGGGCAAGTGGGACAGCCCCGAAGCCGGACGCGATCACCATCCCCGCTGCTTCACCATGTGGATGGCCGGCGGCGGCATCAAGCCCGGCATCACTTACGGTGCCACCGACGACTTCAGCTACAACGTCGCCGAAAACCCCGTCCACGTCCGCGATCTCCATGCCACCGTCATGCACCAGCTCGGCATCGACCACGAACGCTTCACCTTCCGCGCCCAAGGCCTCGACTTCCGCCTCACTGGCGTGGAACCTGCGAAGGTGGTGAAGGACGTGCTCGCCTAGCCAGATCGTCCTCGTCCTCCTACTCGAACTCGTCCTCGATCCTTCAGCTCGCAATCACACTGTCCCACCGCACCCCTCCCGCACCCGCCGCGCCTGCTCCTGAATCTCCCCTCTCTGCTCCGCACTCAGTCGCCCCAGATTCTTGAGCTGCATCGCCATCCTCTGATTCCCCCGCAGCCTCACCTCATGCTGCAGCAGATATTCCCAGTACAGCGTCGTAAAAGGGCACGCCTTCGCCCCCGTCGCCTGCGCCGGATCATACTTGCACCCCTTGCAGTAGTTGCTCATCCGCTGGATGTATTTGCCGCTCGCCACATACGGCTTGCTGGCCATCAGGCCGCCGTCCCCATACTGGCTCATGCCCAGCGTGTTCGGCAACTCCACCCACTCCACCGCATCCACATACACCGCCAGATACCACTCGTGCACCTGATACGGATCCACCCCGTAGAGCAGCGCAAACAATCCCGTCACCATCAGCCGCTGAATGTGGTGCGCGTAGCCGTAGCGGAGCGTCTGTGAAAGAGCATCCCGCAGGCAGTTCATGTCCGTCTCCCCCGTCCAGTAAAAACCCGGCAGCGCCTCGTGCGCCTGCATTTCATTCAGTCGCACATACCCCGGCATCTTCAGCCAGTAGATCCCGCGCACATACTCCCGCCAGCCCAGGATCTGCCGGATGAATCCCTCCACCCCCGCCAGCGGTGCCTTGCCTTCACGCCACGCCTTTTCCGCCGCCGCGATCACCAGCCTCGGGTCCAGCAGCTTCAGGTTCATCGCTGCGCTCAACCGTGAATGATACAGCCACGGCTCATTCACCCACATCGCATCTTGGTACTGCCCAAACTGCGCCAGCCGATGCGCGATGAAATCCTCCAGCGCCTCCACACTCTGCGCCGCCGTCACCGGCCAGTCGAAATCCTTCAGCGTTCCGGGGTGCTTCGCAAAACGCTCCTCCACCAGCGCAATGACCTCCCGCGTGATCTCATCCGGCACGAACTTCCTCGGCGGCACACGCAGCAGATCCGGCCCTTCTTTGCCAAAAGCACCACGGTTGTCCTGATCATAATTCCACTGCCCGCCCGTCGGCTTCCCATTCTCCATCAGCACCCCAGTACGCTGGCGCATCTCACGGTAAAAGAACTCCATCCGCAGCTGCTTTCGCCCCTTGGCATGCTCCGCAAACTCCGCCGCAGTGCAGAGAAAGTGGCGGTCCTCCCGCACCTCCAAAGCCACCCCCAGTTCCGCAGCGGCCGCCTCCAGATCACGCTGCACGCCCCACTCCCCCGCCTGCACCATCACGAGAGCAGAAGGCTGCAGTTCAATCACACTGGCGCGCAACGCTTCTGCAAAATCCCCATACGCTCCCATCTCATGGTAAACCACTCGCCACCCTTTCTCCCGCAGCGCCTCACGGAAATGCCGCATGGCCGCGAGAAAAACCGCGATGCGCGCCTTCACACTCCACACCTTGGTGGACTCCGCCGCCACCTCCGCCATCCACACCACATCCCGCTGCGGATCAAAGCCGTCAAAAGCGGCGGAGTGAAGATCTAGCTGGTCTCCCAGCAATAGCACAAGTCGGGGTCGGGATGGCATGGCGCATGCGCATTACGTACCCTGCGGTGCTCTGGCCGCACCATCATGTCTGGCCTTCGTATTTGCCCCCTGCTCGGATGCGCTTCATAGGAAGCCTCTCCCGCCATGCCTCTGATCCGCTACCTGCAAAACCTCTCCACCGGCCGCACCATCCTCTGGTGCTACTTCATCTGGTGGGCGCTCAGCATTGTGAACCACTTCGACAGCACCCCCCGCATCTGGCTCACCTCCGTCGGCCTCAGTGGCATCATCGGCGCCGCGCTGCTCATCAGCACCCAGACCCAGGCTTCCGGCCGCTGGGTCTGGCCGGACCGCTGGGTCACCTTTCGCCTCTTTCTGATGCCCTTCTGCGTCTCCAGTTTCTCCGCTCTCGTGAAAAGCGCCGGCTACCTGCTCATCTTCCCGCCCACGCTCAGGGAGAACGCCACCGGCGCGGGCCTCATCGCCGTCTTTCTACTTTCGGTCGGGAGCGCGAAAGCCCTGCCTTCCCGGTGAACCCTTCCCTGGCCGGCACGTCACTTTTTCTCCAGCACCATCAGAAACTGGCCGGCCTGTGGATCGGTTTGCATCTTGGTGGGACGGCTGGAACTCGGGCGGTCGTTCGCTGAGCACCACTTCAGGGTCTTGCCGTCGAGATCAAAGATGCCCTCATACTTTTTCCCGGCAAACTGCCCTTCCGTACCGGTGGCATCGATCCGCTTGCCGGTGATCTTGTACGTTCCCGCCCCCATCTCTCGGTCGCCCTGCGGATTGGAGGCGGTGATCTTGTCTCCCGTGATGACAAGCCGGATGTCGCCATGCCGCGAGCCGTCGCTGTCCGCCATGTATCCGTCCCAGGTGCCCATCAGCTGCTTCTTCACGTCCTCCTTGCCGGGCTCCTTCTCCACTGGCTTTGCCGGCACCTGCTCTTTCACAAACGTCTGGTCCGCCTCGCTCAGGCGCCCCAGAGGGAGCTGCAAAGTCCCGCCATTCGTCGTTCGGACGATCACAGAGCCATCCTGCACTTGGACAAAATCAGCCTCCAATGTCCTCCCAGTCTGCGCCTCCGTCCAGGTGCGGGCTTGCAGGATAGTGAGAGCGCACAGCGCCAGGCAGGTGTGCAATATCAGCGTTTTCATGGCGGTGGCATAAAACCTGCCGCCACGAAAAAGTTGCAGAAGGAATTATTTTATCCCCTCACGCCGCCATCGGCACCCCATAGGGCAGGATGTCAGGTATCGGGGAGAACTCACGAATCTTCGTCCACAGCGAGGAATAGTCCTTGTTCACATCCCCTGACAGGCAGTCGGTGATCTCGTCACCGGCATCCGGATACTTCATCACCACATCCTTGAAGGAAAAGCTCGGGTTGTAGAAGGCATACACCAGCTTGCGCATGTTATCGATTCCCTGGCGCATGAACTCCGCGTATTCGGTAAAGCGCTCCGGCGAAAGATCTCCCGCCACCAGCGCCTCATGCACCGCATCTCCTGCCAGCACGCCGCTCTTCAGCGCCAGCATCACCCCGCTGCTGAAGACCGGATCCAGAAACGCAAACGCATCTCCCACCAGCAGCAGGCCCGGCGATGCACCATACTTCGAGTGCCGTGAATACTCGCTCGTGATCCAGTATTCACCCGTGGAAACTCCCGTCGAAAGGTGATCCTTGATCCACTGGTTCTCGCCAATCTCACGCTCAAACATCGCCTTCGGATCCTTCACGCCATCGCGGCTCAGATACTTGCCTTCAGCCACGACCCCCACGCTCACCATGTCATTGTGCATGGGGATGTGCCAGAACCAGCCCTTGTCCGGCACGAAGGCGATCGTCGTCGCACCTTCGTCCAGGCCCGCCTCACGCTTCGAGCCCTTGTAGTACGTCCACACCGCCACCTTGTTCAAATACGGATCCCCAACGCGCCAGCCCTCGCGCACCGAGGCAAACGCCTCCTTGCCCGAGGCGTCGATCACCAGCTTCGCCAGCAGGTGTTCCTCCGTGCCATCCTTGTTCTTCACCGCCACGCCGATCACCCGGCCGCTGTCGTTCTTGAGCAGCTGTGTCACCGTCGTCTCCTCCCTCACCGTGGCTCCCTTGCCGCGGGCATGCTCCATCAGCATCTGGTCAAACTCAGAGCGCATCACCTGCCACGTCTGCGCCACCGTCTCACGGTCATAGCGATTGTAAAAATAGAAGGGCTGCGAGCGCCTCCCATCCGGCTGCACAAAGCTCACGCTGAACTTCTTCATGAAGTGCGACTTCTTCATCGTCGGGATCAGCCCCAGCCGCTCCAGCGGTCCAAAGGTGAACGGGATCAACGACTCCCCCACATGGTACCGAGGAAACTTCTCGCGCTCGATCACCAGCACTTTATGGCCGTACTCTGCGAGGATGGCTGCCGTACTGGTGCCGGCCGGGCCGCCGCCGATGATGATGACTTCGTATTCGGTGTTCATGGAATGCTGGAAATTTTAACTGGGTTGGCAAAAAGTCACCTCCAAACGCCAGCCGGAACTGCTGGTTTTCAGGGGCTTCTTCACAGTAATACGACGCCTGTTCCCATGCCGTCCATACTCCTTTGGCATCGTTTTGATGCCGTACAGCGATAGATCCCTGCGCTGCTAAAACAAAACTTTCCACTCCATCCGCCGTTTGATACAAACCAGCCATGAACACGCTCCACACTCCCTCGGCCAGCCGCCGCGACTTCATCACCCGCAGCGCACAGGTCGCTGCCGCGGGCCTCCTTGGCTCCGCCTTCGGTGCCAGCTCCCCTGCCACCTCCGAAACCCTCGTTCAGCAGCTCTACGGCAGCATGGATGAGGCCCAGCGCAAAACCCTCTGCTTCGCCTGGAGCGATCCCCGCCGCCTCAAGGTGGACAACAACTGGCACATCACCCCGCAGAAAATCCGCGACGTCCTCAAGCCCGATCAGCAGGACCTCGTGCGCGAGATCTTCGACAAGCTCCACAGCGACGAGTACAAAGCCGAAGTCTGGCGCCAGTTTGATCAGGACAACAAAGGCGACGGCGGCTTCGGCAGCGCCTCCATCGCTCTCTTTGGCGAGCCCGGCACCAGTCAGTTCGAGTTCGTCCTCACCGGCCGCCACTGCACCCGCCGTTGCGATGGCGACAGCGAAAAAGGCGCTGCCTTCGGCGGCCCCATCTTCTACGGCCATGCCGCCCAGGGCTTCAATGAAAAGCCCGACCACCCCGGCAACGCCTACTGGTATCAGGCCAAGCGCGCCAACGACGTCTTTCAGGCCCTCGACGGCAAGCAGCGCGAACTCGCCCTCCTCGGCGAATCCCGCGACGAAGACGGCAACGACACCGTCAAGCTCACCGGCAAAACCAAAGGCCTCGAAGGCATCCCCCTCTCTGAACTCAGCGCCGACCAGAAAGACCTCGTCAAAAAAGTCATCGCCGATCTATTGAAACCCTTCCGCCAGTCCGAACGCGAAGAGTCCATGAAGTACATCGAAGCCGGCGGCTACGACAATCTCCACATGGCCTTCTTCAAAAACCAGGACGTCGGCAAAGACGGCATCTGGGACGTCTGGCAGATCGAAGGCCCCCACATGGTCTGGTTCTTTCGCGGCGATCCCCACGTCCACTGCTGGGCGCATATCCGGGAGCCGAAGGCGGCGTGAGTTACGTCGCGCCTGCACCCTGAATCCGCAGCGTGGGCTGGCTCATCCTCTTTTCCACTTCGCTGCGGAAATGCAGCCACGCTGCCTTCAGCTTGGCACCGCGCCACACATACACGCAGTATGGCGCCTGCGATGTTTCTGAGTCCAACACGAGAACAGTTGCCAAATAATCTCCCTCGCCATCGGGACATTGCATTTCTCGCAGGTGAAAATTCTCCAGCGCAGAAACGGGGACTGCAAGGCGATGCCCAGGAATCGACAGGGTTTCGTTTTCACCGTCAAAAACCAAAATCGGCCCCTCCTTCCAAAACCAAAAAGCCATTATGAGGGTGATGATGATGAACAAACCCGCCAGGCCGATGAACAGTTCTACGAAGGTTTGAGGAAGTGAATAATGGTCAAACAGCAGCCAAATCGCTGCCAGCGTGAGGCCACATTGTACCGGAGGCACCCACCACCTGCCTTTTTGAAACATCTCCACTCGCTGCCCCACCACCCGCACAGTGGGAGGTCGTGCCATCCAGACTTTAGATTGGTTCAAGCTGGTGACCGAAGGAATCATGGCAACAGCATACATGCTTGGACGCGGAGGTCACTTCTTCACCTCACCTAGCAGCCGCAGCGCCACCTCCACCAGCTTCTCCCCGCTTCCCACTTCCCCACGCGCGCTGACAATTTCATAGTTCCCCTGCTGATACGCCTCACGGTTCGGCACATACCCCACACTCCCGTTCGCCAGCTCCGCGATCAGCGTGGTCTTAAATGGCGAGGCCTTCTTCAGCGCCAACCCCAGCTCCACAAAAATCTCTCCCGGCAGCGCCACAATCGCGAGCTCATCACTCAGCGCGATCACCTGCACCTCCGCCAGCAGCGGCACGTTCTGCTTCTCCACCGTCTCAAGGATGCACACGGTCTCCGCCATCGGCACAGTACCAAAATTCTTCGTGAACATGTTCGCCGCCATGTCCTTCGCCTTCGCGATCTGCTCCGGCGTGAAGCTGCGCCGCTGCAGCGTGACCTGCTCCGAACGTACACGCGGCGCGAAGGTGCTGACAGCCTTCAGGCTCGCCCACGCAGCATCCGTCGCATCCGCCAGCGCGGTGCCCAGCTCCAGCGTGGTGCGCCGCTTTCCGTTGATGTAGTCCCGGTGGTTGATGTTGCCGCAGCAGCCATTCGCAAACACCGAAATCATGCCTGGTCCATGTCGCTCGCTGACAAGCTTCGTAAACACCCCGGGATAATCCGCCGAGATCTTCGTGCCTGCGCCCACGGAGGTGGGATGCATGGCAAAGTTCAGCAGCGCACCCAGCGGGGCCGCATCCGCACCCGCGCCATGAAAAGCCACCACACCCACTTCAGGATCCACCGGCCCCGCCGGCTTTTCCGTCGCCGGATCAATCTTCTTCGGCTGCCAGATCGCCTCCTTCACCCCCTCCCGCAGCACGCGACGATTGAAGCTGATCCCCTCGGCCTTTCCCACCGCCACCGCAGCCTTCGCGGGCGTGAGCTTCGCCTTCGCCTCTTTCACCGAATGCGCAATCAATCCCGGCAACGAGCTGATGTAGGCCACCCCCGGTGGCGAGTTCACCTTCGTGATGTCATCCATCAGCGATCCACGCGGCTGCTGCGGCCCGGAATGCGTGTGCGTGCCGGAGATCATCACATGATCACCCTCGATCCCGCACTGTTCCTGAATCGCCTTCCTCGCCGCCGCCACCAGCGGCCTCACCGTGCCCGAGAGATCCAGCACCACGATGGCCGCATGCACGCCGTCCTTTTCAAACACCAGCGTCTTCGCATACAGCGGATCCAGCACACCCTCCGAACCCCGAAACTTGTAGAACCCGCCCAGCGGCGTCCCATCCTTCGGCGTGATCTCCACCCTCGCGGCCCCCACACGAAAATCACCTGCTTGGATTGGGGAAACGAAAAGCAGGCAGCATGCGAGGAGGCGTGTGGTCATGGCACAGGTACGCACCTCCGCCTCATTTCTTGGCCCAATCCGGCGTGCCAAACCACGCGTCCATCTCCTTCTCAAACGGCGCACGCACTTCTGGCGCTTCTGGAATGGCTCCTCGGTCACCCGTCTCAACGATCCAAGTGTCCAGCGCAGCCCGCAGCCGCGCAAGCGCCTCCCTGTGCTCTGGTTTCTTCGAACCGCTCAAGTCGTGGATCTCATCTGGATCCTCTTTTGAATCATACAGCTCCTCGCACGGCCCTCTGCGCTGCATCAGCTCCAGCGGCGGGCCTTTCAGCTCGCCTCGCGCCTGCATCTCACGCATCAGCGGCAGGATGGGAAAGCACTTCTCCTTATACCGGTTCAGTGACGCAAACGTGGGCCCGTTCGTGTACGTGCGGATGTAGTGAAACCTCGCGTCATGCACCGAGCGGATGCGCTGCACCGTTTCATCAATCCGATCACGCGCGGCAAAAGCATAGGTGCGCGGACCTTCCGCATGCGGCCCCAGAATCACACGCCCCTGCATCAGCCGAGGCTTGGCAATCCCGGCAAAATCAAGCGTCGTCGCCGTCACATCGATCAGGCTGACGATCTGCTCATTCACACTCCCCGCCGTGCAGCCCTCCGGAGCCGGATGATTCTTCGGCCACTTGATGATCATCGGCACGCGCAGGCCGCTGTCATAACACCAGTGGATGCCACGTGGGTCCAGCCGTCCGTTGTCGGCAAAGAAAATGACAATCGTGTCGTCCTCCAGGCCGTCCTTCCTCAGTTGATCCAGCACCCACCCAATGCGCACATCCATGCCCGAGACGGAGTTCAGATACCGCGCCCACTCCTCGCGCACGAGCGGATGATCCGGGTAGTAAGGTGGCGGCGTGACATTCTCCGGCTTGGCATGCTTCACATGCTCACGCTCGCCCACCCACTCCACACGCTCCTTCTTGGCGCTCTGTCGATCGTAGATGTCATACTCCACCTCGTGTGAATTGATCTGCGCAAAAAACGGCTGCTTTGCCTTCAGCGCGCTCCAGTCATCCGTCTGATAGATCGGCCCCTCGTTCACAAAGTTCAGGTCCAGCTTGCCCGTGCCCACAGCTTTCTCCCCGATGGTCTTGAGGTTCGCCGTCGTGTAGCCCGCATCCTGCAGCCGGTGCGTCATGGGCCGCACACCCGGCGGCAGCTTGAAATCATCGCTCCGATGCGACCGCATATGATGCGTGTCCGTCGTGGTCTGGTACATTCCCAGCATGAAGGCGCTGCGGCTCGGCGCGCAGGCCGGATTCGTCGAAAACACATTTGTAAAACGCAAGCCCTCCTGCGCCAGCCGGTCCAGATTGGGCGTATGCACATTCTTCGCACCGTAGCAGCCGAGGTCATGCGAGAGGTTCTCGCCCACCAGCCAGAGGATGTTTGGCTGCTTCGAGTGCAGACTGCACGTCAGCCCCAAAAACAACACCGGGAGAATGAATCGCATCATAGTGGGATGAAACGCCTGAAAGAGTCGTTTCACTCCGCCGATTCTTTGTTCCATGCCCATCTTCGACCGCTTCAATCTCACCGGCCGCCGCGCCCTCATCACCGGCGGCTCTCGCGGCCTCGGCCTGGAAATGGCACGCGCCCTCGGCGAAGCCGGAGCCGAGATCATCATCGCCGGTTCAAATGCAGCGCAGCTGCACACCGCCTGCGAGGAGCTTTGCAGCGAGGATTTGCATGTCACTTCGATCCAGGCCGATCTCTCCAAACCCGAGGAAGCAGAGCGCCTCTGCGACACCCTCCTCCATGATCACCCACCCATCGACATCCTCATCAACAACGTCGGTGGCCGCCGCATCAACACCCCCACCGAGGACCTCCCGCTGGAGGACTGGCAGCGCATCCTCGATCTTAATCTCACCCAGGCCTTCATCCTCACCAAACGCATCGGCGGCGCGATGATCCCGCGCCGCTGGGGCCGCATCATCAACATCGCCTCCATCAACGCCCTCTGGCCCGGCAAAGCCATGCGTGGCCGCAGTTACGAGACCTCCAAAGGCGCGCTCACCATGTTCACCAAAGCCGTCGCCGCCGACTGGGCCGCCCACGGCATCACCGTCAACGCCATCGCCCCCGGCCCCTTCATGACCGACGCCAACAAACGCTGGATCGGCGAGCGCCCCGAGTTCGAAGGCGAAGTCGCCACCAGCATCCCCATGGGCCGCTGGGGCAGCCCCGAAGAGATCGGCCCGCTGGCGCTCTACCTCGCCAGCGACGCCAGCAGCTACATGACCGGCAGCCTCCTCGTCATCGACGGAGGCAAGCTTCTGTGGTGAAACTTCAGCCCCTCTTCTGATTCGCGTTAATTCGCGGTCATTCCTCCCGACATTCGCGTTTAAATTCAACCCTCCGGCTCATACTTCAAAAATCAAAACTCGATGGCTCTTCAATCATCAATCCTCCGTCTCCAAGACACCATGGGCACGCACGATTGACGATTGATGAGCAAGGCTCGTTGATCTCCGAAATCCCCCCTTCCCCGCCCAAGCCC
>NZ_JBGANL010000077.1:0-18035 GCF_044222345.1 Prosthecobacter sp.
ATCAGTTCCTCGAAGGTGGCTCATGCTCATCTTGTTGCTCATGAACATGCCACCGGTCAAACCGGTGAAATAGTTTTCACACAGCCTGGACAGCCAGCCCTACCAGCACTGGGCATGCGAGCGCCCAGCGCGAGGTAGGGCGGCTTGTCCTCAAGCCGCCGCCGAGCGTCTCCACGCTCGCTTTCCGGAAATCAGTTTTGGAAAGCGCTATAGATCTATGTGCAGCAAAATCACGCGATTTTTCTGGGTGCTGTCAACGGACTCTGCGTGGTGGGCAGGGACACGCATCGTGCGAGTGTCTGCCGCATGAATGAAGGTTTATACCAGCCTCACATACCGTCTTCCCGGCAGCGCCCTGATCAAGCGCTTCATCTCCAGCCGCATCAGCGTCGCTGACACCGTGGCTGTGGTCAGGCCGGAGGTGGTGGTGATGTCGTTGATGTGGGCTTCGTCGGTGCTGATGGCATTGTAGAGGATTTCTTCCTCCAGAGTGAGCGTGACGACGGGGCGGGACTCTTCGACCTTGGGCGCCTTGGGCGCGGTAGGGAAGAGGGTCATCAGATCATCCAGCACATCGGCGCCATCCATGATGAGCTTGGCTCCCTGCTGAATGAGGCGGTTGCAACCGGCGGAGGTCGGTTTGTCGATGGGGCCGGGCACGGCATACACGGTGCGGCCCTGCTCCGTGGCCTGCTGCGCGGTGATGAGGGAGCCGCTGCGCAGCGGGGCCTCGACGACGATCAAGCCGCAGGTCCACCCTGCGACGATGCGGTTGCGGTAGGGAAAGGTTTGTTTGTCGGCCACGCGATCCACCGGATACTCGCTGATCACCGCGCCGTTTTGCGCGATGCGTTCGGCCAGCGCCATGTTCTCCGGCGGGTACAATTTGCCGATGCCCGAGCCGATGACGGCGACCGTGCGGCCCTTCGCTGCGAGTGCCGCCTCATGCGCGGCGGTGTCGATGCCACGGGCGAGTCCGCTCACCACCGTGTAACCGGCATAAGCGATCTGGAAGCTGAGCTTCTTGGTGGTGCTGAGGCCGTAGTTTGTGGCATGGCGGCTGCCCACGACGCCGAGGGCGTTGTGATCGCGCTTGGTGAGTTCACCCCAGACGGTGAGGACGAGCGGCGGGTTGTAGATTTCGCGCAGCAGCGGCGGGTAGAGCTCATCATCCTGCGTGAGCAGGGTGAGATCGCGCTCCCTGACCTTCCTGAGTTCGCCTTCGAGATCGACCTGCGATTCCCATCCGGCGATGTTCTCCGCCTGATTGAGGCCGAAACCTTCGATCTGGAGGATGTCGCTGCTTTTGGCGCTAAGGATGCGCTCAGGGCTGCCGAAGTGCTGCAGCAGTTTGCGCACACGCACAGGACCCACCTGGGGGAGCAGGTTCAGTACAAGCCAGGCCTCGGTGCGGGTCATTGCACGCTCAGGCTCAGGCGGCAGAGGCGGTGGCTTCGCCGTTTTTCGCGGCAGCAGCGGCGGATTCGGGCAGGGCGACGTTCGTTTGTGCAGAGCCTGAACCGATCAGTTTGCGGAAGATCTTCGAAGGGAAGGACTGGCCTTTTTCCTCATTTTCAAGCTGGCCCAGAGCCGCCGACTTGGCCATCTCCCATGCCGGGGCGAAGCCGGGGGCGCTGATGACCATCTGCTTCTCGGCGCGGGCGAGGATTTCGAGTTCGCGCTGCATCTTGTTGTCAGGGCGTTCGTTCAGGCGGGCGATCTGCATGCGCAGGTTTTCGTTTTCCTGCTTCAGTGCGGCGCGCTCCTTGTTGATGTCCTGGCTCTGCTTGGAATCGAGGTCCAGCTTGTCGCTGAGCATGGTTTTGTAACGCTTGAGTTCGCGCTTGGTCTTCCAGTGGCCCCAGAGGGACTGGACGAGGAAAATGCCGCAGAGCACGATGCCGTAGATGAAAGTGTTCTGGGGGGATAGGAGGTCTTTGAACATGGCTGGGGAAAACTAATGCAAGCCCAGCCGTGTGCAACCGGGCAAAGCGCTGGCGAGATGGGCAAATCCACCCCGCGACTTCTTCATTCTACGAGCCTCAGGCTAAAAAGGAGGTCCTTCGGAAAGGGTTTATTATTACCCGGATAATATTCAGGTTGATTTTTATCCGGGTAATATTATGGGTCGAATCTATGACCGAACCAACTCCATCCCTTACCTTCACGACCTTTGATGGCCACCGGCAGATAGCCACGGGGGCATGGCGCGAAAACGCACTGGCACTCAAAAGAGCACTCGAAAACGGGTCCCTCAGCCCTGTTCTCATGTTTGACGATGCGACGGGGCGCACCGTCGAAGTGGACACCCGGGGGACGGACGAGGAGGTCTGCGCCCGCCTGGAAGCGCGCTTCCCATCTCAGGCGCAACCTGCCGCTGAAACGCCCGCACTGGAACCTGCAACTCCCCGGGGGCGGGGGCGGCCAAAGCTTGGGGTGGTGCCGCGAGAGATCACGCTTCTTCCACGGCATTGGGGCTGGCTGGATACGCAACCCGGCGGCGCATCCGTGGCTTTGAGAAAACTGGTCGAGGAAGCCCGGCGTCAGAGCAGCGAAAAAGACCAGGTGAGAAGAGCCCACGAACGGGCCTACCAGTTCATGGTCACCCTTGCTGGCGACCTTCCAGGCTTTGAGGAGGCCTCGCGCGCGCTCTTTGCCAATGATTCTGAGCGGCTGCGTGGCATCCTTGCCGGCTGGCCTCGTGATGTCGGCGACCATGTGCTGCGGCTTGCGTGGGGGACGCAATGCGAGCCCGCCATCCACGCTTGTGCGAAGGGGAAAGAAGGAGGGGCTGCGGAATGAGTCCCGCGCACGAAAAAGGTCCATTCCTCAAGCCCACAATACAGGCTGGGCGCAAGTTTGTCCGGAGAGGTCTGCAGGGCGAGGTCATCATGCTGAACCTGCTGCGCTTTCGTGAAACAGCGGACTATTCCAAGGCCCCAGCGCTGGCTCCAGAAAGCCCGATCCGTGGCGCTGAAGCTTTTGATCGCTACCTTCGCCACACCCTGCCTTTTCTACACCAAAGTGGAGGTGATCTGATGTTTCTCGGTTCCGGCGGGTCGTTCCTCATTGGGCCTGAGCACGAAAAGTGGGATCTGGTGATGCTGGTGCGTCAGAGCAGTGCCGAGTCCTTCCTGGCTTTTGCAGAAAACAAAGATTACCTGGCGGGCCTCGGCCACCGGACGGCTGCGGTGGAGGACTCCCGTCTGCTGCCGCTTAGCCGGATCAGCAGCGACGGGGCCGTATGAATCTTCCCATTCCGGCTGAGCCTGCCGCGATATTTGCGGAGGGCTGGGGAATGGAACTGCGGGCTGCATGGATGTCTGGTTGCATCCGGCGGCAGCTTCGCCTAGATGCGGGTTAGATTTCCCATGCCCCACGCCCTTCTTCTCAAATTTCCTGGAACCAATTGCGATGCCGAAACCGCTCGTGCCCTGGAGGCGGCGGGTTTTACTGCGGAGGTGTTGCCGGTGGCCCTGCTGGAAGCCAGCTCGCTCGACAAGGCGCAGATGATCGTGTTCTCCGGCGGCTTCAGCTACGGTGACTACGTGATGTCCGGCCGCATCGCCCAGCTCATCACGAAATCCAAGCTCGGCGACCAGTTGAAAACCTTCGTGGACAAAGGCGGCTACGCCCTGGGCATCTGCAACGGCTTCCAAATTCTGACCCAGCTCGATCTCCTGCCGAAGGGCAGCCTGATTCACAACACCAGCGGCAAGTTCATCTGCCGCTGGGTGGGCCTGAAAAAAAACAAGGGCAAGGCCAGCCCCTACCTCAGCAAGCTGCCTGAGAACTTTGAACTGCCTGTCGCCCATGCGGAAGGCCGTCTCGTGACGGAAGGGGACGCTGCGGCGGCTTATGTGAAGTCCGGCCATGCCGCGCTGCTCTACGCGACCAATGTGAACGGCTCCACGAACGCCATCGCCGGACTGCAGGATGACACGGGCCGTGTGTTTGGCCTGATGCCGCACCCGGAACGCTTCATCTTCAAGAGCCAGCATTACGATCCCGATTGGAACGGAGACACCCAGTTCGGCTGGGGCCATTACCTGTTTCAGTCGGCCCGTGAGGCGCTGAACTGAACAAGATGGATGCAGATGACGTGAGGTGCTGCCCGGCCATGTCAGCGGCTGATTTTCTGCCAGCGTGAGATCGTGGCAATTTCATGCGGTTGCGACCGTATGAATCTGTCCCCCTGAATGTCTTTTCTCGCCTCGCATCCCGTCCTTCGTCTTCTCGCCTCGCCCCAGCACCTGTGGCGTACTCTCTCGCTGGGTATCAAGACCATCTGGCTGCACAAGCTGCGCTCCTTCCTGACCGCTCTCGGCGTGGTGTTTGGCGTGGCCTCCGTGGTGGCCATGCTTGCCATCGGTGAAGGCGCGAGCCACGAAGCGCAGGAGCAGATCCGCAAGCTGGGCAGCCAGAACATCATCCTGCACAGCGTCAAGCCGCCCGATGGGCAGGGCTCCAGCGGGGAGTCCCGCAGCATGATCAGCGAATACGGCATCACCCTGCGCGACATCGAGCAGATCCGCCAGACCGTGCCCGGCATCCGCATCGTGGTCCCCAGCCGCTACATTTCTGAAAACATCTGGAATCTGGACCGCAGCGTGGACGGCCACGTCATGGGCGTCCTGCCCGTTTACCCCGAGATGCGCAACCGCAACATCCTGCAGGGGCGCTTTTTCAGTGACATGGAAATGAAGGAGAACAAGGCCGTCTGTGTCATCAATGAATCCGTCGCCGCGCGCCTCTTTCAGCTCTCCACGCCCGTGGGCAAATCCGTGCGCGTGAAAGGCTTTTACTACAAGGTCATCGGCATCATCCAGGATGAAGGCGCCGCCGTCGGCACGGATGCAGCCGGTGGTGATCACTCGGCCCAGGCCCAGGCGCAGATCATGATCCCGTTCACCACCCTGATGGATCAATATGGCGAGGTCTTCTACCGCTTCCGCACCGGCAGCTTTGAGGCCGAGAAGGTGCAGTTTCATGAGGCCGTGATGCGCGTCGATGACGTGAACTTGGTGGAAAGCCGCGCCGAGGCCATCCGCCATCTCATGACCAGCAATCATAAGAAGGAGGACTGGCGCATCATCGTCCCCGTGGAGCTGCTGAAGCAGGCGGAGCGCACCAAGCAGATCTTCAGCATCGTGCTCGGCAGCATCGCCGCCATTTCACTCCTCGTCGGCGGCATCGGCATCATGAACATCATGCTCGCCAGCGTCACTGAGCGCACCCGTGAGATCGGCATCCGCCGCGCCCTCGGCGCACGGCAGAACGACATCGTCGTGCAGTTCCTCATCGAGACCGTCCTGCTCGCCGGCGTCGGCGGCATTCTCGGCGTGGTGCTGGGCCTGAGCATCCCCATGGCCGTGACCAAATTCGCCGGCGTCACCACCGTCATCAAGATGTGGTCGCCCATCCTCGCCTTCTCCATCTCCGTCCTCACCGGCATCGCCTTTGGGATTTATCCCGCCAGACGCGCCGCCATGATGAATCCGGTGGAGGCGCTGAGGCATAATTAAAGGGCGCGGGGCGGTCAGGCTGCTGAATGACGAATGCCTGCTGGAAATTTCGCCCCTTTCACCTATCCTCTCCACCATGAGCACTCTTGTTCTGCATCTGGACGATCATCTCGTGAGCCGTCTTGCTTCCGCCGCTGCCCGCAGCCACAAAGCCTTGCCGGACTGGGCGGCAGAGCAGCTTGACCGCGTCGCAGGAGCAGTCAGTGCAGCGACAGAGGAGGCTGTAGATTCTCCCGCACGTGACCGCATGCGCGCAGCACTTGCCAGCGTCACGGGCATATGGGCAGACCGTGGCACGACTGACGAGCTGATGAGCCTTACCCGCGGCGAGGATTGAGGCCATGCCCGTGCTAGTCGATACCAATGTCCTCTCTGACGTGATCCATCAAGACCCCTTATGGTCTGGCTGGTCCAGCGCGCAGCTCATTCAGCATGCTGGCGACCTCGTGGTGAATCCCATCATCTTTGCCGAGCTTTGCTGCCGTGCCACTTCGGCTGCGGAGGTGGATCAGATCATCCGCACGCTGGGGCTGGGCTATGAGGAACCCGGCAAGGATGCACTCTTTCTCGCTGCAAAGGCCTTTGTGGCCTACCGCCGTCAGGGCGGCGGTAAAACCTCGCCTCTCCCAGATTTTTTCATCGGTGCCCACGCCCACGCCCAAGCTGCCGGCTATTCTTTACTCACACGGGACAAAGGCCGCTACCAGACCTACTTTCCGACCGTCACACTCATTTGTCCGTGAACTTGGCGATGGATTTATCCTGCAAGACGTGCGGCCATGATGAATCCGGTGGAGGCGCTGAGGCATAATTGACTTACCCTCGCTCCGCCTTGTGCTTCGCAAAAATCGCCAGGCAGCGGTCGCGTTCTTCGTGGTGATCCACCATGGGAAGGGGGTAGCCTTTGGCCAGGGGCAGGCCGGGGGCGGGGGGCTTGTGGAGGAGTTCGGCGGGGACGTGCTTGAGCTCGGGCACCCATTGCTTGATGTAGGTGCCTTCGGGATCAAAGCGGACGCTTTGCAGCCAGGGATTTTGGATGCGGAAGTAGGGGGCGGCGTCGGCGCCGGTGCCGGCGGACCACTGCCAGCCGCCGTTGTTGCTGGCGTTGTCGCCATCCACGAGCTGCTGCATGAAGAAGGCTTCGCCGAGGCGCCAGTCGCAGTGCAGGTCTTTGGTGAGAAACATGGCGGTGATCATGCGCAGGCGGTTGTGCATGAGGCCCGTTTTGAGGAGCTGGCGCATGCCGGCATCCACGATGGGGAAGCCGGTGGTGCCGGTGGCCCAGCGCTGGAAATCGGCCTCGGTGCCGGGCCAGGGGAGCCCCTGCCAGTCGGGGGCGAATTCCTGCTCAAAGACGTGCGGGTAATGCCAGAGGATGGCGACGTAAAACTCCCGCCACGCGAGCTCTTTGACGTAGGTCTGGACGGAGGGCTGCGCGGCGGTGGTGCAGGCCATGCAGCGCTGGTAGATCTCGCGGATGCTGAGGAGGCCAAAGCGCAGGTCCTGGCTGAGCAGGGAGGTGGTCTGTCCGGCGGGGATGTTGCGCTGCGCGCCGTAGCCGTTGAGGATGCCGGAGTCGATGAAGAGCTTCAGGCGGTCGCGTGCGGCGCGTTCACCCGGGGCGGGGATCTGCGCGGTGCAGGGGGGCAGCTCCCAATGCGCGAGCGTGGGGGGCGGCAGGCTGCTGATGGCGGCGTCCGCCGGCGGGCCGAGCGAGGTGATGCGGCCCAGCGGCGCGGTCTTGGGCAGATTGAGCCAGTTCTTCGAGTAGGGAGTGTAAACGCGGTAGGGCTGCCCGCCGCCGGTGAGGACGGTTTCGGGCTCGTGGAGGACGCTGTCCTGGTAGGAATGGCACTCGATGCCGAGGCGTGCGCAGAGCGCCTGGATCTTGGCCTCCATGGCGCGGCCGAAGATGTCGTAGTCGCGATTGAAGTACACGGCTTCAGCGCGGGTCTCGCGGATGAGGCGCTCCAGCTCGGCATCGGCGCTGCCGCTGCGCAGGATGAGTCGGCTGCCGAGGGCGGTCAGATTTTTGGACAGGGACTCAATGCAGCCGCAGAGGAACTGCTGGCGGTTCGGGCCGGTCCAGCCGTGCTTCTGCTTCCAATCGCTGAGAATGTAAACGGGAATGACCTGGTCTGCGGCCTGGGCGGCGTGATGCAGCGCGGTGTTGTCAGTGAGGCGGAGATCGCGGCGAAACCAGTGAAGTACAGTGCGGGGCATGGAAAAAAGGGAGGGGCGGCACAAGATACGGTCAGGATCGGACAAAGGGTGATGTGAATGTTTGCAGCATCCGCCATCAGGTTCATGATGAATATTTCACTGAGCTGCCGTTACTAAAAGCGCCATATCATCCCCCCAACCCCGAACTTGATCCCATGTCTTCGAATTCGCCTGAGACCGACGAACCGAAATCTTTAACCGCCGCCTGGATCGCCACGATACTCCTCATCGTGGTGTATGTGGTCGGTCTGCTGATTTTCCCGCCCCTGTATGATGCGCCCAAGGGGGAGGCCTCCAGCACGGTGCTCTTCATCGGCCGCTTCCACCCCATCTTTCTGCATCTGCCGGTGGGCATTCTGGCGCTGCTGGTCTTCTTTGAACTGATCTGCTCCACCCGGCGCGGCGAGCAGAAGTTTGGCGCAGCCTCCCTGCTGATGCTGATCCTCGGCTCGGCGGGCTCGGTGCTGGCGGTGTTTGCCGGCATCATGCTGTCACGTGAAGGCGGCTATGTGGGCGGCAATTTCAGCCTGCATCAGACCATGGGGCTGCTGGGTACGGCGGGCGTTTTGGTCGCGCTCGTGGTGCGTCTCATAGGCATGGCCCGTGGCAGCATGGAGCTGCTGAACGCCTACCGCGCGCTCTACTTCGTCAGCTTTGGCATCATGGGCCTCGGCGCCCACTTCGGTGGCAACATGAGCCACGGAAACAAATTCCTCATCGAGCATGCGCCTGACTGGTTCAAAGTCCCGATGGTGGCCACCGAGAAGCTGCTGCTGAGTTTTGTGGAGAAACCCAAGCCGGCAAAAACCACGCCTCCGGCCGAGACCACGCCACCCGTCACACCCGCGCCCCCTGCGGAGGTGAAGCCCGAGGTCAAACCGGTGGCGATGGACAAAGGCACCACGCCTCCGCCTGCCCCCACGACTCCACCGCCCGCCCCCGCCGCGGGTGGCGATGAAAAGCTCGTCTTCCAGCACGTCATCCTCCCGGTCCTCACCGCGAAGTGCAACAAATGCCACAGCGAGGAGAAATCGAAGGGCGACCTGCGCATGGACACCTACGAAATGGCGATGAAAGGCGGCGAGAACGGCAAAAATTTCGTGGCTGGCAACCTGAAGGACAGCCTCAGCATCGTGCGCATTCTGCTGCCTGAGGATGACGAACCAGGAGAACACATGCCGCCAAAGGGCAAGGAACAGCTCACGCCGGAGGAGATCGCCCTCCTGAAATGGTGGGTGGAGCAGGGGGCCAGTGGCACGCAAAAGGTCAAAGATGCGAAATTCCCCGCCGAGCTTCAGGCCACTGTTGATGGAATTCTGAAAGGCTAGTGCAATTCACGCCTTTTGTTGCCTGTACCATTTCTGCTGAAAATCTGTCTCATTCATGAAACCAACCTCCCTCCTCTTCGCCCTGGCACTCGCCTTCACCGCGCATGCCGCCGATGACAAAGCCGCCGCTGATCCCGCCGTCGCCGCTGCGATGCAGAAAGTGAACGCCACCGGTGCTTCGCTGATGCCCGTCGCCGCTGACGCGAAGACCTTCCGCTTCACCGCGCTCAATGTGGCCAAGGAGTTCGGTGATGCCGGGCTCCAGCCGCTGGTGCCCATCGCCGACAAAATCGCCTCGCTCGACATCGCGCGCAGCAAGGTGACGGACGGCGGCCTCAAGGCCCTGGCTGGCATGAAGAACCTCAAGGAACTGCACCTCGAAGGCACGGCCATCAGCGATGCCGGGATCGATCAGCTCAAGGGCCTCGCGGAGCTCGAATACATCAACCTCTACAACACCAAGGTCACGGATGCGGGCCTCGCCAAGCTGGCCGGACTCGGCAAGCTCAAGGCCATCTACCTCTGGCAGAGCGGCGTGACGAAGGCCGGCGTGGCCGCTTTGAAAGCGAAACTGCCCAAGGCCCACATCAACACCGGCTGGACCGCCGAGGACGATGCCAAGCCCACCGCCGTGGTGGCCGCTGCCGCACCGGCCGCTGCACCTGCAAAGCCCGCCGCCACACCGGCACCTGCCGCCGCCAAACCCGCCGCTGCTCCTGCCGCCGCACCTGCTGCCGGTGGCAAACTGGATCCCGCCATCGCCGCGAAGGCCGTGATTTATAAGGACGTCGTCGCTTCGATCATGAGCGCGAAGTGCACCGCCTGCCACGGCGTGGAAAAGAAGAAGGGCAAGCTTCAGCTCC
The DNA here is from genome assembly GCF_044222345.1 of Prosthecobacter sp. Classification (GTDB taxonomy): domain Bacteria; phylum Verrucomicrobiota; class Verrucomicrobiia; order Verrucomicrobiales; family Verrucomicrobiaceae; genus Prosthecobacter. Next base: position 9,940 of record NZ_JBGANL010000077.1, read on the forward strand.
ATGACTACGCCTCCATTTTGAAGGGCGGCAGCGATGGCGCGACGACCGTGATCGCCAAGAACACCAAGGACAGCCTCCTGCTTGTCCGCGCCAATCTGCCGAAGGACGACGACGACCACATGCCGCCGAGCGATGAGCCGCAGCTCACGAAGGAAGAGATCGCCGTGCTCAAGTGGTGGATCGAAACCGGTGCCTCCGAAACCGCCACTGTGGCCTCCTTGAAAGCTCCGGCGGATGTCGAAGGCGCGCTGGCCGTGCTGCTTGCCAAAGGCCTGCCAAAGACCGAGGCCGTGGCCAAGGCGACCACGCCGAAGGCCAAGCCGCTCACCGATGCGGAGAAGAAGCAGGTGGCGGAGATTTCAGCCAAGATGCAGGCCCTCAACGCCTCGCTCATGCCGCTGGCGCAGGACACCGAGCAGCTTCGCCTGGGCGTGATCAATGCCTCTGATAAATTCGGCGACAAGGAACTCGCGCTGCTGGCCCCCATCGCCACGCAGATTCTCTGGGTCGATCTCTCCCGCAGCCAGATCACCGATGCCGCCGTGGAAACACTGGCGAAGATGACCAACCTCGAGCGCCTGCACCTTGAAAACACCAAGATCACCGATGCGGGGATCGCCAAGCTCGGTGCGCTGTCCAACCTCGAGTACCTCAATCTCTACGGCACCAAGACCACGGACGGCGGCATCGCCAAGCTGGCTTCCGCCAAGGGTTTGAAGAAGCTGTTTGTGTGGGAAACCGGAGTGACGCAGGCCGGAGCCAAGGCGCTCGAAGGCCAGGTGCCCGGCCTCAAGGTGAACGTCGGCCTCACGGCGGCAGAAATCGCCAAGCTCACCGCTCCTCCTCCTGCGCCACCCGCACCACCCGCGAAGCCTGCTGCCGCTCCTGCGAAGCCAGCCGCTGCACCTGCGAAACCCGCTGCTGCACCCGCGAAGCCTGCTGCCGCTCCAACGACGCCTCCGGCCACTCCGGCAAAACCTGCCGCTGCTGGCAGCGACGTCATCAAGACAGCCATGAAGCAGTACCACAAAGGCGATACCGCCCTCTGCAAAAAGGTGGGCACGACCGCCACCGATGCGGAGCTGGCCACGCTGCTGAAAGCCTACCAGGACATGTGCGCCGCCACGCCGCCGAAAGGTGACAAGGCCGCATGGGTCACCAAATGTCAGGCGCTCATCGGCGCGGTGAAAAAGGTGCAGGCAAAGGACGCCGCTGGTGCCGCCGCCTACAAGGCTGCGGTGAACTGCAAAGCCTGCCACACCGATCACAAGGGCGCGTGAGCCGCCCCGCCGGGCGAAGCTCTGTGCTGGGAGCGCCGATATTTTATCAGCTCTGGACGCACGTCCCCGCGCCCCGTCGTCAGATTCGCACCACCGTGCATCTCCGCCACCGCATTCCACGATGATGGCGCGTCAAAACTCACGCACGGTTCGTATGAATTCAGACTCCAGAATCTGCGAGCAGCACCCTTCATCAAGCACCCTTCCATCCCTGGCTGTTTATCTCCGTGTTCCTGCGCATCTTCGTGGCAATCACGGAGGATGCTGCTAATCATTCCGCCCCCTCATGCGTTCCCTGACGATGACATTCCTCCAACCATCCTGCGCGCTGCTCGCGTGCAGTCTTTTCATGACTTCCTGCGATCGTTTGCAGGAGCGTGAAGCCATCACCGAAACGCGTGACATTTCCAGCCATGCCCCGAAGCCGCACGTGGACATCCCCAGCTCCACACGCTTCTTTGATGATGCGAAAGAGCAGCAGCCGCAGCAGCGGCCCAACTTCCGCGAGTTGCTCACCTGGACCCTGCCTGAAGGCTGGAAGGAATCCGCCACGCCAGACCCCATGGGCATGCGTCTGCTGGACCTGAGATTTGGCCCGAATCAGGAAGGGGAATGCTACATCTCCCTCATGCCCGGACCCGCAGGTGGTCTGGAGGCGAACGTGAACCGCTGGCGCACGCAGATGGGGCAGAAGCCCTACACGCCGGACGAGATCGCCAAGCTGCCGAAGAAGCCCTTCTTCAACCGTGACGCCACGTTTGTGGCCTTCGATGGCGACTTCAAAGGCTTCGGTGCTGAAGCGGCCAAAACCGGCTACCGCATGCTCGGCCTCATTCATTCCGCCGATCAGGCCACCATCTTCGTCAAGCTCACCGGACCCAAGGCCCTCGTGGAGCAAAACGCCGCCGCCTTTGATGCCTTCTGCCTGTCCATCAAACCGAACCTGCCCAAGCAAGAATAGTCTCGGCTGAAGCGCCTGCGCTCGTCGTTCCTTGTTTTTGATTTCGTCATTCCCCCAGCCCCCGCACCTCCGTCGTGTCCGACTCATCCAAATCTCTTCCCGCGAAAGTCTTCGCGTTTCTTTCCAGCTTCGGCCTCGCCACCTCGGTGCTGGTCATGCTGCTGGTGCTCACTTTTCTCGGCACGCTGGAGCAGGCGGAGCACGGCCTCGTCGCCAGTCAGGCGCGCTACTTTGAGTCCGCGTTCATTGACCGCATCGACATCGGCGCCTGCTGGCGCGCGCTGGCCTTCAATGCCTACTGGGACATCGGCAATGTGTCCCTGCCGCTCTACATCGTGCCCGGCGGTTACACGCTCATGGCGATCCTTTTCGTGAATCTCCTGCTCGGCGGCATCATGCGCATCCGCAAGTCGCCCAAGACCATCGGAGTCATCATCTCCCACTTCGCCATCCTGTTCATGATCGCCGCCGGCGCGGTGACGCATCACTTTGCCAAGGAGGGCAACATGAACCTGCGTGAAGGCCAGACGGCGGACGAGTTCCTCAGCTTCCACGACCGCGTGATCGAGATCGAAAAAGTGCAGACGGATGACAAGGCCAAGCGCAGCGTTCTGGTCATCGACGAAGCGAAGTATCGTGATCTGACCGATGGCAAGGGGCGCACCTTCACCAGCGAGAGCCTGCCGTTTGATCTCCTGATCACCGGCTGGAAAAAGAACGCCCAGCCCAAGCGTGCGGATGGCAGCCGTGCGGATGCCGTGGACGGCTACTTCATTCAGGAGCTGCCGCATCTCGATGAATCCGGTGCCGCGATGCCGGACGAGCAGCTTGGCAGCGCCTGCGTGGCCATCGCTAAAATGAAGAAGGGGGACGAAAAGCAGACCGGCATTCTGTGGGAGTTCGCCGCCGCGCCCTGGACGGTCACCGTCGGTGCGGACAAGTATCTCATCTCGCTGGTGCACCGCACCTACAAGCTGCCCTTCGCCGTGCGTCTGGACCAGACCGAGGAGGAAAAACATCCCGGCACCGAGCGCGCGCGGCGCTTCAGCAGCAAGGTCACCAAAATCAACGGTGACCACGAGGAGAAGCGTTACATCACCATGAACGAGCCCGTGCGCAGCGAAGGCTATGCCGTGTTCCAGAGCACCTTCAGTTCTGGCGAAAGAGAAGGCACAGGGGTGAAAAGCTCCGGCTTCATGATCGTGGAAAATCCCGCCGACCACTGGCCGCTCATTTCCTGCATCATCGTGGCGGAAGGCCTGCTGCTGCACTTCCTCATGATGCTGGCCCGCTTCATTAAGGTGAATCCCTGGGCTTTCTCCCTCAGCCTCATCGCCGCCTTCAATGCCGCCTTCGCCCTCGCGATGTGGAAGCTGCTCTAAACGCCCTCCGGCTCACGTATTCCTCTGCATGAAAACTCTTCGTTCCACACTGCTCGCGCTGGTAACGCTCAGCGGCTTTGCCGCCGCTGCTGAACTGCCGCCGCTCGATCTGTTCCGCGACAAGGAAGTCGTGGAGACCTTCGCGTCCATCCCGGTGCAGGAATCCGGCCGCATCAAGCCCCTCGAAAACGTCGCCAGCTACCGCCTGCTGCGCTTTCGCGCCCGCCGCAGCATCTGGCTGACGGACAGCGGTGAAATGGATGGCAAGCCGCTCGTGGATCCCGCGACGCAGAAGCCGATCACCAAAGAAGGCGGCAAGCCCGTGAAGCTCAGTTCCGTGGAATGGATGCTGATGAGCTGGTTCCGTCCGGACATCGGCAGGACGGTGCCGCTGTTCAAGGTGGACAACTCTTCCGCGATCACCGAGCTCGGCCTCACGGCCAAGGCCAAGCGCGACCAGTACACCTACGCCGAGATCGAGCCTGCGCGGCAGGTGATGATGAAGAAGATGGGCGAGTATCGTGAGATTCCATCCCGGAAACAGACGCCAGAGCAGCGCATGATCGTGCAGCTTGCGGCCAACTTCCTCGATTACGAAATGATCATGGGGCATTTCGATTTCATCCGCCAGCCCGTGGGTGAAAAGCCGGAAGGCCTGCCCGCCGGTGTGACCCCGCCGGTTCGTCTGTCGAAGAGTCTCAACGCCTTTGTGGCAGCCGTTCGGGCCAACAACGGACCGCCGATGCAGATCCCATGGTTCAGGGCCTTCGCGCAGGGGGCACTGGGTGCGATGATGAGCGGCAATCCCGAGCAGCAGTACCGCATCTTCCCGCCTGCACCGGGTGCCAACAATGTCTGGAATGGTCCAGGCGAGATGATCTTCGGCGCGATCAACAGCGACAAAGACGTGCCCGCTGACCAGCTTGCCTGGCTGGCGCAGTATGAAGACGTTTACCTGGCGCTGCCCGATGCGGCGAAGTTCAAGGCGGCCTCCAAGGCGCTGCTGACCAAAATCCAGGAGGCGGCCAAAGCACGCGGGGAAGGGCAGTCCATCGCCCTGGAGCGTCACGCCATGCGTGCAGACTACTTCTTCTATTCGCAGTGGATTTTCCTCGTGGGATTCATCGCCGTGGCGCTCACCTGGGTTTCACCGGGGTCACGCTTTGAAAAAATGGCCCGGCTCAGCGCATGGCTGCTGCTGGGGGCTGCCACGGCCCTGGCGGTGACGGGCGTTGCGATCCGCTGCGTCATCATGCAGCGCCCGCCGATCACCACCCTGTATGAAACGATTCTCTTCATCGGCGCCTCCTGTGCCTTGCTCGGCTTGATGGCGGAATGGATCACCAAACGTGGTCTGGGGCTGCTGGTGACGGCCATCGGCGGCACGGCCTGCATGTTCCTCTCCATCCAGTTTGAGGCCTCCGAAGCCACCGACACCCTGCAGCAGCTGCAGGCCGTGCTGATCACGAATTTCTGGCTCTCGACGCATGTGCCGATGATCAATCTCGGCTACGCGGCCTGCATGGTCGCCGCTTTGATTTCGATGATCTACTTCATCCAGCGCCTCTTTGGCATGTTCAAAACCGGGGAAGGGGATGCGCGTCTGCTGACCCGCGTCGCTTACGGGTTCATCGCCACCGGCCTGTTCCTCTCGCTGGTGGGCACCGTTCTCGGCGGCATCTGGGCCAACTACAGCTGGGGCCGCTTCTGGGGCTGGGACCCGAAGGAAAACGGCGCGCTCATGATCGTGCTCATGTGCCTCGTCATTCTGCATGCCCGCCTCGGCGGCTACATCCGCGAGATCGGCCTGCACTGCTGCAATCTCATCCTCGGCTGCATCGTGATCTTCTCCTGGTTCGGCGTGAACCAGCTCGGCGTCGGCCTGCATGCCTACGGCTTCACGGACGGCATCTGGCCCAAGATCTACGGCTACTGGCTCAGCCAGGTGCTGCTGGTGGGCTATGGCCTGTTTCTGTCGCTCAACGAGCGCCGGGTCAAAACACCCAAGGTGGAGAACATCGAGGACGTGAAGCTGGAAAAGTCCCCGGCGCACTGAGAGTCAAAAAGGAAGCACGAGTGTTTGCCCGTGCTGAGAGCCGCATTGCCGGGAGCGCCTCTGTACTGGGAGCGCCGATGTCCACATCGGCTCCGGGCGAGCGTCCCTGAGGCTTCGGCACGGCACGCAGCTCTTTGCTGGGAGCCTCATTGCTGGGAGCGCCGATGTCCACATCGGCTTCGACATGAAATGAAGCGCATTGGAATTGCGGCGGCGTGTCCATGCTGTAGCGATAAAATATCGGCGCTCCCACATGAAATGAAGCGCCATTCACTGGGAGCGCCGATGTCCACAGACGTCCCTGCAGCTTCGACATGAAATGAAGCGCATTGGAATTGCGGCGGCGTGTCCATGCTGCGGAGCTTCCCAGAGCCGATAAAATATCGGCGCTCCCAGCAATGAGCCATGCCTGACGCGCAGCGCCATTCCGTACTGGGAGCGCCGATGTCCACATCGGCTCTGGGCGAGTGTCCCTGCAGCATCGACACTCCACGCAGCTCTTTGCTGGGAGCGCCTGTCTCCCTTCCGCTCCGAACCGTCATTTTCCCGAAGAATGGACTGTCTCAAATCCCTGCGCCCCTTTACCCTGGCCTTCTCATGAGCAAACGCGCTTGCAGCCTGGTTTTGATGATCGTCGGCATCGGCCTGATCGCCGCTGCCCGGACGCCGTCGGAAGGGTGGATGGAGAGGACGGGATGCTTTTTCGTGGCATTTTCTGTCATGTCGTTCTTTTCGGACCTTCGGGACCGGCGGGGCAGGAAACGGCCGTGACAGCCGCGCATGCGCATCTCTCGCTCAAGGCCCCTTCGCGCGGCACGGAGCACTGAGCCCGCTTGAATCCTGCGCATTTCCTCCTTCATTGGCCGATGCCTTCTCGCCCCTCCCGCGTCCGCTACCGTGTTGTCGGCTTCATGCTGGCGCTCGGGGCCGTGACATATCTCGATCGCGCCTGCATCGCCACGCTGTCGCCGGACATCCGGCGGGATCTCGGGCTGAGCAAGGATCAGATGAGCTGGATCTACAGCGCCTTTGCCATCGCTTACGCGGCGTTTGAGATCCCCACGGCGTGGTGGGCGGATCGCATGGGCACGCGGCGGGTGCTCACGCGCATTGTGGCATGGTGGTCGGCGTTTACCGTGGCCACGGGCGCCGCGTGGAGTTTCGGGTCGATGCTGGTCATCCGCTTTCTGTTTGGTGCCGGAGAGGCGGGCGCGTGGCCGGGCATGGCGCGGACGTTCTCGCGCTGGATCCCACGCTCGGAGCGCGGCACGGTGCAGGGCATCTTCTTTTCCGCCGCGCACATCATGGGCGGGCTGACGCCGGTGATCGCGCTGGCCGTGGCGGGCCTGTGCGGATGGCGCTGGACCTTTGTGCTCTTTGGCCTGCCCGGCATTGTGTGGGCCATCGCGTGGCATCGCTGGTTTCGCGATGATCCGGAGCAGCATGCGGCGGTGAATGCGGCGGAACTGGAAAAGATCGTGGCAGGGCGGGATCAAAGCACCGGGCAGCACGAAGGCTGGGCCTACTGGAAACAGCTGCTGAAGCACCGCAACACGCTGCCGCTGTGCCTCATGTATTTTCCCAACAGCTTTGGCTTCTACTTCTGCATCACCTGGCTGCCGACGTATCTTCAGGAGCAGCACGGCTTCAACTCCATGCGGCTGGGCTTTTTCACCGGTCTGCCCCTGCTGCTGAGCCCGGTGGCGGACCTCCTCGGCGGACTGGCCACGGACGCCGCCACGCGCCGGTTCGGCCTGCGCATCGGGCGTGCGGGCGTGGGCGCCGCCTCCTACCTCGTGGCCGGCAGCGCCATGCTGCTGGCCACGACCACCGCGCAGCCGGAGCTCGCGGCGTGGTGCATCGCCACCGCCGTGGCAGCCAGCATGTTCACCCTCGGCGCGGCGTGGGGCACGGTCATCGATGTCGGCGGCAGTCACACCGGCGTGGTCGGCGCCGCGATGAACACCAGCGGCCAGATCGGCAGCGTGATCTGCCCGCTCATCGTGATCGGCCTGCAGCAGCACTACGACTGGAATGCGCCCCTCTACCTCATCGGCGCGCTGTTTCTGGTGGGTGCGTTAGCGTGGGCCTTCATCAACCCACAGCGGAAGATCTTTGAGTAGGCGAGTGCAGCCTCTTTGCCGGGAGCCTCTTTACTGGGAGCGCCGATGTCCACATCGGCTTCGGGCGAACGGCCCTTTGGCATCGGCGTGGAATGAAGCGCACAGAAGATGTGGCGTTCGTTCTCATCGCGGAGCTTCCCAGAGCCGATAAAATATCAGTAGTGTTCGGCAGGGATCATGCCTTGGAGCGGGAGAAGAGGCTGGCCGTTGAGTTTTTGGGCATCGCCGTGCTGAGCCGTCGCTTCTCAGGCCAGCGGCAGGGGGGGGGCGGTTCTCCATGGGGCTGACTTTGCA
>NZ_JBGANL010000078.1:0-17834 GCF_044222345.1 Prosthecobacter sp.
GAAAACTTCCGCCAGTGGTTCAAAGCCGTCGCCGCCGGCAGCGTCAAGGAAGGCCTGCGTGAAGAGGCCCCCGACCAGCTCATCCAGGGCATCATCGAGCGCTACACCTCCAATCCCGACAAGCCCTGGAAGGACATCATCGAAGAAACCCTCCACGCCGGCATCGGCGGAGCCCTCCTGGGTGGAGCAGTTGAAGCCACCACCACCGGCCTTGCCCCAGCCAAGACAAGTCGGGATCAACCACAGCCTTCAATACCATCAAATACCATACCTGTCACTCCTGACGGTTCCGCTTCCGCCCGGCCCTCCACTCCGCCACTGAGCGTGGAGCAGTCGCAGAAGCTCATTCACAATGTGATGAACCGCCCGGTGGAGCAGCGCGGCCACCCGACAACGCAGGCTGACTTCGCACAGGCACAGTGGGTGGTGCGCGAGCAGGTACGGAAGCTGGAAAGCCAGACCACCCCGCTGAGCGACGCGCAGAAAAAAGCATTGACGGATGCAAAGGCCGCGCTGGCAAGAGTAGGTCCAGAAAATAACAAGGAGCCAACATCTGAACCAATCACAGACGACAGGAGCAACGCTCCTGCTGCTAAGTGGATAGTTCCGCAGCAACCACATCATCTTAAACCCTCGATGCCTTATGACGCCAATCGCAAGCCACGAGGCAGTCCAAAAAAGCTAGACAAGAACGATACAGATTCGCATAACGAACGCGGAGTGAATGGTGAAAACGAAGCCGCCAACGTTCTTGCTCAGTATGGGTACGATTATGAACAAATTCGCGAGGCTAATAAAAGCCCCGATGGCAAAGTTTCCGGTGTTGCGGACAAATGGGATACCTATTCTCCGCACGCCGGAAAAAACATGCGCGGAATCCGCGATTTCATTGTCGATAAAGTGGACAGGCAAAATGCTCCATATGTTGTTATTCGCTTGGACCCCAATGGTCAGGATGTAAATGATATAGCGGAGCACCTCAAAAAATTTCCTGTCGATGGACTAAAACAACTATTCGTCATAAAAAACGGCCAGCTTTATATACTCTACTAATATGTCAGCTTTCATGGAAATACACACCTCACTTAATCAGGACGAGGTTTTGAATCACCTGAGACATGGCCGCATGGCTGCCTTTGTCACTGGCCCTCTGACGCAGACTCCCAATGGGCGCTGGGGAGGCACCTGGCAGCATGGCGTTTTCTCCGTCCGAGAGCTCGATAATGAGGACCGCGAAGAACAGAAAATCAGGTTCAATCTTCCTCCGACTCTCAAAACCCGGATATGGCTCACAACCGACCAAGTGTATGAAGGGCAGACGGTCGTTTATCAGATGGTCGCGACTGCCTTCAAAGAGTGGGAGGGAGATCTCGCAGTGCTCAACAATGGGGATTATCTTCGCGTGGAACGGGTGCACGGAAATATCAGGCTTCGCGAAGACTGTTTGGGACCAGACCGCTTGGGTTTTTTCCAAGACTTCGACTGGAAGCCGCTGCCTGAGGTAAAGGATTAGTGACTTAGAGCCATCCCCAAGGGACAGCTCAATTCCGTCCAGCTTTTCCAGAGAGCCCCCTACCTCCTCACCGCCGCAGGCGGCACCCAGGGCGTGGAGGCCCTGCTGCGGCAGCCCGCCTTCAAAGAAAACTTCCGCCAGTGGTTCAAAGCCGTCGCCGCTGGCAGCGTCAAGGAAGGCCTGCGCGAAGAGGCCCCTGACCAGCTCATCCAGGGCATCATCGAGCGCTACACCTCCAATCCCGACAAGCCCTGGAAGGACATCATCGAAGAAACCCTCCACGCAGGCATCGGCGGTGCCCTCCTGGGTGGAGCAGTTGAAGCCACCACCACCGGCCTTGCCCCAGCCAGGACAAGCCAGGATCAACCACAGCCTTCAATACCATCAAATGCCACACCTGTCACTCCTGACGGTTCCGTCCAGCCATCGTCAGCCCCGCCAGTGCAGCCCACCACGCCGCCGAAGAGCGTGGAGGATTCGAAGAAACTGATCGAGAACGTCTCCAAGATGCCTCCCCAGGCCCAGCAGCATCCCAAGGTGCAGGCGGATCTGAATCAGGCGCACAGCGTGGTCGCGGAGGCCTCCCGGAAACTCATCGAGAACGTTTCCAAAATGCGCCCCGAGGCCCAGCAGCACCCCACGGTGCAGAGGGACCTCGCGCAGGCAAAAAAGATCGTGCAGGACCAAGTGCAGCGGCTAGAAAATCAGACCTCCCCGCTCAGCGACGCGCAGAAAAAAGAACTGGCAGATGCCAAGACGGCGCTGGCGAGGACGGAGCAATCTCTTCCAAACCAACAACATGTCAGCGGCAATACCCCGACAGCGGAGGTCAACGCGCCCGCCCCTCGTTTTCAAGAGAAGAACCCGGAGCTTTTGGAACAGCATCGAAAAAAATTAGAGTCAAAGCGCAACGCGCCCAGAAATGCCCAGTCAGAGGCCGCATTGCTGCAGGCGCCGGATGAGCGGGCGCGGAACGCGAAGCCCGCAAGTGACACCCTGCACCGGCACAATGAGGCCGGCGCATTGGTGAAAACTGGAGAAATGGGCGGAAAGCACATCAATGAAGCCAACATTCTTGAGGCTCCCGATGGAAACGCGGCGCTCCACAAGCCCGACGACGGCCAGTCGGATAAAAAAATTCGTGCCGGTGTTGAGCCCGGAACCACCGGACACCGAGAAGTAGCCGCTTCCAAGATCGCGCAGGCGCTTGGCATTAACCTCGTTCCACCTACCACCATGCTGACTCATGATGGCAGGCCCGGCTCTGCCCAAGTCTTTAAAAAGGGCATGATCAATGGTAAGGATGCATCCGATCCGAATGAGGGGCATAACATCAAGATCGATTCAGATACCGAGCTTCCCCAGGGCTTGCCTCCCGACACTGCTCATGACTGGCAACTCACGGACGATCTGCTCATGCACAGCGACCGCCATCGCAAAAACTACATGCTACGCGTGGAAAACGGCAAGATCGTAGAAGCCGCCCTCGTTGACAACGGCCACTCTCTTCCCGCCAACACGGGCGTCGTTGAAAAACGCTATCCGGGCCCCCTCGAAGGGCGGCCCATTTCCCCACTCAACGAAGCACGCCTGCACCGCATGCTCGACAACGAAGAATCACTTCGGCAGTCGCTTAAAGAACATCTGGAACCAGAAGCCATCGACGGTCTTTTTGCCCGGGCCAAGGCCTTGCTTGCCCGAGGCACGTATGGCAACTTCACACTGGATGAGATCAATGCCCACCTGCCGACTGATAAACAACGTTCTCGTGCCGCAGCTTACAACGATCGCAACCAATAAACGCCATCATGAAAGTCGAAATATACAGCTACAACATCAATGAGAAAAAAAACAGGCTGTGTGAAACCTGGACCTTGGATCAAAACGGCCAAGCAATTTGCGACAACTACTCCGAGCAGAAGTCCAAGGAAATCCATGGATCCATCAACGAAGACGGACGGATTTACTATCCCAAAGACGGAGAAGACTTTCTGCGGAGCCTTCCCTGGGAATACGCTAACAGCAGCATGGTGCATGCTGTCATTGTAGAGTAACAGCCCGCATCTGAAGCGCGGCGGGAGAACCCGGTGTCAAAGAGGAGACTCCGCGGTGCCGCAGCCACCTCCGGACTGCAGACCTTTGGCGGCATGTATGGAGATGCCGTGCAGGGCTACATGAAGCGCGGAGACAGCGAAGCCACCGCGCTCAACAAAGCCTTCATCCCCGCCCTCGCCGGAGCCGCCAGCACCTACCTCCTCACCGCCGCAGGCGGCACCCAGGGCGTGGAGGCCCTGCTGCGGCAGCCCGCCTTCAAAGAAAACTTCCGCCAGTGGTTCAAAGCCGTCGCCGCCGGCAGCGTCAAGGAAGGCCTGCGTGAAGAGGCCCCCGACCAGCTCATCCAGGGCATCATCGAGCGCTACACCTCCAATCCCGACAAGCCCTGGAAGGACATCATCGAAGCCACAACCACCGGCATCACCCCTGCCAAGACGAGTCAGGATCAGCCACATCCTCTAGTACCACTTAGTACCACGACCGTAGCTCCTGACGGGCGTGCCCGAAGACAGCAAGTCCCCCATCTTCCAGGTCGATCAAACCGGCAAACGCCACACCACCGCCGCAGACGCCACCCGGCGCGAGCTTGGTAACGACCCCCGCACCATGGCGCAGAATGGCGTGGCCCCGCGTGTCGCGGCCGCAGACCAGTCCCTCCAGGAAAAGCTCGCGCAGGGCGCAGCACTCAGGCAGCAGCTTCAGCAAAAGCAGGCGCAGTCCGCCGCCATGCAGCAGCGCCTTGATGCGGCCCACCAAGCCGTCACCGCCGCAGACCAGACCACCGGCCCCGACTCGCAGACGCAGCGCATCCGCGCACGCGAGGAGCGCATACGCGCAGAGTCCGCGCTCGAAAACCACACCCAGGAGCTGCAGGCCCTGCAAAAGCAGCATGATGCGCACTACAGCGCCCTCGCCCATGAGCAGCGCGCCCGCCACGCCGAGATCGGCCATTATCAAAGAGGCGCCGCCGCCAGCCCGCACGATGCCCCGTGGCAGAAGGATTCCGCCTCCCTCCAGGGAGACCCCCGCGTGACGAATTTCCGCCTCATCGCCGCAGCGGAGAAACAAGACCCCGCCAGCGCCGAGGCCATGCGCCGCGCGCTCCTCCCCCCGCCCGCCCAGCGCCTCTTTGCCGCTGCGGAAAAATCCTTCGGCAGCCCCCAGCCCGCGCAGGGCCAGAGCATGACTCTGCACGACATGCTCATGCAGGCCCCCGGGATGACGCAGGGCCAGGGCTCGCGCCTGACCACCGTCGATCAAGCCGCCGCCGCACGCGCCACCGCGCAGAGCTCCCTCGGCATCACCGATCCCGAAAACGTCCGGGCCACCCGCGGCGCAGACGGCAGCATCCTCCTCTCCCGCCCCGGCGCAGACGGCACGCACCAGCCCTTTGCCACGCTCGACCCACGGACCAGCCGCATCACCCTCGCCACAGGCGCAGATGGCCGGCTCACGCAGGCCGCAGCCGCCCTCGCCGTCAGCACCCCCATCTACATTCCCGGCGGCCAGCCGCCCCTCAGCGAGGCGCAGGTCAGCGATCTCATCCAGAAAGGCATCACCGCCACCACCTCCGCCACCGACCGCAAAGCCGCCGACGCCGCCCTCACCCAGGCCGGCCTCTCCCCCGAGGGCATCGCGCAGAGGGTGAATGAAGGCCGCCTCTCCGTGCAGGACGGCCAGCTCCTCAACCGCAAGCTCAACAGCGGCGTCTCCTCCTACGCCGCACGCGACAAGGCGGACACCGACCGGCAGCACGATGACAGCGACAACAAGAACAAACTCAGCCCCGAGAGCGTGGCAGAGCAGCTCCGCCTGCGCGAGGCCAATGAGCAGTTCCTCCACCAGCAGTACCCCCAGGTGCCCTTGGACGAGCTGCGCCGAAACTACAACGCCTACCGCGACGACTATGTGCGCCGGAACTACGACCTGCCCGACGGCGTGGATGACAAGACGTTCCATCATCTGAATGGGAAGAAACAAGAGCAGCAGAAGCTAATGGAGAGCGCAGCAGGCGCGGGTGTTTCATCCGCGATGACCAGCGGCCAGAAACTGCAGGCCATGTCCGAGTGGTTAAAGGCTCATCCAAACGCTGGAAAAGATGAACAAGCCGCGTGGCACAGGACCTATGACCATGTCACAACTCTTCTCGATCCCTACCGCAGCCTGGTGCACAAGGCTCTGGATGGTGGCGCGCATGAGCAGGACGTGCTCCTGGACACCTTGGCGGACCTTCCGGAAGCGCACCGGGAGCTGCTCATGCGTTACGCGGCGACAGTCGCCAAACAGCGCGGAGCAAATCACATGCTGGGCGTCGCAGGCACCGTCGGCGCATCAGCAGAGCGGACACTGAGGGACATGTTCACCTCCGTCTCACGCATTCCACCGAGTCTAAAAACGCAGGTCGAGGAGGGACAAACCTCATTCAAAGGCCCCATCACATCGGTGGATCAGGCGCTCGAAGCCTTGTCAGCAGACGCGCAAGATCCTCGCCACAATTACTACAAGCGTGTGCAGCAGGCGCCCAACCTTCCCCTGCGACCTCTGAGTGATGAAGAAAAGTCCTTCATGATGCAGGCTCTGCAGAGGGAGCAGAAGCGCAATGGCCTCGCCCTCACCATGCGCTCGATCCTTGATGAAGCCGAGCCGCTCAATGACACCGTGCTGGGCAAGATGGCCGCCGGCCTGGGCTCATCCTTACCGCTGGTCCTGGCCGCCACCCCTCAGGGAATGCTCGCCGCAGGTGCCGGGTACGCCAATGCGGACTTCCACGAAATCATGGCCGAACATCCAGAGATGGATGAAGCAGCCGCAGCCAAGGTGGCGCTTGTATCCGGCACCGTGAAGGCAGGTCTGGACAAGCTGTCACTCTTCGGCCTCGGCAAGCTCGCCCCCAATGTCGCCAAAGTGCTCAGCGGTCAGGCCACCAGCCAGATGGTAAAAAAAGCAGCCCTCCAGGCAGGGGCTGCATATGGATTTGAAAACTTCCAGGAGGGGCTGCAAGACCTCACACGCCCGGCAGTCCAAAGCCTCGCCGCTTCTCTCGGCCAGGACATTCAGGGAGTGGACTGGGACCGCGAAATGAAGCAGTTTTGGGGATCACGCCTGGATGTGGCACTCGGAGTGCTGCCTTTGACGCTGCTGGGCATTGGCCACAACACGCTGCAAAACCGGCAGTCCGTCCTGGATATTTTAAACAATGACCAGACGCTCAAGCTGGCCGGCCTCGCCGAAAACGACCGTGCCAGCATCCTCAAGGCAGCTCAGGCTGGCGATGACGCAAAGGCACAAGCTTTGCTGCAGGAAGCCTGGACCCGCCGTGATCCCGCCATCGCTGCAGAGGCCATCAAGGAAGCAGATGAGGCAGGCACTGAAACCATCGCGACGCAAGGCACACAGGCCCCCGCCCTCAACAACAGCCAGCATGTCAGCGGGGGCAGGCCTGGGCTTCCAGAAGGTGCGAAATTACTGCAGTCTTCAGAGCACTGGTTCATCTTTGAAAAAGGAGGCAAGAAGTGGGTGCGCTTTTATGCCCCCGAGGCGCGCAGCCCTAACACTGCCAAGAAGGGCGGACGCGGTGACGGTCACGATAATACCGCCGCTCATCTCACCCCTGAGGGTAGAATTTATGTATCAGAAGGACAACACCGATTGAATGGCGTCGTTCTGGAAAACGAAACAAACCTTAGCAGTGTTCCAGGACATTCAAAGTGGTTGGAGTATGAGTTCAAAGGTGATACCGATGCTATCGGTGAGCCGCCAAAGTACAACCCTGGAGAACCACATGTGAACGAAAATCGAATTAACCCGTGGGATGGGCTGGACGGTTATTAGCTTTTAGAAAAAACTTCGCACCATGACAACAGGACAAAAAATAGAAGAACTCCGAAAAAAAAGCCAGGAGGAGTACGCACGTGGCAGCTATGAAGACGGCATCGCCTCAAGTCTCGAACTTATAGAGCTTCTTGATGAAAGCAGTGTCCATCAGAGAATGCTCGCATTTCAATGGGAACTGGCTGCTCGCATGTACTTGCAGATGAATCAGCCACTCAAGGCTGAAGCCGCGGCGAGAAACAGCCTGGATACCTACTTGCGCTACAAAAGAGCGGATGCCCATGGCTGGGATCCGGAAAACGACAGCTACTTGGCAGACTTTCGCATGACACTTGCCCTAAGCCTGGCCTACCAGAAGCGCTATGCAGAAGCGATGCAGTACGCAGAACAGTGGGAGAAAACTCATCTCAAGATGCGGGGGCCGGATGATCCCTATGTCAAAGAAGTGGTGGCACGACACATGAAGAGAATGAGGGCACGATTGGCTGGTGTGGCTGTTCCAGAAAACGACCCGAATCATTCTGTCAGTAAAAGTTGAAGCGCCCGGTCAGAATAAGGCTAAACGTATTAATCACAGAAACGCTGTCGGCAGTTTTGCGAGAAGTCATTCGAAAACATCGCCACCGCCCTCGGGCTGCATGTCGGCAGAATGGGGGAAGGATGCAATTCTTGCCATTTTTTGAATAGCTCCTCAAGCCTAAAACGACGGACGAATTCGTCTTCACATTGGAAGACGATGACATCGAACCGATAGAACGTTAGCCCTGGAATAGCCGCCGGCGATTGTGCCGGTCTTATGCAGCTCAGGCTGGCGATGACGCAAAGGCGCAATCCTTGCTGCAGGAAACCTGGACCCGCCGTGCTCCCGCCATCGCGGCAGAGTTCCAGGGGCAGATGGATCAGGAGACGGAAAAGCTCAACAGCACGGTCATCCCGGAGGGGCACCGGAAAGCCGCCACTCCAGCCAAGATTGATACCAATAATCCGCCACCACCTACAGCCGAAGAGCTTGCTCAAGCCCAAGCCGAAGTGAAGTCAGGATTTGACAAGACAGCCAGCACCCAGGCCGCGCGCAAGCAGATGGAGGACACCGAATATACAGAATCCGTGCCGGTAACTACACCTAGCGCCAACCAGCCCCAAATACTCAAGACACCAGGCAAACCATCGGTCTTTTACAAGCCCAACTCCGGATTGAATCCGAAAAAAATGCGCGCTGGCATCGAACCTCCCACCATGGGCCACCGAGAGGTCGCCGCGTCGAAACTCGCCGAAGCCATCGGGAGCAGCATCGTTCCGCCGACCACACTCAAAGCTCATGGTGGGGACATTGGCTCTGGCCAGATCTTCCAGGAGGGCATGATGAATGGTAGTAAAGCAGAAAAAAGCGAGCACAAGCTGCTCATCAATCCTGCCACTCAGGCACCTGCAAACCTACCCGACAAGCTGGCCGAAGAGTGGCAACTCATGGACGACCTGCTCATGCATGTAGACCGTCATCGGGACAATTATATGCTGAGCTTCGACGACAAGCACGATGTGAGCGGCGTGGCGCTTGTAGACAACGGCCTTTCGCTGCCCGACAATCCAGGCGTCATCGAAAAACCATTCCCTGGTCCACGTGAAGGCCAGAACATCTCCCTCGCCAACAAGATGCGGCTACAGCACCTGATCGACAACGAATCTGCCATCCGGGAATCTCTCCGTCCTCATCTTGGGGAGGGCGCTCTGGACGGCCTCTTTGCCCGGGCCAAGGCCTTGCTCAAGCGCGGCAAGTATGGCAACTTTACCTTGGAAGAAATCAAGGAGCATCTGCCAAAAGATTACAATCTCCACTCTCCAGTGCCCTTCAACGAAACCCACTGATCACCTGTTCTCATCATGAAAGTTGAAATTTACGACTACAGCGAAGACCATCAAAACGGCGAACTTTCAAGAACTTGGAATCTAGATAAGGATGAACGCGCGGTCTGCGATGATTCGCTCGACCAGCGTCGATTCGAAAAGGTTGGTGCGGTTGGTGATCACGGGCGCATTTATTATCCAAAAGACGGAGATCTCTTTCTTCGCAATCTTCCCGATCAATATGCCAACAGCAGCTTCTTTCGCGCTAAAATCATTGAGTGAGTCAGAGCTATCTCAGCGCTCATCAGAAAAAAAGATGCCAGGCATTATGCAAACACCACTGCATAAAGCACTCTTGATCAAAAGCTTGCCGGAGATCACGGAGATGCCAGACCGGCGCGCGCGGGGCTGAATCAAAGGCACGGAAGCAGCAACCCATAAGCAGACAGAAAAGCCTGATCCCCAGCTTCCCTCACCCGCCAGACACGCGCCGCCCCGGCGGAGACAGGATCACGGCAAACCCTTGCAGCCCGGAGGTGACTGTGGGACTGATGGAAGATGGTGGACGGAGGGAGCGCGCGGGTGAGGCTTGTCATTTCGACCGCGTGAGCCACGGTGGGGCATGTCACAGATACCTGAGCCGCATGCTTTTGCCGAGGAATGGATCGCCGCGTGGAATGCGCATGATTTGCCGCGCATCCTTTCGCACTACTCGGAGGACCTGCAGTTTGAGTCGCCCTTTATCTCGCGCGTGCTGGGGGCGGGGGCCACAGCCGTGCCAAACCGGCTGGTGGGCAAGGAGGCGGTGGCGGGCTACTGGGACCAGGCGCTGGCGCGCTACCCGGACCTGCGCTTTGAGCTGCGCACGGTGCTGGCTGGGGCGCACTCGCTGTGCCTGCTGTACCAGTCTGTGCAAAACCTCTCGGCAGCCGAGTTTTTCTGGTTTGATGAGCAGGGACTGGTGTGCCGAGCTGCGGCGCACTACGCGTAAAAAGCAGGGAGGCCGACGCGAAAAGTAGCACGGGCAATCCTGCCCGTGAAGAGCGCGCCGCTTACGGGCAGGATTGCCCGTGCTACTGCTTGGCATCTTATCTTGTCGGCTCTGGTCGGGCGTCCCTGGTACATCGACAGCGATCTCATCTCCATTGAAAAAAGGCGTCTTCTCACCTCACGGAGCGCACTTCAGAGCCGACAACATGACGGCCCTCCCAGCCATGAGCCGTTTCCAGGCATGAACAAACCGCCGTGAGCCAACAGCACCTCTAATACCACATACCACCACTTTATCACATTTTCAAACTTTCCCGTTGCATTCCCAAATCGCGCCCCAATCCTTTTCCCGATCTCTCTCAAAGAAACCCGACGCTGTGAAGAACACGGAAGGTGCCACCGCCGCCCTGCGGCCATGCACTTCACATGCCTTCCTCGTCATCTCAACGCCGCCCCCTTCCCTGCGCCATTGCCCGCCTGAGGCATTCGGCCAGCCTGCCCGCGCAGGCGCACCACGCGGCGCTCTGCGGGCCACGGACTCCCTGCGCTGAACTCTGCCGCGCGCAGCCTGCCGCATGCCCCCGCCTCGGGCGGCCCAGCCCGGACCACGCGCCCACCATGCGCCTGGGCAGCCACGCATTCAGCACGGCATGCAGCCTGAAAACAGACCTCTGAACACGACCCACGCTGACACGAAAAAACTCACGGTTCATTCCCATGCGAATTGTTTCCCTCCCCCTCGCTTCCCGTCCCCTCCTGATCGGGGGAAAGAATCGTCTCGACCTTGACGAGGAGAAGCCAGCCCCCTCCCTGCTCGCCAAGAAATCCCCGCAAACACCCGCTGCCGCACCACCCGTTGCCAGGCCTTCCGCAGCCACACTGCCACCCGTAGCGCAGCCTTCAGCCGCCCAAACCTCCGCGGCGGCAGCACAGCTTGCCACGGTGCCCACCTGGCTCAAAGGACAGCCCGGGCAGCCCCCCTCCAGCAGCGGCGCGGCCAGTGCCCCCCTCATTCCCCTGCGGCCCGCGGCACCTGCCAACAACGCCGCGCCAAAGCCCGCCGCCATCCCCCTGCAGCCAGCGGCAGCCTCCGCTGCAAAGACCGCGCAGCAGCCGCAGCCCCCCATCGCTCCCGCCCCAGGCCAGCACCCTGCCCCATCGGCTCAAACTCCCACCCCAGGCCCGCAAGCCGCCGCAGCGCCCCGGTCCGCCGCCACACCTCCCGCTTCCACCCCCGCCACAGGCCAGCCACCCCGCGCCACACAGCCTCCCGCCCCAGCCGCAGTCCCACCGCCAAACGGCACTCCTCCTCCAGCACCACCCACCGCACCCGCAGGGCGTGCCGCAGCCGCAGCACCGCAGCCCCAGCCGCGTGGCATCTCCGCCAATCCACGCGGAGACGGCGCGGCCAAAGTCAGGATGCAGGGCGACATCGCCGCCGGCAAAGTCATCGAAAACGGAAAGGTCGTCCCGCACCCGGACAAGGGCGGAGATCTCTACCACGCCGGCTTCACCCAGCCCACCTTCACCGATGACGCCAAAAAGGGCACCACCATCCCCTACCGCGATGACCACGGCAAGGTGCACCAAATCGGCGTGCAGGACATGCGCCGCACCACGGACCCCGCCGGCAATGCCAGCTACAGCTTTCAGCTCAATGGCCAAAACATCAGCGTCCCGGAGGACAGCAAGGCCCCGCTCTTTCAGATCGATCCCCAAACCGGCAGACGCTTCTCCAACGCCGCAGACGGCACCCGGCGCGAGCTCGGCTATGACAGAAACACCGCCGCGCAGGCCGGCATCGCCCCGCGTGAGCAGGCCCGCGATGCAGCACGCGAAAAGCTGCTCACGCAGGGCGCAGCCCTCTCCCGCCAGCTCCAGGACAAGCAGGCGCAAGTGGCCGCCGCCCAGCAGCGCATGGATGCCGCCCAGCAGAAGTACCACAACCCCGGCAACGCCACCGATGCCGAGCGGCAGGCAAACTTCGATGAGCTCATGGGCGCCTTTGACGCCCACAACGCGCTCACCTCCGAAGTCCAGACCCTGCAACAGCAGCACGACGAGCATTACCAAAAAATCGCCATCGATCAGCGCGCGCGCCAGGCAGAGATCAATCAGCACAAAAACGCCGCAGCGGAAAGCCCCAACGATGCGCAGTGGCAGAAAGACTCACGCCACACCCAGGGAGACACGCGGGAGGCAGACGCGGCCCTCATCGCCGAGGCCGAAAAGCAAGACCCCGCCACCGCCGCCGCCATGCGCAGCGCCCTGGGCTCCCAGCCCACCCAGCGCGCCCTCGCCGCTGCACAGAGCGCCTTTGGCGGCACCACAGCCCCCGGCCAGCCAGCCGCAGCACCAGGAAAAACCATGTCATTGCATGAAATGCTCATGCACGCCCCCGAAATGAAGCAGGGCGGATGGAAATCGGTCGATCAGGCAGCCGCCGCACGCGCCACCGCGCAGGCCACCTTTGGCATCACAGATCCTGAAAACGTCCACGTCACCCCCGGCGCCAGCGGCGGCTACAGCCTCTCCCGCAAAGGGGCGGACGGCAGCCCAGGCCAGCCCTTTGCCATCATGGATGGGCGGACCGGCCGCATCACCCTCCTCCCCGGCGCAGACGGCAGGTACAGCCCGGCCGCGCAGGATCTCGCCGCCCGCAGCACCCCCGGCAGCGCCCCCGTTTACCTCGGCAAAGGCACCCCGCTCACCGAGGCAGAGCGCAGCGACCTCATCAAAAAAGGCCAGCAGGCCACCGCCGCCGCCAAAGACCGCCAGGGCGCAGACGCCGCACTCACAGCCGCCGGCCTCTCCCCGGAAGGCATCCAGAAACTGCGCAATGAAGGCCGCCTCTCCGTGCAGGATGCCAAGTTCTTAAACGACAAGTTCAACAGCGGCTACGCCTCCTACGCCCAGCGCGATGCCCACGAGACCGCTCAAAAACAGAACGCCGGACTCCTGCAGATGTACCGGGACACCAAGGCCCCTGCGGACAAGCCCAACTTCAAAAGCTGGATGGAAAAAGGCGACCCCCAGCGCGATGCCATGGTGCAGGCCAAGGCCAAAGAACTCGGCATGAGCGAAGACCACGTGCGCCGCGCCATGGAAGACCAGCGCCGCACAGACTTCGCCACCCCGCTCACCCAGCAGGGGCACGATCAGCAGAGCGGCATGCTCAATGCCATCAGGCGCGGCATCGGCTTCTCCGGGCATGATCAGGACACCACACGCACCCTCACAGACGGCAGCCTCGCGGTGAATCCCGCCCTCACCGACGACAAGGCCAGGTTTGAACAAGCCATCCAGGACAGCAACGCCAGCCCCGAGGCCAAGGCAGCCGCACTCAAGACCTGGCCCGCCCAGCATGACGCCTGGCTCACCCGCGCCACAGACACCCTCAAGGCCGGCAAGACCCTCCCCGGCGTGGAGGACTACAATGCCTGGCTCACCAAGAACACCCTCGCCGGCCACTTCTCCCAAAAAATGCCGGACGGCAGCGTGCGCCAGTACACCGACAACGAGAAGACCCAGATCTACCTCGATGCCATGAAGGACCGCAGCGGCGTGCGCAAGTTCATGGACAACGTCAGCACCTCCCTCGTCGCCGGCGGCGGCCAGGTCGTCTCCGGGCTGCTCGGTGCCGCAGCCCTTGCCGGAAACACCTTCCAGGACATCACCGGCGTCAATGTCGGCGGGGAGGCAGCCAGCGAAGCCGCCGCAGGCATGGCCGCGCAAAATCAGGCCCTCCTCCAGCCACACGAGCTCACCGGCACCGTCGAAGGCACGAAAAGCCGCTTCCTCAGCAATCTCATCCAGGCCGTCCCCAGCGTCGGCGCCGCCATCGCCTCAGGCGGCACCGCAGGGCTCATCCTCGGCGCAGCGCAGAGCGCAGGCGGCACCTACACAGACCTCCTTCAAAACCACATCATGGCAGGAGACAGCATTGAAGAGGCCCACAAAAAAGCCGCAGGCACCGCCATCGCCAGCGGAGCCCTCAGCCTCGCGCTCGGCAAGTTCATGCCCGGCGGAAAACAGGCGCTCAACAACCCCGCCACCAAACAGGCCTTCAGCAGCACCGTCAAATCCTTCGCCAAAGGAGGCGCAGAAGAGATCTCCCAGGGAGCCATCGAAGAAGGGTTCACCCACATCGCCTCCGAGATGAACAAAGGGAGAACCTTCAACGAAGCCGCCACCAGCTTCGCCGAGCAGTTCCCCCAGAGCGCCCTCACCTCCGCCCTCCTCGGCGGCGGTGTGCAGGCCATGGCAGACAAGAAAAACGCCGGCGCACAGCCGCAGCAGTCCGCCACCAATCAGCAAACTCCGCCCCCCGGTCACGTGGCACCGTCCACCCAGCCCGATGGAAAGCAGAGCTTCAGCACCGTCGATGCCGAAGGGCGCGAGATCTCACCTTCCGATACGCCGGAGCCCCCCACCATCGTCCCCGCAGTGGTCCCTCGCCCAGCCGCCGCTGGCGAATCAGCCTCAGGCCCACAAATACCACAATCTACCACTTCCAGCGGCCCCGCTCCCGGCAAAGAGGCACCAGCCACCGCCCCGGACAGCCAGACACCGTCAAAGCCCGGCTCTGCCCCGCCTGCACAGACAAGAGTACCAGAGAATACCACCCCAAGCCCCGCCGATGCACCACCCGGCATGCAGCCATCCAAAGAGGCGGCATCCGCAGGTCCAGTCATGACGCTGGACAACGCCCCCCAGGTGCTTGGCGACATCGAGCGCCTCAAGGCCAAGGAGAAAAACGGCGGGCTCAGCAAGGACGAGCAGATCAACCTGCACCATGCCGAAAACCTCCTCGCCCGCGCCCAGGTCACCAACCTGGAGGCCAAGCAGAAAACCCTGAGCAAACTGCCCACGCCCCGTGATCTTCATTCCACCGAGCTCGACGCGCTGGCAAAAGCCAAAGCCGTGCTGGCAAGACCCTGGCCCGGCACAGCCCCCGCCAGCACCACCCAGTCCAGCAGCGACAGCCTCCCGCCTGGAGACACCTCCACCACCCAAGGCGTCACCCCGCCCGCAGCCATCGCCACCAGCGGTCATACCGGCACGGGAGACACCCCTGGCACGGCAGCCACCGGCACTACCACCTCCACGGCCAGCTCCGGCGGCACCACCACCCCTTCCATAGGCAGAGGAAGCGGCACCCACACCACCAACGGCGTCACTGCCCCGCCTGTCGGCCACGGCAATCTGATACCAGAAGACACCACACACTCGGCCACGGCAATCTGATACCAGAAGACACCACACACGCCGAACACATCGACCTGGCAAACCGGCGGACGGAGAACCTGGATAAAGTCGCGCGCAAGCGCCCCCTTAACCCTCATGAGCAGGAAGTCTATGACAACGCCCGCCGCGTCCGCGACCGCAACTCCCCTGCCCTGCCCGGCGACCGCAACAGCCCTGCGACTCCAGGCAGCCGCACAACCAGCGATCCCAAAGCCCTCGCCATGGCCGGAGGTGACGGCCCCGCTCCCCCGCCCCAAAGCGCCGCAGCAGATGCACCAACGCCTACAGCCGCAGTTGAGCCCACGAATGCCGTTGGCTCGACGATTAACGAATCGGGCGCAACAAATCAGGGTACGCCAACAGCTTCAATCGCTGTGCCAACACCTCCGCCTCCGACGGGAGCTTCTCCAAGCATATCCGTAGCACCTGCTGGAAGCGCCACATCTCCGCCTCTTGGCGGCCCGCCGGGAGCTGTAACAGGCACATCAACGTCCATATCCGCCAGCCCGCCAAGTGGAAGCTCTCCACCTCCAAGTACCATCAGCGGAAATCCGGCCAGCACTTCAGGAAGTCCTGCAACTTCACCAGCAAAAAGTCCTCTTCCCCAATTTGCCCCACTCACCCCTATCCCTTTCCCTGAAAACTCACCGGAGGCCCGGATTGAGAGGCAAAAGAGAGCACCCGCCAGAAAGATCATCCTCGATCACGATGGGATCAAACCCGCAGACAAAGCCAAAGTCTTGGGTATTGAAAAAGGCAAGCGCCCAGATCCCAAAACTTACATGTCAGATGCCTTTATCAAAGCACACCGTGAGGAGTTTATTGATGGGGCCTCGCGAATCATACCCACAAGAAACCTCAACAAATATGGTCCGGCTCAAGCGGACGGAACCTCATTTGTTTTTCCGACTCATCAGATGTCAGACATTCTCAAAGAAGCAGGTGGAGACAGAGGCAAGCTAGAAGACCTTCTTGGCATTCCTCGGGGCCAGCTAGGATCAAGGCCATTGTCCCGTGTCGACTTTAAAAACCCAGCCTCTTTAAATATACGTATCCCGAGTGGCAATGAAGCAGGAGCAAACGATCAATGGCTGCCTGGAGCGAGACTTCCTACTGGAAAACTTGAAGGTGTCATAGACGCCGGAAATGGACCAAGGGATATGTGGACACATGAAGATCTGTACATAAAATAACCAAATCGAAGCAAATGAAATTCACAGACATCAAAGTTTTTCGCAACGAACGATGTTCGATCGAGCAGGATGTAGACAGCGGCAGGCACTATCTTTCTTTTCCCGTTTTCAATGGCTTGGCGGAATATGATGAGCTTTATGAAATTCTTCCAGACGAACTGGAAAGCATTCTGAACGACGATGAAGCACGAAGACAACTTCTGGAAAAATCTCGCACCCGGAAAAACGATGAACGTCTGTTATTTAAACCTGGTCGAATAAGAGGCTCTCCATGCTAAGCTGATCACCATCATCAGCTCCCCCGCCGACGTGCGCCAGCGATGAAAGCTCAGGGATCCATTAGCCGCATTGTAAATCAATGCTTTGAACTGCACATGCTGTACAGAATGCCTGGCATCTTTTTTTGAAATAAATTTTTATGAAAATGATCATGCACTACGCCAAGAATTGGGGGCCTTATGCCGCAGTTGTCGGCCATGAAAAAGACCCGGACCACCGTTACAATCTCTATATTGGATGCATGTTGAGCACTGAACTGGGCATACAATCTCTATATTGGATGCATGTTGAGCACTGAACTGGGCAGAGTCGAAGATTGCCAGGTTTTTCTCACTGCAATGGACGAGGTCCAACGCAAGGGCGGAGATGCCGAAGCGCGCTTCTGCGACAAGGGCTGGGGCATGGACATCAGGCCGACAGCGGTGACCATCTGGTCGACAACTGAGGACGAATGGGTTGATGTATTTCCATTCGAGCAGATTCGCCGTATCGTTCAGGCCTGGATGAAACTCCTGCAAATGCCTGACTCACCAGAAAGCCAGA
Organism: Prosthecobacter sp.; assembly: GCF_044222345.1. Taxonomy (GTDB): domain Bacteria; phylum Verrucomicrobiota; class Verrucomicrobiia; order Verrucomicrobiales; family Verrucomicrobiaceae; genus Prosthecobacter. The sequence goes on from NZ_JBGANL010000078.1 coordinate 17,497, forward strand.
TCATTGTAGATCTGGACGGTGTTGAATAAGCCACAGTACTAAGCCCTCCTCCAGCCCCATAAGCTCACCGCACCGTCGAAGACACCAGCGGCGGCACCGCAGGGCTCATCCTCGGCGCAGCGCAGAGCGCAGGCGGCACCTACACTGATCTGCTGCAAAACCACATCATGGCAGGAGACAGTATTGAGGCGGCCCACAAAAAAGCCGCAGGCACCGCCATCGCCAGCGGCGCCGTCGGCCTCGCCCTCAGCAAGCTCATGCCCGGCGGAGCCCAGGCCCTCAACAACCCCGCCACCAAAAAAGCCTTCAGCAGCGCCGTCAAATCCTTCGCCAAAGGA
>NZ_JBGANL010000165.1:0-2151 GCF_044222345.1 Prosthecobacter sp.
GGCTGTGCCTCAATAGAGGCAAAAACAGCTCTTTTGTCATTTTCGTTATATGCCCATGGATCCGTAAATGTGAAGTCGCGGGGAAGAAGGCCGAATGTAGTGGCAGCCCCACGCCCAAAGGGCTGAAGTTCTGCATTGTCACTCCAGTGCTTGAATCCCTTTTCGTGAAGGAATTCCCCGGTAAGTTTCACCTGGACATTCTTCCAAGGACGCCAAGCAATCATGGGATCCACATTCCAACGTCTGAACCACGAAAAGCGGGTATTCACTCCATTGTTGAGATCCTCATCCCGGACGACACCGATGATTCGGTAGGCGAAATGCTTGTTGAGCGGAGCGGTATAATCAACCTCTGCTTTCTTTTGCGAATGATTACCATAGGTTAGCGCGAGCTCCCCAGCGGGCTTCCATTGCGGTGACTTTCGCACGCGGTTAAGTACTCCGCCAGTTGCATGCGAGCCATACACAATTGCGGATGGGCCTTTCAGGACCTCAAGCCGTTCGAACAGGAATGGCTCCGCACCAGCCTGACTTTGATTTTGGTTGTCGGCAAATCCATCTGTATACTGACTTCGCACGACATAGCCGCGAATCATCACACTATCGCCCACGTTTGATTCAATCGCCACGCCACTGATGTATTTCAAAACATCATACAGTTCGCTGGCCATCGCATCGCGCAAGAACTCTTGATTGATGACGGCTACCGCCTGTGGTGTGTCGATAAGGGCTGTATTGGTGCGGGTGACGCCTATTGCGTTCGTGGTTGCGTACCCTACATCCTTCTCTGCTGAGACAGTAAACTCGGAAAGCCGGATAACCTCTTCATCGGGTGAGGCTGCAGCTTGTGCAAAGATGGACGGAGGCAGGACTAAATAGGTTCTTCACGTTTGGTTGTGGGAAAGGGTCTGGGCGGTTAATGTGTGAGGATGGAAGAAACCGTCAACGAGCATTACCGCCAGCTGCTGAAACTCGAGAAGCCTTGGAGGGTGACGAACGTGGAAAAGGATCTGGAACGGGAGCGGGTCACGATCTGCGTGGCGTGGCCGGAGCGGACACCGGTGGCATGCCCCGAGTGCGGGAAGCCGTGCCCGGTGTACGACCGGTTGCCGGAGAGGACGTGGCGGCACCTGAGTGTGATGCAGTACCTTCTGGAACTGCGCTGTGGGGTGCCGCGGTGCGCCTGCCCGGAGCACGGGGTGAAGACGGTGACGGTGCCGTGGGCAGAGCCGGGCTCGCGCTTCACGTTCCACTTTGAAGCCTTTGCGGTGGCAGTGATCGCGGCCTGTCGGTCGCTGACGCAGGCCGCAGATTTGCTGCGACTGCATTGGGACAGCGTCCAACGGCTGATCGAGCGGGCCGTGGAGCGGGGCCTGGCTCGACGGAGCACGGAGGGACTCCGTCGAGTCGGCCTCGATGAGAAGAGTTTTCTGCGAGGCCAAAGTTACGTTTCGCTGATGACCGACCTCGGCCAGTCGCGGGTGCTGGACGTGGTGCTTGGACGGGACACCGAGCAGGCGATTGCCCTGTGGAAGTGCCTGCCGGAAGCGCAGCGGTTGAAAGTGGAGGCCGCCGCCATGGACATGGGGGCGAACTTTGCGGCTGCCACCCGGATCGCCGCTCCGCAGGCTGCGATCGTCCATGACCGTTTCCATGTCTCCAAGCACCTCAACGAGGCGGTCGACCAGACCCGCCGGCAGGAGGCGGCCAAGCTGGCCGAGAACGGCGACGAGACTCTCAAGCAGACTCGGTATCTTTGGCTGCATGGCACCGTGCCGGAGAAGCATCAGGCCAGCTTCGCCGAGCTGCTGGAAATGAACCTGAAGACCTCCCGGGCCTGGTTGTACAAGGAGCAGATGGTGGAGTTCTGGAGCCAGTCGGACGCGGCCAGCGGCGAACGCTTCTTCTCCCAGTGGTACCGCACCGTCATGCGCAGCCGTTTGCCGAAGGTGATGGCCGTGGCCCGCACCCTCAAAAGCCATCTGGTGAATCTTCTGACGTACTTCCAGCACCCGATCACCAATGCCCTCACCGAGGGCTTCAACTCCAAGATCCAAGCCATCAAGGCCGATGCCCGCGGCTTCCGCCGCTTCGAAAACTACCGCGCCCGCATCCTCTTTTTCTGCGGCAAGCTCGACCTCGCGCCCCTTC
>NZ_JBGANL010000028.1:0-89776 GCF_044222345.1 Prosthecobacter sp.
CACATTTCCATGAGCGAGCAGGTTTACCTTCTGCCAAAATGTGCGGAAGATGCGCGAAAAGGCGCGGTCAGCAGGCTTGTCACCCGGCATGAAGGCAGGATCGTTCTGGGATTCGAATTCATCTGGTGCGGGCATGACGTTCACCGCGATGATGCCATCGAGATTGAATCGTTTCTTGAGCAGCATCACCGGCAGGGGCTCGGAAACGCCGCCATCGGTGTAACGCCGGCCGTTCAGTCTGACCGGAGCACAAACAGCCGGAATGGCTGAACTGGCATGCACGGCATGTGAAACGCTGCCGGAATCAAAGACATGAGGCGTAAGACGGTCAAGATCCGTGGCGATGACGATCAGCGGTCTGTCGAGGTCCGCAAAGGTCTTGTCGCCCAGATCGCGTTCGAGGTGCTTGCGGATTTTTTCACCACGAATCAAACCTTCTGAAGGTGGAATGATGAAATCCATGAGTGCTTTCAGCGTAGGCCGGTCTTTGATCTCCCGTGCGCGCTCCTCCAACTCCACACCACTGAGGCCGGCGGCCCAGAGGGAGCCCACGTAAGCCCCCATGCTGCACCCCGCGACAGCGGAGATGGGAACGCCCTCTTTTTCGAGCACCTGAATAACGCCAGCGTGCGCCAGTCCGCGCGCGCCGCCACTGGATAGAACCAAACCGATTCGGGGTGTTTTTCCTCCCCCTGAGCCGTGCTTAGAGCTTTCTTCGGCACGACTCCATCCCCGGAAGGGAAGTTGGAGCTGGGTGTTCATGGCCTGAAGGGTTGTTAGCGTTTTAGACCCTCACATTGAGAAATTAATTCAAAAATGGCGAATCTTTGTGCACAGATCGCAGGTCATGAACCATTCGGATTTAAGCCGCATGCTCAAACATGCCGCAACCGCCCCCCCCGGGCAGATGCTGCAATAGTGGTGGAATGAGGAAGGTCAGTGACCTGACACGGCATGCACCGACTTTTCGATGCTGTTTGCAGCATCTGAGCGCCAGCCGATGACCACACGAGGCATGAGCCCCCCTAGAACCAAAAAAAGGATGCAGACAGTCAGCGACCAGCGTTCGCGTGGCAGAGCGTCGGGGATGTTGATGACGTGCTTTGGCAGCACGCCGAGGAACAAGGTGTTGTACAAGCGCAGCAGGTTGATGGCATTGAAGACGGTGGCAACGAGCAGCACGATGCCGGCGCTCAGGTGGTTTTGCAGCATGCCGTGGAAGATGAGCTCCTCGGCGCAGTAGCCCAGCGTGCCGGGAAGGCCGACGAGGGCGAGGCCGCAGATGAGGAAGAAGGTGGCAAGACGGGGGGCTTTGGCGGCGAGTCCCAGATGCATCAGAGGGTCTTCAGTGCTGCTTACCCGCGCTTCGAGCGCACGAACGACACAGATGAGGCCGGTGGAGGCAGCAGACACCACCAGCCAGTGTGTCAGCGCACCGGTGATGCCTTCGGCGTTTGTGCTGGTGATGCCCGCGAGCATGAAGCTGGCCTGGCTGATGCACAGGAAGGCAAGAAGGCGCCGGGGCTTGCTTTCAGCAAAGGCACGCAGGCTGGCGATGCCTACGGTGGCAACGGCCGCCAGACTGAGGAATTCGAAGGCATGGTGGGCGGATTCTGAGAGAGAAGCGACCTGTGTGCGCGCGACGAGGACGACGCCGAGGTGGCCGTTGAAAAGGAGCGCCTTGGGAAGCAGGGGGCCGCATTCAAAGGCATGCACCACGCCGGCATGGAGGGGGAAGAGCCCTTTGCGCAGCACCACTGCCAGTGTGAAAAAAATGACGGCTGATGTACCATATTCCGCAAAACCGGTGATCGAAGCACCGCCCGAAAGCATGATGGCGGCGGTGAGGGCCAGGCAGCTGGCGAGGCGGATGCCGCTGGTGAGGCGGGTCTCTTTCTGGCTGCCGAACATGCCTAATGCAAACGGCAGGCAGGAGAGCCACCAGCCCGCCATCATGGGAATCCAGCCGGCGGCGGCATAGGCCATCTGGATGGCGAGGGAGATGAGCAGCATTCCGGCCGGAGCCTGGGCGGCGGCATCGCGCCGGGGCGCCAGGACGAGCACCATGAGGGTCAAGGCGGCATAGAAAGCCATGGGCACGGCATTGAGACCATCGGCCAGGAAGCAGGGCAGCAGAGGATCGTGCAGGCTCCGGCCATCAGCTTCATGTGCGGCAGCCAGGAAGGCGATGAAAGCGAGTCCGGCGGCCACCACGGCGGTGCGGCGTGGCCGGACGGCCTTCCACGATGCCAGCACACCCCCGAGCAATGAAGCCAGGGCGACAGTGAGGTATGGCAGTGAAAGGTGAGTCATGAAGTTGTCCTGGATCAGCGGTCGGCCACCTTTTTCACAGGGGCTTTGGGTTCGAAAATAGCGAGCCAGCGGGCGACCGCCTGAACTGGGGCGACGATGCAGCGTTCGACGATGGCATCATAGAACCCACGGCCAAGGGCCAGACGATAGAGCCAAAGCTGCACTGAGGGCGACAGCAGGGAGTCGTACTGGCTGCCGGTGGGGGTGAGCTTTCCACCGGCGGCGGAATGAACGCGGTGGTAGTCCCTGAGCATGGAGGGGGTGCGCAGAAACTGCAGGGTGCGCAGCATGGCATGGCTGACGAGATGGATGAGGGCAAAGGTGGTCCAGCCAAAGCCGATCTCGGCAAAGATGAGGCCGATCTGAGTCTGGGCTGCATAGGCCAGCGAGGCCTTGGCATCGGCCGAAGTACGATGCACGAGCGTGCCCAGGAAGGCGGTGGCGAGGCCGATGACGATGACGAGGCCTCTGGCCACCCAGGACTGGTGGATGAGGGGCTCAATGCGCAGCAGCAGGTAGGCCCCCGCATGGATGGAGATGGCGCCGTAGAACACCGCACTGGAGGGGGTGGGGCCTTCCATGGCCCGGGGCAGCCAGCCGCAGAAGGGGCCCTGAGAGGATTTGCCGCCGGCAGCGATCACGAGCAGCGCCGCGACAATCGTGCCTTGTGTGCCTTGAAGCTGACTCTGGCAGGAAGGCCACTCGCCGCTGAGCATGCCCGTCCAGGACGTGGTGCCGAACCAGTGATGAGCCAGGAAGATGGCGAGCAGCAGGAACAAGTCCGCCACACGGTAGGAGGCAAAGACCCACAAAGAATTGCGCACCGGCTCGGGGCGATACTGGAAGAAGCCGACGAGAAGGACGGAGGTGATGGCCACGGTTTCCCAGCCGACAATGAGCAGGTCCAGCGATTCAGCGATGAAGATGAGAAGCGCGCCGAAGGTGAAAAGATGCAGCAGCAGGAAGAAGCGGTAGAAGCCCGGATCCCGATGGAGATAGCGAATGGAAAATGAGCCGACGATGCCGGCCAGCACCACGGTCATTCCGGCGAGGGGCAGGGACAGCCTGTCGATGAGCAAAGGCAGCGGATAACCATAGTGCCCCACGGTGAACCAGTCCCCCAGCATCACGCGTACGGAATACAGCCCCTCCGCCCTCATGCGCCAGCCAATGATGATCACGAGAAGCAAGAGAAACGCATAAGTCAGTTTGGTGATCCGCGCCATGGCACGCTCCCCCACACCGACGCCGAGAAGCCAGAGGACACTCAGGGCGAGAAAAAGCGCGCCGGGAGTGGCAATGAGCAGAGGTATCAGGGTTTTCAGCGGCATGAAAAGAAGGCAGGAGATGACAGGGGTTATGCGGCCTTGGGTTCGATGCGGGCCAGGGCGAGATGTTCCATCTTGCCTTCATACCAAGCCAGCGAGCTGGATGCTACAGGAAGCGGCTCTTCATTGCCCGTGAGTTTCTCGAAGACACCCTCGCGATATACTTCCACATGGCCGTCATCAGGATCCATCGTGACAAGACGAATCCACTGGTTGCCGACGATTTCGCTGAGCTCTTCGTCCGCCCTGATGACTTTCATCAGACGTTCCGGGGCGGTTTCGACAATGAAGAGAATGCGCACAGGCTCGTGTATTTCGACCGCCTGCGCGGGCAGGCCTGTGCGCAAATCGCCCTGATAACCATTCATCACGCCAAGCAAACCGTTGATGTTGTGCGGGAGCTTGGTGCCGCTGCCGTACACGTCATTATCGACGGCGGAAAAGTAATAGTCGAGGTTGATGCTGTAACAAACCGGAATCGCGGCTTGGAGAACACGAGCCAGAGCTTCATCGCTGGGATCTTTGGTGGCGTCGTAGGATGCGAGAAAGGCACGGCGGTCCATGAAAAGACCTTTGGTGATCTCACGACGGCCAACAAAGGCCACGGCGTTGGTGCAGTGGCCGTACTCGGGGCGCGGCTCTCCGATGTGCTCCGCCCGCTCCTGCACATGCCTCAAGCTGGATTCCGGAGCCACGGGATGACCCGCCGCTTCAAAACGTCTTGCGCGCTCATGAGCATTGAGAGTACGCGCCTTGTCCAGCGACTGATGAACGCGCGTGAGATCCCCGCAATGGGTCTCCGGCAGAAGATCCAGGTCGAAGAAGTGGATGTCCTCATTGCAGGTGTCGTGATAACCTCCGAGAAACCAGGTGTCTTCCGGAATGACGACGCCTTTGGCGCGCAAGACCTCCCGAACGGCGGGGCGGTTGGCGACGAGGGCAAACAGGCGTGCATTGGGCGCCCCAGTGCGCCCGCCGCAGGCCTGGCAGCAGTAGGCGGATTCGTAGGGGTTGTTCAAGCTGGTGGAACCGTGGCCGAGAATGACCACGAGACGCGCATGGCCCTTGTGCAGCCCGGCGGGGCCGATCACCTCATAAACACATTCCGCCTGCTCTTCCGTGGTGAAGCCGTGCATCAAACCCGTGGTAGCGTCCCGGGAGGCGGCATCGTCCCGCATGAAGGCAAACTCGGTCCTGGGCTCCGGCAGGAACGCCCTGTTGAGAAATCTGGTGAAACGCCCGAAGGCCAGAGGGGTCAGCACGCGCAGCGCCAGCGGGAAGAGGCTCAGGAAGCCGAGACAAGCGGTGCTGAACCAGCCACGCACCAAGGTGCGAGAGGAGATGAAGCCATTGCGCGCCAGGCCGCCCCAGAAGCGCCTGCGGCCCTGACGGCGCCTGTGCAGGTGCTCGTGCTCCTCCGCAGGAACCTCGCGCACAGCGTGCCGGGGATCCACCACCACGGGACAGAGAGAGACGCCGCCTGCATCATCAATGCCTGCATAGTTAATCGCCACGCCAAAGAAGCCCGCGACACCCACGGTTTCGATGGCGGGATCGACCTCCTCCAGAGCCCGCCGCATCGACTCTTCGCGCTCATCAATGCAGAAGAGCACCTGGGCGACAAGCCTGTTGCTGCTGGGAACCACGCCGGGCATGCTGCGATGTTTTGCCAGCGGGATCAGCACGCGCCGCTCATGCCTGCGCTCGTAGGCCAGATGCAGCAAACGGCGGCGCTCGATCTCGTGGCTGGCGAGAATCTCCTGGACCAGGCGTGCCATCTCCTCGTCCGCCAGTGCCGCAAGCCCGCTGCTGGTGATGCCGAGGAGCTGTACCACATCAAACACGCGCGCGACGTGAGTCAGGGGGTCAAAACGAGGCGCAGGCACCGGTGTGGAGCGCCATGCCGAGGTGTCTCCGGCGATGTCCTTGAGAGCCGCCACGGTATAGGTGAGGCGCAGAGCGAGGAACTCCATGAGGGAGCAACGCACGCGGTCATGCGGCGCCAGGGATGCATCCTGCTCCAGCATGTGAACCATGCCCGCCCAGCCGCGCAAAGCGAGCAGCTCCTCCGTCACAAAGTCCTCCCAGTGCGACTGAGGCAGGCCGAGCTGTTCGAGAGCTTCCAGGACCACGGCCTCCGCATCCATTCCAGCCGCCTCCTGGCGTAAAAATGCCGTGCGCACGCCGCCCAAGTGCGCGGGAAAGATGGAAAAGGGCTGCGGCATTATCTTGCGAGCGGCTTTGAGCAGGCCCCTGTCCCGATGAGGCATGGGCCAGTAGGCGATGCCCTGGTCGAGATAGGCCCCTGTGAGACGGATGAGAGGCGGATGGATGAGAGCATCCATGTCGATGCCGTAATGTGCCAGAACGACATCACGCGGACGTTTAGGCATGACCGGAGGCGGAGCTGGCTGGGGCTTCACCCGTGCGAGGCATGCCTCCCAGAGGGCCTGCGGGGAATCCCCGCATAGCGCAGCTGCGGAGGCAGGAGGGAGGTCACTGCGGAAGGAGTCCAGCCAGCCTCCTTCCTCCAACTGCCAGGAAATGTTGATGCCATTCACCCGGCGCACGCCGGGGATGAGCATGGCCCGCCTGAGCACCCGCCGACTGAGCCTGCCGGGCAGGAATTCCAAGTCAGGCTCGCGGCTGAGAACCGCGTCGATGTCTTCATCCAGAATGCGGCCCCTGCCGCGCTCCAGCTGATAAGCCTCTTCGGAGAGATAGGGCTCCGCCTTGTAGAGACCTGCCCCCTCAAGAACAGCCTCTTCAAACCTGCGATGCTGGAATGAACGGAGCGTGTTGTAGTGGATAAACACGCCCAGGGGACCCTGGACCGGCAGGAAGCGAGCCGCATGACCCACCACACGGCGAAGGTGCTGGAGACACCCATCCGCCGGCTGAGTCTCCAGGGTGGATTTGTGACAGCCACAGGGGCTGACATGGGAACAGGTGCTCATCGAAGGTCAAAAGGCAATTAAGAGCATCTTTGGGTGCTGCGCCATCCCTTGATCAGGGGGTATTCCGCTACGTAGCGCGGGGGCGGAGGGTACGAGGGCACGATGGAAGATGGGAGATGAAGCGGAGTCGTGGGTGGGAGGACAGGCCGAAGGGGCTGTCTCCAGCTGACAGCCGGGGACGGCTATCCTCCGTGGGGCGGGGTTTGGAGGGGGACGACGACCTCGATTCGCAGCCCCTGAGGCATCACGCTGCTGGCGGTCAGCTCGCCCCCTGACTGCCGTGCGCGTGCACGCATGCCCACCATGCCGAGGCTGGGGCTGTAAATGATTTCTCCGCTGTGATTGGGCAGGCCCTTGCCGTTGTCCTCGATGGTAAGAAGGATTTTTTGATCCCGATGAGCCAGGCGGATCTTCACCACCGTGGCCTCCGAATGCCGGGCGATGTTGGTGAAGGCCTCCTGGGCGATGCGGAAGAGATGGGTTTCCGTTTCATCAGCAAGCCGCCCCGTGAAGTCAGAGTCGTAATCCACTTTCAGACGCGTGCGCTGGCCGAATTTTTCCGCCAGCCAGCGCAGGCCGGCATCCAGGCCAAAATCATCCAGGATGACGGGCCGCAGCAGATGGGAAAGTTCGCGAACGTTGGCGATGGATTCATCCACCAGATGGAGGCAATCGGCGCGCAGTGAAGGCAGATCCTGGGTGGAGCCCTTGGTCAGATTGGAGCGCACGGCGGCCAGTGACTGGCCCAGCTCATCATGCAATTCATGAGAGAAGCGCCGTGCGGCCTGTTCCTGGGTTTGCAGCATGTGCCAGGACACGCGGCTGAGTTCCTCGGACTGCCAGCGGATGCGCTGGATGCTCTTGCGGGCAAAGGCAATGGTCAGAATGGCGCATATCGCGGCCAGGACGGTGCTGGCCCCCAGCAGCAGGGTGGAGTCATCACCGAGATCCTGCGACTGCTTCTCCAACTGGTGTTCGGTCTTGGTCAGATGCTCGGAGCTGCTTTTGATGAGCTTGTTGACGATTTCGACGACCCGGCCGTGATGCAGGAACAGGGTCTCAAGCTTGTCCCGCTGCACCGGTTCATTACTTTCCAGCAGCCGATGTGATTCCTGGGTGAAGGCTTTAACGCCTCTGTCCAGGTCCGCCCACAACTCCGCATCCGCCAGGGACCGCACCTCCGGCCCCAAACGAGAAATCTGGCGGTCACTTTCATCCAGCTCCTGCAGCAGCCTGGCCAGATCGGCGCGCTTCGGTTCAAACTGGGCGAACTGATGCAGCACCCCGGCCATGGTGTTTTCCTCCGACTGCACATCTTGCCGCAACCGGGTGATGAGGAACTGGTCACGCGCCATCTGCTCCACCCCGTGCCGGATCCCCTGGCTCTGGCGTACGGCGATGAGGCCCGCTGTCCCCAGCAGCACCATCACCAGCAGAAACCCCAGCGCCAGAACGCGCAGCACGTAGCGTTCGGTGATGCGCAGGAAGGTGAACGACATGGCAAGGAAAAAAACTCAAACCGCCTCAACCGTGGGTATGGCCAGCGTTGACTTGGAGGAACCCTGGGTCTGGAAAAAGGAAACCATGCCGGTCTGAATATCATACAAAGCTCCGACGAGCATCAGTTTTCCTTCCCGAACCAGAGCTTCGAGGGTGCTGCTGCGCTCCATGATCATGCGCATGGTGCGCAGCACGTTGCGGCGGGAGACTTCATTGGCGTAGGCCGCCTTCTCTCCGGGCAGCCACGCGCCTTCACGCTTGCAGGTGCTGAGATCGACCGACTGTTGAATTTCGGTGACGAGCGAATCGAGATTCACACAGCCCGTGGCTTCGGCGGCGGTTTGATTGCTGCAAATGAGATCCACGGCGGCATTGACCGCACCACAGGAGGTGTGACCCATGACCAGAATCATCTTTGCACCCGCCACGGCACAGCTGTACTCCATGCTGCCGAGCACTTTGTCGCGCGCAATGTTGCCCGCGATGCGGACACTGAAAACATCTCCCAGACTCAGGTCAAAAACGAGTTCTGCAGGCGTGCGGGAATCAATGCAGCTGAGCACCACCGCCATGGGGAACTGACCTGCGGAAGTCGCATCCACCAGACGGCCGATGTCGCGCGTGAGATGCCTGCCTTCGCGGAACCGCTTGTTGCCTTCTTTGAAGATTTCCAGCACACGTTCCGGCGTCAGACCGCTCTGCACTTCGCGGCTGCTGTAATTCATGAACTGAATGCGGTCCTCCAGCCGGGGATATTTGTCTTTGAATCCCGCAAGACTGAGTTGGATACCACGCACCTTCGCCGTCTTGTGCTGGAAATCGTGGATCAGATCCAGGATGTCCGCGTCAATGTAGTCTGTGCTGCGCGCATCGAGGAGAACATGGCCGCCGTTTGGTACGCCACGCAGGGTTTCCTCCAGCGTTCCACGGCTGAAAAAGCTCACCTGATTGGCCAGTTCAATGCGCAGCACTTCGCCCGTGATGTGCTGCTCCATGAACTTGCGCAGAGGACGGCGCATGTTGCTGTGCAAAATGAAGCCTATGCTGACCGCAAGACCAATGACAATACCCATGAGAAGATCTGTCAGGACGATGGCCACGACCGTGATGATGAAGGGCAGGAACTGGTTCTTTCCTTCCTGCCACATCTGTTTGACCAGGCCGGGACTGGCGAGCTTGAGACCGGTCATGAGAAGAATGGCTCCGAGCGCGGCGAGCGGGATCTGGTTCAGCAGACCGGGCACCAGCAGAACGCAGCCCAGCAGAAGGAAGCCATGAAAAACAGCGGACAGCTTGGTTTTGCCGCCGGCATTGATGTTCACACTGCTGCGCACAATCACACTCGTCATGGGCAGGCCGCCGATCAGGCCGGCAGTGACATTGCCGATTCCCTGCGCGATCAGCTCCCGGTTGGGCGGACTGCTGCGCTGCTGAGGGTCGATCTTGTCAACCGCCTCAAGATTGAGCAACGTCTCCAGACTGGCGACGATGGCGATGGTGATGGCAGCACCATATACCGCCGGATTGCCCAGAGCGGAGAAATTCGGAAACACCAGGAAGTTCATGAACGCGCTGATATCTTTCGCCACGGGAACCTGCACCAAATGTGAAGCTTCAATGGCCCATGCACCGCCGCCAAACTGCTTCAGCAACATGCTGACGCCCACCCCCAGCAGCACCACCACCAGAGGGGCAGGAACAATGCTGTTTTTCAGAGGCTTGATTTTATCCCACAAAACCATCAGCAAGATGGAAAGCACACCGACAAGCGCGGCACCGGGTTGGATGTCAAACAAAGCGGACCAAATTTCGGTGAAAGTGTTCTCATGGTCGGGCTGCTCGAAACCCATGTCCCCTTCCGGGTCGGGGTCGTGCCCGATGACATGGGGGATTTGTTTGAGGATGAGGATGACACCGATGGCGGCCAGCAGGCCCTTGATCACACTCGAAGGGAAAAACGCGGCAATGAAACCCGCACGACAGACCCCGAGGATGATCTGCAACACACCCGCAAACATCACCGCCAGCAGGAACACATCAAAAGCTCCCAACTTGGTGATCTGCGCCGCCACAATGGCGGTCAAACCTGCGGCGGGTCCGCTGACACTGGTTTGTGATCCGCTGAGAACTCCGACCAAAATACCACCGATGATCCCTGCCACGACACCCGAAAAGAGCGGCGCATTGGACGCCAGTGCCACCCCCAGACAAAGCGGCAGCGCCACGAGAAAGACGACGAGGCCAGCCGAAAGGTCTTTGAAAAAGGTTGCAGGTGAGGTTGGGGGAGTGGCAGGCATGCGGGAGGTTGGGGTGAATAAAGGGTGTGAGATTCCATCTCAAGCCGCCCCATCCACCGAAGCCAACAACAAAAAGGCCGTAGTTTTCCACCACCCATCCAATCCCTTACAACAACCTGCAAAATCCTTTAGTCGATCAAGCCGTTGCGAATGGAAAAGCGCACCAACTCGCCGATGGAGTGCAGATTGAGCTTTTCCATGATCCGCCCCCGGTGAGCCTCCACGGTGTACACGCTCAGGTTCAGCACTGAGGCGATTTCCTTGTTGGTCTTGCTCTCCGAAATCATCTGCAGCACTTCCCGTTCCCGTGGTGACAGCAGGTCGATCGGATTGGTGACATGCTTGCGATAGTCGTCCAGCACCGCGTCGCTGACCTCCGGGCTGAGAAATCCTTTGCCATTGGCGACAGCGCGCACGGCCGAGAGAAGATCGCTCTCGTTGCTGTCCTTTAACAAATAACCATTGGCTCCCGCACGCAGCATTTCGCGCACATAGACGGAGTCCTTCTGCATGGAGAGCGCCAGAATGCGTGCCTTCGGCACCGCCTTGGTGATCTGCCGCGCCGCCTCGATACCGTTGAGCTCGGGCATCGTCACGTCCAGCACCACCACATCCGGCTGGAGATTGATGGCTTTTTCCACCGCCTCCCGTCCATTGGCGGCCTCGCCCACGACCTCCATGTCCCACTGTGCAGCGAGGATCATGCGGAAGCCGTTGCGGACCACGGCGTGGTCATCGGCAAGAAGTATGCGGGTTAATTTGGCAGGCATGTGGCAGGCAGAATAGCCAACCAGCGGCAAAGAGCAAAATCTGCGGTCATTTTGTGGGAGCTCAGCACGAGCGGCGGTACCAACTGCCGCCACATTTTCCCCAGGGCCAGCCTTCCGCCCAGCCAAGGTCAGCCTCATCGGCGTCGCCGCATCGGCCTCAAAAGGCCGGACCAGCGCCAAACCATTTGCGGGCTCGCCCTTTCTCGCACCGGGGAGTGTTGCAGGAGAGCATGCCAGGGTTCCTCGCCGCCCAGCCAATTGGTGATGGCCAGGCAAACCAGTGCTTCCTGTGCGGGACCATTCTGGTGCATGCAACGAATTCGCGCCGCCCGCTGATGGCATGCCGATCAAGCTGCGAAATCTCGCTCATGGTCAGATCATCAGGGTTCTTTTCTCAACAGAATCGGGGAGAACGGCGGCTGCAAATGCCTCAATCTGTGTGCGGCGAGTTTCTGACCAAGGAGTCGTCAGAATGACGCGCAAGCCGGAGTTGTCATGATTTTGTCAAAAAAGTCATAAATGAGTAAGTTATTGTAAATGAATTGCAAAAATGCCTCTGTGTAATTCAGACATCTGATCAATTAAGCGCAATTAATTGAAAAATTCATAATTGAAATGCTTTACAGAGAATTGTTTCAAATATAATTTATAAATTATCCTTCAATTAGCGTTAGTGGGTCTAACTTGAGACTCAGGTCTGTTAATTTTTGCATTTATGAAAACGTCATTCTCTACTCATCAGCTGCAACGCAAGCCCATTTCGGCTTCTGCTGCCGCCGCCATGCTGCTTGCTTTTAGCAGCCTTGGGTTTGCCTCTACCATTGAGTTGAATCAGCCCTTTTCGCCGGCCGGCCAAAACTACAGCATCACGGCGTTGCAAAACCTCACTCCCTTAACCTTGGATGGCGGAACGGCAGCAGGAGCCAATCCGAATGTGAACTTGGAGTTCCAAGGTGGTTTCGGTGTTCGCTATCAAAACGCCTATGGCCAGCTGACTGACTTCGGCATCGGCCTTTACGATGCGAGCAGCGCACTTGGCATCCAAACGGCCTCCACCGGCCTGAACATCGCTTTTGACCAGCTGGTCTCCGGCCATGGCCTCTCAGCCACCTTGGGGAGTTTCAACCTCAACGAATTCTCTACCGACTTCAACACTGGCAATGTGGCGCCGACCGTCTCCATTTATGGCAACGGTGGTTTGCTGCTCGGCAACTTCTCAGCGGCAGACATCATTGCTGACAATGCCCTGAGCCTTCTGACCAGCAACGACCCGATCACCAACACGGACCTCTGGAAGCTCAACCTGGAAGCTTTGGTCGGTTCCAGTGTAGTGGTGTCCGGCTTCACTCTGGCCGCAGACATCCACAATGGCGGCGGCAGCCTCATGGCCGTCAGCAGCGTGCCCTACTACCTGGTCTCAGTGAGCGGCTGCGAATGCGCCTCTGTCCCTGAGCCAGGCTCGGCCTTCCTCATCCTGAGTGCCGGACTCGGGGCTTTAATCATCACCCGCCGCCGCCGCCGCGACCTGCTTTCCTCCAAGTGATGATTTTTTGATTCAAGTCTTTCTGAAGAGCCGTGGGAGATGCCATTCTTCCACGGCTTTTTTGTGGCCATTCCCCGGCTGCCGCTACTCCTTGAACTCCTCCCGGTCAGGAATTCTGGTGAAGGCGATTTTGGTGCCTGAAAACGTGCGCACGGTGTCAGGTGTAAAGCCGATGACGACGGAATCGCGGCCGTGCTTCTGATTGATCTGATCCAGCACGCGGCTGAGCTGTTCACGCAGTTCTTTGGGGGCCGACGCAGCCGAAGAGTCAAACAGTTCGAGCTGCCGCGGGGATGCCTCGGCCACCAGACCGAAGAGGGTTACGGAGACCTTTTTCACCCGCTGCCAGCGCGCCTGTTTCATGACCTGCTGCCATAGATCCGCCAGCACCCGTGCCAGCACGATGCTGTCGGAGCCTTCGTCAAATTTTGCCTGGGCTTCACAGCGCGGTCCGTCCTCCGTGCGCACACTCAGGTGCAGATGCCTGGCGCGGTACTGCATGCGGCGCAGGCGGCTCGCGGCCTTCAATAACAGTCTGCGTGCCACAATGCCCGCTGCTGGTGGTGCGCGCAGTTCGGGGGCCAGCACATGACTGTGTCCGATGGTGCGGTGTGCTGGAGGAGCGTCATCCTCCGTCACTCCGCCATGCAGACCATGCCAGAACCGGTCTCCGGCCACCCCTCCCCAGGCCCGGTGCAGGGTCGCGCGCTCCGCTGCCCACAGATCCGCCATCGTATGAATGCCGCAGGCATGCAGGCGCGGCTCCATGCGGCGGCCGATCCCGCACAGATCACTCAACTTCAGGTCGAGGAGCGGTCCTGGCAGTTCTTCCTGCAGCAGCACGACCAGGCCATCCGGCTTCTGCATGTCGCTGGCCACCTTTGCGAGAAAGCGGTTCGGGGCCAGACCGATGGAGCAGGTGATGCACTCGCCCACACGCTCCCGCAGTCCTTGCTTGATGCGTCTGGCCAGATCCAGCGCTGCATCCATTCGGCGGCGTGGTGCATCCAGCTTGCAAGCCATCTCGTCGATGGAGCAGATTACATGGACCGGGAAATGCCGCTCCACCTCCTCAATGATCTTGTGATGAAATTCCACGTACACATCGTGCCCGGCCATCACGGTGATGAGTTCCGGGCAGCGCCGCCGTGCCTCGCCGATGTTGGTGCCCGTCTTGATTCCAAATTTCTTGGCCTCATGGCTGGCCGCAATCGCACAGGTCGCGTCTGAATCCACCGGCACCACGGCGACCGGCTTTCCCCGCAGTTCCGGATGCAACTGCTGCTCCACGCTGGCGAAATAGCTGTTTAGGTCGAGAAACAGCCAGTCCACGAGCGCTTGGGAATCAGGAATGGCGTGAGGAGCAGGCATTGGCGAGTGCCATTCTCGCGTAAACCTGAAACTGTTCAATAGAACATTATTCAGATTAAGCTAAAATCTCATTCATGGCCTCTTACATGCTTCTTACCAATGCCGAGTTGATGGGTTTATAATTTCTATAAATGATGAGGCATGCAGCCCGCTTCTGCTAATCCTCCCCTTTCTTCTCCTGAGACATCCCCCACTCCCTACCCCCTGCTGTCGTCCGACGAAGCTCTGTTTCATGCCTGCCTAGAAAACATCACCGCCCAGCGCTGCCATATTCAATGCAAGCCGCGCCTCCTGGAAGTTCTTCATGCTGAAAACGTTGCGGGCTTTCTTAAGATTTGCCAGCGCCACATCGATTTCCTAATCTATCGCAAAGGAGACTGGCTTCCCATGGTGGCCATCGAATTCGAAGATGACAGCCCCGGCAAAGCCAGCCGAAAAGTGCGGGACCGCCATTTGGTCAATGACATCTTTTCGAGCTTCGGCATCCCCCTGCTACAGGTCAATGCCAAGGACATCAACCAGATCGACACTCTCGTTCACAAGCTCAGCAACGCCTGGCAGCAGCGCAATGCGAACCTGGAAATCTTGCCTCCGCCAAGTGAGGAGTGTGCTCCCCACCCACCCACGACCAAACTGCTGGCAGCCACGTCCAGTTTCAGCCCCAATTCCAGTGCCAATGCGGCCCGTATTACCTCCGCAGCCAGCACCTCGATTTCCTGATGGCTGGGCGCATTTCTAACCACCCACATTGAAGGTCAACGTGGTTATCGCGGTTGCTTTCGCCGGTGCATCGCGATCCACCTCAAAGGGTCCGAGCAGGTTGTTACCCGCCAGATCTTCGAGCAGGGGGTCGATCTTCAGAAAGCAGGCTCCTGGCGTCCAAGCAACCCCTGGTGTGAAGGAGCAAGTACGCGCATCTGCGGCCACGGTGACCACACCGGCGAGTTCAGCCTCACCACGTTGAACCTTCAATGCGGAGGCAAGCATCGCAGGATCCAACGGTTCATCGAATATGACCACCAGCGGATCACGAGTTCCCGCCTTGGGCGCAGTGATTTGCCAGCGCAGCGGATCGGGGCAGGTGTGATCCACAGCCCCGGCTGCGAGTGTGAACACCGTTTCCTTTCCTAGAGCCACACCGGTGGTCGAGCGCCAGCTGGCAGCGATCCTGAGGGTGTGTGGGCGGTGCTCCTGCAGAACAGGCCCTTCATCAAGATTCAGGTTCACGCCGGTTTTCTGCCGCCCCGGATGCAGCCAGAGGGTGAGACGTTGCCCATCCGGCGACCAGAGCTCAGTCTCACGAAAAGCGCCGTGGACCACACTGCCATCCTGACGCTGCAAGGTGATGCGGTCTAGAAACACACCCTGCTCCATCGGCTGGCTGAAGTGCAGGTAGAGCTTGAGCGCATTGGCAGGGAGCACCGTGGGAGAGGGCGAGATGGTCACGGTCGGCGCAGCGGAGGGTGGCTGCGCAAACTGCAGGCGTTGCGAGTTCCAGATGCCGTCCGCCTTTTGAAACTCGACGCGATAGGTTTCTCCTGGAACCAACGGCAGTGCGGCGGAAAAGCGCACGCTGGCGCTTTCCTTTGTAACGCTGCCGAACAGAGGTTCGGCGGCGGCCCCACGAAACACGCGGACATCGCTCCCCCGAGCTTCGATCTGCCCGGCCCCGTTCACCCACACATCTGCGGCGAATGTGGCAGAGCAGAAGAAGCCGAAAAGACTGAACCAGCGTTTCACGGCAGAGCTGCGACTTCGAGGTTCAGCGTGCCTTCGGTGTCGCGCAGAACGACGGCCTCGGTTTCGCTGAGCTTGTCCACCTGCACGGCACCGAAGAGCGCATCCACGATCTCGATGCCCTCGGGGCCCTTGGGCTCCTTCTCATCGCGACGCGCGGCGTTTTCATTGGTCTTCTCCGGTGCTTTGGCATCGAGATAATCCATGCTGATGCGCGCGCCCCACATCTTGCTGGGGCCAAAGGCGTTCTGCTTGAAGCGCTGGGTGTGTACCACGAGCCACTCCTTGCCGCTTTTGTCCGAGTAGCTGAAGAGGTCGAGCGGGCGGTTGCCGCTGCCGAGCTCCACCATGCTGACGCCTTTGACCTGGGCTCCGCTCTGGATGTCGTCCACCTTGAACTTGGCCACAGGCGTGCAGGCAAAGGCGCCGACGACAAAGGTGCCCTCTTTGGACTGGTAGGGGATGAAGCTCTGGATGGGGGCCTTGGTCTCCCACTTGCGATGAGCGACGTGGTAGGTCTCGGCGCTGAAGACGCTGGCGGTGGCACCGTTTTTGAGCGGTACGGGGATGGTGAAGATGCGGGAGGCGAATTCTTCATTGCAGGTGCCGGTGGCAAAGATGCGGTCTTTGTCGAAGGCGACGTCGGTGATGTTCGTGACCTTGCTGGCGGTGCCGCCGGGCAGGGTGATGCGCACCCAGGACAGAGGCGCTAGATTCAGCGGAGCGACTTTGCCGTCCGCTCCGACGCTGACAATCAGCACCGCATTGTCCGGGCGGCGCTGCACGCCGAGATAAATGCGACCGCTGGCCGGATTCACCGCGAGATCCTTGATCGTGATGTCCTCCTTCTTCGCGCCCAATCCGGCCGCGATCTGAGAGCCGATGTCGGCCACCGGCTGGGCGAGGCGCTCGCTCTTGGGGCCGATGTCACCTGTTTGGACAGCCACGACGCTGGCCGTGGCCGGTTCCGCCACCAGCAGCAGGCCTTCCGGCCCGAAGCTGAGCGAACTGAGGGACTGGATCTGCAAACCGCCTTTTTGCGGCGATTCGAGGAGTGCGGCGGACGCGCCGAACGTGGTGACGATGAGGAAGGAGAGACAGAGGGCTTTCATGGTCGGATGGGTTGGGGCAGGCGTATGGTACGGGAACCGAACGCGAAATGTCACGCCCGAATGTGAAATTGAAGTTCACAGCGAGTTCATCGTCTGAGGCTTGATCTTTGGTCCAAAACCAGCGACCCGATGACTGCCCCATGAAAAAGAAGCCCACTGAAGAGCGCAAGCCGACGAAACCCACCCTGTCGCGCTGGCAGTCCTTCAAGCGGCTTGGCGTGATTTTTCTCATGGGAGGTTCGCTGCTTTGCACGCTCACAGCGGCGGTGATCATCGGCGTTTACAGCCATCTGGCGAAGGCCTATGACCTGACCAAGCTCGGGGACATGCCGGAGCGCACGATCGTGATGGACTACAATGGCGAAGTCCTCGGCCGGATGCATGGCGAGAACCGCATCATCGTGCCGCTGAGCGAGGTGTCGCCATGGTTTGTCAAAGCCCTGCTGGCACGTGAGGACTCACGCTTCTACGATCATGGCGGCATCGACTACAAAGGCGTGGCGCGCGCGATGGTGCGCAACCTCAAGGACATGCGAGTGGTGCAGGGCGCGAGCACGCTGACGATGCAGCTGGCGCGCAACAGCTTCCCGGATCTGGATGACCGCAGCATCCACCGCAAGCTGGTAGAGATGATGCTGGCACGCCGAATCGAAAAGGCCTGCACCAAGGACCAGATCATCGAGCACTACGTCAACCGCATCTTCTACGGCCCGGGGATCTACGGGGTGCAGCGAGCCAGCCAGGTTTACTTTGGCAAGCATGCCAGCCAGCTCAGCCTGAGCGAGGCGGCGATGATCGCGGGCATCATCCGCAGCCCGGTGCGCTTCTCGCCATTCCGCAACTACGAAGGAGCACTGAAGGAACGCGACACTGTGCTCAAGCGCATGCTGGAAACGAAAGTGATCACGCCGGAGGAGGAGATCGCAGCCAAGTATGCGGACATCGCCCTGCATGCGCAGCCCGTGTTTCAAAGCCAGGGCGGCTATGCGCTGGACACCGTGCGGCGTGACTTGGATTTGATTTTGGAGCAGCAGGAGATCGAGGACGGCGGACTGCAGGTCTTCACCACCCTGAATAAAAACCTGCAGGACGCAGCGGAGGCTGCTGTGGAAAAGCGCCTGGCTGCTGTGGAAAAGCAGCATGGCTATGCGCACCCGAAGAAGGCGGATTTTGACAAGACCTGGGACGGCGCGCAGGAAATCGCCTCCACACCCTATTTGCAGGCGGCGCTCATGATGCAGGACAACAGCACCGGGGGCATCCTTGCCCTCGTGGGCGGGCGCGACTACCGCCACAGCAAATACAACCGCGCCACCCAGGGGGAGCGGCAGATCGGATCGACAGTGAAACCTTTCGTGTATGCGGCAGGCATCGCCTCTGGTTTCATGCCTGGCACGCTGATCAATGATGCGCCGATTCAACCCGGAGAGATTGACGGGGCTGATCCGGGCTGGAGTCCGCAGAACTCGGATGGCAAATTCCTTGGCCCCACCACGCTGACGGATGGCATCGTGAAAAGCCGGAACACCATGACCCTGCGGCTGGGCAACTACGCCGGGATTGATCGTGTGATCGATCTGCTCACCAACGCCGGCTTCAGCAAGCCTGCCGAAAGAACGCCGCAGATTTTCATTGGCAACATCGGCGGCAATCCGCGCCAGCTTACCAGCGCGATCAGCATCTTCCCCAATCAAGGTCTGCGCCGCCGGCCTTTCCTTATCGACCGCATTGTCGATAAAGCGGGCAACATCATCTACCAGACTCCCGTGCTCGAATCCGAAGTCATCACCCCGAGCGTGGCGTTCCTCATGCGCAACATCCTCGCCCAGGTGCTGGACCGAGGAACTGCGGCATCCCTGCGCAATGAATACGGTTTCAAAGAACCCGGCGGCGGCAAGACCGGCACCACGAACGATTACAAGGATGCCTGGTTCGCCGGTTTCACAGATCGTGTGAGCTGCGGCATCTGGGTGGGCCTGGACAAACCGCAGACGATTGTCGAAGGCGGCTACGGCGGAACCCTCGCACTGCCCATTTGGGCCGACGTGATGAAAAAAGCCGTCGCCCTCGGGTACAAGACCGAAGTGCCCAAGGTCACGCTGCCGCTCTCGCACGTGACTCTGTGCCGCGTGAGCAGCCAACTGGCGACCGACGGCTGCGGCCGTGCGGGCATGGCGTATGATGAAGCCCTGCCCTACGACCTGGTGCCAAAAAACTTCTGCACGGAACACGCCGGTTACGCCGCCCCACCGGCACGCCAGGCACCCCAAGGCCAGAAACGCGGATGGTTCGACCGCTTCCGGGGCTGGTTTCAGTGAGAGGGCGGACTCAATAGCCGAGCCAGGGACCGAGCCAGCGTTCAGCCTCTGAGAGCGTCATGCCCTTGCGCTGCGCGTAGTCTGCCACCTGATCTTTGCCCAGCACGCTGATGCCGAAGTAGTGCGACTCAGGATGCGCGAAGTAAAGGCCGCTGACGGCGCTGCCGGGATGCATGGCCATGCTTTCGGTAAGCTCGACGCCGGTCTTGGCAGTGGCATCGAGCAGATTAAACAGGATGGGCTTCTCGGTGTGGTCTGGCTGCGCGGGATAGCCCGGCGCGGGACGGATGCCACGATACTTTTCCTTGATGATTTCTTCGCGGGAAAGCTCGCCGGGTTTTTCATAGCCCCAGGCGTAGCGGGCCTGCTGGTGCAGGTATTCAGCGAAGGCTTCGGCAAGGCGGTCGGCCACGGCTTTGGCGATGATGGCGCGGTAGGGATCGTGAGCGGCCTCGAACTCCTTGGCGAACTCGTCCGCACCGTGAATGCCGACGGCGAACCCGCCGATGTAGTCCGCGCGACCGCTGTCCTTGGGCGCGACATAATCGCTGAGAGCGTAGTTTGGCGTGTCCTTCTTGATGACCTGCTGGCGCAGGGTGTGGAAGACCGTCTTCACCGTGGTGCGTGACTCGTCGGTGTAGACTTCGATGTCATCGCCAATGGCGTTGGCGGGGAAGAAGCCCATGATGCCGCGCGGGGTGAAGCGGCTCTCGGCAATGACGCGGTCGAGCAGATCGTTGGCATCCTTGTAAAGCTTGAGGGCCTCGGCCTCGGCTTTGGCCTTCATCTCCGCATCTTCCTGTGCGGATGAGAAACGCTGCTCGGCAGCGATCCAGCGGCCACGCAGTTCCCAGGAGTGGAAGAAGGGCGACCAGTCGATGAATTCGCGCAGAGCGGTGACGAGCTGCGGGCCTTCATAGACCTTCGTGCCGAGGAAGGTCGGCGTGGCGATGTCCTGCGTGGTCCAGTCGAACTTGACGCCTTTCTCGCGGGATTCGGCGATGCTGAGAAGCGCACGGTCCTTTTTTTTGCCGTACTCTTCACGCAGGCGTGCATGGCGGGCTTCATTGCTGGCCACAAAGGCTTCACGCTGATCTTCGCTGAGCAAGGAAGTAGTCACGGGCACGCTGCGGGAGGCATCCAGCACATGTACAATGCTGCCGCTGTATTTTGGCGCAATCTTGATGGCCGTATGCGCCGGGCTGGTGGTGGCACCGCCGATGAGCAGCGGCTGCTTGAAGCCACGCCGCTCCATCTCACTGGCCACATGCGCCATTTCATCAAGTGAAGGGGTGATGAGGCCGCTGAGGCCGATCACATCGGCACCGACTTCGAGGGCCTTTTCCAAAATTTTGTCGCATGGGACCATGACGCCCATGTCGGTGACTTCGAAGCCATTGCAGGCCAGCACGATGCCCACGATGTTTTTGCCGATGTCATGCACGTCGCCTTTGACGGTGGCGAGAACGATCTTGCCACCGCCCTGTTTGGCGGCCTCGGCCGGGATCAAGTCTTCGGCGGTCAGGCCATTGGCAGAGCCGGCTGCGCCACCGGTGGTGGACTGAGCATGGTTGAGGAATGGAGCGACGACGCGGTCGGAGTTTGAGGAGTCCTTGCGGAGGCTTTCGAGCTTCTGCTGAAGAGCGGCCTCGCCCTCCACTTCAAACACAGCGCCGAGTTCGGCGGCGAGCTTCACTTCGGCACGGCGCTCTTCGAGGCTCAGGCCGCTGCCAGGCGTGTAACTGAAGGATTCGACCACGGCGACAGCGCCACCGCTTTCCAGAGCAGTGATGGTCTTGGCGGCGACTTCGATCAACAGTGCACGCTCACGCGCCCTGCGAGCCTTTTCAATTTCCATGAAGGGCTGCAGGTAGGCCACGCTCTGCTTCATCACGCGGGCGCTTTTCACGACCTGCGGAAGGAACATTTTGCCGGCGCCGAAGAGATCGCCCACGACGCTCATGCCATCCATGAGGGGGCCTTCAATGACAGAGAGCGGCTTGCCGAGCTGGGCCAACGCCTCGGCGGTGTCTTCGTTGATGAAGTCGGTGATGCCACGCAGCAGGGCGTGCTCCAGACGCTTTTCCACAGGCCCCTGCCGCCAGCTCATGTCGATCTCGACCTTCTTGGTGGTACCGGCCTGGCCTTTGAACTGCTCGGCGTAATCGACGAGAATCTCGGTGGCATCCGGGCGACGGTTAAGGATGACGTCCTCGACCTTTTCGAGCATGTCCTTCGGGATCTCCTCGTAGACTTCGAGCATGCCGGCATTCACGATGCCCATGTCCATGCCCGCCTTGATGGCATAGTAGAGGAACACGCTGTGCATAGCCTCGCGCACCTTGTTGTTGCCGCGGAAGCTGAAGCTGATGTTGCTGACGCCGCCGCTGACCTTGGCGTAGGGGAGGTTCTCCTTGATCCAGCGTGTGGCGTTGATGAAGTCGAGCGCGTAGTTGTTGTGCTCCTCCAGACCGGTGGCCACGGTGAGGATGTTGGGGTCGAAAATGATGTCCTCCGGCGGGAACTCAACTTCATCCACGAGGATGCGGTAGGCGCGCTCGCAGATGCGGATCTTGTCTTCATACGTGGCGGCCTGGCCCTGCTCGTCAAAGGCCATGACCACGGTGGCGGCACCATACTGTTTGATCTTGCGGGCGTATTCCTTGAACTTTTCCTCGCCCTCCTTGAGGGAAATGGAGTTTACGATGCCTTTGCCTTGCAGGCACTTGAGGCCGGCCTCGATGATCTCCCACTTGGAGGAGTCCACCATGATGGGCACCTTGTTCACCTCGGGCTCAGTCTGGAGCAGGATGAGGAATTTGGTCATGGTGGGCACGCCGTCGATGAGGCCTTCGTCCATGCAGACGTCGATCACATTGGCACCGCTCTCCACCTGCTGACGAGCGACGGCGACGGCTTCCTCCAGCTTGCCCTCCTTGATGAGCTTGGCGAATTTCGGAGATCCGGCCACGTTCGTGCGCTCGCCGATCATGAGGTAAGGCGGGCGCGTGGGCTTGGCCTCGGGGTCGTCGGCGGCAGGAGCGCCCGGGGCGAATACAAAAGGCTGGGAGCCGCTGAGGCGCATGGTGTGCGGATCCGCAGGAACCTGGCGCGGAGGGAGGTTTTCCACCGCCTTGGCAATGGCGGCGATATGCTCCGGCGTGTTGCCGCAGCAGCCGCCCATGATGTTCACGAAACCGCTGCTGCCGAAGTCCTTGGCAAACACCGCCATGTCTGGCGGGAGCAGGTCAAAGCCTGTCGGTGCCAGCGGGTTGGGCATGCCGGCATTCGGATAAGCGGAGACGAAGCAGTCGGCCTTGGCGGAAAGCTCTTCCAGAAAGGGGCGCATCTTGTCCGGGCCGAGGGAGCAGTTCAGACCGATGGACAGCGGCTTCACATGCCGCATGGCATTGAGATAGGCCTCGGTCACCTGACCGGAGATCATGGTCTCGCCGCCGGGTCCAACGGCAGCGCTGATCTGCACAGGAAGCTCCACCTGATCCTCGGCAAACACCTCGCGGATAGCCACGAGGGCGGTCTTGGCATTGAGGGAGTCAAAGATCGTTTCGACCATCAAGGTGTCCACCCCACCGGCAATGAGGGCGCGAACCTGATGCTTGTACGCTTCCTTCACCTGATCGAACGTGACGTAGCGGAAGCTGAGATCGGAGAGATCTGGGAACTGCGAGAGCGAGACGGTGAGCGGCCCGATGGCCCCGGCGACGTAGCGTTTCCGCCCGGTCTTTTCGCCCACGAGATCGGCCCACTTGCGGCACTGTTTGGCTGACTCGAAATTGATCTCCCACGCGAGGTCGTTGAGGAATTTGTCCTCCAGCACGGTCTGGAAGAATTCGGGATCTTTGCGCCGACCTTCCGGCACTTCTTTGAAAAACTCGGCCTGGGCGATGCTGGTGCCGCTGAAGGTGTTTGTCTCGATGATGTCCGCGCCGGCTTCCAAAAAGCGGCGGTGGATGTCTTCGATGATGTCCGGACGGGTGATGGAAAGGATGTCGCCGTTGTTGAGCAGATCCTTCTCGTTGGAGAGGAAGCGGGTGCCGCGGGCGTCTGCCTCTTTCAGCCCATATCCGCGAATGGTCGTGCCCATGGCACCATCGATAACCAGAATTCTCTGGCGCATGGCGGCTTCGAGTTCAGAGCGGACATTGGGTCGTGCGGGCATGGGGGAAATTAGCGTTTTAGCTGGGGAGGTCAACAGTCATATCAACGCATCATGATTTGAGCATGTGACTATTATTTCTAATTTACAAGAGGACCATCCGTTATACCGACACCGATGCCCCCGAAATCCAAAGCCGCCCCCTCCATTGAATCCAGCCCTGAGGCCATCAATGAGAATCTGGGCAAGCGGGTGAAAAAACTGCGGGGTGACCGCGGCTGGTCACTGGAAGAACTTGCCACGGCGAGCGGTGTGAGCCGGTCGATGCTCAGCGAAATCGAGCGCGAGAAGGCCAATCCGACCCTGACGGTGACATTCCGGATTGCGCGGGCGTTTGGGCTGACCTTGCAGGAGTTGATCGAAAGCGCCGAGGCCAGCGCTTCGAAAATCCAGGTCATCCGGGCGAATGACCGCGCCCAAGTGTACCGCAGCGACAAGCAGTGCGAAATCCGCACGCTCTCGCCGATCAACCTCGAAAAGGACGTGGAGTTCTACGAGCTGACACTGCGCGCCGGCGGCACGCTGCGCAGCCAGGCGCATTTTGAAGGAACACGCGAATTCCTGACCGTGGAGGACGGCAGCGTGCGCATCGAATCTGACCAGCACAGCGAAGAACTCGGCAAAGGCGACTCCGGCACCTACCGCGCGGATGTGCCGCATGCCATCGTCAACACCGGCAAGGGGGACGCGCTGGTGTTCCTCGTGGTGATTTATCGCTAGGACCTTATTTTCCCAACCCAACCATGAAATTAATCACCACACTCGTCCTCCTCGGCTTTGTCGGGGTCTCGCATGCACAGATGCCGCCCGCGCTCGTGAATGCCGAACGCGCGAAAATCCTCGAAGGCGTCAAATCGGTGCCGAAGGCGGGTGCGCCAGGGCCCGTTGGGATCTGGGGAAACATGGCGTTTCCCATTCTCTCCGCGCCAGACAAGGACGGGGTGGAGATTGCTGTCGCGGCGGCGGCGGGTTATGCGAAAGGGCGCGTGATTCTGTTTGGTCACAACAGCTACCTCGCCGGGGGTGAAGGCGGGGATCATGCGAAGCTCATGGAGAACTGCGTGCACTGGGCAGCGAACCACAAAGAGAAGCTTCGTTTGGGCCTCAAAGGCGTGAATGCGGTCGCTTTGTACAAGCAGCACGAGTTCAATGTGGAGACCTTTGACAAGGTCGATAAAAAAAGCCTGAGCGGCTACGATGTCGTCATCGTGAACATGCAGGGCATCATCAGCGCCGAGGAAGGCGCGGCGGTGGCGGAGTATGTGAAGGGCGGCGGCGGCTTCATCGGCGGGATGACGGGCTGGGCTTTTGGCCAGACGAGCGGCGGCAAAGACCTGGCGGTGTCGCACGGCCTCAACCAGGCGCTGATGCCTGCGGGCGTTGCGATCACGGACATGAGCGCGTTTGACCAGTTGCGCAGCTTTGAAGCGCGCACGGAACTGCCCCAGATGATGAACGCCTCGGAGGCGATCAGCGCGATCAAGAAGCAGCGCGACGGCGGGCCTTCGCTGACGGCGGAGCAGATGAAGCAGGGCACGAACGCCATCCAGATCGCGATGGCGGCGCAACCGCCGGACCGCAGCAATCTGAAGTCCGCCGTGCTGGCCGCCCTGGGCAGTGCAGGCGCTGATACCGTGGTGCCGACAGCCCAGGCACCGCTCACGGCCGACAAGCATGCCGCGCAGCGTTTGCGCCTCGGCATGGAGACACGAGTGCTGCGCCTCGCGGCAGGTGAAGGTGTGGCCGCTCACCCCGCGCATGCCGCCTTCCCCGGCCAGGTGCCTGCGGGAGCGCCACGCGTTTCAGGAGAAATTAAAGTCACCCCCAGCATCCCGGGCTGGACCAGCACCGGCCTCTACGCGGCAGCAGGAGACACCATCACTGTTACATTGCCGGAAAAGCTGGCGGACAAGGGCTACGCAGTCCGCATCGGCTGCCACAGCGACACGCTTTACCACCTCGACAAATGGGAACGCGCGCCGGACATCACGCGCAGTGTGCCGCTGGCCACTGCGACGACGAAAACCGCGAGCGCGTTTGGCGGGCTGATCTACATCGAGGTGCCGGGGCGGGCGAAGGAGGAAGAGGCATTTACCGTGGCGATTCAAAACGCGGTGCCTGCACCGCTGTTTGTGCTGGGGCAGGATGATGATGCCAAATGGGCCGAGATCAAAAAGCGCCCAGCGCCGTGGGCGGAGCTGGCGTGTGACAAGCTGATTTTGAGCTGCCCGACGGAGGTGGCGCGGACGATCAACAACCCGACGCAGCTGATGGAGTTTTGGAAGCTGGTGGTGGAGGCGCAGGATGACGTCACGAACCAGACCGCCGAGCGCAAACGGCCTGACAGAATCGTGGCGGATGTGCAGATCAGCGCGGGCTACATGCACAGCGGCTACCCGATCATGATCCCAACAAGCGCGGCACCGGAGATGACGACGTTTGGCAAACTGAAGTTCCCGGGCTGGGGTTTCTATCATGAGATCGGTCACAATCATCAGCGCGGTGATTTCACCTTTGATGGAACCGGCGAGGTGACGAACAACGTCATCGGCATGTACTGCTATGACGCGGTTTTGAAAAAGGACTGGTTGATCGGACATGGGGCCATCTCCGAAGAGGCGCGCAAGGAGCACATCCAGAAGATCAAGAAGGCCTCGAACAAATGGCAGGTGTGGAAGAGCGAGCCCTTCACGGCGCTGACGACGTACATCCAGCTGGTGCAGGAGTTTGGGTGGGAGAGCTGGCGCAAGTATCTCTACAGCTTTGATGACCCCCAATTCGGCCCTGCGCCGAAAGGGGATGATGAGAGACGTGACCAGTTTCTGGTGCGCTACTCCAAGATCGCGAACAAGAACCTCGGACCGTTTTTTGAGGCGTGGGGCATTCCCGTCAGCTCAGCCGCGAAGGCGGAGGTGAGCAAACTGGACCCGTGGATGCCGAAGGGGATGTGAGCCATCGGGCCGTCATCTTCACACCCGGATCAATTCACGGATCGGGGTGCCGTTCGGCACGATGGGTGTGGGGCGACCGCTGAAGTCGTTGATCGTTTCTTTGGCGGAATCGATGCCCAGGTGGTGGTAGATCGTGGCGAGGAAATCGTGCGGCGAGTTGGCGTGCTCGGTCACGTCTTCGCCGCGTTTGTCACTTTCACCAATGATGCCACCGGTTTGCAGACCGCCACCTGCCCAGAGATTGGTGAAGGCACGCGGCCAGTGGTCGCGGCCCGGCTGAACGACACCTGCCGCCGCGCTGGCTTCTCCGGCGCCGGAACTGGCGACGTGGCTGATTTTGGGTGTGCGCCCAAACTCACCACTGACCACGACGAGCACGCGTTTGTCGAGGCCGCGCGCATAGACATCCTCAATCAACGCTGAAACGGCCTGATCGAAGGCTCCAGCACGGAAGCGCAGAGCATCAAAGACATGATGGTTGACGGCGTGATCGTCCCAGTTGCCCACGCGACCACACTGCGGGCCATCGAGGCAGCTTGTGATGATCTCCACACCCGATTCAACGAGTCGGCGCGCCAGCAGCAGCTGCTGGCCCCAGCGGTGCATGCCGTAGCGTTCACGAGTGCGCTTGTCTTCCTTGGAGAGATCAAACGCATGCCGCGTCTGCGGATTGGTGAGCAGCGTCATCGCCTGCGCTTCGAACTGATCCATCGCGCCCATTTCGCCAGCGGCATCGACGTTGCGCTCCAGATTGTCGAGACTGTGCAGCAAGGCCATGCGGTCATTGAGACGGGCCAGCTTGGATGGATCGGAGAGGCCTACGTTTGGAACCGCGAAATCCGGGCGGCTGGGATCGCTCAGGACCGCCAGCGGCGAATAGGCGGCATTCACAAACCCCGGGCCGGCAATGGTGAAGCTGTCGTAGTTGATGATCGGGTTCACGCCGACGTAGTTCGGCAACGGACTGCTGCGCTTGTTTTTCGAGCGCATGAAATTCGCCACGGTCATCCAGTCCGGCAGCAAGGGCTTGGGTTTGTCACGGGCATCCGTGTCGCCACTGAGCATTTGCAGCGATCCAGCCGGATGGCCGCCGCCGGTGTGCGTCATTGAGCGCAGCAGGGTGAATTTGTCGGCGATTTTTGCCTGCAATGGAATCAACTCGGTGAGCTGCATTCCGGGCACTTTGGTTTTGATGGTCTTAAACGGGCCACGATACTCGCTGCCGATGTCCGGCTTCGGATCATAGGTGTCGAGGTGCGAGCAACCACCGCGCAGCCAAACCAAAATGACAGCGGTGCGTTCACGCGCAGGCTTCGCGGCATTCTCAGCGCGAAGCTTGAGCAATCCCGGCCAGCCCAGGCTGGCAAACCCCGTGAGACCGAAGCGCATGAAGCCACGCCGGTCCAAAGGACCGGAACAAACAGGCGGGGGCGAGGCAGAAGGCATGTGCACCCATACGGCTGCCAGCCGGGAATTCTTCGGGGCAGAGGCTCACTTCGCCAGCGATGCGCAGATGATTTCTTCGTCGTTGCGCATGAAAACGCATTTGTTTGCGAAGGCGGGGTGGGACCACACTACAGCGCGGCGAGGATCGGTGGTGGTGGGTTTGAGGAGGCTGGTGCGGCTGAGCTCCTCGTAACTTTTGGGGGAGAGTTTGGCGATGATGAGATCGCCCTGTTCGTTGGCGAGGAAGAAGCGGTCGGCGTTTTTGATGATGAAGGCATTGGCCCAGCGGACGAGCGGGCCGCCTGTGGTGGCGGCCATGCTCTCCCAGAGGCGCTCGCCGGTTTCGAGCTTGAGGCAGCGGAGCTGGCCATAGCTGCAGACGCCGTAGATATGACCGTTTTCAATGAAGGGAGTGCTGATGAGGCTGTGCAGGGTATCAGTATTTTTTTCGCTAAAGCTTTTGCCCTCCCAAAGCAGCGTGGCTTCGGGCTTGGTGGCGTCGAGCTTGAAACACTTGGAGCTGGTGTAGAAGGAGGTGAAGAAGAGGAGATCTCCCGCCAGGCGTGGGGTGGGAACGGTGAGGCCGAAGCGCACGTCCCAGGGGTAGGACCAGAAGACTTTGCCGGTGGCGGGATCGAGGGAATTCACGGACTGCGGATGCCAGAGGATGAGCTGTTTGGTGCCACCGGCCTCGATGATCATGGGCGAGCCGTAGCCGGGTTCGCGTGCGTCGAGGGCGCGCCAGAGCTCCTTGCCGGTGTCTTTGTCGAAGGCAACGGCGACGCTGCCGGGACCGCCGCAGAGGCAGATGAGGCGCTGGCCATCGAGCAGCGGATGACCGGAGAAGCCCCACATGGGAGTCTTGGCGGCGTATTCGGATTTGAAATCGTGCGACCAGAGAGCCTTGCCGCTGGTGGCATCGAGGCAGAGGAGATTTCCCTCCGCGCCGAGAGTCCACACCTTGCCACCGCTGACCAGCGGGGTGCAGCGAGGGCCGGTAGAGTAGCTCATGGTGTAGGTGCAGTCGTAGCGGTGCTCCCAGATAAGGGAGCCTGATTTTGCATCGAGGCAGAGGACGCGCTCGGTGCCGGGAATGAGGCCACGGGCGAAGGCGTTGCCGGGGATGCTGGCTTTGTCCGCCACCTGACGATCCATGAGATAGACTTTGCCATCGGCCACAGCCGGGCCGGTGTAGCCGCCGCCGATTTTGACACGCCAGAGCACTTTGGGACCACCTGCAGGGAAGGTGTCGATGATGCCGGACTCACGCCAGACGCTGTCGCTTTGAGGCCCGAGCCACTGGGGCCAGTCATCGGCACGGAGCATGGCTGACAGCAGGAGAAGGATGAGAAAGGCGGAGCGCATGGACAAACAAACTCACCACCATGAATCATGTTGCAGAGGAATTGGTGTATCGCAGGTTTGGAGCATTATGCTGAACCTGCCCGACTCCCAACGCCTGCACAGCCTGGTCACGGCCACTCACACGCCCTTTCATCCCGATGGCTCGCTCAACCTCAAAGTGGTGGAAAAACAATCGGAGTTCCTACTCTCCAAAGGCGTGAACACCGTTTTCATCGGCGGCAGCACCGGCGAAAGCCACTCGCTCACCTACGATGAGCGCCACCTGCTGGCCAAATGCTGGATGGCGGTCACGAAGGGCACCGCCATGCGTGTGGTGGTGCATGTGGGGGCCAACTGCGTCGCCGATGCGAAAGCACTGGCGGAGCAGGCCGAGGATCTGGGTGCAGCAGCCATCGCTGCGCTGGCTCCCATGTACTTCAAGCCGAAGAACGTCGAGGTGCTGGTGGAGACGATGGCGCAGATCGCCTCGGCAGCACCTGACACTCCCTTTTATTATTATGACATTCCTTCGATGACGGGCGTGAATCTCCCGGTGCCCGATTTCCTGCAGCAGGCGGGCAAACGCATCCCGAACCTGGCCGGTGTCAAATTCACCAACCCTGATCTGATGGCCTATCAGTACGCCCTGCGCGCTGATGACGGCGCCTGGGACGTTCCCTTTGGCTGTGATGAACACATGCTCGGCGCTTTGGCGATGGGCGCGAAGGGAGCTGTCGGCAGCGGATTCAATTTCGCCGCTCCCATTTACCTGCGACTGCTGGCCGCTTTTGCCGAGAAGGATTTTGCTGCAGCACAGCGGGAGCAGTTTCGCGGAGTGCAGATCATCAGCACCCTCGTCAGCTACGGCTACATGGGTGCGGCAAAAGCTGTGATGGCCATGCTGGGTGTCGATGTCGGCCCGGCGCGTCTTCCCAACACCACGCTCAGTCCTGCACAAAGAGACAAGCTGCAGAGCGAACTCGAAGCCATGGGCTTCTTCGAGTGGGTGAAATAAAGATCAGCGTGTGATCCGCACCAGAGGCGTCGGCAGGTGCTCGCTGATGATCCACAGCGTGCAGCTGTCGCTGTCATAGCAGACGCCTTCCAGCTGCCGCAGGAGTTCGGGCTCGATGCGAACCGGCGCTTCTTTGAGGGCCTCCTCGAGGGATTTTTCCATGGGCAGCTGCCATTCATACAGGCTGCTGTAGGTTGAGACGACCATCCGTGATCCATCCGGTGCAAAGCTGGCGCTCGTGGTCATGCAGTTGTCATGCGGTCGCTTGCCGGCGCGAATCAGAGTGGGAAAAGTCAGATCGGCCACTTTTTCGAGCACCATGCTCACCTTCGGCTGCAACGTCTGTGGAAAAGCATAAAGCGCGCACCTGCCGTCATCACTCTTGGTCAGGACGTAAAGGCGGCGAGTCTGCGGATGCACGAGCAGGCTTTCGGCGTTTTTCTTGCCATCTGGATAGTGCGCACGCCAGATCTGCGGTGCGGCGGTTTCAGTTTCCGCCACAGACTTGCCTGCTGCACTGATTTCAGGCTCTGGGATCTGATAGACCTGAATCGACGCGCGGATGTAAAGATTGTCGCCGATGTCCCCAATGAAGAGCGTTGGAACTCCCTGCTCATCTTTGCCGGAAGCGATGTCCTCCCAGTCAAAATTTGCCGCATCTCGCACACGCACCTTGGCACGTGTTTTACCACTGCGGTCGATGGCAAAGACACAAGGCTCCCCGCCGGAATCGTTCAAGGTCCAGAAAATCGAGGGGTCACGAACACTCAGCGCCAGACCGGAGCTTTCATTGAGGCGCTTGTCTTCCAGGATGGCGATCCGCTTGCTCGTGCTGGGCACAGGCTTTTCCGGCCAAGCGACCGCACTCTGCCCGCAGCAGGCAGAAAGCGCCGTGAGAATGAGAGCCAACTGAACCAGAAAAGTTTTCATGAGCTAACCCAGCGGTGCTGCCGGACCTGCCAGCATGCGATTGTAATGAAACTGCACACGCCCCTGAAACCACCGCCAGGTCTGACCTGGGCGGCCATGTTCCAGCAGGAAATGCGGACAGTCCTTGTGCTGCGGGCTGACTCCGACACGCGGCCAGTGATAGTGCGGCACCACGTGATCGAGCGGAATGTTGTACGCACGCATCAGATACGCGGCCAGCCGGGCTGTACGGTCAATGGTCTGGCCAAGGTCATTGCCATGGTGCTCACACATTTCGATGCCGATGCTGTAGTTGTTGCCGACCCCGTCGAAATCAGCGTGCTCGCCCTGCTCACGGCAGGGCAGGTGCTGGATGGCGATGTCATCCTGCACAGTGAAGTGCCAGGTGAGAAAGCCGATGCGGTTGCCCCCCTTGCGCTTCGTCGCGCGCAGTGCGCCGCGCTTCAACGCCAGCGCGTGCTGGTAGGCATTTCCGGTGTAGTTCTGCGTGCTGTGAATGGTGATGTAGCGCGGATTCATCGGCCGGTAGTAGCGGCGGCCCACCGTGCCGGCGGGGATGATGTCGAGCTTGATGCGCGTCTCCGCGAGCAGCTGATCCGGCGTCATGGCCCCGGACGGCACCGGTGCAAAGCGCGACTCCCAGCGTGCCACGCGAGAGCCATCGTAAGTGGCGCAGGCCGCGACAATGAAGGCAAGCGTCAGTGGTAGGAGGATTGCG
This sequence comes from Prosthecobacter sp., assembly GCF_044222345.1. GTDB lineage: Bacteria > Verrucomicrobiota > Verrucomicrobiia > Verrucomicrobiales > Verrucomicrobiaceae > Prosthecobacter. The sequence goes on from NZ_JBGANL010000028.1 coordinate 31,828, forward strand.
ACGTTTTTGCGCATAAGAGTGTTTAAAGGCCAATGGTCAAAATTCAATGCGCTTGTTCAAGCAAGTTCATACGTACCTGCCGCGCTTTTCCGTCTCATCAACTTCTCCGGCCGATCACGAATAGGTGAAAGAAACGGCTCTCTTGCTGCGGCATGATTCCTTTGATTTCGGGATTGTCATCCTCCTCCACGTCATTCAACATCCGCGCTTCTCATGAGCACCCCGTCCCTTCCCGATTCCAACGCGCCCTGGTACAAGCAGCTGACCGGCTACCACTGGTTTGTGCTGATCGTCGCGTCTGCCGCATGGTTCTTTGACTGCCTGGACCAGCGCCTGTTTTCGCTCGCCCGAGTGCCGGCCCTGGTGGAACTGATGAAGCTGCCGCCGACAAATCCTGATCTGCAGGCCTTTGGCAAGGTCGTCACCGCCTGTTTCCTCATCGGCTGGGGTGTCGGCGGACTGACCTTCGGTGCTCTGGGAGACAAATTCGGCCGCGCCCGGATGCTGACACTGACGATCCTGATCTACTCCGCCTTTACCGGCCTGAGCTATTTCAGCCGCACCCAGCTCGACTTCACCATCTTCCGCTTCCTCACCGGCGTGGGAGTTGGCGGCGTGTTTGGCCTTGCCGTGGCCTTGATCGCTGAAACCGTTCCCAATGGAGCGCGCACGCAGTGCCTTGGTCTGCTGCAGATTCTGTCCACCATCGGCAACATCACCGCAGGCTTTGCCAAAATCGGCATTGATACCTTGGAGGCAAATCACACCATCACCGCCGGATCAGGCTGGCGCTGGATGTTCCTCATCGGCGCGGCACCTGCGCTGATGATCATCTTCACACGCGGTTATCTCAAGGAGCCCGCTGCGTGGCAGCACCTCAAGGACACCAACCAACTGCCTAAGGGCAGCATCTTTGCGCCGTATGCCAGCCTGCTGGCCAGCGCCCGCTGGCGCAAAAACCTCTTCGTGGGGGCTGTCATCGCCAGCACCGGCGTGATCGGCCTCTGGGCCATCGGCGAGTATGCCGTCGATTTGCAGAAGGTAGTGTTCAAACAGTACTTTGAAAAGGCGGGCGTCGCTCCTGACAAGGTGGCCGCCGAAGTGAACAACGCCATCTCCGTGGCCTATCTCTGGAACATGATGGGTGCCGCCGTGGGCATGACCTTGTTCACCAATGTGGCCAAGCTGGGCCGCCGCCTGGCCTTCTTCCTGGGCTTCAGTGCCGCACTCATCTCCACCTTCCTTGTTTATTGGAAGATGAGCGACCCGATCTCAGCACGCTGGATGATGTTCCTCATGGGCACCGCGCAGCTGAGTGTGTTCGCCGGCTTTGCCATTTATCTGCCTGAGCTGTTCCCGAACAAGCTGCGCAGCACGGGCACCAGCTTTTGCTACAACCTGGGCCGTTTCGCCGCCGCCGGTGGCAGCTTCTTTTCCGCCACCCTCACTTCCGGCATCTACGGCAAGTTCGCCGCTCAGGATCCGGCTCTGCCACTGCGCTACGCGGCCATGACCATGTGCGCCATCTTCCTCATGGGCATCATCATTCTGCCGTTCGCTCCTGAAACCAAAGGCAAGCCGCTGCCGGAAGACGATTGAAATGACCGCCGCTGAACTCAAGACCACCACGCAGGCTCAGGCTGAGGCGGTTTCCCCTGAAGCGCTGGCCCTCTGGCATGCGAAGCAGGGAAACTGGGAAGCCGCGCACAACATCGCCCAGGACATCCACACGAAGATGGGTTCCTGGATTCATGCGCTGCTGCATGTGATCGAAGGCGACCAGTGGAACGCGGACTACTGGTTCTCGAAAGCCGGCAGGCCCTCGCACGGCCCCAAGGAGATCGACAAACTTTGGGACGAAATTGCTGCGGTTGTGCTATCTTGATCACTCAAACAGTGAACAACGACCCCGCCAAACCCCAGCAGCGCTTCGAAGACTTGCGCGGCATCCTGCGCTACGTGCCCCAATTCCGGCAGCGCGTTTTTGTGATCGCCTTTGATGGCGCACTGATGATGCAGCCGGGCTTTGCCAGCCTGCTCCAGGACGTGGCAGTGCTGCAGTCGCTCAACATCGAAGTCGTGCTCGTCTTTGGCGCGCGCGCCCAGGTGCGCATGCTGGCCGAGAAACGCGGCATCTCTCTCTACAATGACGACGGCATGGGCCGGACCGACGCCGCAGGCATCGAGATCGCAGTGGACGCCATCATGCGGCAGTGCAGCGACCTGATGGCCGATCTGACGGCGCTGGAGATGCCCGTGGCAGTTTCCAATGCGCTGGCGGTGCATCCGGCAGGCGTAATCGACGGCATTGATCTCGAATTCACCGGACGCATTGAGCGTGTCGATGAGGAATCAATCCGTGCATTGCTCAAGGCCGACATCATCCCCATTTTGCCGCCGCTGGGTTATGACGGCAAAGGTGCCACGCTGAGATTGAACTCTGATGCCGTGGCCGTGGAGGTCGCCATCGCGCTGCAAGCCGCGAAAGTCATCTTCGTGGCCGAGTCCGGCATCACCGCCGCCGATGGCAGCCGCCTGGAGCAGCTTTCCGTCGCGGAAGCGAAGGAAATGCACAAGCGCAAGGATTCCAAGCATGACGTGAGCATGCTCTCAAAGCTGCGCTACGCCGCGCTGGCCTGCCAGGAAGGCGTGCCGCGGGTTCACATCGTGGATGGCACGCAGGATGAAGCCCTGCTGGCTGAGCTCTTCTCCAATGAAGGCGTCGGCACGATGATCCATGCCGATGACTACCAGCAGATCCGCAAGGCCCGCTCTTCCGACGTCCCTGCCCTGCTCTCCATGATGCAGCAGAGCGTGGATGATGCCGCACTGGTGCCACGCACGCGCGATCAGATTCAGTCCAAGATCAAAGACTTCTTCGTGCTCGAGCTCGACGGCAACCCCATCGGCTCCGTCGCCGTGCATGCCTATGAGGAGGACGGCAGAAAAATCGCCGAACTGGCCTGCCTGTTTGTGCGCCGCTCGCACAAAAACAAAAATCATGGGCGCAAGCTGGTGGCCTTCGCCGAAGAACAGGCACGGCAGCGGGGCTGCGAGGTCATCGTGGCGCTCAGCACGCAGGCGTTTCGCTTCTTCGAGGAAAAAATGGGCTACACCGTGACCGATCCCGGCGCACTACCGCTCAGCCGCCGTGAAAAGTACGACAAGAGCGGACGGAACTCCAAGGTACTGGTCAAGGCGCTGAAATAGCGCTGCCGTCCGGCTTGAGACGCGGCACCTTGGAATAAGCCAGCGCGGATTCAGCGATGGCGATCGCCTTGTCCTGGAGTTTTTCGCCGATGTAGCGCTGCTGAAAATTCACGCGGCATTTGCGGCCATCCTTCGCGAAGGCCACCCAGAATTCCGTCGATTTGATGCGTTCCGCTGCGCTCGTCGCATCGGACCATTCATAGCGGACGGATGCGCTGCGCGTCACCTCATGCAGCCCCTGGGCGCTGAGAGTTACGGAATAACCCATGCTCTGCCAGCCCAGCCAAGTGGCCGCCACACCGAGTAAAAACAGCGCCACCCCCAAGACGATGGACGGCCCGATGGACTTGGCGCGGCCAAAGAAACCGCCGTTGCCATATTCCAGCGCAAAGAATTTCACCCGCCCATACCTGACCTTCACCAGCACCAGGGCGGCGATGACCAGCAGCGGTCCGCTGCCGAGCAACAGGTAGGTGTACACATCCCCAATCATGAGCGTCACACCATTGCCCGCATTCACCCCCTTGGTCAGGTAGGGAGAAAGGTCCGTTGATGTGATGAAATCGAAGGAAAGGGGCGGCAGTTTCATGAGGGGCCTTTTGGGTATTAAACCAAGCTGCCGCCTTGCACGTCAAGCCTTGCTTCCGTGACTTGTGTGTTGCCGGATGAAATCCTGCACCGCCGCCACATCCGCAGCCATCGGCCAGGTTTTAAGCGATTTCGACTTCAGCGCTTCGAGAGTCGGATGCGTGGGTTCGTTGCCGGTGGCCTGCTGCACGACTTCAGGGAACTTCGCCGGACTGGCGGTGGCCAGCACGACGCTGACGCGGTCCTGCGCCATGTCGGTGAAGGCGCAGGCGGTGTGCGGATCCAGCACATACTGCCAGTCCTGCCACATCTGCGCGATGACGCGGACGATCTGCTCATCGTCCATCCGGGTGGAGCGCAGAGAGGTCTTGGGCAGCTCGATCTTGAATGGGGCGCCGGATTTGATCTGTGCCATCACCTCACGCACGCGGTCGGCGCTTTGACCAAGGATGTAATAGAGGAAGCGCTCGAAGTTCGACGCGGCCTGGATGTCCATGCTCGGCGCATGGCTGGGGTGCACGTCGCTCTGACTGTACTCACCGCTGGTGAAGAAGCGGTGGAGGATGTCGTTTTGATTCGTCGCCACCCGGAAACCGCCTGCGGGCATGCCCATTTGCTGTGCCATCCATCCGGCCAGCACATTGCCAAAATTTCCAGTGGGCACGACGTACTCCGCCGTGGCGCGTGCACTCTCCGGCAGTTTCAGGCAGGCCCAGATGTAATAAACACACTGCGCCAGCACACGGGCGATGTTGATCGAGTTCACGGCGGAGAGGTTCACCGAATTCGCGAAGGCGGTGTCGCCAAAGGTCTCCTTCACCACGCGCTGCGCGTCGTCAAAAGTGCCGGGCACGGGAATGGCGAAGACGTTGTCCGCCCCGGTGCAGGCCATCTGGCGCTCCTGCAGCGGCGCGACGCGGCCGTTGGGATAGAGAATGAAAATCGTGATGCCATCACGCCCCAGGCAGCCATGGATGGCCGCAGAGCCTGTATCGCCCGAAGTCGCGCCGAGCACGGACAAGCGTTTGCCTGTGTGCTCGACCTGGCGCTTGTAAAGCAGTCCCAGGAGCTGCAGCGCGAAGTCCTTGAAGGCCAGCGTCGGCCCGTGAAACAGCTCCAGCACGTAGGTCTTGTCCGTGATTTTCTTCAGCGGGGCCACGTCCGGTGAATCAAAGCGCCGGTACGCCTCCGCCGTGAGCTGATGCCACTCGGCATTGCTGATCTCCGGCGCGAAGAGCGTAAAAAACTCCGCCGCAAGCTGAGGGTAGGTCAGCTTCGACCACGCCGGCAGCTTGTCAGCGATGTTCGGCAGCTTTTCCGGCAAAAACAGCCCGCCATCCGGTGCCAGCCCGGCTTCAACGGCTTCAGAAAAAGTGTGCGGCTTCGTCTGGCCGCGAGTGGAGAGGTAGTGCATGCGAATGATGGGGGGCGGTATTCATGCGTGGAAATCGGGGAGACTCAACGAGTCTCTGCGACATCATGCGGCGTCTTTCGCCACCCGGGCTCGCTCTGGGCAAAGACTCATTTCTTCCGCGCAATGAACACATCCACCTGCTGCCCGACGTAGAGGGGCTGATCCTTGGGTTTGTCGAGTTTGTAAATGACCTGCAGGACGCGGGTGTCCACGCGCTCGGTGCTGGCGCCGGTGAGGGAGACTTTGGGGATGACGTAGGGCTCGATGCGGACGAACTGCACTTTGAACTTTTTCGAAGAGTCGCTCTTCAGCGAGAAGGTGGCATCGAGACCGGAGGCCACTTCCATGGCGTTTTGTTCATCCACATCCGCGCGCACATGCAGCGTGGAGATGTCTCCCAGCACAAGCGCCGGCTCCTTGTTGGCCGGTGAGGCGTATTCGCCGGCACGAATGTTGACCTGAAGGATGGTGCCGGCCTTGGGCGCTTTGACGGTGAGCCGGTCGATGAGCAGCTCGGTCTGCTGCACGTCCGCCTTGGCGGAGGAGAGCTGCGCTTCAGCGGCCTGCATCTGCGCCTTGGCCACCAGCACGTCGTTGGTGCGATTGCGCAGGTCGTCCTGGCTGATGGCACGCTGATCTGGGATGGACGTCATGCGGTCGAGCATGTCCTGCACTTTCGCCAGCTGGGCGCGATTGATGGCAATGTTTGCCTGGGCAATGGCGATGGCCGCCTGCTGCTTGAGCAACGAGGCGCGCAGTTCGCGATCATCCAGGATGAGCAGTGCATCCCCCTCCTTGACGAGTTGATTGACCGCGACTTTGACCGCCTCGACCAGACCTGGCGCAGGCACGCCAATGGCGACGTTTTCGTCCTTGGCCTCGATGATGCCGGTGGCCGCGATGTCATCGGGCGCGTTCTTCTGGGGCGGCAGCACAGGCGGTGGCGGCATCTTGGTCTCCTGGCTGCGGATGGTCTGGAGCACAAACCCCATGCCGACCACGCCCGCGATCGCAAGCAGGTAGGTGGAGTAGCGGATGGCGGTGGAGACGAGATTCATGAGCGGAATTTAAATGAGAAATCGGAAAGTCGAATGACGAATGCCGGGCGAGATTACGCTCGACGAGGGGGGCAAGAAAGTCTCAAATCGGCACAATGAAAAATGAACCGGGCATTGCAAGGCAGGTCATCCGACAGGGCGGTGAGGTCGTGGTCATTGTTCTGGTGGCCGCGGGTCTGCAGGCCCTGTGGGGCGCGCATTGGTTGAGCGCTCGCACGTTCTGCCTGGTGGTGCTGGCGGCTGCATTCGCCAAGACGGTCTTCTTTTTCGTCGAAAATCTCCAGCACATCCTGATGGCCACGCAGGATGACATGCCCTACCACCGCGTGCTCGGCCTCATGGGAGTGAACATGGCGCAGATCACGCTGGCCTTTGCGCTCGACTACTGGTGCCTGGAAACGGCGGAACCGGCGAGTTTCAGCTCGATCGACGCCGCGTGGAACCAAGGCGAACAGCTCTTTGAGTTCTTCTTTTTCAGTGTCTTGAACTTCTCCTTCTTCGGCTTTGGCGATGTCACGCCGCTGACCATCCCGGCCAAGCTGGTCACGATGATGGAGGTGCTGCTGGCCTTTTTCACCGTGATCTTCCTGCTCTCGGACTTTGTCAGCCTCAAGGATTCACTGCGCGTGAAGAAGCCGCCGACGGAATGATCCGCATCTTGCACGTGCGGGCGGGCGCTCTACGCTGGGAGCATGGACCGACCCGCCGCCATTGCTCAAATCCGCGAAGCCTGCAAAAACATCGCGCTGCAATTCATGAAAATCCACCCCGCCGTGCCCGGACTGGCGGATGAGGAGACGCAGAAAGAATGCTTCCGCAGCGTACATGAAATGACCGTGCTGCTGGAGACCATCAAGAAGAAGATCGGCCGTCTGGAGCGCTCCGATGACAGCACCCTGCTCTGACATTTGGCTTACTTGCCCAGACCCGCCCCTCATACGACCATTCGACATGAAATACGCCCTTCTCAGCCTCCTCCTGGTGGCCACCAGCCTGCAGGCCGAGGTCAAACTGCCAGCCATTTTCTCCGATGGCATGGTCCTTCAGCAGGCACAGCTCGTGCGCATCTGGGGCACCGCTGAAGCCGGCGAAGACGTGAAAGTGACCTTCGGTGGCCAGTCGCACAGTTCGGTCACAGATCCGACCGGCAAATGGTCGCTCACGCTGAACCCGATGAATGCCAATGCCCAGCCCGCCGATCTCGTGGTGGCAGGGAAGAACACGATCACGCTCAAAAACGTGCTCGTCGGCGAAGTGTGGGTCTGCTCCGGCCAGTCCAACATGCAGTGGACGGTGCAGCAGGCCGGCAAAGCCCAGGAGGAAATCGCCGCCGCCAATCATCCCCAGATTCGCATGTTCAATGTCGAACGCAGTCCGAGCATGACGCCACAGTCTGACTGCAAAGGCTCGTGGAAGGAGGCCACCAGCGCCCATGTGGGCAACTTCTCCGCTGTGGGTTACTTCTTTGGCCGCCACCTGCATCAAGCGCTGAAAGTCCCGGTCGGCTTGATCAACACCTCCTGGGGCGGCACACGGATCGAAGCCTGGACGAGCCGCGAGGCGCTCGAAGAACGCCCCTGCGCCTCCGAAATGCTCACCGACTGGAAGGGTGCCTTGGCCAAATGGGACGCCCCCAAGGAGCAGGCTGTCTTTGAAAAAGTCAAAGCCGACTGGCAGGCGCAGATGCTGAAGATCGACACCGAAAACGCCAAGCTGCCCGCCGGTCAAAAGAAGCCCAGTCCACCAGCACCGCGCCCACCGGAGGACCCCACCAAGACACCGCATCACCCCAGCGTGCTCTTCAACGGCATGGTGGCCCCGCTGATCCCTTACTCCATCAAAGGCGTCATCTGGTATCAGGGAGAGTCGAACCAGCGCCGTGCCTTCCAGTATCAGGAACTGCTTCCCACCCTGATCAATGACTGGCGCAAACAGTGGGTGGATGCGTTCTCGTTTTACATTGTGCAGCTGGCAAACTTTGGCAACGGCAAGCCCGTGGCCACGGAACCCGGCATCCCCGACACCTGGGCGGAACTTCAGGAGGCCCAGACGCTGACGGCTCAGACACTCGACAAATGCGGCATCGCCATCATCAACGACATCGGCGAGCAAAACGACATTCATCCCAAGAACAAACAGGAGGTCGGCCGACGCCTCGCTCTCTGGGCTCTGGCCAGGGACTACGGCACGTCCGCTGCCGAATACTGCGGCCCGCTCTACCTTTCCTCCGTCATTCAGGGAAATAAAATTCGCATTCAGTTCACCCACACCGGCGCAGGTTTGAAAACTCGCGATGATGGCGAACCAAAAAGTTTCCAGATTGCCGGAGCCGATCAGAAATGGGTGTGGGCCAAGGCCAAGATCGAAGGCAACGAAGTCGTCGTCTGGAGCGAATCTGTGCCACAGCCGGTCGGCGTGCGTTATGCCTGGGCCAGCTGGCCGGAAGGCGCCAATCTCATGAATGCCGAGGGCCTGCCAGCCTCCTGCTTCCGCACCGATGACTTCCTCCCGTCCACGCTCGGTGTCGTGTCCCCCTTCAAAGAGGTGGCCCCGGTCAAGCCAGTGCCCGTGAAACCATGATTGTTCGAGCCTAGCGTGCATCTCTTCCTAGCTGATCCTGATACCTCGCCGTTCCTCGCTGATGAACTGCGCCGCGCCGCACCGGATGCTGCACAACGCGAAATCGAAGGCCTCGGCATCGCTGCGGATCTGAATTTGGAAGGGCTGCTGCTCGCCTTCGCGCGCCAGACGCTGCCTGACGCCGTTGAAATCCATGCCGCTTCCATCAATGCGTGGGCTGACCGCATCATCGAAGCCATCGTGGGCGTGTTTCCCGATGACCAGCCCTGGCGCCTGCATTTATGGCCGCAGTACGGCGAGGGCAAAGCCGGGCAGCACCGCTGTGAATTGATCCATGCCAGCCTGATGGAGCGCCTGAAAAAGCGGCGCAGAAAGCTGCTGCGCTCCCTGCTCGATTCCGACGCCGTGTTTGACGCGCAGACATCCCTTGTCCAGTGCATCCTCACCTCGCCTGAAACCGGCTGGCTCTCCGCCGTGCCAGCGCCACAGGCTTATGCGCGGCGCGCTTTGATTTCCAGCTTCCCGCGCGGTGAAGTGCCGCTGGCCGATGACAAAAGCGCCCCCTCCCGCGCCTTCACCAAACTCGTCGAGTCCGAGCAACGCCTGGGACGCCGCATCGAGCGCGGCCAGACCTGCGTGGATCTCGGCGCTTCACCTGGAAGCTGGAGCTACGTGCCCATCCAGCGCGGGGCGAGTGTCATCGCCATCGACCGCTCCGAGCTGCGCGAGGACTTGATGCGCAATCCACGCCTTCATTTTGAAGTCGCCGACGCCTTCAAATACAAGCCGCCGCAAACGGTGGACTGGCTCGTCTGCGATGTCATCGCGGCACCGCAGCGCAGCATTGACCTTCTCCTCGAATGGCTGCGCGAGAAGCGCATGCGCAACTTCATCGTCACGATCAAATTCAAAGGCCACGAGGAGTATCCGCTGCTCGACATCCTCAAACGCGAAGCACCGCCGCTCTGCGCTGAGTTTCACCTCATGAGACTCTGCGCGAACAAAAATGAAGTGTGCGCGTTTGGCGTGGTGTGAGGGACAATCAGCCCTCCCACACACTCAATAGATAACCCACACTTCAGCCAGGCCTACAGCAGCGCCTCATGCGCGCGGCCATCCTTGGCCTCGCAGTAGAGAATGAATGACTGGTTCACCACGGAGAAGCCGCCGGGAGTCGGGTAGTCACCGCTGAAATACCAGTCTCCATACTCGGCACCGAGGGCGGTGTGGAGGTCGGGAATGGTCTGATAGATCACTTCGACGGTGCCATGCCACGGCGTGTCTTCCGGGCTGATCATCTGGGCGATGCGTTCAGAGATCTCCTCGTCGGTAAAGGGCGCGTAAATAGCCTTCACGGCATTGCGCATTTCTTCCTTGGGCTTTTTCAGCTCGGCTTTGCAGGCAAGATAGGTCTCGTGGACGATGTGTGACAAGCCACGGGTGCGCAGCAGTGAAATGGCGGCCTGGAAAGCGATGAACTTGCCGAGTTCGGCCATGTCGATGCCGTAGCAGTCGGGGTAGCGGATCTGCGGCGCGGTGGAGCAGACGATGATGCGCTTTGGATTGGTGCGTGCGAGGATGCGCAGCAGGCTTTTCTTCAGCGTGGTGCCACGGACGATGGAGTCGTCGATGACCACCAGGTTGTCCTTGGGGGTCACCACCCCGTAGGTGATGTCATAGCTGCCGGATACAAGGGCATCGCGCCCTGTCTCCTGAGCGATGAAGGTGCGCATCTTGATGTCCTTGAGAGCGATTTTTTCACCACGCGGCCAGTTGCGCAGGACGAGATCGTCCAGCTTGGCCTCGTCAAACTCCCCACGCTTGAGCATGTCCATCAGCGCCTCTTTGACGACGCCCCGCCGGCTTTTGCGCAGGCCGTCCAGGAAGCCGAAGTAGGCCGTCTCAGCCGTGTTCGGGATGAAGCTGAGCACGGTGTGCTCGAAGTCGTTGTTGATGGCCTTGCCGACTTGCGGCACCAGCTGCTCACCGAGCGCCTTGCGCTGGTGGTAGATGGCGGAGTCGTTGCCGCGTGAGAAATAAATGCACTCAAAGGAGCAGGGCTTGAATTCACGCGGTTCGGTGAACTTCTGGATCGTCATGCCACCATCCGCCTTGATCACGGCCACATGGGCAGGAGGGATCTCGTGGATGTCCTCTTCATTGACACCAAAAACGGACATCAGGGCCACGCGTTCGGAGGCCATGGCGAAGATCTCGTCGTTCTCGTAATAGTGGCAGGGGCGGATGCCGCTGGGGTCACGCATGGCAAAGAGATCGCCATTGCCGATGACTCCCACGATGCTGTAGCCCCCGTCCCAGCGTTTGGCGGACTCCTTGATCACCGCCGTCACATCCAGCTGCTCGCTGATGTGCTGGGGAATGCTTTCACCGGAGACGCCGGAGTCGCGCAGATCGTGATAGAGCTTGGTGTGCGCCTCATCGAGCTGAAAGCCGATTTCTTCGAGCACACTCTGCGTGTCCGTGCCAAACACGGGGTGCTGCCCGCGCTTCATCATGACCTCGTTAAGCTCGCGGGTGTTGGTGAGGTTGAAGTTCCCCATCACCATCAGCGTGCGCGTGGGCCAGGTGGTGCGGCGCATGTAGGGATGCAGGGCCCCTTTGCCAAAGTCGCCGCTGGTGCCGTAGCGCAGGTGGCCGATGTAAATCTCCCCGGCCATTTCAAACTCGCGCTTGATGGCGTCCGGATCGTCCTCAAACGATACAAATTCCTTCCCTTCCTGGTCGCGTTCGTCCTTGCGCTGTTTGTTAATGCGGCGGGCGATGCGTTTGAACTCTTTGCGTTCATCATCGAAGACCTGGCCGATGCGCTCAACGCTTTCAGTGCTCCGCATGCGGAACATGTAAGGCAGGCCGGGGGGCATACCGAGCTTGCTGCAACCAATGCCCATGCCATCCTGGCCGCGGTTGCGCTGCTTGGTCATGATAGCCTGCAAGGCGTCAAAGCCGTAGAGGGCGTTGCCGTATTTTTGATAGAAGTATCCAAGCGGCTTTTTCAGCCGCACCACTGCTATGCCGCACTCGTGACTGATTGGGTCGCTCATCGTAAAGGAGCACCCATCATTGGCATGCCATGAGAGGAGTGCAAGACGTGGAAAAACTTTCTCGCGGGTGCCTGCCGCAGCCGGTCAGGTGTAAAGCCCCTCCGCCGCTGGAATCCGGCTCACACATCCGGTTAATGGTCTGGCCATGAATCGAATGACGAAGGCACCCTTGGGCAGCTGATGCCCAGGAAAATCCCATGGCATCTGCATTTATCCCATGTTTTTCGAGCAAAACAAGAACCCAGGCTGTCAGGATGGCATGGTCCATGCAGTCAGAATTCCCAAGCTCCCGATGAAAATTTTCTTATCTCACCGCTGCTGGCTGCCCGCCTTGACGCTGGTGGCCTTTTTCACGCCAGCCTCCAGCTATCCGGCCATTCCAGAAATCGGCTCCCCCCTGCCCGTCCCGGCAGTGCAGGAAATCCCGCCACTGGAGCTGCCAGAAGAGCCGATGGCCGGAATCGTACTGCGCAAACTTGCCTTTGACCGTGAGTTCGACTCCCCCGTCATGCTGACCTCCATGCCAGATGCCGGCGGAGAGCAGGTCATCGCCATGCAGCGGGGGGAGTTTTGTGCTGTGCGGCTGGACGGCAGCGGCCAGTGGCGGCCCTTTCTCGATTTCCGTGAGAAGATGAAAGGCGTCGTGCTCTTCGAGGAGGGAGTCCACGGCATCGCCTTTCATCCCCGCTTTTCTGAGAACCGGCTGTTTTACCTCAGCTACTCGCAAAACGACCCCCGCCGCACCGTGATCAGCGAGATGCGCGCCTCCAAGGACTCCACCCCTGACTCACTGCCGGAGACAGAGCGCGTGCTGATGGAGATACCCCAGCCGCTGGCAGATCACTGGGGTGGCCACATCGCCTTCGGGCCGGACGGCTGTCTTTATATCGCGCTCGGTGATGGAGGTTTGCGTGATGACCCCTATCGCCTGGCTCAGAACCCCTGGGTCCTGCATGGCAAAATCCTGCGCATCGACGTGAACGGCCGCAGCGGCAAGCTGCCCTACGCGATTCCTGAGGACAATCCCTTCACTAAAGCGCAGACCGTTCGCCCTGAGATTTTCGCCCTCGGTTTTCGTAATCCCTGGGGGCTCTCCTTTGACGCGCGCTCCGGCCAGCTCTGGTGCGCGGATGTCGGCCAGGACCTCTGGGAAGAGATCAACCGCGTGGAGAGCGGAGCCAATTATGGCTGGAGTGATCGTGATGGCCCCGCAAAAAGCGCCTTCCACGCGCACAACTATCTCCCGAACACGACCACCACCGACCCCGTGCATGCCTACACCCGCATGCGTGGCGAAGGCATCTGCATCGTCGGCGGCCTGCTCTACCGTGGACAAAAACTGCCACAGCTCGACGGCGCGTTTGTCTTCGCCGACTGGGGCTATGGCACCGTCTGGGCGCTGGGGATCGATCCCGCCAGCGGCCTGCCCGTCCGCCGCAGTGTGCTGCACCGCAAGGACCCGGAGCACAAGTTCAACCCCACCCTCGTCACGGCAGATGTGGATGGCGAACCTGTGCTGCTCTCTCAGGACGGAGCCCTATATCGTCTGGAAAAGGATGACGATTGAGCACAGCTTCACTGCAAGACGCTGACCATGGCCGCGTTCAAGGCGGGCCATGACTCGTTTCTTCGCCCTGTTTCTGCTGCTCAGTTCTGCTGCGGTCGCTCAATCGAAACCCGACGTCCTCTTCATCGCTGTCGATGACTTGAACGACTGGGTGACCTATCTCGGCGGCCATCCGCAGACGAAAACCCCGAACATCGACCGCCTCGTGGCCCGGGGCACGGCGTTCACCAATTCGCACTGCGCCGCGCCGGCCTGCAATCCTTCGCGTGCGGCACTGATGAGCGGTTTGCGCCCGTGGCAGACGGGGATCTACACCAACGGTGATCCGGCGCAGGGCGTGATGAAGGATGTGCGCACGATCAACCGCCACTTTCTCGCCAGCGGTTACAACACCCTCGGCGGCGGCAAGATTTACCATGGCTACGGCAGTGAAGGACGCACCGATTCATGGACGAAATGGGAGGGGCTGTTTCCTTCCATTCAAGAGCACGAGGAAAACATGAACGGCCTCAACCGCGGCCACTTCGACTGGGGCCCGGTGAATGCCAAACCCTCGGACATGGGCGACTACAAAGCCACCGACTGGGCCATCAACCAGCTCAAGACGGCACCGACGGACAAGCCGCTCTTCCTCGCGCTGGGCTACATCAAGCCGCACCTGCCGTGGTATGTTCCCAAGGAGTACTATGACCGCTTTCCGCTCGCCGACATCAAGCTGCCTGTGACCAAAGAGCACGACCTCGACGACATTCCCAAAGCCGGCGTGCGCATGGCCGGCCCCGAGGGCGATCACGCCGCCGTAGTCAAAGGCGACCAATGGAAGAAGGCCGTTCAAGCCTACCTCGCCACGATTTCATTCCTCGATGACCAAGTGGGACGCCTGCTCGATGGGCTCGACCAAAGCCCCCGCAAAGACAAGACCATCATCGTCTGGTGGACCGATCACGGCTGGAATCTGGGTGAAAAGGAGCACTGGCGGAAGTTCGCCCTGTGGGAGGAGACCACCCGCACCTCCATGGCGATCATCGCCCCGGGCGTGACCAAGCCGGGCACGACCTGCCCTGCCCCGGTCGATTACCTGAACATATACCCCACCCTCTGCGAGCTCACCGGCCTGCCGGTCCCCGAACATGTGAAGGGCGCAAGCCTTATGCCGCTGCTCAAAGACCCCGCCGCCAAATGGGACGGCGTGGCCGTCTGCACCCACGGCAAGGGCAACCACGCCGTGCGCGATACCAACTGGCGCTACATCCGCTATGCCGATGGCACCGAAGAACTCTACGATCATACCCAAGATCCCTATGAATGGACCAACCTCGCCAACGAAGTCGGCATGAGTGAGATCAAGGCCAGACTCGGCGCGGCCATTCCCGCCGCTGATGCCGAAATCAAAGCCACGTCCGGCGGCGAGAAGAAGAAAGGCGAGGGCAGAGGCAAGAAGAAAAAGAAGGCCGAGGAGTAGCCTGAATCTGCATGACAGGGTGACTCGCAGAAGCCAGTCACTGCGCTTCATTCTCCACCGTGAAATCGAGCCCCAGACCATTCGGTGCGGGTGACTTCATCGCGGCGGCAAATTGCGCGAGACTCCAGCCCTGCGGCCCGGTTTTCTTTGGATCGATTCTGAGCTCATTGAAGTGGATGAGCAGCTCCCCCTTGGTCTTGTCCACCGTCTCCAGCGCCACCCAGTCTTTCCAGCGGGCAAACAAGCCGTCCACTTTCGCGGCATGCTTCGCATAGTCCGGCACATGGAGTTTTAGAGTTGCCAGATAAGGTTTGCCGTGAATGGGCAGCGCCTCGCGCACAGCCTGAGCGATTTGATGCTCGCTCACCTTCTTCGGGTCAAAGGCGACATTGGCATAAGCGTCTATCATCTGCAAGACCGTCGCATCTGCAACGCCCTTCGTTTCACTGATTGACTGCTGGACGATATAGACGCAGCTCCCGCACTCCACGCCTGAGACATAAAAGGTCATGACAGGCTGTTTTTCGGCGGCGTAGAGGCCGGCCATGCTGGAACCAAGGAAGAGGAGAAAGAGAAGTGTGTGTTTCATAAATAAGTACAAATTCAAACCAGCCCCCGGATCGGTTCCCCACGGGTTAGCATGCTGAGCAGGCTCGGCGGCAGGCCGTCGGTGACGCGTGCCTCGCCCACATCCACCAGCGTGTGCATGATAGTGGCTATCAAATCAGGAATCGTGACCGGCTCTGAGGCAGGCTCTCCGCCATTGCGTGCTGACTGCCCGATGACCCGCCCCATTTTCAAGCCGCCGCCATAAATCATGAGCGGCGCCAAGCCGCCCCAGTGATCGCGCCCGCCTTTGACATTGATCTTGGGCGAGCGGCCCATCTCACCGCAGCAGACGAGCATGATCTTTTCACTCAAACCACGCGACTCGATGTCCTCGATCAAGGCGGAAACCGCGTGATCAAACGGACGCCCCACGTAGTCCATGCCCGTGCGGCACGGGGCGTTGTTGTTGTCGGCATGCATGTCCCACACAAAGCTCGTGGTGACGGTGACAAAGCCGCAGCCGCGCTCGCACAACCGCCGCGCCATGAGCAGCAGCTTGCCCAGCGTTGCCGCGTTGTCGGCGTAATGCTCGCGGTTGTTCCACTGCGTGCTGATGCGGTCTTTGGGCAGCAGCGGAGCCGTATCATACCGGGCGATGAGACGCGGGTCCTCTTTGGAAAGATCAAACGCATCCGACACACCGCGCCGCAGCACATCGAAGGCAAGCGCTTGAAATTCCGACATGCCGGCGATGGACTGGCTGCCGTCCATGGTGCGCTGCCACTGATCCAGTGAAGTGAGCAGAGCGCGGCGATCGTCCAACCGGGACTGCGCCATGCTCAAGGTCATGTCCGCCTGCGCTCCACTGCCTGCGCCGGGCACAAAGGGCTGATAAGTAGAACCCAGTTCACCGCTGGAGGTGAAGTCGCCGAATTGCTTGATCACGGGTCCGGCGGTGGATAAAACCGCCTGCGGGAACAGCGCCACGTTCGTCGGCATCGCGCTGCTTTTGCGCAGCGGCCCGGCCATGCGTGAGTAGAGCGAGCCGAGATTCGCCTTCATCGTATCCTTGCCGACGATGGTCTTGATGTCATGCACCGCATCCCCCGTGACGAAGGAGCGTACGATGCTGAACTTGTCCGCCAGCTTTGCCAGCCGCTCAAACGTGCTGCCAAAGGTCACCCCGGGCAGCTTGGTTTTGATTTCCCCCGTGACGCTGCGGATCTCCGAGGGCGCATCCATCTTCGGATCAAAAGTCTCAAACTGCGACGGACCGCCGTGCATGAACAAGAAGATGACCGACTTGTCCTTGAGCAGCGACTTTGAGGAAGCCGCCCGCGACTTGAGCGCCATCAGATCACTCAGCCCGAGCCCGCCCAGCCCCAGTCCACCAATGCGCAGGAAATCACGCCGCTGAAGGCGTGAAGATCCCAGGCTGTGGTCGGAAAAGGTGAGCATGACCCTGCCAGATACGTCGGCTGGAGGGCACTCCTTCCTGATTGTGCTTGCCACCCGGCATCGCGTTCGGGATGCTCGACGCCATCATGCGCATCCCCCCTTTCATTCTTGCCGCTGCATTGCTGACTCTGGAGGCCGCCGCCGACTCCACGGAATGCCTGTACTGCAACAAGCATTTGCTGCCGCAGCCGCTGAAGCTCATCCCGGGCCGCAAATATGCACGGGATCGCCGGGCGGACATTCTGCATGTGAAGCTCGATGTGACTCCGGATTTTGCCAAGCGCACGGTCTCAGGCACGGCGACCCTGCGCTTCAAACCCATCGCTCTTCCCTTGGAGAAACTGGAACTGGATGCGGTGGATTTGAAGATCACCTCCATCACGGCCGCGGGTGCGCAGGTCGCGGAGCATCAGGTCACGCAAGACAAGCTCATCATCACCTTCACCAAGGCGATTGCACCTGATGCTGAAGCGACGGTCACCGTCACCTATTCTGCGGTGCAACCAGATCACGGCCTTTATTTCCGTACGCCAGAGATGGGCTACAAAGCAGGCGACACCCAGGTGTGGAGCCAGGGTGAGGCGGAGGAGCACCGCTTCTGGTTCCCCAGCTACGATTACCCCAATGAGCGCTTCACCAGCGAGGTCATCTGCCATGTTCCGAAAGGCATGCAGGTCATCTCCAATGGCACGCTGCAAAGCGAAAAGCCCGGCGACAATGGACTCGTGACCTTTCACTGGCTGCAGGACAAACCGCATGTGAACTACCTCATTGCGATGGCTGCGGGCTACTTCCACAAGCTGGAGGACAAAGCAGGCAATCTGCCTCTGGCGATGCTGGTTCCCCCGTCGCACACCGCGCAGGCGTCCAATGCTTTTGCCGACACCCGCAAGATCATCGAATTCTACCAAAAAGAAATCGGTGTGCCCTTTGCCTGGGATAAGTACTATCAGGTCTACTGCCTCGATTTCATCGCTGGCGGCATGGAAAACACGAGCTGCACTTTCGAAGCCGCGGACATGCTGTTCAATTCCGACACCGAACAGTTGCGCTCTTTGCATGAGCTTGATGCGCACGAGACCGCCCACCAGTGGTTCGGTGACCTCGTCACCTGCCGTGACTGGTCCCATCTCTGGCTCAACGAAGGCTTTGCCAGCTACTACACCATCCTCTATGAGGAGCAGAAGCTCGGTGCGGATGCGATGAAATACGCCCTCTGGAAAGAAGCCCAGCAGGTGTTTCAGGCAAACGACACCCGCCCCATCGTCTGGCGGGACTACGGCGATCCGATGCAGCAGTTCGACACGCGGGTCTACCCAAAGGGAGCCTGGGTGCTGCACATGCTGCGCAGCCAGCTCGGTCCGGATTTGTACCGCAAATGCATCCGGACGTATCTTGAGCGCCACCGCAGCAGCATCGTACGCACCGAAGACCTGCAGGATGTCATTGAGGAAGTCAGCGGGCTGTCGTTTGATCAGTTTTTCGACCAGTGGCTCTTCCATGGCGGCGTGCCGGAATTGAAAATCGACTATGCCTGGGACGTCGCTTCCAAGCAGGCCCGGATCACCGTCCGGCAGACTCAGAAGCTCAGCGAGCAGGTGCGCCTCTTCCGCGTGCCGCTGCCTGTCGGCTTTGCCATCCCCGGGCAAAAGGAGCTGCTGCATGTCAAAGCAGACGTCAGCAAGGAGGTCGAAGACTTTTACTTCCACCTGCCCGCCCAGCCGGAACTGGTGCGCATCGATCCCGATTACACCGTGCTGGCCAAAGTTGCTTTCACACCGCCAGGCCCCATGCTCGACAAACAACTGCAGGGCGACATCATCGGCCGCCTGCTCGCCATCAGCATGCTCGGTGACAAGCATATCGACAAGCTCGGCAAAGCCCTGCGCGAAGATGCCTCCTACGCCGTTCGAGCAGAGGCGGCAAAAACTCTCGCCAAAATCTCCGAACCCGAAGCACGCGCTGCCTTGATTGCGGGCAGCAGCAACCAGCCCGACGCACGCGCTCGCAGAGCCATCGTTCAGTCTCTTGCTGCACTGACGACAGCAGAATCGCAGGAAACCCTGTGGAAAATGGCCCAGAGCGAAAAGAACCCCGACATTCTCGCCAGCATCATCGAAACCTGGGGCGCGCGCCCCGGAGATGCCGCAGTGGCCGCAGCAATTCGCACCCACCTGAACGGCACCAGTTACAATAACTCACTCCAGCTCGCCGCCATCAAAGCACTGCGTGCTCAGGACGACGAATCGGCCGTTCCTGCAATGCTGGCCCGGTTGAAATCGCTCAACGATCTCCGGGGTCGCGATGCTGGCATCGCCTTCGATGCAGTCGCCTTCCTCGCGCGCCGGCCCACGAATACGCAACGCGATGCCGTGCGTGAATTTCTCTCCAGCAAACTCACCGACCCTCGCCACGCCTGGCGTCTCGCCAGCACCAGGGCCCTCGGCACTCTGCGTGATCCCAAGGCGCTCGCGGTCCTGGAGCCGCTGCTCGCCAGTGGCAATGACCGCATCGATCCCGTGCGCGAGGCAGCCGCCAAATCCGTGCAGGACATCCGTGCAGGCTTGGAGAGCCCCGCCGATCTCAAAAAGCTCTGGGACCGCGTGCAGCAGTTGCAAAAGCAGGCCGAAGACCAGCAGAAAGAGCTCGAAACCCTGAAGAAAAAATCACAGCCAGCCGCCGCCGAAAAGAAAACGGGCAAGTAAAACACCATGCGATTCCCACGCCTTCTCACCATCGCCACCAAAGTCGTCAAAGACACGCTGCTCTCACTGCCGACAGAAATTCGCAATGAAGCAGGAGACTGCCGCATTGAGCTGACGGAGATGGATGCGCTGGTCGACATTGATGAAGACCTTGATCCCGACCTGCTCGGCCTCTTTGAAGGTCTCTCCCGCAGTGACGGGCTGCCGGAAACCCCTGATGAAATGCCGCGCATACGACTGTTTCTGGACAACCTCTGGGACGAATGCGCCGGTGATCTCGCGACCTACCGCCATGAAGTGCGCATCACCTTCCTCCACGAACTGGGGCACTATCTCGGCCTGGATGAAGACGAGGTGGCTGCACTGGGACTGGAATAGCCAGAACCCGAACTAGCATTTAATGACCTGGGTGCCAGCGATCAGGTCATGAATGCAGCGGCGATCTTCCCGGAAGATGAAACAGATGTCGGTGATCGAATAGAGCATGCCGAGCAAGGGAATGGCGCCGATGATGCCATTGACAAAGCCACGGAGCAGCACCGCTTTGACGAAACCGGCCTGCTGGCAGTCGGGGTGAGTCACAATACTGATTCCCATCCATTTTTTCCCGAGCGTCTGCCCCTTGGTGCTGAGGAGGACCAGATTGTAAATCACCAATGCCAGAAAGCCGATGCCTGCCACTGCAAAGCCCACCGTGGCCCCGCCACTCAGCCCTTCCTGGTGCTTGTTCTCAGCCATCCCCATGCTGTACATGGCAACGGCATAGGGCACCCCGATGACGACCATGGCCACCAGACCATCGAGCACGGCAGCACCAAGACGTTGCCCCAGCGAAGCCAGCTCCCGGGCGGGAGCCATGGAAGGAGAAATCACATTGGCCCTCGGAGCCGCATAGGGATTGAACACAGGCTGCACCGCCTCCGCCTGTGCTCCGGCACTGAAGCGGCCGCCCACCGGCTGCCAGTCAGTCATTCCCTCCGTCCAGAGCAGATCTGTTGGCAAAATGCTGCCTGACGCGAGACCCGACTGCACATCCTGTTCAGCATAAGTCCCTAGCTGCTGACCATCTCGTGCGATGTGATATTGGCTCATGACGTACGATTGTTAGAAATGATGCCGAAAAGTCCAGCGAAGGATTTGCCAAACCCCATCTTTTTTATTCTAACCCATCTTCCTACGACCATGCAGGGCCTGATAAAGCGTGAGTTCGTCCACATGATCGAGTCCTCCACCCGCAGGCATGCCCTGGGCCAGACGGGTGACAGCAATGCCAGCCGGACGCAGCAGATCGGCGATATAGCTGGCGGTGGCCTCCCCTTCGACATCGGAGCCGAGGGCGATGATGACTTCCTCTGTGTGGAGGTCCCGCACACGATTGACCAGCGACTCCATGCGCAGGTCTTCCGGCGTCACATTGTCGAGCGGTGAAAGCCTGCCGCCGAGCACATGGTACAAGCCTTGAAACGCGCCTGAACGCTCCATGCGCAGCACATCGGCGGCCTGCTCGACCACGCAAAGCTGGTGCTGCTGGCGGCGCGGATCGTGGCAGAGCAAACACTCGCTGTCGCTTTCAATGAAGAACCCGCAGTGATCGCAGGGTGTGATGCGCGCCCTGGCCTCCAGCAGCGTGTTGGACAGCAGGGGGATGCGCTCATCGCTCCTCTGCAGCAGCCAGATCATGAGACGCTCCGCGCTACGCGGCCCCAGGCCGGGCAACGACTTGAGCTGGGCGACGAGACGCTGGATCGCAGGTGGATAATCAATACGCACGGCAAAAAAACTCAGGTCACAGCGAGCTTGCGCGAATGTTTGGGGATTTCCTTACCCGGCGAAGATTTTTCCTTCAGAGCCAGATCCACACGCTCCATGAAGTACTTGAGCGGCGCATCCTCACGGTCTTCGATGACGGCGCTGTTGAAGCTTTCCTGCGCCTGCTTCAGATCGCCTTTGCGATACTGCACCACGCCCTGCCAGAAGGAGTCACGGGCACGGATGTCCGGCTCAGGCAGCGTGCCTTTTTCGGCGAGCAGTTCATACACCTCGCTCATCTGGCTGGAACCCACGGTGCTGACCATTTCCATTGGACGCACCTCGGCATTGTCCTTCGCCAGTGCATACGTCCTCGCACTCAGAAGAACCCTGCTGCCGTACTCGGCGTTCAAGACACACAGCTGCGTGGCAAAATCGATCACCTCACCCACCGCACTGAAACTTTCAAAGTGGCTCACACCAAACAGACCGCAGATCGCCGGTCCGGTGCTGCATGCCACACCAATCTGCGCCTTTTTGCCGAAGCGCTGCTCAATCTCCCGCGTCAGCGTGGCCACGTGGCTGCGCAAAACTGCGGCCACCTGCACGGCGTGCAGGGCATGATTCTCGTCTGTGAGCGGAAATCCAAAGAAGACACGCACCTGACGGGCATTGCAGTCATCCAGATAGGCACCACGCTCGATGAGAAAACCTGAAATGCTGCGCTGAAAATGCGTGGCCAGCTCTTCGAACTGCAGCGCCTCGATGCCCGTGGAAAGCTCCCCATGGTTCAGCAGGCGGCAGGTCAGCACGGTGATTTCACGGCGCTCCGTCATTTTCGCGGGATTGTTTTGATCCGCGAGTTCCTCAAACAGACGCGTGGACAGACGCCCGACAAAATAATCGCGCATCACATGGCAGCGGTAAGCATTGACCGAGCCGCCGACGGCAATACCCGCGATGCCCGCGAACCACAACGCCAGCACCCCTGATATGGGCTCAAACAAAACCCCGCTCATGGCCATGATGCAGGCAAAAGTGGTCGTGAGGAAGGTGCCGCCAAGAAGGAACGCAAACCGCCGCCACTGCGAGGGCATCTCGATGCAAACCCACGCGCTGATGAAGGCCATGCATGTGTAGTAGCCGTATTGCAGCCAGAGCATCTGCTTCAAGCCGCCGGCCGGCAAAATAAAACCGCGCGCATACAGCACGGCAAACCATTCGGCGGTGGCTTTGAAATAACCAAAATGATACAAGGCCAGCAAAGGGATGCAGACCAGCACACCAATGAACATGGCGGCGACATGATTACGATTCATGGGCAGGAGTGTCAGGGGTGATGTCGATGATGTTGTTGGAAACCGGCTCAGGCTGGCTGCGGCAGGCCTTTACGACGAGCTCGCTGACATACCTGTCAGGATTCGCGATCGCGTCCGGAGTGATGACAAAGCTCGTCGCGCCGGTGCTGCGGGTGACAAGCTTGAGACCGAAAGGATAATCTTTGAAGAGCTTCGCGCACATGGCCTCCACATGCAGCCCCTCGCGCTGTGCGCGGGCGGCCACGGCGGCGATGGCTTCGCTCTCAAAGTCGAGCAGGAAGCCATGCTCGCGCTGAAAGCGCTCTGCAAAAGCTCTGACCTCACCCGCATGGGCGGCACCGAGTTCTCTGAACTGGCTGACGGCCTCTGCACGGCATCTGGCAAGCGCCTGCTCAGGCTCTTTGACCAGCGCGCCATCGACGTGCAGTTCCGGCAGACCGAGGCTGGGCATCTCGAATTTGAAGTCGCGCAGCACGCGCTCCCAGGCGGTGACAAGCCCCCGTGCACCCGTCTTTTCATCCTCCGCACGGCTGGCGATCTCGCGCAGCGCATCGTCCTTGAAGACGGCTTTGACCCCGTAGGCGGCAAACTCGCGCTCATACTGGCGGATGAGGCTGCCCTCGGAGTTTTTCATGATCTGAAACATGTCGTCCGCACTCAGCGGATCACACACCACGCGCACGGGCAGGCGCCCGATGAATTCCGCCTCGAAGCCGTAGTCGATGAAGTCCTTCGTGCGTGCCTCGCGGAACAAATACTCGGAGGAGGTGTCTTTCGTGTCTGCGGAGACAAAGCCGATGGATTTCCGGTTCGTGCGCTTTTCGATGATCTTTTCCAGACCGCCAAACGCACCGCTGACAATGAAGAGAATGTTGCGTGTGTTCACCACCTCGCGGCCGGTGCGGCCTTTGCGGGTGTCAAACATCATCTGCATCTGGCTGCGGATGTCGTTCGGCGCATAGAGTGCCACTTCGGTTTCCTCCATGAGTTTGAGCAGGGTGGTCTGCACGCCGCGCCCGCTCACATCGCGCCCGAGTCTTTCAGGGCCGCTGCTAAGCTTGTCGATTTCATCCAGATAGATGATGCCGTGCTCCGCGAGCTCGATGTCGCCGTTGGCCTTGGCCACGAGATCACGCACCAGGTCATCCACATCCGCGCCAACGTAGCCGGTTTCGCTGAACTTGGTCGCATCCGCCTTCACAAACGGCACGCCAATGAGATCGGCGATGTGTTTGACGAGGTAGGTCTTTCCGACGCCGGTGGGGCCGATGATGATGACATTCTGCTTGGAGAATTCCAGCCGGGCACCGCCTGACTCCGCCGCACGGTCATCCCGCAGCATCTGCGCGTGGTGGTAGTGGTCACACACCGCCGTGGCGAGCACTTTTTTGGCCTCATCCTGGCGGATCACAAAACGGTCGAGGTGGGCCTTGATGTCAGCCGGGCGGTAATTGAACTCGAAGACCCGGCCATTGTCGGGCTTGGCCTCCTCGACGGGCTTCTCCTCGCCTTCCGGCAAGGGGCGTCCGCCAGGGCCTTCCACGCGGGTGAAGAGCACCTGGCCGCCCAGGGTGTTTTTGATGAAATCCTCCAACTTGCGCGTGATCTCCTCCGGACTGCCGGGCGCTTTGGGTTTTTCGGTCTCTGGGGGTTCGGGCGTGGGATCGCTCATGGGGGTACTGACAGTGCGCGAGGCGAAGCCCGCTGACAAGCGGCACGATGCGTGCTCTGGCGGGGCGAGAAATGACCTATTTCAGGGTTGCATGCCCCCCATGACATCCCATACTCCGCCCCCCGCAATATGTCCGCACCCGTCAAAGTCGCCGTCGTAGGAGCCAGTGGTTACTCTGGAGCAGAACTGCTGCGCCTGCTGCTGCGGCACCCCAACGTGGAACTGGTGGCTGTGACCTCGCGCTCGCTGGCTGGAAAAGCCCTCTCCAAGGAGTTTCCACGCTTCCGCAGCGTGGGCGTGGCCGATTCCCTGACCTTCACCGCTCCTGACGCCGCCGCCTTGAAAGCCGCCGGTGCCGAGATCGCTTTTCTCGCTCTGCCGCATGGGGTTTCCGCCGAGTATGCCAAGCCCCTGCTGGAGCTGGGTCTCAAGGTGATCGACCTCAGCGCGGACTTCCGTCTGCGGAGTCCGGCGCTCTATGAGGAATTCTACGGCCATGCCCATCCTGCGCCCGAACTGCTGGATGAAGCCGTCTACGCCCTGCCGGAGTTACGTGAGGAACAGATCAAGAGCGCGCGGCTCATTGCCTGCCCCGGCTGCTACCCCACCAGCATCCTGCTGCCTCTCCTTCCATTGCTGAAGGCGGGCCTGCTGGCGGAGTCCCCGCTGGCCGTGGCCAGCATGAGCGGCGCCAGCGGTGCCGGACGGAAGGAAAGCATCCCGCTTCTCTTCTGTGAAGTGCAAAACAGCGTGCGCAGCTACAGCGTGCCGCTGCACCGGCATCTGAGTGAAATCGGGCAGGAACTCGCCATCGCCGCAGGTCGTGAGGTGAAGCTTTCTTTTGTCCCCCACCTCATGCCAACGCATTCGGGCATCTGCACCACGACCTTCGCGCAGCTGCAGCCAGGAGTCACGATTGAACAAATCAGCGCGGCGCTGCATTCGGCCTACGATTCAGCACCCTTCGTGCGTTTGCTGGGGGTGAATCAGTCTCCAGACACCAAAAACGTCACCGGCACCAACTTCGTGGACATCGGCTGGTCCTATGACGCCCGCGCAGGACAGCTCATTTTGATGAGCACCGAAGACAACATCGGCAAAGGTGCTTCAGGCCAGGCCGTGCAAAACATGAACCTCATCTGCGGCTTTGAGGCCACCGCAGGCCTGTTGTACGTCTAATTTTTATGGCGACCAAAGTACACGACGAACGCGAATGCCGCGTCTCTTTCAAAGTCATCGACGGCGGTGTCACCGCTGCCAAGGGGTTCCGCGCCAGCGCCGTGACCTGCGGGATCAAGAATCCTGAAGCAACGCGCCTCGACCTCGCGCTCATCGTTTCCGATGGCCCAACGACGACGGACGCGGTTTTCACGACGAATAAAGTCCGCGCCGCTTGCGTGCGCGTGTGCCAGCAGCACATCAAGGAAAGCGACACCCGCGCCATCATCGCCAACAGCGGCAATGCCAACGCCTGCACCGGTGTTCAGGGCATTCAGGATGCGAAGGCCATGACCAAGGCCGTGGCTGAACAGCTTGGCGTAAAAATGCGCCAGGTCCTCGTCTGCTCCACCGGCATCATCGGCATGCCGATGCCCATTGAGCGTGTGATTGTCAAAGTGCCCGACGCGGTGGCCAAGCTGAAGTCCGACGGCTCCGAGGATGCCATGCGTGCGATCATGACGAGCGACACGCAGCCCAAGTCCTTTGCGGTCGATGTGCCCTGCGGCAAAGGCAGCTTCCGCATCGGCGGCATCGCCAAAGGGGCGGGCATGATCTGCCCAAACATGGCCACCATGCTGTGCTTTATCACCACCGATGCCAAAATCGGCAAGGATGAGCTGCACCGCTCCATGCGCTACGCCGTGGAGAAGAGCTTCAACTGCATCACCATCGACGGCGACACCAGCACGAACGACACCGTCATCGTGATGACCAACGGCCAGTCGGATGCGCCAACCATCAAAAAGGGCTCGCCCGAGGCGGAACTCTTCCGCTGCGCGCTGCACAAGGTGATGCTGGAACTCGCCAAGATGATCGTCTGCGACGGCGAGCGCGTGACCAAGTTCGTCGAGATCCGCGTCCGCAATGCCCGCACGCAGGCAGATGCCCGCAAGGTGGCCGAAACCGTCGCCAAATCCCTCCTCGTGAAGTGCTCCTTCCATGGCTGCGACCCGAACTGGGGCCGCATCATCCACGCCGTCGGCTATTCCGGCGCACGCATCCGTGAAGAACTCATCGACATCTACTTTGGCGGCCTGCAGGCCTGCAAAGGCGGACTGGCCACGAAAACGCCCGTTGCCGAAATGGAAAAGGTCGTGCAGGAGCCGAAGTTCACCGTCACCATTGATCTCAATCTCGGCACCAGCGGCTACACCGTGTATACCAGCGACCTGTCCGAAGAATACGTGGATTTCAACAGCGCGGAATACTCCGCCGCCATTCACGCGAAACGCCAGAAAGGCTTCGCCTGACCGGTTCACGCAGTCACCTTCATCGCGATGAATCCCCTCGACGCTCAAATCACCAAATCCGCCGTACTTCTTGAAGCCCTGCCCTACATGCAGAGCTTTCGTGGCTGCACGTTTTTGATCAAGGTCGGCGGCAGTGCGATGGAAGACCCCGTGCAGGTGGACTCCTTCCTGCGCGATGTCGTCTTCCTCGAAGCCGTGGGCATCAATCCCGTCATCGTACACGGTGGCGGCAAGGCGATCTCGAAGGCCATGACCGAGTCTGGTCTGCAGGCCAAGTTCATCAACGGCATGCGCGTCACCGACGACGAGACGATCAAGATCGTCGAGGAAACGCTCGCCCGTGTGATCAACCCGGAGATCGTGAATAAGATCAACGCCTTTGGCGGCAAGGCCGTCGGCATCCCCGGCACGGAAGTCTTTCTGGGCGAAAAGATGAAGGGCGATCTCGGCTGGGTCGGCGAAGTGAACGACTGCAAGCTCGGCCTCATTCAAGCGGCTGTGGCGGGCGAATTCGTGCCCGTGGTGTCTCCCGTCGCCCGTGAGCTTGCCTCTGGCAAAACGCTCAATGTAAACGCCGATCTTGCAGCCTGCGGTCTGGCCAAAAGACTTAAAGCCACCAAGCTCATCTTCCTCAGCGACGTGCGCGGTGTGATGCGTGATCCGAAGGACGACTCCACGCTGATCCCCAGCCTCGACGAGGCCTCCATCGCCAAGCTGAAAGCAGACGGCATCATCAGCGGCGGCATGATTCCCAAGGTGGATTCTTCACTCGATTCTCTGCGTGGCGGCGTGGGCAAGGTGCATCTCATCGACGGCCGCCTGCCACATGCGCTGATTCTCGAAATCTTCACCGACGGCGGGATCGGCACGGAAATCCATTTGTAATCCTGAGATGAGAACGAGTGATCAACTGATGCAGGAATTCGTCCTGCCGAACTACGGTCGTTACAACGTTTGGCCGGTGCGTGGCGAAGGCCCGTACGTCTGGGATCGTGATGGGAAAAAGTATCTCGACTTCGCCGGCGGCGTGGCCGTGTGCCCGCTCGGTCACTGCCCGCCCACGGTGGTTAAGGCGCTCACCGAGCAGGCAAACACCCTGATCCACGTTTCGAACTGGTACTGCATCGACAAGCAGGCTGAACTGGCGCGCATCCTCGTCGAAGAATGCGTCGGCATTGCCGGCAAATGCTTCTTCTGCAACAGCGGTGCGGAGGCCAATGAAGGCCTGCTCAAACTGGCACGCAAATACGGCCAGCAGACCGGCGGCCGCTACGAGATCATCACCTTCACCGGCTCGTTCCATGGCCGCACGTTCGGTGCCATGACCGCCACGGCACAGGAGAAAATTCACGGGGGCTTTGGCCCGCTGCCACCGGGATTCGTCTATGCCCCGTTCAACGACATCGCCGCCCTCGAAGCGGCGATCACCGACAAAACGGTCGCCATCTTGATGGAGCCGATTCAGGGCGAGAGCGGCGTGAATGCCGTCACTCCCGAGTTTCTGCGCGCCGCCCAGCGGCTGTGCCGTGAGAAGGATCTGCTGCTGCTGCTGGATGAAGTGCAGTGCGGCTTTGGCCGGGCAGGCGAGATGGCCGGCTGGCGCAGCATCATTCCAGGAGATGAAATTCAGCCCGACGGCATCAGCTGGGCCAAGGCCATTGGCAGCGGCTTCCCGCTGGGCTCCTTCTGGGTCAATGACCGCCGTGATCTGAGCAAGACACTCGGTCCAGGCACACACGGCACCACCTATGGCGGCTCTCCCCTCGCCTGCGCCGTGGGCATTGCCACGCTGCGCACGATTTTGGACGAGCATCTCTGTGACAACGCCAAAGCTCGCGGTGCGACCATCGCAGCGGCGGCCTGCTCGTGGAATCACGTGCTGATCAAAGAGGTGCGCCAGCTCGGCCTGTTCATCGGCTTTGAACTCAATGCCGAAGCCATCTCCGCAAAATCCGGCGGCAAGCTGCCATCCATCTTCCTCGCGCAGCAGCTGCTGGATGCCGGCATGATGGTCACCCCCGCCGGCCCCAATGTGGTGCGCTGGCTCTCACCGCTGAACATCACCGCAGCCCATGCCGACGAAGGGCTCGCCATCTTCAAGAGCGTGCTCGATCAGCTCGCGTAAAACCCGCCAAGATATGAAACACCTCCTTTCCATCGAAGAACTGACCCGGGAACAAATCGAGAGAATCGTCAATCTGGGCTGCGTTCTGAAAAAGGACCGCAAAGCTTCACCGCAGGTGCTCACCGGCCAGCAGTGGGCGCTGATTTTCAGCAAGTCTTCGACACGCACCCGCGTCAGCTTTGAAGTGGGCATTCGCGAACTGGGCGGCGCGGTGATGTTCCTCTCCAGCGCCGACATCCAGCTGGGACGCGGCGAACCGATCAAGGACACGGCACGCGTGATGGGCCGCATGATTCATGGCGCGGTCATCCGCACCTTCGCCCAGCAGGATGTGGTGGACTTCGCCCAGTACAGCGGCATCCCCACCATCAATGCGCTGACCGATGACGAGCACCCCTGCCAGGTGCTGGCGGATTTGCAGACCATTCAGGAACGCCTCGGCGGCTGGAAAGGCAAACGCATCTGCTTCCTAGGCGATGGCGACTGCAACATGGCCCGCTCCTGGATCTGGGCCTCGGTGCATCTCGGTTTTGAACTCGTCATCGGAGCCCCCAAGGCGTTTCAACCGCAGGAAAGCTTCATGCATCGTGTGCCCGGCAACACCGTGAGCATCGTCGATGATCCCGCCGAAGCCGTGGGTGCCTGCGATGTCGTTTACACCGATGTCTGGGTCAGCATGGGCAAGGAGGCCGAAAGCGCCGACCGCATCGAGACCCTCAGGCCCTGGCAGATCAACTCCGCCCTCATGAAGCACGCCAACCCCGGCGCGCTCGTCATGCACTGCCTGCCCGCTTATCGCGGCAAGGAAATCACCGAGGAAGTCATGGAAGCCCACGCCGATTTGATCTTTGACCAGGCAGAAAACCGTCTGCATGCGCAGAAGGCGATCATTGTGGAGCTCACGCGGAAAGGGTGATCCCTGCCATGAGCACTCCCGTCACCGCCAGCAGCCCTCTCGGCGTTTTTGACTCCGGCGTTGGAGGCCTGACCGTCGTGCGGGCGCTGCGGGATCTGCTGCCCAATGAGTCGATCGTTTATCTCGGTGATACGGCGCGGGTGCCATATGGCTCGAAATCCCCGGACACAATCCGGCGCTTCTCGATGGAGGACACCCAGTTCCTCGTCTCCCAAGGCGTGAAGGCCGTGGTGGTGGCGTGCAACACGGCCACGGCGCATGCCCTGCCGGTGCTGCAGGCCACGTTTCGTGTGCCGGTCATCGGCGTGCTCGGTCCCGGAGTGGAGGCGACGCTTGCCGATGCCACCTGCGAGCGGGTGGGCATCATTGGCACCGCAGGCACGATTCGCAGCCACGCCTACCAGCACGAAATCGCGATGCGGCGGCCTGACATCATGATCGAGGCTCGGGCCACCCCGCTCCTGGTGCCCTTCGTGGAGGAAGGCTGGACGGATCACCCCGCGCTCAAGTCCGTGCTGCGAGAGTATTTGAAGCCAATGCTCGACAAAGGCATCGACACCCTGGTGCTGGGCTGCACCCACTACCCACTGCTGGTACCGGTGCTGAAGCGCATGCTGGGGCAGAAGGTTCGGCTGGTGGACTCCGCCAGCACCTGCGCGGCACATGTGAAAGCCAGCCTGGAGCAGGGCGGCCTGCTGCGGACGACCAAATCCAAACCCACCCTCGACATCTACCTCACCGATCATTCCGAGCAGGCGGAGAACCTCGCCAAGCGCTTCCTCGGCACCGATTTCGGCAAGGTGAAGAAGGCCGTCGTTTGAAGCAGCCTATGGCAATCTCAAATTGCCCCGCGATGAAGACTCGCTAGCCTGACCGAACTCATGTTCCCGCGCATCTTTGACCGCTATCTTGGCCGCCAGGTCGCATCAGCCACGCTGATCGGTGTGGCGCTGCTCAGTGGCGTGATGGTGCTGGGCAATGTGTACAAAAAGCTGGACCAGCTCCTGGGCAATACCGAACTGCCCACTTCGGTGATCGCGGAGTTTGTGATGCTGGTCATTCCCTTTTCGCTCATTTTCACGATTCCCTGGGCCTTCCTGACAGGGATTCTGCTCGTGTTTGGCCGTTTGTCTGCCGACAATGAACTGGTCTCCCTGCGCATGACCGGCATGTCCATGCCGCGCATCTGCGCCCCTGTGTTTGTTCTGGCCATAGCGCTGAGCGGCATCTGCCTGTGGGTGAATGTGAGCCTCGCGCCGGCGGCGAAGGACCGCATGAAGCGGCTGTTTTATCAGGTGGCGGTGAAGAATCCTGAAACCTTGTTCCAAGAGGGCCAGGTGCTGGAGCGCGTGCCCGGCTACCGCATTTACACCAGCAAGCGCCAAGACAAGACCCTCACAGACATGCACATCGTCATGCTGAAGGGTGCCGAGGCCAGCACCTACATCCACGCCAAGAAAGCGACCCTTCACCCCACTCCGGGGTCGATCGACCTGCAGATGGAACTCGAAGGCATGACGGAAGAGACCGTGCCTGTCAATGGTCAGGGCCAGCTAGGCGGACTGGCCATGAACAAGCAATGGCTGAAACTGCCGCTCTCAGAAATGCAGAAGGACACCGTGCGGGTGAACGCCAGCATGAAGACCACCAGCGCCCTGGCTGAGGAAGTGCGCACCTGGAAGGACACCGTCACCGGCGAAGCGCTGACGCCTGTGTCACGCTCCCTGTCGCTCACCGAACTGAGCAAACGCTACAGCTTTTCGATGGCCTGCTTCACCTTCGCCCTCGTGGGTATTCCGCTGGGAGTGACGGCGCAACGCCGTGAGACCTCTTCGGGCTTCGCCCTGAGCCTGATCACGGCCACGGTTTACATCGTCTTCATCATTCTGGCAGACACGCTCAATGACACACCGGCGGCGATGCCCCACCTCATCATGTGGCTGCCCAATGTGATCTTCCTCGGCATGGGCGGCTGGCTGTTCTACAAGCTCAGCCGGAAGTAAAGCTGCCCGCTTTATTTCTTCAGCAGGCCCATGACCGCCGAGGTCATCGCTGTCACGCCAGTCTCAATGCTGGGCTCAGGAACGGGTTTGAAATAAGGCGAATGCAGCGACGGCAGCGACGGCAGCGCGGTCCCCTTCGCTTTGGCTGCGGCCACCACTGCGGGCGGCTGCGTGCCGAGCCAAAACATGCACAGCGGCACCTTGTCCTTTGTCATGCCGTATTCGGAAAAATCTTCCGCGCCCATGACAGGCTCGCGAGTGAGGACGTTGTCCGCACCGATGGCCGCCCCGATAAGCCCGCGCACCTCCTGACACAGCTCCGGCTGGTTGTAGAGCGCCGTGGCGCTGTCCTCTGACACGAGCACCTCCGGCATCTTGTCAGCGGGCATGCTGGCGGACTCGGCCTGGGCTTTGACGATGCGTTTGATGGAGTCGATCAAGTGCTGCCGCGTCTCCTTCTTGTAGCTGCGCAAGGTGAGCTGCAGGCGCACTTCGTCGGAAATGATGTTGCTCTTCGTGCCGCCATGAATGCTGCCCACCGTGATCACGGCCGGATCACCAGGCCGCACCTCGCGGCTGACAATGGTCTGCAACGCCAGCACGATCTGTGACGAGAGCACGATGGGGTCCTTGCAGAGGTGCGGCATGGAGCCATGCCCGCCCACGCCTTTCACCACGATCTCCACCGAGTCCACATTCGCCAGCGCAAAGCCTTCGACGATGCCCACCTGACCATGCGCCATGTCAGAGGAGCAATGCAACGCGATGGCTTTGTCCGGCTTGGGAAATTTGGAGAACAATCCCGCACGCAGCATGAACCGTGCGCCGAGCACCCGCTCCTCCGCCGGCTGGCCGATCATGACGATCGTTCCCTGCCATTGATTCCGCAGTTTCACCAAGGCCCGGGCCGTTCCCACAAAGCTGGCCATGTGCACGTCATGTCCGCAGGCATGCATCACGTTCACGTCTCGCCCGAGATCATCCTTCACCACCTTCTTGCTCGCATAGGGTGCCTCCGTCTGCTCCTTCACCGGCAGCGCATCGAGATCCGTACGCAGCAGGATCACCGGGCCGGCCCCGTTCTTCAACACGCCGACGACGCCATGACCACCGACATTCTCCGTCACCTCCAGTCCGGCCTCACGCAGTTCTTTGGCGATGCGCGCCGCCGTTTCGATCTCGTGCAGCGACAGCTCCGGGTTTGCGTGCAGCTCTTTGTAGAGCGTGACGAGCGATGGCAGCTCCTGTTTCACCACCGAAGAAACATCGGCAGCAGCAAGTGATGACCCGACCAGCAAAGAGAGCAAAAACGGTTTCATGCCAAGCACTAAGCCGACAATCGCGGCGTCTTGCAAGATTCAAGGCTGTTTTGGAGCGGATTGCCTGTCGAGAAACATCTGACGCCGGGCTTCGAGTTCGAGCTTTTCTTTTTTCAATTGGATGAGCTCCTCACTAATGCGCGTGCGCATGCCGGAGTCATCCTTGTCTTGCTTCTTGATGGCACCAGCAAGTTCGGCCTGTTTTTGCTGCAGTCGTGCAACCGCGGCTGTCTGCCCCAGGCGGCGGGCGTCCTGAATTTGCACCGTGATCTCGTTCAGCTCCTTCTCTTTCATCTCGCTCATGAGCAAGCCCATCTGGCTGAACTTCGACTGAAGCTTTTTCTCCGCCTGCTCGATCTCACGATCAAACTGCTGCTCACTCAAAGAAAAGTGCATGGACTCCATCCACTCCGCGCAGCGCTGCGGCCAGGCGTTGATGGGCTGCTTGTTGTCGCGCATGCCAAAGCCGTGACCGCCTTTGGTGAAGAGATGAACTTCGCACGGGATGCCGAGTTTTTTATACTCAAGGTAGAGCACCGTGGCGGCCATCGGGTTCTGGCCATCATCATGAGCACAGGCGAGGAACATGGGCGGAGCGTCCTTCGGCACGGTGAAGCCCTCCTTGAGCTTGGTCGGATCTTTGGAATCCACAAAACCACCACCATAGATCATGATGCCAAAATCCGGCAGCTCCGTCTTCGCAGCACGGTCACAGGCGATGTGAGCGAGCAGGTTCCCCCCCGCACTGAAACCCAGCAGGCCGACACGTTTCGGATCCAGATTCCATTCCTTGGCATGCTCGCGAACAAGCGCGATCGCCCGGGCGGCATCGGCCACCGGCTTTTCATGAGGAGCGGTTTCGTCACGCGTGGGCGTGCGGTATTTGAGCAGGACGCCGGTGACGCCGAGGGTGTTGAGCCATTCGCAAACCTGGCTGCCTTCGTGAATGGCGGAGAGGAAGACAAAGCCGCCGCCTGGGGCGACAACGACGCTGGTGCCATTGGGCTTCTCCGGGCGATACACGGTGATCGTGGGATCGTGAATGTCGGTGATGGTGCTTTTGCCGGCCTTGGTGCGGATGAAGTCTTCCGTGGCCTTGGAGTGCGGCAGCATCTGCCCGGGCGCGCCGTCGGGCCAGAGCTTGAGTTCGGTGGGATCAACGGCGCAAAGCGGCAGGGTGCCGAGGAGAAGAATGAGCAGTGCTTTCATGGTCGAGTGTAAATGATGGCGGAAAGGCGGTGATTTGTCACTCGTAGAGATGAGTGCGCATGCACCCGCTTGAATCCACCCACCTCCACCTGACCCGCCGTTCCCTCTTTGGGAAAACGGCGCTGGGGATCGGCGGTGCAGCGCTGGGCGGGCTGCTGACACGCGAAGGCTTTGCCGCGCAGGCACCGGATGCCATGGCACCTGCGCTGCCGCATTTCGCGCCGAAGGCGAAACGAGTGATCTACCTGCTGCAAAATGGCGCGCCCTCGCATGTGGACCTGTTTGATCACAAGCCAATGCTCAGGAAGATGCATGGCACGCAGATCCCGGACAGCATCGCAGCAGGCAAGCGCTTCAGCACCATGACGGGCGGCCAGACGGCGCGGCCGGTGCTGGGAGAGATCTCGAATTTTTCGCGCCATGGCCGCAGCGGCGCAACGGTGAGCGACTTCCTGCCGCACACTGCGGCGATGGCGGACGAGCTGTGCTTCATCAAATCGCTGCACACCACGCAGGTGAATCATGCGCCGGCCATCACGTTTTTCATGACCGGCAGCGAGCAGGCTGGCCGGCCGGCGATCGGCTCGTGGCTGAGCTACGGCCTCGGCAGCGATGCGGAGGACATGCCCGCCTTTGTGGTGATGACCTCGCGCGACAAAGAGGCGAGCTGCGGCCAGATCTTCTATGACTTCTACTGGGGCAGCGGTTTCCTCCCATCGAAGTACCAAGGTGTGAAATTTCGCGGCAGTGGCGATCCCGTTCTCTACCTGAGCAATGCAGACGGCATGAGCAGTGAGGTGAAGCGCACCATTCTGGATGGCATCGCGGGATTCAACGAGATGAAGTTGCAGGACTTCGGCGATCCCGAGATCGCCACGCGCATCGCGCAGTACGAGATGGCCTACAAGATGCAGACGAGCGTGCCGGAGCTGACGGACTTCTCCGACGAACCCAAGCACATCCTCGACATGTACGGCCCGGATGTCAGGCGGCAGGGCAGCTACGCCTACAACTGCCTCATGGCGCGGCGTCTCGCCGAGCGCGGCGTGCGCTTTGTGCAGCTCATGCACGCAGGCTGGGACCAGCACCGGAATTTAAACACCCAGCTCAAGATTCAATGCACCGACACCGATGCGCCAAGTGCCGCGCTGGTGAAGGACCTCAAGCAGCGCGGCCTGCTGGAAGACACCCTCGTCATCTGGGGCGGCGAATTTGGCCGCACGCCCTTCCTCCAGGGCAAGATCGAGGACACCAAGCAGTGGGGCCGCGATCACCATCCTTACGTGTTCACCATCTGGATGGCCGGTGGCGGTGTGAAGCCAGGCATGACCTACGGCGAGAGCGATGAATTCGGCTTCAACGTCGCGAAAGACGGTGTCCATGTGCACGATTTTCAGGCCACCCTGATGCACCTGCTCGGCATCGACCACGAACGCTTCACCTTCCGCTTCCAAGGCCGCCAGTTCCGCCTGACCGATGTGCATGGCAGCGTGGTAAAGCCGGTGCTGGCTTGAGCGGTGCCTCACATCCCGGTTGCATCCCGCTTCCGCCGAGTGTTTGAATCGTCCAATGCCGATCCCCCGCTTCCTCCTTGCCCTCGCGCTCTGCGTCTGCGTCCTGGCATGCAAACGTGAAGAGGCGAAGCCTGCCGCGAAGCCGGATGCCGCGGTGTTTGTCGCCGACGGCGGTGGAGATGGCAGCGTGTGGGTGGTCGACGGGCCACACGGCGGCCGCCTGTTCCTGTGCGGAACGATCCACATTTTACGCGAGAAGGATTACCCCCTGGCCCCGGCCTATGAGGCGGCCTACATGTATTCAAACAAGCTCGTCCTGGAACTGCCTCCGGGTGCGGCTTCAGGATCAGAATTGACGAGCCGGATGTCGCAACTCGGCCAGTATCCAGCAGACAAGTCGCTGGAGGCGAATGTGAGCAAGGAAACCTGGGAGGCCGTGAAAACATGGGCCGCCAAACACGGCCTGAAGGATTCCTCTTTAAACCACTTCCGTCCGTGGTTCGTGGCGCTCATGATCACCTCCACTGAGTATGCG
Source organism: Prosthecobacter sp. (assembly GCF_044222345.1). Lineage (GTDB taxonomy): Bacteria > Verrucomicrobiota > Verrucomicrobiia > Verrucomicrobiales > Verrucomicrobiaceae > Prosthecobacter. The sequence goes on from NZ_JBGANL010000028.1 coordinate 68,313, forward strand.
GCCCTGGGCGCCAAGTCGGATCAGGGTGTGGACTCCTTCTTTGAGGAGCGGGCCAAGAAGGACGGCAAGCCCGCCGAAGGACTGGAAACCGTGGAGTTTCAACTCCAGCTCTTTGCCGCCCTCAGTGAAAAGCAGCAGCGCGAGCTCCTGGAGCAAACGCTGGGAGAGATCAGCTCCGTGAAAGAGGAGTTCGAAAAAATGATCAAAGCCTGGAAATACGGCCAGCTGGATGAACTGAAGGAGATGCTCTTCCGCGAGGCTGAGAAGTACCCCGACCTCATGAATCTTTTTCTCTCCTCCCGCAATCTCTCCTGGATGGACCGGCTGGAGCAGATGCTCAAACGTGGTGAAAAAGTGATGGTGCTGGTGGGCACCGGGCACCTCACCTCGGACACCGGCTTGATCGAGCTGATGCGCAAGCGCGGCTACCGCGTGCGGCATTACCGTGAAGTGACGGACTTCTGAGCAAGCCTCACAGAAGCCGCAGCCGGGTCAGATCCTGCGTATCGACCATGCCCACGGGTTTGCCCGATTCATCAACCACCACGATGTCATCGATGCGGTTTTTCTCGAGCGTGGCGAGGACCTCGGCGGCGAGTTTGCTGGCCTGAATGCTCACCGGGCGCGGAGTCATGAACTCGTTCACCGGCTTGTCCGCGATGGCGTTGTTCTTCTGAAAAGCGCGGACAAAGTCACCGTGCGTGAAGACGCCGGCCAGAGTGTCGTCCGGATTTGTCACGATGGCGGCACCGCTGCGCGCGCGGGTCATGGCCTGGAGGGCCTCGCGCACCGTCGTATCCGGCTGGATGACCGCGAGTTGCTCACCGCTGCGCATGACATCGCTCACGCGTGTGAGCAAGGCACGCCCCAGCGAGCCGCCGGGATGCAGCCTGGCGAAGTCTTCCGCTTGGAATCCCCGCGCTTCCAGCAAAGCCATGGCCAGCGCATCACACAGGACCAGCATCGTCGTGGTGCTGGAGGTTGGGGCCAGATTCAGCGGGCAGGCTTCCTGCGTGACGTGCGCATCGAGCACCACGTCCGCATTTCTGGCCAGCGTAGACTGCATGCCCCCGGTGATGGCGATGATCGGGATGTCGAAGCGCTTCAAGTGCGGCAGCAGGTCCAGCAGCTCGGTCGTTTCACCGCTGTAGCTGAGCATGATCGCCAGATCTCCCGGATCAATGACTCCGAGATCGCCATGCAGCGCATCCCCGACATTGAGCAGAACGGTGGTGGCGCCGGTGCTGTTGAGCGTGGCGGCCAGCTTGCGGCCGATGTTGCCGCTTTTCCCCACGCCGCAGACGATCAGCTTGCCGCGCTGGCGGACGCCCGTGAGCAGCAGCTCGATGGCCCGGGCGAAAGATTCGTCAATACGCGCATGCAGCCGCTGCAGCTCGTCGATTTCGAGCTGGATCACGCGGCGGGCTTTTTCGGGATAATTCATGGGCAGGAACTGTTAGGCGGGGACTGAGATGCATCAACCAAGTGCTTGAGCCCGCGATACTTCCCCGCCATGATTGGCAAAGCTCCACCTGAATTGTTATTTAATCAATGACCTCTGGCTCCATCGGTTCTCACCGCGCCTTCATGGGTGTTTGCATCACCCTGTGCGTCATCCTGTCGCTGACACTCTACGTGGGGTGGAAGTTTTATTTCTTCAACGTCGCCAACCGCCACAGCTTGATTGAGAAGGCCCAGTTAGCAGAGAAGAAAGCCCGGGATCTGGAAAAGCTGGGGATTTCCTTGGAGCCGGGCCATACCTCCCCTGCCACTTCGGTGCTGCCCAAACTCACGGCCAGCAATGAGGCCGCCCTCCCACTCACACCCGCAGCTCCCTCCGCCCCACCCACTCTGGCATATTCCCCCATTCAGAGTGCTTCACTTCATCCTGCGGAATCCAGCATCAAGGAGCTGCCTCTGCTGGAGTCCAGCGATGAAGTGGTCCAGGCCTTGCAGTTGCTGGACCAGTATTGGAAAACGGAGTCTTGGAAGGATCGCGTTCCTCTGGTGGCCCATGCTGAGCGCGTCGCCTCCTTGATGAAGGATTACTATGAAGTGCAGGGGGCCTCAGATCCCTTGCCGGGTGCGTTGGTCAGCAAGGCGCGTTATCAGATCGATGGCACTGAAATTCTTTACCTCAGCTATGCCAGCAGCCGCCCCACCGGCTCATTGGAAATCGCCATGCTGCGTGGTCCGCAGGGGAAATTCCTGGTCGACTGGGAAAGCCTCACCGGATACGGCGAGATGTCTTTTCAGGAGTTGCGCACCAAACGTCCCACCAATCCGGTGCTGATACGGTCCTATGTGCGCTTGTTTGAGTATTACAATTACGAGTTCTCCGACTCCAAAAAATACCTGTGCATCAAGCTCCTGTCAGAGAGCGGCGACAATTCCGTGTACGCTTACTGTGAACGTGGCACTCCGCTGGCACAATGGATCGAAAGAGATCTCGCCACCACCGGCCCCACCGGTTTCAAAGGCTACACCATGCTGATATCCTTTCCTCCTAACGCCCAGTCAAACCAGTGCGTGAATCTGGACAAAGTGGTGGCTCAGCGCTGGCTCAGCCTGCCCTGAAATGCCCACCGTCAGACGTGACGATGGGCTTTAAAACGAATGCCCTTCAGGCTTATTCGCCGTCACGACCGATCGCTTCCACAGGGCAGCCGGTGAGCGCTTCTTCGCAAAGTGCGCGCTCCTCATCCGTTTCAGGCTGCTTGTAGAGGAATGAATGCCCGCCATCGTCGTCACGCTTGAAGTTTGCCGGAGCCGTTTCGCGGCAGAGGTCGCAGTCAATGCACTGGTCATCAACATAGTAAGCTCCGGGAGCATTCTGGGCGTATTTGTTTGCAGCGTCAGCCATGGGGATCAGGGAAAGTAAGGGGCGATGATATTAGTTCCCACCCCCGGGGTTTCAAACGGTTTTTTGCCTGCCCCTGTCCGCCCTCTTTGACAGAGTCTTTACAATAAAAGCTCGCTTCAGCCGTGATGCTCGCCGCATCATTCACCCAACCCGCTTTCCTGCCATGAAATCGTTCCTCCTCGCCCTCCTGCTACCTCTCACGGTGCTTGCTGAAAATGAAATCGGCTTCATCGAGCGCTTCGCCCTCGCCGCCGACCGCGAAAAAGCTCTCGGCGAGCTCGTTCCCGGCTCGGAGGAATACTATTTCTTCCACGCCCTCCATTACCAAAACGTCCGCGACAACGCCAGGCTCAATCTAATCCTCAATCAGTGGCGTGAACGCGTTCCCGATGAAAACGAAGCCCGCCGCATCATCCTCAATCGCGAGGCCATCCTGGATTATGAGCGCGATCCCCAGGCCACGCTGAAGTACCTCATCGAGCGCCTCCACATTCGTCATGACCACCAGCGGGAGCTGCGTGACCAAAAACCCGCCCTTCCTACGCAGTTTGATCCCGCCCGAATCAGCCGTGAAATCTTTCTTCTGGATACGCTGAAACATGATGGAGGATTTGAGTCCCTCCCTCAGGAGACTCTCGCCTCCCTCATTCGTGATCAGGCACAGCTCTCGCTTCATCAGCGCCGCAACGTGCTCAGCAAGCTTCAGCGCCCCGACGTGCCAAATCTCGTGCAGGCCATCATTGCCGACCTTCAGGCGGACAAATCACGCACCTTCGGCTCCCTGCCCATTCATCGTGCGTTGCTGCCGGAGCAGCTGGATTCGCTGCTGCAAACCTTCCCGCAGTGGCTCAGCCAGCAGGCCTTCGTTTATACCCGCCTGCGCAAGATGGCCCCCAGCGCGGATGTGAATCTGGAATACGACGACGCAGAACGCGCGGCATGGCTGGACCGCGTGTGGGACTTCGCACAAAAACTGCCGCCCTCCCAAAACACCCTCAAGTCCCGCATCCTCTACCTGCGCCTCGACCATGACCGCAAGCACGGCGTGTATGACCGCACCCGGTTCGTCGAATACCTCAAGCTCCCGCGCCAGCAGGACTACATCAACTACACCTACATCAAGGACGTCATCCCCGGCGAGCTCTCCGACCTCAACGCCGACCTCAGCGAGCCCCTGCTGATTTCCCCACCCCTCACCACCGACGAGCCGCTCGTGCGCGAGTACTTCCTCCACCTCTTTGCTTCCGAGGTGAAGCCCGACTCCGATCCCAATGAAGTGCTCGCTCAGTGGACCACCTACATCGCAGAGGAATGGCTCACCCCCGTGCTGGCAGAGGCGCTCATCACCCACCGCATCGGCTCTCCGGAGCATTGGGCCTCGCTGATCACACCCACCGAATTTCAGCAGCTCAAAGACCGCGTGGACATCGAGTTCCCCGCCACGAATAAGCCGCAGTTCTCGCCCGGTGACGACATCCAGTTCGACGTCACCGTCAAAAACACACCGAAGCTGATCGTGAAGATCTTTGAGCTGAACACGCTCAATTTCTTTCAGACCCAGCAGCGCCAGCTCAATACGGATCTCAATCTCGACGGCCTCGTCGCCAACAGCGAACAGACGCACACCTTCGATGGCGGCCCCTTCGCACGCACGCGGCAGACCTTCAAGTTTCCCGAGCTCAAAGGCAAGCGCGGCGCATGGATCATCGAGTTCATCGGCGGCGGCCGCAGCAGCCGCGCCCTCATCCGCACCGGCCAGTACCATGTGCTGCAGCAGACCGGCCCCAGCGGCGATCTGATCCTCGTCCTCGATGAAAAGAACCAGCCCGTGAACGATGCCGTGGCATGGTTTGAAGGCCGCAAGCTGGTGCGCAGTGAAAAATTCGGCCGCATCGTCATTCCATTCACCAATCAACCGGGCACAAAGAATCTCGTCATTGGGGATGCTGCAGGCACCTTCGCCACGCTCACATCCTTCACCCATCACGCCGAGGACTACCGCCTCGACGCCCAGTTCCACATCGAGCGCGAGCAGCTTCTCGCACGCCGTGAGGCCACCCTTGCCGTGCGCACCGACTTGATGATTGGCGAAGCGCACCTCGCCCCGGAACTCCTCATCGAACCAAAGCTCACCATCACCAGCACCACGCTGGATGGCATCTCCACCACTCGCGAAGTCAAAGATCTGAAACTCAGCGCCGGCAGCGATCTTACCCACACGCTCACCGTCCCCGAACGCCTCGCCACGCTCAACGTCACCTTCAGTGCCAAAGTGGATGTTGTCAGCGCCGGCGGGACCAAGAAAGACCTCACCGGCAGCCACACATGGACGCTCAATGGCATCGACAAAACCGACGCCGTGAGCGACGGCCACCTCAGCACCTTGGATGGTCAGCGTGTCTTCTCACTTCTCGGCAAAAACGGCGAACCCATCGCCGACCAGCAAGTCCTTTTCACCTTCAAGCACCGCGAGTTCAGTCGCACTCAGGTCATCCCGCTGCGCACGGATGACAAGGGCCGGGTGAACCTCGGAAAACTCACCGGCATCGAATCCGTCTCCGCCAAAATCCCCAATGGTCGTCAGACACTCTGGCCCTTGCTCGATGCCGAGGACACGCTCCCCACCACCATTCATGCCAGGCAGGGCGAAACCATCCGCGTCCCCATTCATGACGTCGGCAGTCTTCCAGCCTCACTCCTGGCGCAGACATCCGGCACCTTCACCGCAGACCTTGCAACACTCCTCAAATCCGAAAACGGCCTCCTCACCATCAGCGGCCTCACACCGGGTGATTACTCACTTAAAATCCCCGACCAGCCGGCGATCACGCTCAAAGTCGCCCAAGGCGAAACCCTCGGCGGCTGGGTGCTGGGCAAACACCGCCAGCTTGAACTCAAGGGCAACACACCGCTCCACATCCTCAGCATCGAAAACGGCCAGGAGTTCATCACCGTCAAACTCGCCAACAGCAGCCCCTTCGCACGCGTCCACTTTGCGGCATCTCGTTTCGATCCCGGCAGCGGCATCTACGGCGGCCTCGGCGGCTTCACTCGTTTTGGCGCAGCCTCCGGCACTCCCGCGAGAAACCCCAATCTCTACTCCGCAGGCCGTGAGATCGGCGATGAGTACCGCTACATCCTCGAACGCCGCTACGCCAAGCTCTTCCCCGGCAACATGCTTACCTGTCCCGGCCTGTTGCTCAATCCATGGGAGATTCGAAGCACGGATCTCGATGAACTTGCGCAAGCCGGCGGACAAGCCTCTTCAATGACTCGCGGAGGTGCCGCTGGCCTTGCCTACGACGCCGACAAAATGGCAGCGAAGAAAATGAAAGTCCAGAGCGGCCCGCAAGGAGGCACCAATCTCGATTTCCTCGCCGCATCCGCGCCGGTCATCTACAACCTTGTGCCGGACAAAGACGGGGTCGTCCGCATCGAACGCAAAGCCCTTGGCGACCGCCAGCATGTTCAGATTTACGCCGAAGATCTGCAAAACGCCTCCTGGCGCACACTCACGCTGCCGGAAGCGCCCACGAAGTTCGCCGATCAGCGCCTCGCACGAAATCTCGATCCCAAGACGCCCTTCACGCAGAAAAAGGAAATCACCGTGCTCGAAACCGGCAAGGCCCTCACCCTTGCCGACATCCTCACCAGCGAACTTGAAACCTACGACACCATCAGCGGCATCCACTCGCTCTTCACCACGCTCAGCAATGATGGACATCTGGCCGAATTCGCATGGCTGCTGAACTGGCCCAAGCTCAAAGAAGATGAGAAGCGTGCCAAATACGGCGAGTTCGCCTGCCATGAGCTGAACTTCTTCCTCTTCCGCAAAGACAAGGCTTTCTTCGATGCCGTGGTAAAGCCCTACCTCGCCAATAAGAAGGACAAGACCTTCATGGATGAGTTTCTGCTAGGCCTGGATCTCGCCCCATACCTGGAACCCTGGGCCTACGCCCGCCTCAATATCGTCGAGCGCATCCTTCTCGCCCAGCGCATCAAAAACGAAGCTCCAAATGCCGCACGCCACGTGCGCGAGCTGTGGGAAATGATTCCACCGCATCCCGAACAACAAGATTACCTCTTTGAAACGGCGCTCCGTGGCCGGGCGATGAACAACGATGGCAGCGCAATGGCTGCTTTCGACATGGGCCAGGGAAGGTCCAACACCGCTCAACTAAACCCGGTGCCGCCGCCACCGCCAGGAATGAATGCCATGGCATCCGATCCCTTTGCTGCACCAGCAGCACCCGCTGCAGCGGCTCCTGCCGATTCTTTAACCGTGAACGGGAATGTTGGATCGCTTGGCAACAATTCATCAAGCATCCGTAATCGCTCCCTGACCGCCGATGAACTCCAGCGGCTGCCAGCATTGAAAGACGGCGCTGCAGGAAAGCCCAAGGAAATGGCGGAGCTCGGCCTTGAACGAGAACAAGCACTGCGGAAATCTGGCTCGGGTGCCTTGACAGTGAGTGGCACCACGACTTTCACAGGCGGCACCACCATCAATTCTGGAACCCTCCTCTATTTCGACGCTGGATCTGTCAGGGATTCGCAGCAGCAGGTTCGCAGCTTCTTCCGTGCGCTGGGCCCCACCAAGGAATGGTCGGAAAACAACTACTACAAGCTGCGCATCACAGACCAAGCCGCAGACCTCGTCACAGTAAACGCCTTCTGGCGTGATTACGCAGCCTGGATTGCCGCAGGCTCCAAGGGCGGCTTTGTCTCGGCCAATGTCGCCGAAGCCAGCAACAACTTCACCGAGATGATGCTAGCTCTCGCCGTGCTGGATCTTCCCTTTGAGGCGCCCAAGCACGACACGAAGGCCGACAATGGGAAGTTCACTTTCACCGCAGGCGGCCCCTGCATCCTCTATCACAAAGAGATCAAGCCGGCCGTTGTCGAAAAAAACGCGCAGGGCCAGCTTCTCGTCTCCCAAAGCTTCTTCCGTCAGAGCGACCGCTACCGCATGGAAGGAAATGAGAGGTTCGAAAAATACGTCACCACGGAATTCCTCACCGGCGCAACGTATGGCGCAAACATCGTCGTCACCAATCCGACAAGCAGCCCGGTGAAGGCCGTGGTGCTGCTGCAGATCCCGCAGGGCGCACTGCCCGTGCTCGGCAGCAAGGCCACTGATTCACGTCAGATCCGGCTGGAGCCTTACACCACCCAGACCTTCGAGTATCACTTCTACTTCCCGCTCGTGCCCGCCAAGGCCGGCCTCAAGTTCGCGCACTTCCCTGTCAACGTCGCCACCGGCACCAGCACAGCTGGCGCAAAACCCTTTGAGTTCAATGTCGTGCCGAAACTCACGGAGGTGGACAAGGCCTCATGGGATTATGTGTCGCAGCACAGCAGCGCAGCGGAAGTCTTCACCTTCCTTGATCAGGCCAATCTCGAGTCCCTTGATCTGGCCCGCGTCGCCTGGCGCTGCCGTGAGAGCGTGGACTTCTACCAGAAACTCATCGCCTACATGCGTGCGCATCATCTCGACAATGAAACCATCGACACCTATGCCCTGCTTCACAACGACGCCGCCACGCTGCGTGAATGGCTGAAGGTGCACTTCGGTGATGCCTGCGGGCCGTATTTCGCCAGCAAACTCCTCACGCTCGATCCCATCGAACGCCGCAGCTACGAGCAGCTCGAATACTCCCCGCTCGTCAACCAGCGCGCCCACCGCGTCGGCGGCGAATGGCGCATCGCCAATCCCGCTGTGCTGGAGCAGTACACCATGCTTCTCGGCATCCTCGCACACAAACCGCAGATGGATGCCATGGACAACCTCAGCGTGGCCTACTTCCTCTTTCTGCAAGACCGCGTGGAGGAGGCCCTGGCCCGCTTCAAGTCCATCGACGCCGCCAAGCTTCCCACCAAGATCCAGCACGACTACTTCCAGTGCTATGCCGCTTTTTATGAAGGTGATCTCGCCGCCGCACGCGGTCTCGCCGCGAAGTATGCCGATCATCCCGTGCCACGCTGGAAGCTCCTGTTTGCCGATGTGGCCGCACAGATCAATGAGATCGAAGGCAAGGACGCAAAAACAGAAAAAGGCGACAAGCCCGACCGTGAGAAGCAGCAGGCGGAGCTCGCCTCCACCGAGCCCGGCTTTGATTTCAAAGTCGAGAACAAGAGCATCGCTCTAAGCTGGAAAAATCTCGGAGAGGTCACCCTGAACTACTACCTCATGGACCCCGAGTTCAGCTTCAGCAGCAATCCTTTCGTGAGCCAGGACGCCGGACGCTTCAGCATCATCAAGCCGAACAAAACTGCCACGCAGGTCCTGCCGAAGAATCAAACCACCCTTGACCTCGCGCTGCCCGCCGAATTCACCAAGGCGAACGTGCTTGTCGAAGTCATCGGAGCAGGGCTGCGCAAGACTCAGGTCTATCACGCCAACACCTTGAAGATCACGCTCTCCGAAAACTACGGCCGCCTCGAAACCCGTGACACCACCTCTGACAAGCCGCTGCCGAAGACCTACGTCAAAGTGTACGCACGACTCAACAACGGCACCGTGCGCTTCTTCAAAGACGGCTACACCGATCTGCGCGGCCGCTTTGACTACGCCAGCCTCAACGGCCCCGAAAATGCGTCGCCACAATCCACGCCCTATGAAGCGGCACCCGCCAACGGCCTCGACTACCAGATGCTCAAGCCTGCCGAACTGAGCAATGTCGAAAAAATCGCCATCCTGATCCTCAGCGACACCCACGGAGCAACGGTGAAGGAAGTGAATCCACCGGGAAGGTAGATTCATCTGTGATGAGAGAACGCGCCTTCTTCGAGCGTGAAGAAGGCGCTTCACCCATCATGAAACCCATCCTCGCCGCCCTGCTTGCCTGCACCCTCACTCTTTCCGCGCGTGACCAGACGCTGGACATCTATTGGATCGACTCCGAAGGCGGTGGCTCGACCCTGCTCGTCACACCAACAGGAGAATCCGTTCTCATCGACACCGGCAACCCTGGCGGACGCGACCCGCAGCGCATCAAAAAAATCGCAACTGAGCAGGCCAAACTCACCCGCATTGATCACGTCATCATCACGCACTTTCATGCCGATCACTTCGGCGGACTGGCCGAACTGGCGGAACTGATGCCAGTCGGCACGCTCTACGACAAAGGCATCCCCGCTGGCAGCCCGGACGGCAAGGCCCAGGACATGCGCTGGACGCTGACAAGCCGCCCGTATCGCGATGCCAAGGTCGAAAAGCGCGTCACGCTGGCGGCGGGTGCCGTGGTGCCACTAAAACAAACCGAAGGCAGCCCCAAGCTGACGCTGCGCTGCCTGGGTGCAAATCAGCAGTTCATCCCTCCTTATCCCGGCCAGCCCGAAAACCCGCTCAAAGGTTCTGTGCCCCCCAAAGCAGCCGACCCAACTGACAATGCCAACAGCGTCGTCATGCTTCTACAGTTCGGCGACTTCCGCTTCTTTGATGGCGGCGATCTGTCATGGAATGTCGAGGAGAAGCTGGTCTCCCCGCACAATCTCGTCGGTCCCGTCGATCTATATCAGGTCAACCACCACGGCCTGGATGTGAGCAACAACCCCATGCTCATCCACAGCCTCCAGCCCACAGTTTCGGTCATGAACAACGGCCCCCGCAAAGGCACCAGCAAGTCCGCCATGGACGCGCTCAAATCGCCCCCCACAATCCAGGCCATGTATCAGGTGCATGAAAACGTGCGCGATGACCATGAGAACACCGCGGACAAGAGCATGATCGCGAATCATGGTGATCTGGCCGAGGGCTGCGCGGCGCATCACATCCACTGCACGGTGAGCGCGGACGCGAAGAGCTACACCGTGGAAGTGCCTTCGCAAAAGCACAGTCGCACCTTCCAGACTCGCTCAAAGTAGCGACGCGCTACTTCTTGCCAGCCACTGTGGAGCGAATGACCGGAGCAAGCCATTTGGCCGTCTCGTCGGCAATCACATTGTAACCCGCGAGGTTCGGGTGGCGATCCCCCGCCCAGCCGGGGATGTGGCCGAAGATGCCATCGAGACGGTTGTCGAGCACGACAACCTTCGGATCACCTCCCTCCGGCTGGATGTAGGGGGTGGCAAACGGACGAAGGTTTTCGGGGATTTTCGACAGCGGAAAACGGCGATAATTGAGGCCGTCAGGATTCTTCTTCAATTCAGCCAGGTAGCGTGGCGCGATGTCGAAGAGCGTGAGTTTTTCATCCTTGGCGATCTGCTTGATGAGAGCGTTGATGTCCTCGTGCAGATTGTTAAGAGCATAAGGGATGGCAGTCATCGGGATGAGCATCGCCTTGGGGTGGTCTTTGCGCAGACGCTCAAGCAACTCATGAAAATCCTTCCCGAACTGGGTTTTGAAGTCTTTGACCTTCGCCTGGTCGTTGAGTCCGTAGCGGATGAAGATGTAATCGGCCTGCGGCTTGGTTTTCACGGCTTTGTCGTAGCGGGTGTCGAGCAGACGGCGGATGAACTCGCCGCTGACGCCTTCATTGTAGACATCGCAGGGAGGCAGATCGGGCTCGGCTGCGAGTTTAATACGCAGGGTGTCCTCAATCTGCGGCTCATCTGGCGCGAGCTTCTTTGGAATGCTGGCCTCGGTGGTGCTGTCGCCAAGAAGGATGATCTGCAGGCGCTTTTTGCCCGCCGTGGCATCACTGAAGGCGAAGGACTTGCCACCGATGAACTGGTCTGAGGTGATGGTGGGGCAGATACGCTTTTCCACATGGGAGACAAAGAGCTCGGTGCCGCGTGCATGGCTGACGAAGGGCCAGCGTGCGGGGTTGTACATGGTGTCTGTCAGATCTCGCATCAGGACGACGTGCTTGCCGTTCTTGGCCATCTGGCGCAGACCGAAGGGGCGACCGGAGACGCACATGTTGAGATGCACGCCCATGAGGATGACGTTATCGATGTTCTTCGCCTCGAGGAGGTTCCAGATTTCGACGCCACTGTCGCTGATGGCGTCTTTGTCTTGATCAATGCGCAACACGTCGATCTGCTTGGTCCACGGCGCTTTGGGATTGAGGCCTTTCCCTGCGAGTTCTTTCGCCCAGGCGGCATGCTCAGCGAGATCGTCGTCCTCGCCGCCATCGGTTTGATCCAGCGGATACACAGCCATTTCCTCGGCCGGGATTTGCTTGCACCATTCGGCGATCTTGTCCGGCAGGCGCGCAGCGGCGGGGGCAGACTTCGCGCGCTCGCGTGCGGGGGTGCCTTCGTAAGGCTTCATGCAACTGCTCGGCGCATGAATGATGAGCACTCCATCCTTGCGGGCTTTTTCGAGGACCTCGTTCATGCGCGGGGCCATCTCGACCTCGCGAGTCACGGCGTTTTTGCAGTGGTGCAGGTCCCACATATCGCAGACGATGATGGCGGTGCGTGAGGGCAGCCACTGCTCTTTGACCAGAGCCGCCTTGCTAGCAGGGGCGCGGGACTGAAGTGTGAGGGAGAGCGGTGTCTCGGCAGCAAAGCACGAAACAGCAAACGCGAGGAGGAGTGTGAGCGTCTTCATGGATTATTTGGAAAGCTTCTGATGCAGGTCGTGAACTTTGGCGGCGATGCGGTCTTCCACACTGTCCGCCCAGCCTGCCGCAGCTTCATAACCGCCTTCTTTGAGGACACGCAAGCTGGGAACGTAACCGGTGTAATCATTTGAATAACCGGCCACCCAAACACCCGCGGCACCGGCAAACTCATGCTTGAAGCGCAGGGAGTAATCCACCACGACTTCGCTGCCGAGCGTGATGAAGGTGAGATCGTTGCCCAGCTTGATGACCTGCACCGGGTAGTCATGGTCTGCACGACCGGGCTTGGCGTAGCTGAGCTTGATCTCCTCATAAGCGGCACGGATCGGTCCATTGACTGGACGCGGATTGACGACGAGAGCCATTTCAACGGCGTTCGAAAGCGAACGACCATGCTGCATGGAAAGCTCCAGATCAGTGACACCGGGAACGACATCGCTGCGACGTGGATACGGGTTTTGATCAGCGCCGCAGCCCATCAGGAACAGGGCCGTGAAGCCGGGACGGTGCTCCTGCAGGTATTCCTGCGCAAAGCCCGCATAGTCGCCGCACCAGTTGTAAAAGCCGAGGCTGGTGTTGTGGCAGGCATAGCCAAACAGGGTGGCCCGCAACGTGCCATCAGGCGCTTCGATGCGCAGGGCGGGCACCTCATGATCGACGGGACCATTGGGATTCGGAGCCTTGTTGGCGTTCGGATGTTCGGGCGGCAGCGTGTAGTCACGGCGGCGGTTCATGGCGAAACCGCAGCGCGCCTTGTTCCAAGTGAGGCGTGCAGGCTGCATTGCCGCGAGCGCTTGGCCGATCAGGCCGACGAGGTCGTTTTGCAGTTTCTGCGTGTAGTCCCAGGCATCTTTGGCTTTGGGGTTGTCCTTTTCGGCATCCGTCAGCGGAGCCGTGCGCAGAGAGGGCCCACTGTGGGTATGCGAAGCGTTCATCACCAGATGCGCAGGCGGCAGCCCAAACTCCTTCTCCACACGCTGCGCCACCTCACGCCTCAGAAGTTGCGGTACTCCGATGAGATCGAGCGTGACAAAGACGAGCTTGTTGCCCTGCTCATCTTCCAGAGCCAGGGCCTTCGCGAACAGATCCTGCACCTTGCCTTCCGCAGGCTTTTTGCGCCCCGCATACCCCGCCATCCAGAGCATCTTCTGCGGCGTCACTTTGACCGTGGCCGTGCCCGCTTTCCAGTTCGCCGGCAAGTGGGGAGCCACAGACTTCGGCGGGCCGGCAGGAGAAAGCGGCGTGGCTCCGGGTGGCGCTGCAAGAACGACACTGGAACACAGAAGGGCGAGCAAAAAAGCGCGGAGCGGCATGCACAAACTACGGGCGCACCCACGTTGTTTGTTCACTCCGCACCCATCTTTCATGCGCCTCGCCTCCGTCCTCACACCTCTCAGCGATCACCATCTGGCCCTCGCGGCGCAATGCGGCGTCGAAGAGATTACGGTGCGTTACCCAGGACTAGAAATGGAGCCTCTGCTGCAGACCAAGGCGCAAATCGCGCGCCACGGCATGAAGCTGGGCATCATCGAAGGCTATCTGCCCATCGAGAAGCTCAAGCTCGGCAAGGACGATGGCAGTGACATGAGGGCGATGAAACGGCTGCTTGAACACATGAGCGAGGCGGAAATTCCGCTTCTTTGCTACAACTTCATGGCCGGCACCGACTGGGTGCGAACCAAACTGGATGCCAGGGAGCGTGGCGGAGCGCTGGTGACGGCCTTTGATCTCAAAGATGCACAACACGCCATGTCTTTGAACGCGACGGCGATTCAGGCCGGCGGCGAAACCATCACGGCAGACGCCCTGTGGACGAACTTGGAGCGCATGCTCGCCGAACTGCTCCCCGCAGCAGAAAAACACGGCGTGACGATGGTCATGCATCCCGATGACCCGCCGCTGGCAGAATTCGCCGGCAAGGCGCGCATCATGAACAGCGTCGAAAACTTCGAGCGGCTCATGCGCCTCTCTCCGAGCCGGCACAATGCGATCTGTTTCTGCCAGGGCACCTTTGCGGAGATGGGTGCGGACATTCCCGCCACCATCCGCCGGCTCGGCCCGCACATCCGTTACGTTCATTTTCGCGACGTGCGTGGCAATGCAGAGTGTTTTGCCGAAACGTTTCATGATAACGGCCCCACCGACATGGTTGCCGCCATGCGCGCCTATCGCGACATCGGCTTCACCGGTCCCATGCGTCCCGATCATGTGCCGCAGCTCGACGGCGAAGAAGAGGGCGAGCCCGGCTACACCATGATGGGCCGTTTGTTCGCCTATGGCTACATGCGCGGGCTGATTCAAAGTGTTCAATCCGGTCTGCCATCATCACCCATCTGAAGAGCGGCGGATAAAATCTCATGAATCCTGGCCCAACCACCCCAAATCACGGCTCCCTTCCTCCTTGGAAGACCGACGATCTCCCCGCACCGCTGCCATTCAGCTGGCGCAATGCGCTGCGCACCATCGGGCCGGGGGCCATCCTGCTCGTGGGGGCCATTGGAATGGGCGAGTGGATCGCGGGGCCGTTGTTTGTGGTGCAGCACGGACGCAGCGTACTGTGGATCGCCACGCTGGCATTTGTGCTGCAATCGCTGCTGAATCTCGAAGCGGTGCGCTACACGCTTTACACCGGCGAGCCGGTGCTCACGGGCTTCATGCGGATGCGGCCGGGATCGCGGGTGTGGGGCGTGTTTTATGCGCTGGCGGGCTTTGCGCAGCTCGGCATGCCTGCGGCGGCGGCCGGATGCGCCGGGGTGGCCTTTGCGATCCTGCAAGGGCGTGCTCCGACGAATGGCGATGCGTCGACTGTGACGTGGATCACGGTGGCCCTCGTATTGATCTCGGCCGTGGTGCTCGCCTCAGGGAAGAAAGTCGAGCGGCTGCTGGAACGGCTGTCGTGGATGATGATCATCTTCATCTTCGGATTCCTGCTGTGGGTGAACTTCACCTTTGTGCCGCTCAAGGACTGGAGCAGCACGCTGACTGGCTTCTTCTCGTTCGGAGTGGTTCCTGAGAAGGTCGATTTCGTGATGCTGGCGGTTTTTGCAGCGCTCGCAGGCAGCGGCGGCATTGGTAATCTTGCCATCGCCAACTGGTTTCGTGACAAGGGCTTCGGCATGGCTTCCAAAGCGGGCAACATGGGTGGCGTGTGGAGCACGGAGCAGACATTGGCCCCCGTAGGCAGCGTGTTTCCGATCAACGCGGAAAATTTGAAGCGCTGGCGCGACTGGTGGCGTTACGCGATCATTGATCAATCCGGCCTGTGGATGCTGGGATGCATCGTGGGCATGTTTTTGATGGTGAATCTGGCCTCGTCATTGTTTCAGCCCGGCATGCAGGTCACCGGCGTTGCGGCGGGTGTGTTTCAAGCGGCGGAGATGCGCAAGCTGTGGGAGGGCTTCTGGATTCTCGGCCTCATGAACGGCTTCTGGATTCTGTTTTCGACGACGCTGACGAATGTGGATGTGCTGGCCCGCGTGGTGGCAGACATGGCATGGGCGGGCGGTGCGGTGCCGAAGAAAATGCCGGTGGGGCGGTTCTATGGCCTGCTGCTGCTCGGCTTCACGGTGATCGCGTGCTTCGGCGCATTCCTTGGCGATGCGAAGCTGCTGCTCATGATTCTCGGCGCCACCGCCGCCCCCATCACGGCCTTGTCCGCGCTGCAAATCCTGCGCCTCAACACCACGCTGCTGCCGCGTGAGCTGCGCCCGCCCCTGTGGCGCAAGATCGCGCTCATCTTGTGCGCCTTGTTTTACGGCTTCATTTCATTCGCCATGTTCCGCCAGGTTTTCTCCCACTGATCCCCCCATGTCACGCATCACCGCCATCGAAACCGCCATTCCGTCCGGCATCATGCCGAATCTGCTGCTCGTCCGCATTCACACGGAGGACGGGTTCATCGGCTGCGGCGAGACGTATTACACTCCGCATGCCATCTCGGCATTGATTCACGATTGGATGGCAGAGCGACTGCTCGGAGCCGATGCGCTGGCGATCGAGGCGCACTGGCGTTTCATCTATGAACGCTGCACGCCGTTTGGACATCCGGGCGCGGAGATGCGCGCGCTGTCCGCCATTGATCTCGCGCTGTGGGACATTCTTGGGCAGGCCTGCAACCAGCCGGTGTATCGCCTGCTCGGCGGGCCGGTGCGTGATGCGATTCCCGTGTACAATACGAGCGGCGGTCCGAGTTACGGCGCGCTGGCAGGTGCCACGGAAGCCCCACGTCATCCGGGCTGGCCGGGCTATGGCGACATCGGCAGCAAGGGACCGCTGCAAGACAACTGGGCTTCTCATTTTGCCGCCGGCGACCTCGCTGAGGAATTGCTCGCTGAAGGCATCACCGCGATGAAGCTGTGGCCCTTTGATCGCGCGGCACATCGCAACGGCGGTCTGCACATCTCATGGGCCGATGTCGAAGAGGCCATGAAACCCCTTCGGGAGATTCGCGATCGAGTGGGCATGAAAATGGACATCGCCATCGAAGGACACGCGTTTTTCCAGCTCCCGGCGGCGGAACGCATCGCCGAAGCCTTGCGCGAGATCAAACCGCTCTGGCTGGAAGACGTGCTGCGCGTGGACAACGCCGCCACCCTGGCCGATTTCCGTCGTCGGAGCGGCCTGCCCATCGCGGCGAGTGAAATGCTGCTCGGCCGCAAAGAATATTTGAGCGTGCTGCAAGCTCAGGCCTGCGACTACTGCATGGTCGATCCCACCTGGAACGGTGGCATCAGCGAAACCCGCCGCGTCATCGACATGGCGCAGACCTTCAACGTCCCCGCGACAATTCACGACTGCACCGGCCCGCTCACGCTGTTCAGCGGCCTGCATCTCGCGGCCTCATCGGCCAATGTCGTGTTTCAGGAGACGGTCCGGGCGCACATCCGCTCGTTCTACGACAAGCTGGTCGATACGCTGCCGGTCATCGTGAACGGAAAGGCGCAACTGCCCACGGGAGCGGGCATGGGGACCAAGCTGAAGGACGAGCTATTCCGTGAAGGAATGAACGGATGGAGGAAGAGTGTGGCGAAGTAGTGAACTTCAACCGCCGCTTCACAGCTTGGCTTTCATCCACGAGTAGAAGCTCGCGCCGATCTGGGCGTAGCCTGCGGGATTGGGATGCACGCCGTTGTTGTTCGGGTAGCCATCGACAGGATCAAGATTGAGCTCCGTGGGGACAATGAAGATGCCTTCTTTTTCGCGACCCGAGAGGCGCTTGAGCATGAGCTGCACAATGCGGTGCTGGATGCGCTTCCAGCCCCAGCGCGGATACTTGTCCTTGTAGTTGGCGGTGAAGCCTTCCTGACGAGCATTCGGCGGCGTGGTGAGACCGACGGCGAGTTTGGCATTGGGTGCGGCTTTGTGGAATGCCGCGAGGAGCTTGTCGGCGTTGTCGAGCACCTCATTGATCTTGGCATCTGGGTTGTTCGGATCGGCGCCGAAGCAATCATTGATGCCGAGCAGGAAGGTGACGATGTCAGGAGGCTGATTGTCGCAGTGCTCTTTGAAATAACGCAGAAGATCGAAGTCGCCTTTTTTGCCGTCTGCCGAGGGGAAGATGAAAGGGCTGGTGGCCTTGCGTGCGAGCGGACCTGCTGCCACTCCGGGAGTCTCCGGAGCGAACTTGGTCAAAAAGTCAGACCACTTCCAGCCGCCGTAACCTTCATGCGCGACACCGGGCTTGGCGTTGGCGGGTTTATGCGTGCCGAGCAGCGTGGCCTGGGGATTGCCTGGCAGAGCAAGCAGCCGGGCGATCTCATTCGGGTAAAAGCTCGCATGCGTGAGGCTGTCCCCCACGATGAGCACGCGCAACGGCTTGGCGGAAATCGATTTGCGCGGGGAGATGTGCAGCGTCGTCTTCCCCTGCTCCAGCACTTTGCCGCCAGCGTCTTTGACCGTGATGGCAAGCGGGTGATCACCCACATCGGCATCACTCGGTGTGACCGTCCAACGGCGCTCTTCGTTTTTGCCCAGCTTGCAGGTGAACTCATAGCGATAGGACTCGGGAGTCTCCGTCAGCACGATGTTGTCGTGGTAGATGCTCATCGGCACATCCGGCGTGGCATACACGACGGGCGGGAGAGTGAGCTGAAGATCTCCGGCGAAAGCGGAGCAGGTGAGCGCGCAGAAGAGACTGAGGATCCGGTACATGACCTCCCATTACGGAGCATCATGAACGAATCGTTCCATGAAGCGCACAATCGCAGACATGGAAAGCTGCCCGCCCGGCGTCGAGGGGAAAAAATCCATGCCATGTGTCCCCCATGGAATCTCAAGGAAGAAGTGATCGTCGCGGTGCGCGAGGCTCGTGCTGAAACGGCGGCTGTGACCGATGCCGACAAGAGAATCCAGAGTCCCGTGCAGGATCAGGGTGGGCAGGCGGTGCGTGTCGAGGAACTCGGTCGCCGAGGCCGTGCGGTAGCCTTCGGTCACCTCGTGCGGATCGCCGCCCATGTACTGGCGCACCAGAGTCAGGGATTTTAACAAATCGTCAGGCACTGACCATTCCCGGGCCAGATGCATGTTCGGCGTGCCATACACATCGATGCAGGCACAGGCACCAAGCTCCGGCATGCCATAAGCACAGGCAGCAGCGATCTGCGCGCCAGCGGACCGGCCCATGAGAACGATCCGCTTCATATCAATACCAAGCTCAGCAGCATGTTCACGCACCCAGGCGAAGGCGCGCCGAGTGTCCTCAGCCTGCGCCGGCCAGCGGTGTTTCGGAGCAAGACGATAGGCATAGGAACACAGCACATAGCCGTGAGAAGCGAGCTCCGTGTTGGCTCCGACAAATTCGCCCGGATCACCGCTGTCCCAGCCACCGGTGTGGGCGATCAGCAGACACGGCCGCGGCTTCTCAATACCGACAGGCCGATAAATCACCACATCCAGCGCTTCATCTCCCTCCCGCCAATAGGTGCGACGCTCACACTGCACGCTGAACTTCTCAGCATGCACCGGCTTCCACAAACGCAGCCAGGAGAACCTCAGCCCCTGCGCCGCAGCAATGCGCGACGCCTGCACGGCAGGAATGAAAAACACGACGGCGAGCAGCAGACAAACCGCCGCCAGCCAGCGTGAGGACTGCGCGGCAGGATAAATCAACACCAAGGACAGCAGCGTAAGCCAGTGGCCAAACTCCGTGGTGGCCAGCTGAAGTTGCCACTGCCAGCGCGTCGGCGACATGACCCATGCGTTCACCGCGAGCAAAGCGAGAATGAGGAGTGCCGAAATGAGAACCACAGTTTTCAAGAATCTGGTCTTATCCGTTTCAGGCACAATTCTGGATTCAGTCACTTCATAAAAAAGGCGCGGATCTCACGACCCGCGCCTTTCGAATCAATGGGTTTCAGGATCAACCAGCAATCGTGAACACCTCACGGGCATCCGCGATGCTGCCAGTCAAAGCAGCAGCAGCGACCATGACGGGGCTCATCAGGACCGTGCGTCCCGTGGTGCTGCCTTGGCGGCCCTTGAAATTGCGGTTCGAAGAGGATGCGCAGAGCTGATCGCCGACGAGCTTGTCGGGATTCATCGCCAGACACATGGAGCATCCTGCGCCGCGCCATTCGAAGCCAGCTTGACTGAAGACCTCATGCAGACCTTCCTGACGGGCCAGCACATCGACGATCTGTGACCCTGGAACCGCGATGGCTTTCACACCAGCGGCCACTTTGCGGCCCTTGATGAACTTCGCCACTTCGCGGAAGTCGCTGAGACGACCGTTGGTGCAGGAACCAATGAAGGCCACATCAATCTTGGTGCCCTTGATCGGCTGACCGGCAGGCAGCTTCATGTAATCGAGCGCGTCCTGGATGGAGATGCGGCCCGGCTCAGTGGCAGCGCTTTCGGCAGTCGGCACGTTTTCAGTCACGGCGATGGCCTGGTCCGGGCTGGTGCCCCAGGTGACCGTCGGCGGCACGTCTTCGGCCTTGATGTTGATGACATCGTCATAAACGCAATCTGCATCCGAAGCGACCGCACGCCATTGGGCCACGGTGGTCTCCCAGGCATCACCCGTCGGCGAGTAAGGACGGCCTTTGAGGTACTCGAAGGTCTTTTCGTCCGGATTCACGTAGCCGCAGCGCGCACCACCTTCGATGCTCATGTTGCAGACGGTCATGCGCTCTTCCATCGACATCGCATCAAACAGGCTGCCGCCGTATTCGTAGGCGTAGCCGATGCCGCCATTCGCGCCCAGCAGGCGGATGATGTGAAGAATCACGTCCTTGGAATAAACACCGGGGCGCAGCTGGCCGTCCACATTGATGCGGCGCACCTTCATCTTGCCCAGTGCCATCGTCTGCGTGGCGAGAATGTCGCGCACCTGCGTGGTACCAATGCCAAAGGCGATCGCGCCAAAAGCACCGTGCGTGGCGGTGTGGCTGTCGCCACAGGCAATGGTGGTGCCGGGCTGGGTGATCCCCTGCTCAGGTCCGACCACGTGCACAATGCCCTGCTTGCCGCTGGCGAGGCTGAAATAGGTGATGCCAAATTCCTTGGCGTTCTTGTTCAGCTCCTGGATCATCGCCTCGGCCAGAGGGTCGGCGAAGGGCGAGACCTGGCTGTCGGTCGGCACGATGTGGTCCACCGTGGCAAAGGTGCGGTGCGGGTAGGCCACTTTCAGGTTCAGATCGCGCAGCATGCCAAAGGCCTGCGGGCTGGTCACTTCATGGACGAGATGCGTGTCGATGAGGAGCTGTGTCTGGCCATTGGCGAGCGTGCCAACGACGTGTGAGTCCCAGACTTTTTCGAAGAGTGTTTTGCCCATGATGCGTGCGAATTGGTGGTTTGGAGGGCTGCGAGCCTAGCACGCCGGGCGGAGGGTGCAAGAAAGCCTCTTGGCTTTTGCCACGAACCTGCCAGCATCCGCGCCCATGAAATGGTTCAAAGTTCTCTACGTGCAGGTGCTGATCGGCGTCATTTTGGGCATTCTGCTCGGTTTGCTGTTTCCGCCGGCGAATGCGATCTCCCTTTTCGGCCACTCTTTCAATGCCACCGACTTGCAGCCGCTGGCGGAGATTTTCATCAAAGCGATCAAAATGCTGATCGCACCGATCATCTTCTGCACGGTCGTGTGCGGCATC
>NZ_JBGANL010000079.1:0-17180 GCF_044222345.1 Prosthecobacter sp.
AGTGATGCTTCGGCACATTCACTCAGCGATTCATTCAGCCATCCCGCAGTCGCAGTCCCGCTCTGGCTCCTCTTCCTCTATCTCGGCTATCGCCGCTGGCGGATGAAGCCCCCGCTCCAAGAAGCCGCCACCCACGACCATGAGCAGCCTCGGTCCCCATAGCATCATCGCCGTACTCCTGCTCGGCGCACCTCATGGCTGGGAGCGCCGATGTCCACATCGGCTCCGGGCGAGCGTCCCTGGACGCATCGACAGCGATTGAAGCTCACTGGAAAAGCGGCGTGTGCTCACCTCGCGGAGCGCACTCCAGAACCGAGAGAATATCGGCGCTCCCAGCACGGAATGCCCGCGTTTTACACCTCATACCACGAGCCGTTAAAAACGAGTCGGAACATCAATCACAAAACCCTCACCTGCCGCCACGGCCCCGTCTGACAATGTCGAAGGTGAAGCATGAAGCCGCGCCTCACCCACGCCATCTCAATCCCCCTCACCTTCCCGCAGGGCCTTCATGGCCGCCGCAGTCGTTGTCCACGGACCGCGCGGGGCCTTCTGTCGTGCGGTGGCGATCATCTGCCGGCACTCTTCAAGACTCGGCACCGGCGTTGCAGGCGGCACTTCGGAGATCGCCAGCTTCACGCGAGAACCTTTCGGAAACTGACGA
This sequence comes from Prosthecobacter sp., assembly GCF_044222345.1. Taxonomy (GTDB): domain Bacteria; phylum Verrucomicrobiota; class Verrucomicrobiia; order Verrucomicrobiales; family Verrucomicrobiaceae; genus Prosthecobacter. The sequence goes on from NZ_JBGANL010000079.1 coordinate 665, forward strand.
AGCATGTTCGTCACGACGGCAGTCATGTCGTCTTTCAGGTCCAGGGTGGCAGTGATGGCACTCATGGGCGCAGTGTAAAGGCCCCCAGGCTCAATTTCAAGAGGTGCCTGCGAGTTGGCACGCAGCAGGAATCACAGGCAGCGACGCCTTCATCCGCATGCACAGCGGATGATTACCATGCCCCCCCCACACCTCAAATCAGCTCCCGGATCGGCTGCGCGCCGTTCTCCACGAGGTAATGCGGGCGGCCTTTGTTGTCGGTCACCGTCGCGGTGTTCACGTCGATCCCTAGGTTCCGGTACAGCGTGGCAAACACTTCGGGGAAGGTCACCGGACGGCTATCGGCCTCGCCACCGAGGCGGTCCGTGGAGCCGATGACCTGGCCGTTTGGCATGCCACCGCCCGCCAGCAGCGCCATGGCCACACGCGGCCAGTGATCACGCCCCACCTGCTTGCTGATGATCGGCGTGCGGCCAAACTCTCCCCACACCAGCACGGTGCAGTCCTTGTCCATGCCCCGCTGATGCAGATCCTCGATCAGCGCCGTGATGCCCTGGTCAAAGATGGGAAAGTCCTCGCGCTCGCGGGAGAAAATGTCGTTGCCCGCACCGCCGTGCCAGTCCCACTTGCTGTAGTTCACCGTGACCACGCGCGCCCCGGCCTCCACCAGACGGCGTGCCGTGAGGAAACTCTGCGGCACGCGCGGCGCGCCGTTTTCGTCGATCCGCTTGACCGTGTCGCCCATACCATAACGTGCCACAATGCGTGGGTCCTCCTTGGAAAGATCCAGCGCATCGGCCAGCTTGGAGGAAGTCAGCACGCCCATCGCCTGCTGCGTGAAGGCATCCATGCCCTCCATGCGGCCGCTTGAGTCCACATCCCGGCGAAAGCGGTCGATGCTGGCGAGCAGCCGCGCGCGATCCGCCAGCCGGTCATACGTGATCCCTTGCAGCGTCAGATCTCCCCGGCTCGGCCCCATGTGCCGGAATGCGCCATGCGCAGCGCCCAGCATGCCCGGGCCCGGCTCATTGTACGGGCCGTGCGTGCAGTCGTAGCACATGCTGACAAACGGCGGCACGGCGGGGTCCTTCGCCCCCTGCAGCTTGCCCACCACGCTGCCAAACTGCGGCCATCCTCCCGGCGGCGCCACTCCCGTGGGCACATGCCCCGTGTAGCACTGCACCGCATCATGCCCCGCCTGCGCCCCCACCAGCGAGCGGATGACGGTAAACTTGTCCATCATCTTCGCCATGCGCGGGAAGAGCTCGCAGATCTCAATGCCCGGCACATTCGTGCCGATGGGCTTGTGCGGCCCCGCGATCTCCCGTGGCGCATTCGGCTTGAGGTCAAACATGTCCTGATGCGGCGGCCCGCCCACCAGGTAGATGAGAATCACCGACTTATGCGAACTCCCAATGCCCGCCTGCGATTCCAGCGCGAGCAGCTTCGGCAGCGAAAGCCCGATCGATCCGAGTCCGCCGATCTTGAGGAAGTTCCGCCGCGACACCCCATCACAGAGCGGACTGGCGTGATCAGCAGGAGCAAGAATTTTGAGCATGGCGTAAGAGGGGTGGCGAAAAACCGGTGGCGTCCGGAGCGCGCAAAGATACGCCGCCGTGCCGAAGTCTCTTTCTCACGGCGCAGCCATCTCATACCACGAGCCGTTGGAAACGAGTCCTGAAGTCAAACGGCCCTTCGCGAGAAGAGGTGGGCATGATGGCGTAGGACGGTCGCGGCGAAGCCCTCATATAACGTTTTCCAAAACTGATTTCCGTAAAGCGAGCGTGGAGACGCTCGGCGGCGGCTTGAGAACAAGCCTCCTACCTCGCGCTGGGCGCTCGCATACCCAGTGCTGGTAGGGCTGGCTGTCCTCAGCCAGCCGCCGTCGACGTGTCCTGCGTAGCTCGACGCAGGAGAGCGAAGAAGGAAGCCCATGATCATCGATCAAGCGGCGGCTTGAGGACAAGCCTCCTACCTCGCGCTGGGCGCTCGCATACCCAGTGCTGGTAGGGCTGGCTGTCCTCAGCCAGCCGTCGTCGACGTGTCCTGCGTAGCTCGACGCAGGAGAGCGAAGAAGGAAGCCCATGATCTTCGATCAAGAAACAGCCTGCTAAACGGAAATGAGTTTTGCCAACCGCTCTATCCTTCGAAGCACGCCGTGCGAAGAATGGACCCGTCCATCAGCGTTCCGCAAACAACAAGGCGTAGGAACATCCTCGCAGTCGGGCGGTTTGGCGCAGGGGATGGCGGGGTGCGGCAGTGGTCTCGACGCCAAACATACCCAACCTACGTCCAGAAAGTCCGGCTTGCCATGCCGGCTCATTGCTGGGAGCGCCGATGTCCACATCGGCTCCGGGCGAGCGTTCCTGCATCATCGCCACGGAAACAAGCTCACAGGCCACACAGCGCTTGCCCGTGCGGTGGAGCCCTGCCCAGAGCCGATAAAATATCGGCGCTCCCAGTACGGAATGCCTGCCATGCGTACGATGGGTGTGGCGTCAGCCCGTGGATCCTTCGAAGCACGCCGTGCGAACATCCTCGCAGTCGGGCGGTTTGGCGCAGGGGACGGTAGTCGATGCACACGCGCTCGACGCCAAACACGACCGACCTACGCCCTGAGCCCGCTGCGCCCAGCACACAGACCTGTTTTTCATTCCTCGTGATATGAGGGTGCGATGCGCGGCGAAGGCTTGAAGTAGCTCGGGCAATCCTGCCCGTGGAGAGCGCACCGCTTACGGGCAGGATTGCCCGTGCTACTCTTGCCTTCTTGGGCGGCGGTCAGCGTTTCATCTCCGCTACTTCTTGAACGCCGCACCCTCAGGCTTTCCGGCGGCCTGGAAATACGCGAGCAGATCCAGAATCTCCTCCTTCGTCAGGGTATTGAGCAGGCCGGGCATCATGGGCGAGATCTTGGAGGTCTCCTTGGTCTTGATGTCGGCCTTGCTGATCTCCTTGGTGTCTGGCGCGAGCATGCTGGGGCGGAGGATGATCTTGTCATCGGTGTCACCCACGATGCGACCAGTGAGGAAGGTGCCGTTCTTGAGCGTGATGTCGGTGTTCGCATACTGCTCGGAGATGACTTTCGAAGGCTCGATGAGGGCTTCGAGAATGACCTGCGGCGAGTAGCGGCTGGCCACGGCGGTGAGATCCGGGCCGACGGAGCCGCCTTCATCGCCGATACGGTGGCACATGAGGCAGAGGGTGCCGTTCACGGCGTCCTGCCCCTGCGCGAAGTTGCGGCCTTTGCTGAGTTTGTCGAGATCGTCGACGAGATCGGACATCTGCCAGTTCTTCACGAAGGTGCGGTCCTTCTTGGGCTTCTTGAGCTTGGGCGCGGGCTCGATCCAGGAATCCAGCACGGGCTGCAGCGCGGCGAGCTCCTGCGGCGGCACGTTGGCCATGGCGGTGCGGCGGATCTTGACGAGGAAGTTGGAAAAGCTCGCGCCATCGCTGAAGTCGCGGCCGGCATCGGTGAACCACTGGAGCGTGGTCGCGGGATGCTGCGCAGTAGTGCGCTTCTGCGCCCACCACGCGAAGTACTGGCGGCGCATCTCGGGGGTCCATCCATTCGTGATGGTGCGCAGGGCGACGACGTAATTCAGCTGCTCCTCCTGCGTGGGTGCGGCGGCGAGGAGCTTGAGCGTGCGGGCGATGGTGTCCGGTGCATCGAGCGCGAGGAGCGTCTGGCACAGCTCGCGATTGAGCGCGACGCTCGGCGCAGGGTACAGCGGGCTGAGGAGCGCGATGATGGGCGCGGCGATTTCAGCGGCGGGCTTGCCCATGCGGCTGATGGCGACCTCAATGACGCGGATAAACTCAAGCTGCTGCTCATGGCTCTTGACCTTCACGAGGGGAATCTTTTCGAAATCTTTGAAGAGCTTGGTCGGCGTGAGGGGAACCTTCGCGAGCGCTTTGAAGAGATCTCCCTGGGCCTCGGTGCCGCCGAGACGTGCCACGGAGAGGAGGATGGTCAGCGCTGCGGTGGGATTCGTTTCGGCTAAAGCACGTGCTTTCCACGAGCTGATGGGCTGGCTCTCAATGGCGATGCGTGCGGCGTAGCGGATGAAGCGATCATCGCTGGCGAGGTGAGGCCAAGCGGTGTCCACGGCGGTGGCGTCTTCATGGCCGTGGAAGGCTTCCAGCTGGTGGCGCAGCGTGCGTGAGTCAGCGCCTGCGACTTCGTGGAGGTCTGCGGGTGCGGTGGATTCGGTGCCCTCGTAGGTCACGCGAAACAGCGCGCCCTGGGTGTGGCGGCCGCCGATGGTGAAGTACATCGCGCCGTCATCGCCGATGGTGAGGCCGGTCAAATTGAGAGGCGTCTTGCCGGATTTCTCATGGAGTGATTTCGGGGCCACGAAGTTTTCCCAGGTGCCGCCGTAGCTGGCGCCCTGCGGCGTGAGATGCACGGCGATGAGGCGGCCGTAAGTCCAGTCCTGGATGAAGAAGGCGCGCTGGTACTTCGCAGGGAATTTCGCGCCCGTGCCGAAGCCGACGCCGGTGGGGCAGCCGATGCCGATGGTCACAGTGGCGGGCAGGCTGTCGTGGTAATACTCGGGCCACTTGCTCGCGCCTTCGCGGAAGCCGTGATCCGCGCCGCTGGTCACGTGATAGACGCGCACCGGGCGATACCACGGCGTGCCCCAGTCCCACTCCATGTCGCTGTCAAAGCCGAAGAGCTCGCCATCGTGATTGAAGGCGACGCCGTAGGTGTTGCGCTCGCCGCTGGCGATGAGTTCGCAGTTCTTGCCATCGGGGTCCATGCGGACGACGAAGCCGCCCGGGGGCTTGCGGCCTGCGCCGAAGCCGTTGCCATCTTCCGCGCGCGGAAGCACGAGATCGTCCGCGTAGTTTTTGTGCGGGGAGCTGGGCAGCACATCGGCCGGCACATCGACGAAATTTCCGCAGAGCACATTGAGGTGCTTCTTGTCAGGATTGAGCAGGATGGTGTGTGCGCCGTGGTCGCCGCCGCCGCCGCGCCATTCGCGGAGGAACTCGACCTTGTCGAAGGCCTCCTCCGCCGTGGTGGAGGTGCAGCGCCACAGGCCATAGACATTCTTGCCATCGGGGGTGGTGCCACGGCCATTGATGTAGAGGCTGTCAAAGGCGAAGAGCATGCCCATGACTTCGCTGAGCGGGATTTTGAGGATCTCGGCCTTGGTGACTTTGCCGTCCTTGAGCGTCAGTCGCGAGATGGGTTCCTTCGGTTCCGCACCGAGCAGCAGGCGGCCCTGGGGATCTTTCGTGATGGAGATCCACGAGCCTTCCGTAGCCGCGTCCGCCTTGCGCACCAGCTCGACCTTGAAACCCGGCAGCGTGCTGAGCACCTCGCCCGGATTTTCCGTGACAGCGGCCACCCTCCTCGGCTTCGAGCCATCCGCAGGTCCATAGGTGGCCTTCGTGATGACGAGGTGCTTTCCTGCCGGTGCCACGATTTCCAGCTTCCTGTTTTCGCCCACATCGCGCGTGAGCTTTTCGCCGCCGAGAGTGTACTCGAGGTGGAGTTTCTTCGGCACGCCCGAGGCCGTGTCGCCAAAGAGATCGTTGCCCGCGGTGATCGAAAGCTTGTCACCCTTCACCGCGCCCGCAACGACAGCCGTGACGTCCGTGGGGTCTTTGGCCGCATGGGCCAGCTCAGCCTGAGCCAAGCAAGCAAGAGCGAGCGCGAGCAGGGCGGACTTCAATCGAAAACGAGGCAGACTGCGTGAGGCTGGGTATTTCATGGATGGATCAGAGCGAAGGCGAAAATGAAGGGGAAAACCGTGGCGCACCTGCCGCAGGAGACCGGTGCGGGCAAATGATTTACGCAAGGCGGGTGCGCGAGCTTGCGGCGATGATTGGGTGGCGTGAAGCCCACGCCTCCGGCAGGAGAGGGATCATCCTGACTCATTCTCTTCCCGCCCGCTCATACGCACAGCGCTTCCAAACGGCGATCAAGATGATCCCGTTCTGCGCAGCATGGCGTGAATCGTTTACGCGCTGGTTATTCGAGGGTTCGGCGAGAGGTGGGGCGCTGAGCCGCACCGCGCCGTCGTTCGGCGAGTGGCTGACTTTCGGTGTTCAAGATGGGAAGTTCGCCACAACGAGACTCACGAAAGCGGCAGCTTCGCAGCTGCACTCCAAATTCGCTCTGCGCCACACACTCGCAGGGCTCTGCTGTTTGCAATCACGAGATGCCCGCGTATCGAGGCTGTGGATTGCTGCCAAATGCTTGTCATCTTTTATGGCTCATCAAAATCGATTTAAACAGTGGTTGTTGAAGTGGCTTCTCTCAAGAAGCGGCTGGAAGGAGAACCGTCAGATCGATGTGCCATGGAATGATTTCGATGAATTCGAATGCTTCCCTTTGGCGAAGGAAGCACTTGGAAAGTATTATGGTCTCAATATCAATGGAAAAGGTCTCTATGGGCGAGGAGGAGCTTGCGATATTCATATTGATCCAAGCGTGGCGAAGGGAATGGGATTAGAAATAAACCGTCTCAAGCAAAAGTTCAGCGCAGTCTATTTTCCGCTTGGGGAGACACACGAAGGGCGCTGCATTTTACTCCTCAGAGAAGCGGGCGATGTCTATTTATGGGGAGACATGGCCCGGCCTTATTTTCTGGGCAAGTCCTTCGAGGATGCTTTATTACGACTGCTGCTACTGGGGAAGTGGGCATGAATCCACGCGCCAAATCTTGATGCGCGGGGCTTGCCAGAAACGATGAGATGATTGTCTCGTCTGGTGTTATTCGGGGAACTCGATTTGATCGAGATCACGCGCGGCGTGAATCACCCGAATGACCTCGATGCCATTGTCAACAGGTCGGAAAAAGAAGCAGTATTTGCCAAAGGGATAGCTGCGGCAATTCCGCGATAATTCTGGCCGAGGGCGGCCAAGGGTGTTCCATCTGGCAAGATGTTCGAGTTTGGATCGAATCCGCCCGAGGAGCCTGTCAGCCTGGAGCTGGCTGTCGGCAGAAACGTAGTCCCAAATCTCACGCAGATCAGCCTTGGCGACATTCGAATAGACGACCGCAGGCATGGCTATGAGACGCTGTGACGATCTGCATAGGCGCGGTGACGATCTGCAAAAAACGCATCCCAATCCATTTCGCTTCCTTCGCCACGGTCGAGTTGATCGACTCCGACTTGGATATCACGGCGGAGACTTTCGAGCTTTGTTTGGTCAGCTTCGCTGAGTCCTTCTTCGACCTGATCCTTGTACATTGACACGACGCTGATGAAAAATTCGTCCGCATTGTGAAAATCACCGGCCTGAACCGATTTGTTCACGAACTGGTTTAGTTCATCGGGAAGTTGAATGGCGACTCGGGTCATGGTGGTGGAATTGTATCAAGGCTGGCCCGGTTTGTCGAGAGCATGATGCAACGCAGAGAGTCGTCTGCTCTGACCTGCGGCTCCAGTTCCCGCAGCGCGAAATGCATCACTTTCCCCGCCCTCGATACAAGGGGCGTGCCGGTGTGTGTGCTGGTTGATCGTGTGAGTCTCAATCATGGCGCATTCGCCACCTTCCAGCGCCATGAAAAACAGCCCCCGGCGCACGCTCAATACCCGCCCATTCCCACCAGACGTTCCCCCTGCACAAACCAAAACCCCGTTGACATTCCCCCGCCTGATTTTAGGGCGCGGCATACCACACCATGGCGTGAGCCTCATCCGCCCCACGCACGCACCCTCTTCTGCATCCACCTCCCATGACGCTCCCCTTCCGCACCCTCACCGCCCTGCTGCTCGCCACACACGCCCTGCTGCCCGCCGCAGAGACCACGCCGCCACTGCTCTACCAGGTCATCGATCAGGCCCACACCGAACTCTGGCGCCGCTTCGTCGATCCCCACGGCATCATCCGCGACTTCGTGGGCGATCTCCCCACGCCCGAAGACTGCAAGCTCGGCAGGCCCAACGCCATCGGCTGGTGGAGTCCCATCGAAAACGGCCCCATGTTCAATGGCCTCTACCTCTCCGCCGCCTGCGCGCGCGCCCGCAGCAATGCCCCCGCAGACACCGATCAGGCACGCCGCCTCGCGCAGGGCCTCATGAAATGCGCCTCCGTCTCCGATGTCCCCGGCTTCATCGCACGCGGCATCGGGACCGATGGCGTGTGCCACTACCCGCTCAGCTCAGACGATCAGACGCACCCCTGGTTCCTCGGCCTGCACGCCTATTTAAAGAGCAGCATCCCCACCGCTGAAGAGCGCCAGCAAATCGTGACCAAGGTCAAAGAAGTCGCCAATGCACTCCAGGCCACGCAGTGGCGCATTCCTTGTGAAGGCGATTTCAAAGGCCAGTTCCGCGGCGGCTTCACCGGCCACCTCTTCCGCGATGCCGTCCGCTACCTCTACCTCCTCCGCGCCACCCACGAAATCACCGGAGACAAAATCTGGCTGGAGCGCTACCACAAAGCCCTCGCCGAGCGCCCCGCACCCGGCGGCAAAACACGCGCCGAAATCTGCGCCCTCGGCTATCCCTACGATCGCGAAGCCATCGCCCACATCGATCAATCCCAGCTCTGGATCTACGTCGGCTGCCAGTACTCCCTGAGCCAGCTCCTCGAGATGGAAACAGACGCAAGCCTCCGCGCGCTCTACCGCACCGGCCTCACCGTCAACGCCACCAACGCCCTCCCTGCCATCAAAGGCTACGAGACCTTCGACAACAACGACAAGAAAATCTTCGGCAACGCCAACTGGCGCAAAGTATACTCCACCTGGCACCCCCAGCCCACTCAGGAAGACGCCGCCAAGCTCGCCAAAATCTCCGACAAAACCAAGCGTGGCGAACGCAAAGACTACGAGGCCCGCTACATGAAAAACCCTCTCGCCGCCGCCGCCATCGTCGCCCTCCTCCGCGACGACTCAAACCGCGAACTCATCTATCAAGCCCTCCGCCACTACGACTACTCCAAGCTCAACATGGCCGAACTCTTCTTCGCCGAATGCGCCTATTATGCGCTGCCAGCCAAGTAGTTCATTTGCGCGGCAGCTGGAATGCACATCAGCAAATGAGAACACAATCTTCGTTTTGTCCTCGCACCGAATTTTGAGGCAGCAGAAGGCGAAAATTAATTGGATCGAAGCACAAGCTGCTGTGCATACAGGGCGGCGGTGATGCCGTTAGGGACGCACTTAATCGCTTGTGGCGTAAAGCTCATTTTCTCACATAATGCGCCCCGCGCCCTTGCCCCTTCGGCACGAGGTAGCCTTTCTCCACGAGTTCCTTCAGCCGCAGCTTCACGGTGCTGGGTTTGCCTTGGGTGAGCTTCACGATCTGGCTGAGCGTGAGGGTTTCGTGATCGGGCAGGAGGGCGACGATTTTCCTGGCGAGCGGGTGGAGGTCGACGGCGTGGGTGTCTTCGAGCGCGATCTTCCTGGCGAGGGCGTCTTTTTGCTTCACCAGTGAGCGGAGGAAGAAAATGAGCCAGGCTTCCCAGTCGGGCTTCTTGGAGCTGAGCGTGGTCTGCGTACGGCGGAGGGCACGGTAGTAGCCTTCTTTGGATGCCTCAATGATGCTCTCCAGTGAGCTGAAGGGCACATGGCCATAACCGGCGCGGAGGAGCATGAGCGTGGTGAGCACGCGGGAGAGGCGGCCATTGCCATCCTGAAACGGATGAATGGCAAGGAAAACGACGATGAAGCTGCCGATGAGCAGCAGCGGGTGCAGGGAACGCTCGCGGTCGGCTTTGATGACCCAGGCGACGAGTGTCTCCATCTCGCGCGGGGTATCGAACGGCGAGGTGGTCTGGAAAACGATGCCGATCTCTTTGCCATCGGCATCGAAGGCTGCGACGTGATTCGGCAGTGTCTTGTAATGGCCGCGATGGCGCTCGTCCTTGGTGCTGTAACGCAAGAGGTCCTGATGGAGCTGGCCGATCATGTTTTCCGTGACGGGGATCTGCTCGAAGGCATCGAACACCTGATCCATGACATAGGCGTAACCGGCGACCTCCTGCTCATCGCGTGTCTTGAACTCGGTGATGTGCAATCGGCCAAGCAAGTCCTCGACTTGGCGGTCAGTGAGCTTCGAGCCCTCAATGCGTGTGGAGGAGCCCACACTCTCGATGGTGGCGACCTTGCGCAACGAAGTGAGTTTCTCTGGTGAAAGGCTGCGAATCATGCGCCACTGCCCTTTGAACTCGTCCAGCTCGGCGATGAGGCGGAGGATCTCGGGGGTGATGCTGAAAACGGGGGGCAACATGGCTGTCTTGACTGATTATTTGGCCGATTATAGCCGTTTATGGCTGATTCGCCAGACATAGTTGTTTACCCCTCTCACTGGCCTAAACGCAGCGCCACCAAGACCACGAAACGCCTGCTCTTCAATGATGCCCTAATGCCTTCTCAAACCCTTCAAAGACGACGCAGTCCGCGACCTCATCGCCTACCTCCGCCCCGGAGTGCGGCTTATTGGGAAAGCCTGCGCATCGGGTGATTCCGGTGCTTTGATTGATTCCGCCCCGCACCGCGAGAGTGAGCTCAAAATGGCGTATGAGTGAAACCCGCAGCACCTCCTTCATGACCCACCCGCTTCCCTTCCTCACCACGCTCCTGCTCGCACTGGCCACCACGCTCCATGCCGTGGAGCCCCTCAAAGCCTTCACCCCCGGCGCGCGCATCCTCTTCCAGGGAGACTCCATCACCGATGGCAATCGCGGCCGCAGCGCCGACCCCAACCACATCCTCGGCCACGGCTACGCCTTCATCATCGCCGCGAAATTCGGTGCGGCGTTTCCAGAAGCCAAACTCGAGTTCATCAATCGCGGCATCAGCGGCAACACCGTGCTCGATCTCGAAAAACGCTGGCAGAAGGACACGCTCGATCTCAAGCCGGACCTGCTCAGCATCCTCATCGGCGTGAACGACAAAAGCCGCGGCGTGCCGTTGGAAATCTACGAGCAGACCTACGACAAGCTCATCACGCAGGCAAAAGCCGCCAATCCAAAGCTCAGGCTCGTGCTCTGCGAACCCTTCGTCGTCAACCACCTCGCCACCGATGCGCAGCACGGCTCACCCAATGCCGACATCGTCAAGCGTCAGGAAATCGTCGCACGCCTTGCCAAAAAACACGGCGCCGCCCTCGTGCATTTCCAGGCCGCGCTGGATCGTGCCACCGCACGCGCCCCCGCCATCCATTGGATCTGGGACGACGTCCACCCCACCTACTCCGGCCATCAAATCCTCGCCGATGAATGGGAGCGCAGCGTGAAGGAGTTCTGGCCATGAAACAATCCTCCATCACCCGCCTCACGCTGGCCTTCGCGTTCATAGCCACCATCGCCCTCGCCGCTGAGCCTTTCCGCATTGACATCTCTCGCGACACCTGGGTCTCCTCCTACCCCACCGAGGTCGAGGGCAGCAATGGTGCCTCTCCCAAGATGAAGTTCAAAGGCGTGCAGGAACTCGCGCTCATGGACATCGATGTCACTCCGCTCAAAGGCAAACGCGTCGTCAAAGCGCAGCTCCATCTGCATGGCGAAGGCGCGGAGGTCCTGCAGCGCATGACCGTCTCCACCATCGCCGAGGAATGGACCGAAGGCACCGGCACCAGCTACCAGAAAATACCCGGCGCCAGCTCCTTCACCTGGGCACGCACCGGCCAGCAGCGCTGGGGCGGCGACCAGCCGGACATCACCGCCGTCATCAACGGCTCCGGCGGCTCCCTCTGGGCCTTTGCCGATCCCACCCCGCGCGATGCGAGCGGCTGGCAGATCATCCCCGTGGATCCCGCCGTCGTGCAGGCCCGCATCGAGGGTCGCAGCTTCGGCTTCGCCGTCATGGATGACGTGGGCAGCGAGTACCTGCGCGAGGGCAACAAGTTCACCTACCGCCCCTTCCTCAACCGCTACGTCTCCAGCAAGGACGACAAAAAAAGCACCCGCCCCCACTTCACCCTCTGGCTGGAAGACGGCCCGCCCGCCACCTCGCCACCACGATCTACCAGACCCACCGCCGCCAAGCCCGCCACGCTTCCCCCGGCCATTCCACTGCCTGCCACCACAAAGCTCCCCGTCGATTGCCGCGATGAATTTGGCGAGCCCTTGCCCTCGCTCGATTTCTTCGCCGCCAAAGGCGAAACGATCCACTTCACCGTCGCCACCAGCGCCAGCCTCAGCCTCCCTCAGGTGAAGGTGCAAACCTATGCCATGCCGCAGGTCGCGCAGCATTCGGATCCCCTTGTCCCCGGCCCTTCCACCGGCCCCACCTGCATCGAGATCCACGTGCCCAAAGACGCACGCGCAGGCCGCATCACCGGCCAGCTCACCGTTGGTGCGCAGTCGCTCCCATGCACGCTCACCGTGTGGGACTTCACCCTGCCAGACCGCCTCTCCTTCATCCCGCAGATGAACGCCTACAGCCTGCCCGGGCACGAGCGCGCCTTCTACCGCCTCGCGCACGAGCACCGAACCACGCTCAATGTCCTGCCCTATCACTGGACCGGAAAGATCGATGCCGGCCCCGTCATCAAACCCGACGGCCAGTGGGACTGGACCGCGTGGGATGCCGCCTACGGCCCGCTCTTTGATGGCAGCGCCTTCACCGGCCTGCCACGCAGCGGCGTCCCCATCGAGGCCTTCTACCTCATGCTCAATGAAAACTGGCCTGTGAATCAGGAGCCGCATTTCAAAGGCGGCTACTGGATCGAGACCGCCTATGACGAGGCCTACTGGCAGCAGTTCCGCGACGCCGCATCACGCATCGTCCAGCACCTGCATGACAAAGGCTGGACCGAGCCCATGTTCGAGTTCTACCTCAACAACAAAGTCTCCTTCAAAACCCCCAGGTGGGACCGCTGCTCCGCGCCGTGGATCTTTGATGAACCCTCCAACACGCAGGACTTCTGGGCCCTGCGCCGCTTCGGCCTGGAGTTCTGGAAAGGCGCAGGCGCCCACCCCGGCCTCCACCTCGCGCATCGCGCCGACATCTCACGCCCGCAGTGGCAGCGCGATTTTCTCGATGGCGTAGTGAATGCCGAGATCGTCAGCGGTTCCCTGCGCACCTATGGCGCATCCGTCCGCGAGCGTGCCCGCCGCTTCGGCAATCTCGTTTACATGTACGGCACCTCCAATGCGCTCGGCACCCCCAGCGTCAGCAATGCCGCCTGGTGCGTGGAGGCCTGGGCCCTCGGTGCCGATGGCGTGGTGCCTTGGCAGACCATCGGCAAAGCCGACGCCCTGCAAAAGCCCGACGACCTCGCCCTCTTCTACCGCACGCCCACCGGTCCCCTGCCCAGCCTCCGGCTCAAAACCTTCCGCGCCGGACAGCAGCTCGTCGAGTACCTCACCCTCTACACCGCCCTCTCCGGCGAATCCCGCGAAAGCGTCGCCGCCGCCCTTCTGGCAGAACCTGGTATGCGCGCCGTCACCGTGAAGAAAAACGAAGACGACGCCGGCAAAGCCGCCTTCCCTCCCGAAACCCACCACTCCCTCACCACCCTCCGCCATCGCCTCGGCCACTGGCTCAGTTCCAAATCCCCCGCCCCACGCAAGCGCTGGCATGATCCAAGACCCAAACCACACACTCCCGATGCAGTGAAGGTGATCGAGGTGGTGAAGTAATATCACGAGCAATTAAAAACAGGTCTGTGTGCTTGGCGCAGCGATCTCACGTCGTAGGTCGGCCGTGTTTGGCGTCCAGCGCGTGTCCATCGACTACCGCTCTCTCCGCCAAACCGCCCGACTGCGAGGACGTTCGCACGCCATGGCGTTTGCGGAACAGTCATGCACGGGTCCATTCTCCGCACGGCTTGCTTCGCAGGATCCACGGGCTGTCGCCCCACCCATCGTACGCATGGCAGCCATTCCGTACTGGGAGCGCCGATATTTTATCGGCTCTGGGCAGGGCTCCGCCGCACGGGCAAGCGCTGTGTGGCCTGTGAGCTTTTTTCCGTGGCGATGGTGCAGGGACGCTCGCCGGAGCCGATGCGGACATCGGCGCTCCCAGCAATGAGCCGCCATGGCAAGCCGGACTTTCTGGACGTAGGTTGGGTGTGTTTGGCGTCGAGACCACTGCCACACCCCGCCGCCCCCTGCGCCAAACCGCCCGACTGCGAGGACGTTCCGGCAGCAAAGGCGCAGCGAGTTTTTTAATACAATGACCTCGAGAACAATGTCCCTCAATACCTCCCCGCCGACCACGCGGGCCACAGGCCCGTGGGCTTCCTCCCCTGCGGGCGCATGCGCTCCAGCAGCACCAGGGCGGTCTGCGCCTGCTGGTGGATGAGGGCGGGCGCGTCCTGATTGCGCAGGCTGGGGATGTCGTAGTTCGTGATCGTCGGCTTGGCAAAGAAGGCATCCAGCGCCAGCGGCAGGAAGATGGACTCCACAAAGTTCGCCGGGACAGGCAGCGCCACGCCGGGATCGGTGTGGCCTGCGTCGTTGTTGTACACATCCGCGCGCGTCAGCTCTCCCAGCGCGGTGCGCGCCTGAAACTCCAGCACCGTGTCCGTGCTCACATAGCCGGAGATCATCATGCGCAGCTTCACCGCATGGTTGGAAATCGCGGACTCGATGAAGTAGCGCACATCCCCGCCGCAGCTTTGCGACAGCTCATCACGGCTGCCCGCAGCGATGAGCACGCGCTTGCTGCCGCGAAAGCGCACCGGCTCCAGCACGGTGATGATGTCGCCGTCCAGCTCCACCGTGTCCACGTTCACCGTGGCAGTGCCGCTGGTCGTGCTGGACAAATGCGGGAACTGCAGCGTGGCGGTGCTGCCTGTGATGGAAAGGATGCGGTTCATGGCGGGATCACCCGGCAGATCCACCCAGCAGCCGGCGGCCCATGAGGGAAAACTTCCCGTGGCCGTCATGCCGCCGTGCGTGAGGCCGCTGACGGCCACCGGAGTGGGCGCGCGGAAGTAGGCGCTGCGCTGCTGCTTCGCCGCAAAGAGCGGGCCCAGCGCCGCCATCTGCTGCAGCGCCGCATTGCACGCGGCCAGCGCATCTGGCAGCGGATCTTCGTAGTCGGAGCCTCCCGCATAGGGGATGGCGCGCTGCTCCACCCGCAGGTAGCTCAGCATGGTGGCGATGGTTTCACGTACAGTCATGATCAGAGGGTGGTGAGGGGTGTCGTGCGGGTTTCAGGCAGGCTGATGCTCACATTGTCCAGCGTGGCGATGATCTCCGTCTCCAGCGCCAGCCGGTAGCTGCGGCCTTCGCGCATGAGCTCGCCGCTGGCGTAGCGGCCCACGTAAACCTGCGTGCCACAGTCCAGCGCCGCACACTCGCACTCCGGACCGCGCGCAACGATGACGGCCTCCATGCGCGTGCTCGCGCCCTGCACGGCGGTTGGCAGCACGATGCCGGCTGCGGTAGTCTGCTCCTGCGGCGTCACGTCCAGCAGCAGGTGATTTTTCAAGGGGTGAATTCCAGGTGGTTTCATAGTCGTGTGGTTGTTTGTGTTATCTCTTGGTATTTGTGGTCAAAGTAAAAATGCAGTGTCATCAACAGCGGCTCGTCCTCGTCCTCCTACTCGAACTCGTCCTCGTTCCTTCAGCTCCGCCTTCACCCAGCCGGGTGGCGCGTTCATCAAAGCTGCATGTCGGGGTCCGCTTCATAAAATTGAAATCAATGGCTCAGTGTTAGTCATGGATGGTTAAAGAGAGCGCATCACTCACGCCTTCCGCCGCACCCAGCCTGCGTTCGCCAGTTCGATCCGCGAATCCGCCTGCCCGATGGCCTCACGCAGCGCCCCCTCCGCCACGCCCAGCAGCGCCGCCAGAGCCTTCAGCCGCTTCGGCGGCTCCACCAGCGCATACGCCGCCTCATGCAGCGGCATGCCCGCAATGAGCGGCGGCTCCACTGCCTGCACGCTCGTGGCCGCCACGGAAAGCGAGGCGGGCGCAACGGTCGGCTCAGCACCCGGCCCAACCACGTTTCGGGTGTCAGTGCTCGTGTCCGTTGCGCCCATTTCGGTGAGATTTGTTAAAGGCGTGGGCTTCGCCTCCGTCGGAGCATCCAGCGTCACCACCATCGCGTGCGGCAGCCGGCGCTGCTCCATGAGATCATGCGCCAGGCGTCCCTTCCCGGCCTGCCACAGGTGCAGCGGCACACGCAGGATGTGTCCCTCTTGAGCCGACTCAAAGCGGAAGATGTAGGAGCGCGTGCCCTTGTCGTGAAAATCATACGGCGCCGTGTTTCCCACGCCCACCAGTTTCACGACGACAAGCGGATCATCCGCGCGGCGATGCTTCGCCAGCAGCGCCGAGTCAACGCGACCCGGCAGGGTGATAACAGTGGAGAGAGAGGGACAGGGTGTGGTGCTGGGCTTCATAAAAGGTGAAAAGTGAAAGGCGTTAAGTGGTAAGTGATGTGCTCTGCGGAGCGGCTCTGGTTCCTACTCCTCCTCTTCCTCTTACTCCTCCTCCCTTGGCTTGATCGTTGGGGCGCTTCGCTAAACAGGATGGGTAAACGCTGAAGGGATATTGAGGTTGAGGTCTCCAGCCATCCAATAGCAGATGGCTTTGAGATTGTTGAAGTTGCGGAAGCCGCGGGCTCGGCGGCGTGCGGTTTGGATGATGCCGT
>NZ_JBGANL010000166.1:0-2060 GCF_044222345.1 Prosthecobacter sp.
GTGGCTTCGAGCTGTGCTTCGTTGAGATTGAGATCGCTGTAGATGGAACCCAGCCACTCGCGCAGCATGAACCGCGCCTGCTCGATGGAATGCGCCGTCGGCGTGCGGGAGGGATCCTTCGCATGGGCCTTGGCCGCGTTGCGCAGCGTTTCGAGAATCAGCTGCGTGCGGCGGAGTCGATTGTGCAGCTGATACGAGCGAAAGTAATCGGCGAGGCGTGCATACGCCTCATTCCACTCCTCTTCGGTGCCTGTCGCGGGGGCAAACTGAATGTTGACTGCTTCCATGGAGGTTCAAATCCGAACCGCATGGAGAATGCGCACTTTTGCCACGGAGGAAAGCGCAGGATTGTGGATTCCGCATTTTTGACGGCAGCAAGGCTCAGCCCGGGACAAGACGCCCCGGGGAGATCCCAATCTTCAGATCATCCCCCGCTTAGGCGATCACTTCATTGAGCAGCCTGCCACCGTTCACGATGTCCACCGGACGCACGTTTTCGACGATGATGCGCTTGCTGGCGTTGATGCCGAGCAGACGGTACATCGTGCGGGCGAGATCTTCGGGGCCCACGGGGTTTTCATCCGGTTCGCCACCGAGGGCGTCGGACTTGCCGTAAACAAAACCTTTCTTCACGCCGCCACCGGCCATGGCCACGGAGAAGACGCGCGGGTAGTGATCGCGGCCGTTTGTGCTGTTGATGCGCGGCGTGCGGCCGAATTCGGAGCTGACGAGCACCAGCGTGGTGTCCAGCATGCCGCGTTCATCGAGATCTTTGATCAAGCGTGCGAAAGCGACATCGAACTGCGGGGCCTGGCTTTCAAAGGCGCTCTTGATGTTGGAGTGGTGGTCCCAGCTGCCGAAGTTCACCGACACCATGCGCACCCCGGCCTCGACAAGGCGGCGGGAAAGCAGAAAGCGCTGACCGGCGGCGTTGCGGCCGTATTCATCACGCAACTTGTTGGACTCTGCGTTGAGATTGAAGGCTTCGCGCGCTTTTTCAGAACTGACGAGCTTGTAGGCGGCCTGGTAGAAATTGTCCATGGCGCTGAGGCCGTCCGATTTCTCGGTGGTGCGGAAGTGCTCGTCCACAGCGGACAGGAGGTTGCGGCGGCGGTCAAAGCGCTTGGCGTCGATCTCCTTCGGTGCGGCCAGATCCCGCACGGTGAAGCCCCTGTCCGCTGGATCGCTGCCGAGGGCAAACGGGCCGAAGGCACTGCTCATGTAGCCGCTGCCCTGATCCGGCGCGATCATGTTCGGCACAGCCACGTAGGGCGGCAGGTTGTTGCGCGGTCCCTGCTCGTGCGAGATGATGGAGCCGAAGCTGGGGAACTTGATGGCCGGGCTGGGGCGGTAGCCGGTGAACATGTTGTGCGTTCCGCGCTCATGCGCCGCCTCCCCATGCGTCACGGAGCGGATCAGCGTGATTTTATCGAGGATCTTGGCAATATTCGCAAACTGCCCCCCCACAAACTCGCCCGTAACCCCTTTGATGGGATTGAACGGCCCGCGATAATCCGGCGAAGCAAACGGCTTCGGATCCCACGACTCGTGCTGCGCCATGCCGCCGGGCAGATAAATGTGGATGATCGAGGTGGCGATGGGCTTGTAGCTCTCCACCGCCGGCATTGCCAGGTCCGCCGCCTGCAGCTTGAGCAGGTTTGGCAGCGTCAGGCCCAGCCCCGCCATGGCCCCCACCTGCAGGAAGTCACGCCGACCTTGGGGCGTCGTGAAGAGATTGCTGTGATTGCCGGAGCAGAGACGATGCATTTTCATGGTGCGGATTCGGTGGGATTACCTATAAATCTACCATGTAAAGGAGGGCCATGTTACGCCTGCAGTCCATTCTGCCAAGACAGGCACAATGATGCGCAAGGGAGGCGCAACTGTGACGAAAAACCAAGGTAGGAAGAGGAGCCTAGAGCCCCACTCACTCCCAGCCCCGCAGCTTCACATGCACCTGCGCCACGCGGCCCATGTAGTGGTCCATGGAAAAGTCCTTCGCCGCTTTGAGCATGTGCGCCTTGGCCTTCACATCATCGCCAGTCGCTTCAAAGAAAAGG
>NZ_JBGANL010000080.1:0-16847 GCF_044222345.1 Prosthecobacter sp.
TGAAAGTCTTGTTGTTGAGGGCGCTCACGCCGAGCACGCGCAGGTTGGCGCCCGGTTCAAAAACCAGCTGTCCGGCAAAGCCAGAGTTGTTGCCAGACAGGCTCACCGTGCCGCTCTGGGAGGCAAAGCCGGTCTGCTGTGCCACCCCCGTGGCCAATGCGTTGACGGCACTGATGGTCGTTCCAGCATTCTTGGGGGTGGAACGGATGACCAGAGTCGTGGAGGCGTCTCCGGTGATGCCGCCTGAGACGATCAGATTCGCTCCTGGATCCGCGACGGGCTGCCCACCCGCAATGGCATCCAGCACCAGAGTCTTGCCGCTGGCAATGGTCACCGCACCACCCAAAGTGACCGAGACCGCATTCGCCACGTCCTGGATGACTGCGTCTGAAGTGACCTGAACAGCATTGCCAAACGTGGTCACCGCACCGGCCCCACCTTTGGAATCCAGCACCAAATTGCCGCCCGCGAGCACGATCTTCGCCGAGCCAATGGGATCAAAGGAGCCTGCCACGGTGCTGCCGGTGAGCACCAGTGTGGGGGTCTGCGAGAAAGTCAGCGCGGTGGAGGAGCTCACCGCCGAGGCATCTCCCGAGACCTTGAACTGGGTGCCGTTGATGATCGAGACGATGACCGTGCCCTTGGGGATGCCCGCGCCGCTGACCGTCATGCCCACGGCCAGTCCTGCGGTGGTCCCGGTTGTCAGTGTGCTGGCCTTGCCGTTGAGATTGCCGTCAGACGCGTAACTCGAGGGGACGTAGGTGGCATTTTGGGTCACGGATGCACCGTTCATCTGAATGCTGCTGGTGGAGCCCAGGGTGTTGGCGCTCTGCGTCTGATTGAAGTAGAGCCAGCCAGCACCGGTTTTTTGGATGGTCATGGCCCGGCCTTCATCCGAAACCACGCCGTCAAAGGCCACATTCATGTCCGAGGCGATGGTGACCGTGCCGCCGGTGCCTGAGCCCAGGGTGCCAAACACGGTGGGGGAACCTGCAGTCCCACCAAAGCGCAGCGTCTTGCCAAAACCGCCGCCGTTGCCCACCACAGCGGTTTCGCCGAGGACGTCGTAAGACGACACCTTGAGCGTGACGCCGGTGTCCATCAGCAGGCGCCCCAACTGAGCGGAGGTGACGGTGGTATTGGAGAGGGAAATCTCGGCATTCCCTGTGAGGCGGACGTCATTGCCCAGCTGCAGGGCGTTGCTGGAGCCGTTCACGGTGTTGACATCCGCCTGACGAAGTGCGCTGTTCGGAATGACTTTGCGAATCTGCCCGAGGCCATCGTTGGTGTCAGGACCTGCGTAGCCCAGATTGATGTTGCCGCCGCCGGAGCCGTTCACGTAGTCGATGCGGATGTCGTGCGCGCCGGAAGCCAGAAAGATCGGCGCGCTGGAAAGGTCCGTGTTGCCTTTGCCACCGTCGTTGTTCAAGACCAGGATTCCGTCGATGTAAACCTTGGCCCCGTCATCAGCGGCGGCAAAGAAGGTGTAGGCTCCGGCAGAACCGATGTTCACCTTGCCCACCCATTGAGCCCCATTGGCC
Source organism: Prosthecobacter sp. (assembly GCF_044222345.1). GTDB lineage: Bacteria > Verrucomicrobiota > Verrucomicrobiia > Verrucomicrobiales > Verrucomicrobiaceae > Prosthecobacter. Next base: position 1,542 of record NZ_JBGANL010000080.1, read on the forward strand.
GCAGGGATGTTGTTGACATTGCTCAACTGGAGGTCCGTGCGGACGCTGTCTGCGACACCCGTGAAATTGACAAGGCCGCTGTCACCGGTGCCATTGGTGGTGAACTGACGGCCGGAAAGTCCGTTTGACGTGGCGTTGAAGCCCAGAATGTCGAGGCGCGAGCCTGCCTGCAGGGTGACCTGGTTGGTTCCCAGCGGATTCTTTCCGGTGGTGAGGTCGGTGGAGTTCACATCCACCCGGAGCATGGCCTTGCTGCCCACGGAGATGCCGCCGGTGAGGGTGGAGGCGAAGTTGTTGTTGCGCGTGCCCAGGCGCAAAACGCCGTAGTTGGAACCTGGGACGGCGGCCGTGTCGGTGAACTGGACGGACAGGCCGTTGGTGCCGGCGAGGGGGGCGGTGAGGAAGACTTCGGTGTTGCCAGCCAGGGAGCTGGAATCCCCCTTGATGGTGATGGAAGGCGAGGCACCGGTGAAGGTCAGGGTGTTCGCGGCGGAGGAAGAGGCGATGTTGGTTCCGTCCGCTTCAAATCGCAGCCCGCCCACGGTGATGGGAGTGGTGATGCTTATGTTCGCAGCGCCCAGGAAAGCAGCGATGTCTCCGTTGAGGTTGTTCCAGGCGATCTGACTCCCGGCCGTGTTCGTGGGCACGGTGGCAAGCCAGTTGGTGCTGGTTGTATCCCAGGTTCCGGAGGTGAACTCGCCGGAGATCTTGCCATCCGTCGTCCAGTAGATGGTCGCCGATTGCAAAGGCGTGGCGACTTGCATGACGAACACCAGCACGGTCATGAACCAGCCGAGGAGGATGCGATTGTGTCGAAGTGTTTTCATCAGAGAAAGGTTTTGGCAGGGCGAAGCGGGAGATTTTTAAAAAAGGCGGAAGAAAGGGGCACAAGACAGCGAAACGGCGGCGTTTAGACACTGAGCCTGCACACCCATGGGAAACCCTGAAAAGTCACAACCGTTCGGCACAACGAGCAAATCGTTGGGGGCCAGGCCGATGGGGTGATTTCTCATGAGGGTAAGCAAATGGTTGGCGCATGGGTGCACGTCGGGGTAAGACAGCATTCCAAGCCTAGCGTTCAGAATAGCGAAAATGCATCTGTCCCGTCAATGCAAATACATCGACTTTACGATTTTTCGCCTTTGAGAAGCCTCAGGGCACCGCAACTGCGGGTCCATCTAAGATTTCCACGCGTAATGCCGCCAGTTCCCCAGCGTCGCGGGTGATCAGCACGCTGATCCGGTGGGTTCCGGCGCTCAATTCGAGCTCCTGCTGGGGCAGCAATTCCTTTAGCTCTGCCCCGTCCACCGCCACAACGATTCCCTTCACGGCGCTGAAGCCGAGTTTGACCTTGCCGGCACCGTCCAATTTCAGGCCAAATTGGACGATTTTCGGGAACCAGGGATACATTCTCTGCGCGGCGGGCAGATCGGCCAGCGGGAGGTCGCCATTCACCTGGCTGAGCGCCATCTGCCATGGGAAGGGGTGCTTCTCATCGTTCAGGGCAAAGCTGCCCACGTGGCGGACGTGGTCCACGTCCTTCTGCTCCATCTTGCCCATGGCCTTCCAAGTGCGGACGTAGCGGTTCGGCTGGGTCTTGTAGGCCCCTTCCCGGCCGAGTTCGGAGAGGAAGCGCACGAGATCGACGAATTCGTCCTCCCGCAGGCTGGCGGTGAGGCCGGGGGGCATCATGCTGACGGGACTCATCTGGCGGCTGGCGATGGCGGACTTGGCCACTTTCACAATTTGATTGGCGGGGTCACGAATCGTCAACTCCTCGGCACCGTCATTGATCAGGCCGCCGGAGATGACTCCGCCGTCCTTTTTGCTGATGATGACCATGTGGTAGCCTTCCTTGATCTTCTTGCTGGGCTCCAGCAGGCTTTCAATGAGGTAGTCCACCGGGGCGCTGGCGCCGATGCTGACGAGGTTGGGCCCCAGCACGCCGCCGGATTCGCCGATGGCGTGGCAGGTGGTGCAGAGCATCTGCTGGCGGCGGTAGACGGCTTCGCCACGGGCGGGGTCGCCCTGGGTCTTCACCTTGGCCACGAGGGCGCTCATTTCCTCAGGGGTGAGGGGGCGGTCCATCTGCTTCACGCCGCCGGCTTTCTTGAGGGCCTCGGCCAGGGGGCCCTGGATGCCACGGGAGGTGACCATGCGGATGCCTTCCACGGCCACGGAGTCAAGAATCGTCTTGCCTGCCAGCTCCTTGGCCAGCACGCCGGGAAGCTGCTTGTTTTTGAGGAAAACGGTGAGGATGGGCTTGGCGGCATCCACTTCGGCCTTGGCCAGGAACTCCACGGCGCGCCTGGCCGCGAGCTGCGGGCCAACGCTGGTCAGGCCGTCGATCATGAGGGCACGGAAGCCGTTGTCCTGGGATTCGGTGAAGAGCTTGTCAAAGAGATCGCGGGACTTCACGCCGCCGAGGGCGGTGAGGCCGCGGGTGGCGCCATCGCGGATGGCGGGGATCGTTTTGGCGTCAGTGAGCAGGGCCACGAGGGTGTCGCGGGCGGGCTCCACCTTCCAGAGTCCGGCGAGGATGGCGGCACGATGCACCACGTGGGGCTCAGGACGGGTAAACCAGGCCATCACGATGTCTTTCGCGCCTTCGGGGATGACTTTGCGATCAGTGGCGGCCTTCACCAGGGCATCTTGCAGACCGATGTAGTAGGGGGCCAGGGAGGCGTCGTTGACCATGTCGACCATGGTTTTGGCCTGCGCGGGGTCGGCGGCGCTGCCGGCCATGTCGAGCACGGCGGCGGCGTCTTCGGCGCTGAGCTTGCCGCTTTTCAGGGCGGCAAAGAGGGGTGGCAGGGCATCGCTGCGGCCGGTGCTCTTCATGGCGTAGACGAGGTGCTTGGGGCGCTCGTCGAGCTTGAGCTTGCCCTCAACGACGGCGGGCATCCAGATGTCGGCCTGCTCACGGCAGGTCTGCTCCAGCAGGAAATCGAGGGACTCGTCCATCGGGTGGTCCAGCACCTTGAGGGCGAGGCTGACGGCGCCGGGCTTGTGCATGTCTGCCAGCACGGCCAGCGCCCAGAGGCGCACCTGGGCGTTTTCGTCTGCCACGGCCTTTTCCAGCACCTTCATCACGTCGGGTAAAACCTTCCAGCGGTGGCTGAGGATGCGCAGTGCGGCGGCGCGGATGCGGGCGTCCCCGTTTTCCCACAGCCTGCGCCAGAGCGTGGGGGAGAAGGAGTTCACGCCTTCGCGTGCCCAGGCGGCCTCCAGCAGGGCGTGGGAGTCGGCTTCCTTGGTGGTGTCCAGCTTGGCGGCCCACTCGTCCAGGGCCAGGGTGACTTTGGCAGCGCCCTGATCGCGGAGCTCGCGCTTGGCAAAACGGCGCACGTGGTTGCGGTCGGACTTGAGCATTTCCAGCAGGTCGGTGGTGGAGGCCCCGGCGATCTGGACCTTGGGGCTGAGGGGCCTGCCCTTGGCGGTGATGCGCCAGATGCGGCCGTGCTGGTGATCGCGGCGGGCGTCGCGGAAGTCCACTTCCCCGTGCTGGATGATGGGATTGTACCAGTCGGCGATGTAAATGGCACCGTCAGGCCCCATCTTCACATCGATCGGACGGAAGGCGCGGTGCGTGGAGGCGAGGAGGTCGGGGAGCTGCTTGGCGATGTAGCTGCTGCCGCTGGGGGTGAGCTGGAAGCGGTTCACGCGGTTGCCGCGGAAGTCATTGAGCACAAAGGTGCCCTGCCAGTCGGCGGGGAAATGGGGGTCTTCGATGATTTCCAGGCCGCACTGCTTGGGCTGGCCGGGGCTGAGACCGTGGAGGATGCGCTTGGCCCCCGGGGAGGTGGCAAAGACGGAGCCCGGGAAGATGAAATTGATCCCCTCCCCGCCGGCACCGTCGCAGGCGAAGCTCTGGCCCCAGCGGTCAAACTCCAGGCCCCAGGGATTGATGAGGCCTTTGCTGATGATTTCCGCCCGGCGTGTCTCAGGCCGGAACTCCCAGATGCCGCCGCCCATGAGACGGCGGATGCCGTGAGGGGTCTCCATGTGGGTGTGGATGTAGATGGATTGATTGAAGTAGAGCATGCCCTCCGGGCCCCAGCGGAAGGTGTGGAGGAGGTGATGGGTGTCCTCCGTGCCGAAGCCGCTGAGCAGGATGGTGCGGTCGTCTTCCTTGAGGTCGTTGTTGGTGTCCTTTAGAAAGAGCACCTCGGTGGAATTCGCCACATAGAGGCCGCCGTCCCCGGGGGCGAGGGCCGTGGGGATGTGCAGGCCTTCGGCGAAGGTGGTGGATTTGTCGGCCTTGCCGTCGCCATTGGTGTCTTCCAGCACGACGACCTGGTCCTTGGCCTCTTCGCCGGGCTTGATGTGCGGGTAGGTGGTGCTGGTGACGACCCACAGGCGGCCCTGCGCATCCCAGTTCATCTGCACGGGCTTCTGGATCATGGGTTCCGCCGCGAAGAGATTCACCTCAAAGCCCTCGGGAACCACAAAGGCCTTCAGCTCCGCCTCCGGGTTCGCGTCCGGCAGATCGGCCAGAGAGGTCGGCTGCGAGGCGTGCGCGAGTCCAATGGAACCAACGAGAATCAGGGCAAGGCGGGTCATCATAAAAGGGAAGGCAAAGTACGGCGCTGCGTCGGGCGTTTGGCAAGCATTCTCTGGGGGGAAATGCGGGGGCGTGAGCTGGCTGCCGGATAGCATCCCCAGTTGAAAGCAGTGCCCATGCACCTTACAATGCAATTATGACCGCCGTCCTTCCATACGAGCAATTGCTGGAAAGCTCGATGAACCTACCGCCGCAAGACCGTTCCCGGCTGGCGACCCGCCTGATCGAAAGCCTTGATGACGCGGATGATGATGTTGAAATCAGCGACGAATGGCAAAAGGAACTCGACCGCCGGGTAGAGGCCGTCCGCAACGGAAGCATGCGCACCATTCCACACGAGGAAGTCATGAATGAAATGCGGACGCTGCTCGCCAGCATCAAGGCCGGCAAACAAGCCAAATGAGCCTGTTTTGGAATGACGCCGCCAGGCTGGAACTGGTCGAAGCAACCAGTTATTATGGCCAGATTGATGACGAACTCAGCGGACGGTTTGGTGCTGCAGTGGAGGCGGCCACTTTGAGAATATGCAGCGCCCCTTGCATGCACCGGCGCTTCAAGGGTGAAATGCGCAAGGTCAGGGTGGAGAGGTTCCCATATGCGCTCGTTTACCGAATCGAAGAAAACGGCCTTCATCTTGTTTCCGTCATGCATCTGCACCGGCGTCCCGGCTACTGGAACGGGCGCGTGGAGTGAACCGTCAAACGAGTCAGGCAATATCCGCCCCTATTTCTAATGCTGTGAACGCAGCAACTCCCAAAGAAAGCTGTGAACTCTTGATGCGTGAGGTTCTGCCTCTCGCAAAACGAATGCTGGCAGAGAGCGGCGAATTTTACCCCTATGGAGGGATAACAAGAATCGATGGCAGCACCGTGCATGTTGCTGCCCAGGAGAAGGACAACATCCATCCGAAGTCCAAAACGCTGGTGGACATCCTCACGGAGGAATTTCAGTCTCAAGCGACGAATCAAGAGATACAGGCCTGTGCCATTGTATTCGATGTCCTGATTCGTCCACCCAATGAAACGGAGAAGGTGGATGCGATTCAGGTAAACCTTGATCACATAGGTCTCTATTCTGTCGAGGTCCTGTTCCCTTATGTGATCGCCGATGGCAAGGTGACTTACCGCACACCCTTTGCCCAAGAAGGAGACTATCTGATTTTTGGCACCAAAAGGAAGCCGCATGCAGACTAGCGGCTTAACCGCTCACCGCCACATCACCACCGCCGTGGCGTGTTCGCGGTAGTATTTCTCAAACGCGGAGCGTGAGCCATTGAAGAGGCTGCGGTCGCAGAAGTGGCGCAGGGAGGCGCGGCCGCCGCTGCGGGTGTAGGCGGCGCCGACGTCTCCGGAGAACTCGGGGCCGAGCAGAGCGGTCTTCGGATGGCCGCTGATGTCGCCGCAGTACTGCCAGAAGGTCCAGGTGCCAAAGACGCGCGGGACGCTGAAGGTCATGTGCGTGGCCGACTGCTCGCCGTAGCGGGGAATCCACAGGCCGCAGGCTCTGAGCACGGCGCGCTGGGCGGGCGTCAGCGCCTGCAGCTCGCGCTCCTGTTCCGCAAAGCCGGGCATACCAGGAAGTGGCACGCCGCAATACAGCAGGGGCCAGGCCCCGGTGCGGGCGCGCACGCGCTGCGCGGCATGGGCGAGCTGCGACCACGACACGCGGTCCCGCCCTTCGTTGTCCAGCACGAGCAGCAGCGGATGCCGGGTGGTGCCGTTGCGCCGGGCGGCGGCGGCGGCCACGTTCATGAAGCGCTGGATCTGCGCGTCCAGATTCCCTGCGCGGCTCACGTAATGATACGCGCCCCACTTCAGCCCCGCCACGCGTGCGGCGCGCTCGCGCCGGGTGTAGTCCACGTCCGTCCCGGTGCCGCCGTGCGTGGCGCGGTGGATCATCAAATCCACGCCCATGCTGCGCAGCAGCGCGGGGCGCACCACGCCGCCGTCCCAGCCGAAATCGACGGTGTTGTTGGGCAGCGAGCGCGCGCGATGCACAGACACGGTCGCGGTGCGGATGGGGGCGCAGGCCGCGAGGAGGGAGGCGGCAGCGATGCAGGACCAGACCGAGGCACGCGAGTTCATGGGCACCGTTTTAGCGGGAGGCGGGCGGGGGCGTCAATGGAGAAGCGTGCGTGGCATGCGTCCCCCGAAGCAGCCTTGTTGCGCCGCAACAAGGGAGGCGCTCCGCTGCTTCCAGGGTTTCCGGCAGTCCGAAACGCTCCTCTCTTTGCGTCAGCACTCCCATGCTTTGCGAACCTCGAAAGCGCAACCTGCATGCCGACAGCCCTTTCCCAGTTGCGGCGCAACTGGGCTACATTACGGCACCACGCTGCCACGATTCACCGGCCACTGAGCACTTCCCCGCCTATTCCCCGCCACACAGCTTCACCGGCTTGATCTCCACGGTGCGGTCCCCTTCCCCGACAAAAAGCACGCCTTCCTGCAGCGTCACGGTGAGGTCCATGGAGCGCTGCGCGAGCTCGCCCAGGGCCTGGCTTTCGGCGGCGGGGATCTGCCAGACGTGGAGGTTGCTCACACGGGTGAATTTTCCCGCGAGCCCGGCCCACCAGGTGGCGGCGTTGCTGGCAAAGCTGTACACGCTCACCTTCTTGGACCGGCCGCAGAGGCGCACGAGTTTTTTCTCATCGGGCTGGCCGAGCTCAATCCAGTGCATGAGCAGGCCGGTGAGGTCGTGCTGGCTGAGCGCGGGCTCGTCGGCCTCCCACATGTCCTTGCCAAACTCCAGCTTGCCGAGGTCGTTGTTTTCAGGCGCGTTGAGCACAAAGGCCAGCAGGCGGATCATCATGCGCTCCTCCGTCTCCGAGGGGTGCCGCGCGAGGGTCAGCTCGTGGTCGGCATAACGGTTGGCGTCGAGGTCGGAGAGGGAGACCTTGGCTTTGTAGATGATTGCTTTGAGGGCCATGACTTCGCTTACGCGGGGAAGCGGCCGGTGGCAAGGGAGCGTGTGTGACGGCATTGGTGAGGCAAGCGGCAAAGCAGCGCCGGAGATCGTCCTCGTCCTCGTCCTCGTCCTCGATCCTTCCGCTCCACAGCCGCCAGAGGCGGGGGGCTTTGGAAAAGGGGGAGAGCGATGACTCACCCGCACGCGCTGGGACGAAGGATTCTACGGACGCGCACAACGCGTCCCTACCATCCGGCGCGGCGCATCGGGTGGTAGGGAACCGCTGCGTCGGGTCCGTGATCATGGGTCTGCGGCTTCGCAGGCGCTCAAAAAGGTCCGCCGTCCTCGGGGCGCGGACAATGCGGGAACCGTCGCGCATTTGCAGGCGGCGAACCCATCTTTCCGGGCGGACGCGCAGGTGATTACATTACTACCACGTCCTACCACGTTTATATACACCCGGCCACGGCGTGTCACCTTTCGGCATCTTTTTCCACAAATTGCGTTGACTTTTAAAATTCGGACCCAAGTCTTTTTCCATCCACACGAACGGCTCGCAGGCCTCCTGCAGTCCGTCCGGCGGATACCAGAACCTGCTCTGCCTGACCATGACACTGAACACGATCTCCGACCTGCCCGTTTCTCCCGGCCCTGCTGCCGCACCCCACGCCGCCCTGCCTTCCACGGTGGCAGAGGCAGCAGCAACGCCGCCACCCTCACCGGCCCTGCTCACCTCCGCCCAGCTCATGGCGGCTCTGGGCATCAGCCGCCGCATGCTGAAGAAGTGGAACCGCGGCTGCTTCATCCCCTCCAGCGGCGTGCGCCACGCGCGGCGCTATGATCTGGAGCAGGTGATGGAGGCTCTGCGCACGCACGGGCAGCCGGCCCCGGCAGCACCCTCCGCCGCACCTGGCTCGGGCGGTCCCGCCGGGGATGCTGCTGAGGACGAATACCATGCAGTGCCACTTTAAAGCATTCGCCGTCCACGAATCCTACTCGAACTCGTCCTCCTACTCGTCCTCGATCAAAACGCGCTGCGCCCGATCAAGCACCCAAGGCAGGCCCACCGACAGCTCCCACCCGTTCTCTGCTTTCGACATCATCGGATCGAGGACGAGTTCGAGTAGGAGGACGAGGACGATCTCAAGCCCACCACCACCCACTTTATGAACACCACCCACAAACGCCCAGACCACCACGACATACCATCCCTGAAGGAACGCCTGCTCATCCCGGAGGCGTGGCAGAAGCTGGGGCTGGAGGGGCAGCCGGCGTCGGCGTGCCGCTCGCCCTTCCGCGAGGACAAGAACCCCTCCTTTGCCATCTCGAAGGACGGGAAGCGCTGGAAGGACTACGGCACGGGCCAAAAGGGGGACGTGATCGACTTCATCGCCATGGCGCGGCAGATCAGCACGGCGGAGGCCACGCGGCTGTTTCTGGACCTGGCCGGGGTGCCACGGAAGGCGCCGCCGGGGCACACGCCGCCGGGGCACACGCCCCGCAGCAGTTCCTTCAAGGAGAAGGCCACCGCGCTGCTGCCACCGGAGAAGACGCCACCGCAGGAGGGGCTGCGCGTGCCGCTGCAGAATGGCACGGAGGCGGACCGGCGGCTGGTGGCGGAGACCCGCCGCCTCTCGCCGGATGCCGTGTCGCTGGCGCTGGCGTATCGCACGCTCACCTTTGCCATCGTGAAGGGCTTCCGCTGCTGGCTGCTGGTGGATGCGGAGGAGCGCTGCGTGGAGGCGCGGCGGCTGGATGGCCTGCCCTTCACGTCGTGCGGCACGCTGGGGCGGCGCAAGGCGCACACGCTGCGCGGCTCCCGCAAGGACTGGCCGCTGGGCGCGGCGGTGCTGCGCCGCCTGCCCCAGTTCCGCACGCTGCTGCTGGTGGAGGGCGGGCCGGACTACCTGGCGGCGCTGCACTTTGCGCTCGAACTGGAACGCTGGGATGTGCTGCCCGTGGCCATGCTGGGGCGCGGCACGGGCACGCGGATCCACCCCGCAGCGCTGGAGCTCATGCGCGGCCGCCGCGTGCGCCTCTACCCCCATGCCGATGCGGACGGCGGCGGTGCCCAAAGCGCCCGCCAGTGGGCCTCCCAGCTCATCGGCGTGGACTGCGAGGTGGACTTCTTCGAATTCAATGAGCTGCGCCGCACGGACGGCACGCCCGTGAAGGATCTCAACGACTGCACCACCGGCCTCGATGACGAATCCACCGTCAGGCTCTGCCGCACCCTCTTCCCCACACCGGATCTGGAGGTACATCCGCCGTTTTAAAAATCCTCCTCTTCCTCCTCCTCTTACTCTTCCTCCCCCTTTCCGGAGATCCGGATTCCGGGAGGAGGAGGAGGAGTAAGAGGAGGAGGAAGATTCAGCCGAGCACCACCCGCATCGCACACGCCCACACGCCCACACGACCCATTTCCCGTTAATACCACAACATACCAAACAACAAACAAGCACAGACCATGATCACACCCTTCATCCCAACTCCCGAAGAGCTCGCCGAGAGCGAGCGCGTCCGCGCACGCCAGGCGGCTTACACAGCCAGCGCCACGCACAGCACCCACACTCCGCCCGCAGCCGAGGCCACCCCCACGCACACGCAGAGCACCGGCAGCCCCGCACCCCATGCCCCCGCGCAGGCGGTGCCCGGGCAGCCGCCGCCACGGCCGCCGCTGGCGCAGTTTATCCTCACGGCAGAGCAGCTCGAAGCCCTCGTCATCCCGCCACGGCCTGCGCTGCTGGACCAGTGGCTGTGCGAGGGGGATCTGGGCTACATCTACGCCCCGCGCGGCGTGGGCAAGACGTGGCTGGCCATGGCCCTGCCCGGCGCCATCTCCACCCGCAGCCCCCTGGGCCTGTGGCAGGCCGGAGAAGAGGCCCCGCCCGCCGACACCCCCGCCGCTTCCAGCCCCGAGGACGCGCCCGCCACCCCGGAGGAGATCCGCGCCCGTGCCTCGATGGCGAGATGGCGCTGAAGCCCGCGCCCGTGCCTGCGCCCGCCCCCAGCCACATCCCGGTGCTTTACGTGGATGGCGAGATGGCGCTGAAGCACAGCAAGTACCGCGCCCGCGGGCTGGACCTGTCCAAGGTGCACCACCTCCACCATGAGCACCTTTTCAATCAAAGCGGCACCGCCGTGAACATCGGCGAGCCCGAGGACCGCCAGCGCCTCACCCAGGCCCTCATTGAGCAGGGTTACCGCGTCCTCATTCTGGACAACCTGAGCTCCCTGGCCTCCGGCATCGATGAAAACAAAGGCACCGACTACGAGCCGCTGGCCAACTGGCTGCTCGATCTCCGCCGGCGGAAGATCACCGTCATCGTCATCCACCACGCCGGGCGCAATGGCATGATGCGCGGCCACTCCAAGCGCGAAGACGCCTGCTCCTGGATCATCGAACTCCGCAACGCCCGGCAGGAAACCGACCCCGGCGCGAAGTTCATCAGCCACTTCGCCAAACCCTCCCGCAACACCGGCGATCCCCTCCCCGACCTCCTCTGGCACTTCACCACCGACAAGACGACCGGCATCACGGACATCAAGTGCGAGCTGTCCGTCGAGAACGATTATGAAATGTTCATCCAGCATGTGCTGGAGGGCGTGCAGACGCAGGCAGACATCGCGGAGATGATGGGCAAGCATCGCGGCTGCGTGAGCAAGTGGGCCGCCAAGGCCCTGCAGGAGGGCCGTCTCAAAGGCTCCCCGCGCAAGCTGCTGCCACCTGGTAAAGCCGCCGCCGCCGTCAAAACCCGCGTCCATGCCAGCGACGACGACGATGATGACCCGCTCGCCGACTTCCGCGATGACGATGACGACGCCTGCTGATCCCCGCACCTTCATCGTTTCACCTGGGCAATGTTGCATGTTGCACACCCTAAGCTCGGCAACATGGCAACATTTCCATCCCAGTCTCCTCCACTTGAGCATTGAAGAGCATCTGATGGCATTTGGAGGCACCATGAGGAAGTTCAGTACTCAAAAAGGCCCAAATCATGGCAACATTTTTGCCGCCAAAATTTTACCATGAGACAACGCCCCTGGCATCAAAACAAGTTCTCGGTCCTCTCCTGGAGAACGAATTCGAGAACATCTCGAAACTCTTCTGAAAAACGCGCAGCTTGCGGCAGGTCGTTACAGAGACGTGCCCACTCAGCAATAATGACATGCCTCTTCGAACGGTAATCTAAAGGAGTCTTTTTGATGCGCACCGATGCGGGAAGTGCGCTAAACCGACTTTCGGGTGCTGGATGGCATTCCCAGCCTCTTCTGATCATTTCAGGCTCTGTAGGGAAGAGAGCTGCCACTACCCATGCACCTGTGTTTTTAGAAGGCGTGCAAAGGACGGTCTTTGGCGGCACCTGCGTCTCACCACACCAGCTGAGCAACACCTTACGTAGTTCATTGGCGGCATCCGCAGCAGGCGGACAGGGCTTGTCGCAGGGCAGAGGCAAATCGGTTGGGAGTAGAATGTCCGCATACTCCCTGCCAAGCGCTTCGCCATACTCCTTGCCTGCCACATCCACATCAAGATGCAGGATGAGCAGATCATACATACCCAGTCCCCAGAGCAGATTGTCTCCAGAGAGTCTGCCACTTCCCCTTTTAGCTGAAGCGTGACACCAGCGGTAAACCCCGCCCCAGCCCGTGCCCATCCCCCCGAAAGCGAGCGAGGTGTCAGGAAACAGCTGCTGCAGGACAAACGGTTGTCCTCCCAGCATTGACTCCAGTGCAGCATGGATCACGACTCCATCTCCCAGCCCTTCGGCCACCAGAGCGATGCGCAATGGCCTAGACATTCGGCACGCCTCCGATCAACCCGTTCACCCACATGCGGGACAGCGTCCACTCATCATTGGGCCGCGCCTTCAGCGCCCTCTCCAGATCAATACGCTGCACCACTGTATGCCCCCTGTTATCACGGTCTACCGTGAAGAGACGCACGCGATCATCCGCCAAAGGCAAACCATCCAAAACAAGTGGATTATGGGTCGTGAGGAAGACCTGGCGCTTGGGCTGAGCGGCGAGAATTTGTTCAGTTAGGGTGCTAATCAAACGCTTGGCCAACAGCGGATTAAGACCGTGATCAATATTCTCAACGGCAAAGACTTTTGGTGCGAGCGGGTGCAACGCAAGCACGGCTAGAAAGGTGAGGTACAAAATGCCCTCGTTGACGTCATTTGCCCTGAGCACAGGAGAACGCGGAGTTTCGTCATCCTTCTTAAAGTACCGGTCAGTGAAGCCAAAATCCAACATTTCAGAATGACTATCTGATCCCCTCTTAGTCAGAACAGAATCTCCAAACCAATCCATGCATGAGCGCAACTCAATGTTGTACTCCTTCCACTTCTCCTTATCGTGGCAAAGCTCATGGATGGCATTCGCCAGCCTCCCACCACCAAGGCCCACAGGCTCACGTTCTTGATAGTCTTTAACCCAACCATGCAGAATGGATGAATTTGCCGAATAGATGCTGTAGGAAGCCAAGGCTTTGAGAAAAAGCGATGCTGAATGACCTGGCTGTATTTCCGCCAACCTAAGAGCAGCCAGGCCTATTTCAGGATCCGTAATGTTGCCATTTGACTCTGGCCTATTCAGCAAAAACTGGTCCTTATGCTTCAGTTGTTCGACCTTAAATCCCCATGGAGACAACCGAAAGCTCGGTGGCGGTTGCAGTGTGACATCATAAAACACCCGATCGCTTTCCGCAAATAGCCGCGTTGACGCTTCATCGTCACATCCTTCAAACATTGGCATGAAATAGTTGCTCGCCCGGCACCCGCGCCACACCAGCGTGGATTGATCCACCCTTCCAGACGCCGCCGCTGAGAGCACCGCCAGCGCTTCGAGGAGGTTGCTTTTGCCACTGCCGTTGGCACCGATGAAGACATTCACCTGCCCCAGCTCCAAGGTAATGCTCTGGATGGATTTGAAGGATTCTATGGTCAGGGTCTCGATCATGAGTGGTGCATGGTAGATGGAGCGACCTCAGCCTGCCACGTCAAATTTACCCGGCCCTTGTGCCAAACTGTGTGCCAAACTGTGTGCCAAACTGTGTGCCAAACTGTGTGCCCGCTGGGCTGCACCAAGCCCCCTTTGGCTCAAAATGTTGCATGTTGCCGCGCTTAGGGTGTGCAACATGCAACATTTCCCCTTCCCCGACTGTTGCACGGGGCAAGGGGTGGTAAGGCGTGGAACTCCGATGCATCGGAGCGCAGTTTCGGGGCTTGCGACGGCGAAACAGCGGCAACATTTGGAGGCTCAAAATGTTGCCAGGGTATCCGTCTCATAAGCTTCCAAAGTCGGCCTTAGCGGCCTCAATTCCTCACCGTCCCGCCTTCGTGAACTGCTCGAATTTCTGAGCCAGAAAATCCCGGTTTGGCCGATGCCCTTCGAAGGTTGGGAAGCGCATCTGGCGGCCTTCCATGCCGAGAAGACCCTGGCTGAACATGGGCCCGTCGCGGGTGCCACGCACAAGTTCGCTGAGGATGATTTTTCCTTCGGGGTCGATCCCCATGAGGTCGGACTCGTAGGCGGTATGGTGGAAGGTAGACATGGCGATGCCGTTTTGCACGCTGGCCAGACCGCCTTCTGAATCGCCCACAATGTGCGCAGCCTCCAGAAGATCCACAAGCGGCAGATTGGTCAATGCGCAGCGCAGGCCATAGGCCATGAGCACGCGCTGGCGGAAGGCGCGCTGATGCAGCCGGTTTTTGCGGATGCCGTAGCTGTATTGCACGGGCACCTCGTTCACGCCGGCAAACATCGGGCTGGACTCTGGCTGGTCGAAGACCACGCGTGCCATTCCGGCTGGGAAAGAAAACTCCTCCACGAACACAGGGTAAAACACCTCATACAAACTGTCCGCGATGCCGCGCAGGTAGATCAGCGGCAGGTTCTTGAGGTAAGCCTGCTGCAGATGCCGGTTGAAGGGGCTTTTTTCTCCCTCGCGCTGCAGGCGGTAGCTGACGGCTCCATTCTCAAGATCTCCGTCTTCATAGGGCGCGGAGCGGCCTGCCCGCGAAGGTGTCACCTGTTTGATGCTCAGCGCTGCATCGTCGGTGAGTTCCTTCGGCTTGAAGATGCCTGCGGCTTTGGTGGCGAAGAAGATCTGCTTCCCAGTCACTTGAAATCCCTTCTGAATCTCCGCCCAAGTGAAAACGTTGTCGCCCGCATCACGGATCATTTGCTGGATTGCCAAACCGGCCGCGGCTCGGATCTGCGCATTGAGGTCGGGTGACATGGAGTGAGTGGAGAGCCGATGATTCAGCAGATCGAGGCGTATGCCATCGAAACTTGCTCAAGAGTGGGCAGGAAGCCGCAGCGGTGTAAAGGTGAAGGCGGTGAGTGGCAAGCGGGGGAAGGGGCGAGGGGAGGGAAGTTGCCGGGGGTTTTTGTGGACAGCCGGGGTCATGGCTGTTTGCGGAGCGCCCCCTGTTCCGCAGGAACAGGGCTACTTTCCCAGCGCCCTTCTCAGCCGGGCCAGGGTGTGCGGCTGGCGCTTTTTGGCGAGGGCGCATTCCCAGAGGCGGAGGACGGTCCAGCCGGATTGACGCAGCGCGCGGGTGACGAGGCGGTCGCGCTGGCGGTTGCGGGCGATCTTTTCATCCCAGAATTTCCGGTTCTGCCGGGGGCGGGTTCCGTGGGTGGGGCAGCCGTGCCAGAAGCAGCCGTCTACAAAGACGACGACGCGCTGCGCACGAAAGACGAAGTCCGGCCGCACGCGGGGGTGGCGCTGGCGGGCGGGCGCGGGGGCTGTCGCTTTGGTCTTCGCCTTGGGCTTTCCCTTGGCCGGGGCGCTGCCGGGGCTGCTGCGGAGCCGGGTGGCGTGGGGC
>NZ_JBGANL010000081.1:0-16904 GCF_044222345.1 Prosthecobacter sp.
AGGGTTCAGACGTTTGGCTCCAACCCATGAACATCGCCGCAGCCGACTGGACGGTTCTCGTCATCTACTTCGTTTTCATCGGCACCGTGGGTGTGGTCGCCGGAAGGCGGGTGAAGGACACCAGCCAGTTTTTTCTTGGGAAGCGCGGTTTTGGCAAATGGTTGATGATGGGACAGAGCTTCGGCGTCGGCACGCATGCGGAGATGCCGGTGTCGCTGGCCGGGGCCGTCAGCCAAATGGGATTCTCAGGCATCTGGTTTCAGTGGAAGAACCTGTTCGCAACGCCCTTCTTTTGGTTGTTTGCGCCGCTGCTGCGCCGCATCCGCCGAACCACGATTGCCGAACTGACGGAGGATCGTTATGGTCGGTGGATGGGAGGGATCTACATTGCCTTCGCCCTGATCTTTTTCACCATCAACTCGGCCGGGATGCTCAAGGGAGCTGGCAAGGTGATCAGTCAGGCGGCAGGTGGCCAATTGGCCGTCGATGAGATTGTCGTCGCGATGACGATCATCTTTGTCCTTTACAGCTTTATTGGCGGTCTCGTTGCGGCGGCGTGGACCGACTTCTTCCAAGGCTTTCTGATCATCGCCCTCTCCTTCATGTTGATCCCCCTGGGGTGGGGCGTGGTCGGCGGGATGACCGGCATGAGACAGTCGCTGGAAGCGCACTCGTTTTCCCTGGCTGCGCCCGAAGGCATCGGCCCGTGGTACATTTTCATGCTCATGGTAAACGGCTTGGTTGGCATTCTCGCGCAGCCGCACATGCTGGCGGCGGTGGGCACGGGCCGCGACGAACAAACCTGCCGCATCGGCTTTTTTTGGGGCAACTTCATCAAACGCGTCTGCACCGTCGGTTGGGCGATGGTGGGGCTGATGGTGGCGGCCATGCTCGCCCAAGGGAGCTTTGGAGTGAACCAACTCGCCGATCCCGAGGAGGCCTTCGGTTTTGCGTGCCGTCACCTCCTTTTTCCAGGGGCTCTGGGCCTGATGATCGCCTGCGTGCTTGCGGCCAACATGTCCACCGGCTCCGCCTTCATGGTAAACAGCGGCGCGCTGTTCACCGAGGGTCTCTACCGCCGCCACTGGGCCCCTGGGCGGTCTGACAAGCATTACCTGGGGGCAGGACGACTGAGCGGTCTGCTCATCACGCTGCTCAGTGTCGTCTATGCGCTATTCTTCATCGACAAGGTGCTCTACTCCTTCCTGCTGACTGAAACCATGGCCACCTACATGGGCATTGGCCTGCTCGGCGGCATTGTGTGGCGCCGCGCCAATCGCTGGGGAGCACTCGCCAGCGTGGTCGCCGCGTTTGCTACGAATTTTATCGTCTATCATCTGCGCGGCGAGCGGTTCGATCATTGGAATCCCACCGTGTTTTGCACCGCCTTCGCTGTGGGTGTTGCGGCGCTAATCGGGGTAAGCCTCATCACCAAGCCCGAACCCGCCGGTTCGACAGATTCGTTTTTTTCCCGCCTCGAGACACCCACCGAACTACCCGGTCATGCTGGCGATCCGCTTGATTGGCCCAATCAGGCGGAGGTTGCCAAGGACGCAGCGGAGACCGGCCGCCAATCGCTCATCGTCCACCTCCTTCATCCAGGACGCGGCACACACGGCGCTGGATTCTGGCGTGCTTACCGAACGGATCTCACGGGATTCGCACGCGGCTGGATCTGGGTCGTGGCACTGGTCGCAATCACCTGGTTGATGGTTGGATTCTCTGGTTGGTAGCACTGAAGGTCATGAGACGCATTGGCTACAACAGCTTGCCGTTTGTTGCCGCATTGGAAGCGTTTTACAGGAACGCCGGAGCGCAAGGTGTGAGTATATTCCGACCCCGCGCGTGAACTTGATGCGACCATCAGCGTCCTTGTTGCGACCATCGCTTTGACAGCCGCCGCCTGCCATGAAGCAGCGTCTCCTTGTCACCGGCGGTGCCGGGTTCATCGGCCACCATTTCGTCAGCCATCTGCTCGAACGCACCGATCATCACATCGTCGTGCTCGACTCGCTCAACTATGCGGCCGACGTGAATCAACTGGCGGCGATCCCCCACTACGACCGCTCGCGCATCACACTGCTCTGGCACGATCTTCGCGCTCCGATTGCCGAGGCACTCGCCCTGGCCATCGGTCCGGTGGACGCGATCTTCAACATCGCCTCCGAGTCGCATGTGGATCGCTCCATCGCGGCCCCGGTGCCGTTTGTTCAAAACAACGTCTCCCTCGTGCTCCACATGCTAGAGTTCGCACGGCAGGCAAAGCCGCGTCTCTTCGTGCAGATCAGCACTGACGAGGTCTATGGCCCCTCCGCCGAGGGCACCAGTCACAGGGAATGGGACACTCCCCTGCCCTCCAATCCCTACGCGGCCAGCAAGGCGGCGCAGGAGGCCATCGCTATTTCCTACTGGCGCACCTACGGCGTACCCGTCGTGATCACCAACACGATGAACAACTTCGGCGAGTACCAGCATCGTGAGAAGTTCATCCCCCTGTGTGTGGAGCGTATTCTCAAGGGCGAGGCCATCCAGGTTCATGGCCAATACGATGCGGGAGGCCGATTCGTGAGCGGTAGCCGCGTCTGGCTGCATGCCCAGCATCACGCCGATGCGCTGCTGGCCATCCTGGAACGCGGCACACCCAACATGTTCCCCCGGCATGACCGCCCGAGCCGCTACCACATCGCGGGCGAGCGCGAGGTGTCCAATCTCGAGATCGCCCGCTCCATCGGCGTGATGCTCCATCGCAGCGTGAACCTGCAGCCCACCGACTTCCACCGTTCGCGCCCCGGCCATGATCTGCGCTACAGCCTGGACGGCAGTCGCATTCAGCAAGAACTGGCATGGACGCCGCCAGAGACTTTCGAGACTTCGTTCGCCCGCACCGTGGAG
Source organism: Prosthecobacter sp. (assembly GCF_044222345.1). Taxonomy (GTDB): domain Bacteria; phylum Verrucomicrobiota; class Verrucomicrobiia; order Verrucomicrobiales; family Verrucomicrobiaceae; genus Prosthecobacter. Next base: position 2,893 of record NZ_JBGANL010000081.1, read on the forward strand.
TGGCTGGCCTATGGACCGTCGATTAGATGATCGAACAACCCCGGCTGGAGAGGTTCCAGCGCGGCTTGCTCCGCCTTGAAGAAGTCCTTTTTGGTCTTGCCGCGCTTCTTGCCCTCGCGCGTGTGGCAGTCATACGCATACTCAGGAATGGCAATGTAGTCACCGCTGTTGCGCAACTCTTGGGCGAGCGTGTCAGGATCAAGACCGGCCGTCTGGTCATAGACAAAGTTTTGCAGGTGATCGGGATCGCGGCTTTTCTTGCTCAGGCACAGCAAGATCACTGCCTTGCTGATGAAGATGCGGCCCTTCGCCTGCTTGGGCGGGATGCCGTCGTTGATGACGAGGTAGCTGTCATGCAGCGCCTTCACCTCCTGCGTGAGGATGCCCCAGCAGTCCTCCGCGCTGATGGTGAGCAGGCGCTTCCACACATACTTGCCGAAACCGCTCTGCCAAAGTTCCAAGGCCCAGTAACCCGCCAATGCAGCATCACCCCGGCGGATGGCCTTCTGCATGGCAGAAGACACCTCGCTGAAGTTGTAGCCGCGGATCGTGCGCAGTTGCATGGGGTTGGCGGGAAAGAGATCTGGGAGGTCCATGAAGGATGCCCTCGTCACCGTGACTTCGGGAATCCATCCGTTTGCATCACCAAATATTGCTCATGAAAATGGGAGGTCGCAGAGTTTGGAAGGTGCCGTGGGGTGCGTCATCAGAGCGCGATGCTTTGCCTCCGTGGCGCGTTCATCGAGACGCGGTCCTGGCTCTTGTAGTCACCGAAGTCGATGTGGGCCTTCCACTTGCGCTTGAGGTGCCGCTTCTCGGTGGCGATGCGCTCGGCGCTGCGGAACAATGAATTGCCGCCGAGGTTCTTGTCCCGCTCTTGCACGAAGCAGAACCGGGCTTCATTCCAGACCAGGCGATTATCGAGAAGCTCCTGAAGCGTGGCGTCGATGTCGCACTTGCACTTGAGCAGTTCGTCCCACTTGGGAATGCCGCCATTCGCGTCGCGCACCACGCCCACCGCTCCGCCCACCCAATGGTTGACTCCAAAGGGATCGTTGCGCTGGAGCAGACGCGGATCGCTGCGCTGGTGCCAGCCAAACAGACGGGCTCCGGCGCCACGCGCGTTGTAGGCCGAGTTGGAGAGCATTTGCAGCGTCTCATCCATTGAGAGCTTGCGGCAGCGCAGAGACACCATGCATACGCAGGCGCAGATGTCGTCATCTAGCATGATGATCGAGTCCTCCTTGAAGTGCTTGAGCACCCAGTTGCGCAACGAGGAGATGCCCATCACCGCATCGGGCACAGTGGCCTTGTCCAGCGGGATGTGCGCATACTGCTCAAGCTCGCTTTCGGGCACCAGTAGCGTGGCGCTCGGGAACAGCTTGTGGCTGGTCATCGTTCGCGCCCGGCTGCGGCTCAGGATGACCAGGCGCAGGCTCAGCGGTTGGAATTCCGGCCATTGCGGCCCGTTGGCAGAGTTGGATGAGGCGTTTTCCATGGAGGACGCGGCCGATGCCGAGTTTTTTGGTGGTTCGTGTGATGGAGTAGTCCACTTCGCGCACGCCCATGAGCTGCAGCACCTGCATCCAGTCGCGCAGGTCATGGAACATGAAGACGAGGTAATCGTGATGCTCGAAAGCCTGGCATTCCATGCGGGGGATTATTTCCAAATCCTCCGCAGGGTCTTCAGCGTCGAACAGCTTGCGAATTTCATCCTCGGCAAAGCCGGTGAGTTCGAGGTCGAAGGCGGGATCGCTCTCCTGGATGGATTTGAGCAGGCGCTTGAGTTCGTCCTCGTCGAGTTCGGCCAGTTCCGCGAGGCGGTTGTCAGCCAGCAGATCGGCCAACTCCTCGGCTTCGGTGGCGTAGTCCTGTTCATCGATCGGCACGACGTCACAGCCGATAAGCAGCGCGGCCTCCAGCCGGCCATGCCCGCGCACAATGAGGCCGCTGCGTTTGGAGAGTGTGATGGGATTGCGCCAGCCCTGCTCTTGAATGATGGAGGCGAGCAGTTGGATCTGATGCGCACTGTGCCGGTTCGGATTCGCCGGATTAGGCTTCAGGCTGTTGGGATCAATCACGCGCGTATGGGCGCAGTAGATGGGAATGCTCACGCTCCGGCAGGAGTGTCAACGCTGTTGACGCCGAATCCCGCCTATGCGTGACTTGCGTATGGCCGCCATGAAACTGCCCAAAGGGGTGACTCCCCGGAAATTCGCGCGTGCGCTGCAGGCGTGGCGGGAAAAGAAGGAGTTCAGCCAGCGGGATGCGGCGGAGTTCCTCGGCATCAGCAAACGCACATTGGAGAACTGGGAGCAGGAACGGGCCACGCCGCGTGGCTATGCCGTGGTGGCGTTGATGAAGCTGCTAGCGATGAAGTGACGTTGACTCCGCATCCTGCGGAGCATGGAATCTTCGCTCCCGCCCGACCTCGCCCGCAAGCTCCTCAACAAGGATCTCGCCAACCTCGTCCAACGCGTTCACAAGGGAGGCAAGCTGACCCGGGCGGAGCGCAGCATGCTGCAAAATCTCGCCAGCAGCACGGCGGTTGGATCCGGCCCCGCATTCGCTCGCAACTTCGTGGAGTTGGCCGAACTCCTCGGAGCGACGCGCCAGTCGATCACCACCTGGAAAAAGCGCAAGGACGCGCCACAAGCCGCCCCAAACGGCCTGCATGATGTGGCCGCATGGCGCGAGTTCATGAAGCGGCATGACCTTAAGGGGGCCGAGCCAGGCACAGACTTCGACACCGCCCTGCGTGCCCGCAAACTGCTCGCCGAAGTGGAGGAACGTGAACTCAAGGTGGCCGTTCGCAAAGGACTTTATGTGACCGTCGAAGAAGTGAGGCGCACATGGACGACGCAGATTGGGCGGGCCACAGCCTTGTTGCGCAACAAGTTTGAGTCAGAGTTGCCGCCGATCCTGTCCGGACTCGATGCGACTGGCATTCAAGAGGAGTGCCGCAAAGCCATTGATGAGGTGCTCACCATCCTCCATGAGGGCGGCAAGTGACGCGCTCAGGGCTGTTGGGCCTTCTCAACGATCAGGCTCTCAACCGGAAAACCAAGGCCGCGACAGTGAGCGACGATCTTGTCATAGGTGGTCTTCGGCAGGCTGGTCGTGCGTGCTAGAATCCAAAGGCACTTCCGATCCGGCGTTCCAACGGCGGCGGAAGAATAGTCTTCCGCGAGCCAGACGATGAAGTAGTTCCCCTGCTTCGCGCGAGGAATGAAGACAGAGAACCATTCATTGAATCGCACTTCAAGAACCGCATTGGTCCTGGCATCAACCACGGTCGCCGTCCCACGCACTTGTTTTGGCTTCCCGTTCTTCAGGCAGCGATTGATGACTGAAACCGCCCCGTCCTCCTTTATCGCATACTCGGCGGTGGATTCGACGCAGCCACGCTGGAAGAACATGGGCAGTCTGGCCACTTCATGCCACTTGCCCATGTAACGGGGCAACTCAACTTTGGGAACGGTTGCGAGCGGTTTCACAGGTCGGGATGCGCAAGAACCAAGGAACATTGTGGGCGCAAGCAGCAAGGCGGTAAGGACTGGCCGGATCATCATTCATTCTAGCCCAGGAACATTTCCTGTCGTCGCATTTTGACTTCGCGCCGGTTGCGTGAGCATCCTCGAAGCAATCTGGTGCGAAGCATGGCGTCCACCTGACCGCCGTCCACCATGGGCCTGGGCGGAGGAACACATTCATTCCATCCCCTACTCGCCGGTCCCGGGCCGGTTCCGTGCGGACAACTCACCATGGTTGAAGGAGCCGCTGGAAGCTCTCGTTGATCCCAAGGTTCGGATCGTCTCGATCATTGCGGCGATCCAATCGAGCAAGACCACGATCGGTGAGATCGGCCTCTGCTACATCATCCCCAACCTGCCGGGACCCGCGCTCTGGCTCGACCAGACCGATGATGACGCGAAAGATCAGGCCGAAAGCCGTCTTGGCCGAGTGTTTGATGAGTGCCCAGCCGTGCAGGCGCTCTACCCGCGCGATCGCCACAAGCTCAAGACGGCCACCAAGCACTTCTCCAACGGCATGACGCTGTGGGTGCTCGGAGCCCACAACAAGACGAACCTGCAGCGGCGCTCGATCCGCTGGCTTATCGGCGATGAAACCTGGCGTTGGCCGACGGGGCACATGGCGGAGGCCGAGGCACGCGTCACCGCCTTCGGCTGGCTGGGCAAGTGCCTGTTCATGTCTCAGGGCGGTGAGGAGAACGACGACACGCACCGCAAGTTCGAAACGACCGACATGCGCGAGTGGACCTTTGCGTGTCCGCACTGCGATCTGCGCCAGCCCTTCAAATGGGAGAACGTGGAATGGAGCAAGGACGCCCGCGATGACGATGGCGAATGGAACTTTACCCGCGTGCGCGAGACGGCTTCACTCACCTGCGAGGGCTGTGGCCATGCGTTTGATGACAGCGACCGGACACGCCGCCAGCTCAACACTTCCGGACGCTATGTGGCGACAAACATCAACGCGTCCCCGGAAAACGTGGGCTTCCATTGGAATGCCCTGTGCGCGATGAGCTGGGGCAGGCTCGCCGAGCTCTATCTGCGGGCCAAGGCAGCGGCGAAGCAGGGCGATCTGGAGCCGTTGCGTCAGTTCTATCAAAAGCGCCTCGCGCTGCCATGGCGCGATTACTTGGAGGACTTCAAGTTGGAGATCACGCCCAGCGGTTATCGCCTGGGTGAAACGTGGGACGATGAAGCCGCCGTCAGCAAGCACGGCAAGTTCCTCACGCCGCCCTTCGATCCGGCACAGGCGGCGGCTCCGCTGCGGTTCATGACGGTGGACTGCCAGATGGACCATTTCTTTGTGATTGTGCGTGGCTGGTCGCTCGATGGTTCATCGCGCCTGGTGTGGCGCGAACGCGTGCCCACCTGGGACGAAGTGCTCAGTCTGCAGGAGCGGTTCACCATCCACGCCAACCTCGTGTTCGTCGATGCCGGTCACGCCACGTATGACGTGTATCGCGAGTGCGCCAAGCATGGCTGGGTGGCGCTGATGGGCGACCGCCGTGCCACCTACGTTCACCGCACCAAGGATGGCCACAGTGTGCACCGGTTCTACTCGCCGCGTCGCAAGGTGGTGCTGGGACGCGGCCAGACCTGCTCGGTGTTCTACTGGTCCAACCTCAACATCAAGGACATGCTCGCCCGGTTGCGGCGCAATCAGGATCCCGAACGCGGTGCCACCTGGGAAATCGCCGAGGACGCAGGCGACGACTACCTCACGCAGATGGAGAGCGAGCAGCGCGTGCGCAAAGGCGGCAAGTGGCTGTGGGAACGCATTGGCAAGCGCCCCAATCATTACTGGGACTGCGAGGCGATGCAGGTGGCTGCCGCCGTGATGCTCAAGCTGGTTGGCCAGGAGTCGGTCAAAACTGAAGCCGAGCCTGACGAGGAGACTGGGCCGGTCGCAGATTGACACGGCAGGCGGTGGCATGAACCCACCCCAAACTCTCCAAGGCAAGCTCACCTATGCCGGCATTCTCATTTCGGCCCTCGGTGCCATCGGCCGTCTCTTCGGTCTGCATCTACCCACCGAAGAAGTGCAGGGCATGGTGGACTGGACCGCCGCCAACTGGGATTCCCTCGCGCAGTTCGGCGGTCTTGCCACTGCCGCCTATGGCCGCCTGCGCATCAACTGGAGGAAGCCATGACCAGCGACCAACTGGCTCAGGGTATCATCCGGCACGCCAGCCGCTTTGTCGGCCTGCGTGAAGTCAAGCCCAACGCAAACTGGGACAACCCGAGCACGCCCGGACCAGACCGCGCCCTCGTCGATGAACTGCGCTCCCTGATGCGCCAGTCGCCCTGGCAGGAAGGCTGGGCCTACTGCGCCGCCTTCGCCGAAGGCATGGTCCTCGCCACCCTGCGTTCACTGGCGGCCACGCCCGCCCAGATCAAACGCTGGCAGCAGACGATGACGCCACACTGCGTCACAAGCGCGGGCAGCTTCCGCAAGCTGGGACTGCTTTCGGCCAACGCCGAAGCCGGTTCCCTCTGGCTCGCACGTCATGGCAGCACGAGCAACGGCCATGCCGGCATCGTCACCGCCATGCGTGGCGTGAGCATGGCCACCATCGAAGGCAACACGTCCCTCGATCCGAGCACATCTGCCAAGGAACGCGAGGGCGACTGGATCACCAACCGCATCCGCTTCCTCAAGGGCAGCGGCACGCTCAACACGCTCGGCTTTGTCACGCCCGCCTCCATCCTCAAGCTCATCAGCGCATGACCCAGCCACGCTTTGATTCCACCATCAGCCTCGGGCATCTCGTGCAGATCCTCTCGCTTGTCATCGCCGGAGCCACGGCATGGGGCGTGCACACCAGCACGCTGCGCCACCTGGAACTGTTGCGCAACGAGGACCGCCAGCGCATCGAATCCCACGAGGTGAAGATCAACCTGCTGGAACGCGCCACCGACGTGGTCAAAACGGACGTGAACTACATCCGCCTCACGGTCGATGAGATCAAACGCGACGTGAAGGACGCAAGCCGTTGACAGGGCACCCCGCTCATGGCGCAAGGTTTGTTCACTGTCGGGTTCACCGTCGCAGAAGTTCTCAGCATCCAGGCGAAGGCCAAAGAGATGCTCATCGAGGGCAAGACTCTCATGAGCTGGTCCGACAGCGGTTCGAACGCCTCCAAGCAGTTCCCCATGACCGTCAAAGAGACGCTTGAGGAGTGTGCGCACGCGCTGCGCGTCCTTGAACCCGCCACCTATCGCTGCCGTCGCCGCATCACCAATTCGGCCATCCACCATCTCGCCAAATGACCGCCCTTCAACAATGGGCGGCCCACTGGCTGCCCCCTGCCCTTCTGCCCAAGGCATGGACCTCCGTCTATGAATCCGCCAACGCTTCGCCCAGGCGCGGCTCGGTGCCAGGTGCATCGCCCCGTGATGCCAAACATGATCTCACGCCCCACGTTCACCGTGAACTGGTGCGACGTTCACGCTACCTCGCCAAGAACTCGGGCTTCGTGCGGGAGATGGTCAGCAACATGGCCATCTATTCGACCGGCGATGGGATCCGCCCGCAAGCGCAGTCAGACGACGTGAGCTGGAACCGCCAGGCGGAGGCTTACTTCCGCGCCTGGTCCACGCGCTGCGAAATCACCGGGCGGTTCAGCTTCGAGGAAGTGCAGTCGCTCCTTTGCCGGGGCATGGACGTGGACGGCGAATACTTCATTCATCTCACGCGCAGCCGTCTCGGCATCGCTGCTCTGCAATTGATCGAATCGCACCGCATCGGTGAGGGCAACACCGCCATGCAATCGTTCCATGGCATCACATTGGATGCTTGGGGCGCACCGCAGTCCTACCGCGTGCTCGAAGATCAGTCTTCACGCGAACTCCCCGCCCAAAGCGTGCTGCATATATTTGAGCCGGAGAACGCCACCAGCGTGCGCAACGCCCCGACCATTCAGCACTCCATCAACCACATCCTTGATGAGATGGAACTGCTCGCCCTGGAGAAGCACGCCGTGAAGGACAACTGCGATGTGACGCGCGTGCTCAAAACAGAGACGGGCGATCTCAATGACGATTCTGACTTCGCCATCAAGGGGCCCAGGGCGAATCAGGCAGAAGGCACCAACCCGACCACGCTGCAGCAGATCACCGGCGGCAAGCTCGTGGCGCTCAAGACCAGCGGTCACTCGACTCGTTTGAGCCAACCCGTCCCACTTTCACCGGTTCCTGGAGCATTTGCGCCGGGATGCCGCGCTCGGAGTGTTGCCGTATGAGTTTGCAGCCGATTCGTCCAAGGTGGGCGGTGCGGGGGTGCGCCTGGTCGTAGCCAAGGCGGATCGACGCTTTTCGTATCGGCAGATGATCCTCATCCAGCGGTTCATCAAACCCGTGTGGTTCTACGTGATCGGCGATGCAATTGATCGTGGCGATCTGCCTGCCGTCCAGGGATGGTGGAAGATCAGTTGTGTGACACCCCGCCGGATCACCGTCGATGCGGGCCGCGAAGCGCAGCAGAACCGATCTGATGTGGAGATGGGCCTCAAGACCATCAGCGATCACTACGAGGAACTCGGCGCTGACTTCGGTGAGGAACTGGAGCGCCGGGCGCGTGATGCGAAGATGATTCTCGCCACCGCCACGAAGTATGGCGTGCCGCTGGAGATGCTGTGGAAGCCGAGCGGCGGCACTTTCATTCAACCGCCCGTTGTTGACACTCCCGCCGGAGCGTGACCGCGCTCGATTCTCTTCTTTCCCGCCAACCCTGGCTCATCACCACCGATGCCATGCAGGGCATGGTGGCGCAGGCAGTGGCTTTCTTTGACGCCCGCACTCAACTGCCGGGCGCATCACGCAACGCCTTGCTCTCGGTGAGCGATGGCGTCGCCATCATTGATCTGCATGGCCCGCTCATGCGCCAACCAGACCTGATCTCCTCGCTGCTCTTCGGTGCCACCGACATGAACGAGGTGACCGAAGCCATTGAAGAGGCGGTTCAGCGGGAGGATGTGCAGTCCATCCTTCTCGACGTCGACTCGCCCGGCGGCACGGTCAATGGCACGCCCGAACTGGCACAGACCGTGGCCGATGCCACGAAGCTCAAGCCCGTTTATGCGTTCAGCGCCGGGCAGATGTGCAGCGCGGCCTACTGGATCGCCTCCCAGTGTGACGCCATCTACTCCACGCCAAGCGCCCGCGTTGGTTCCATCGGCGTGATGCTGCCGTTCATCGACAGCACCGAGAAGTTCCGCAGCGAAGGGCTGAAGGTGGAGGTGTTTGCGGCGGGCAGATTCAAGGGCATGGCCACGCCGGGTGTGCCGCTCACCGAGGATCAGCGCGCGCTCATTCAATCCGACATTGAGGAAATCGCCGCCGAGTTCAAGACCGCCGTGCTGGCGCGGGGACGCAAGATTCCTGACAGCGCGATGGAAGGCCAGAGCTTCAGCGCCCGCAACGCCCAGCGCCTCAACCTGGCCGGCATGGTCCGGAGTCGTGACGAGGTGATCAGCCGGCTGCGCTCCATGCAGGCAGCCCGAGTTGACACGCGATCCCAGGCATCCACCCCGATGAAAACCGTCGAAGAACAACTCAGTGAGGCGCTCGCGCGCATTCAAACACTGGAAGCCGATGCCAAGGCCCGCGAGGGCTTGATGACTGACGCCTCCACCCAGGTCGAAACCTTCAAAGCCACACTCCTCTCCAAGGAGCAGGAGCATCAGGCTCTTCTGCAGCAGGCCTGCACGGAGCGTGACACGCTCAAAGGCCAGCTCGTCGCTGCCCAGGCTGATGTGGAGCGCTTCACCAAGCGCAGCGGCGAACTCGAAACCCAGGTGCGTGATCTCACCGCCCGGGAGCAGGATCTCGACAAGCGGGCCGCGATCAAGGCCGCGCAAATTGCCGCTGAAATGGGCACGCAGGTGCCGGCCAAGATCACTCCTGCGGGTGACACCAAACCCACCACCGCCGCCGAGCAGTGGAACCGCCAGTTCACCAAGGCCTGATCCCTTTTCCAAAACCTCTCACTCATCTGCATCCCCATGGTCCCCACTCTTCTCGACATCGCCAAGCTCGACGCTGGCATCGGTTATCCGCTCATTGAGGAAGCCGTCAAACTGGCTCCTGAACTCGCCGTGGTCCCTGCCGACACCATCCTCGGCACCACGATGGAACTTACGGTGCGCACCGGCCTGCCCTCCGTGCGTTTCCGCAATGCCAACGAGGGCGTCGCACGCAGCAAGTCCAGCTACGAAACGCGCACCTTCCAGACCCACATCCTCGATCACCAGATCGCCGTGGATGCGCAGGTCGTCGATGGCGCGCGCGACCGTGGCCGCCTGCTCGAAAATCATGCCTCCGGCGTGATGGAGGCGTCCATGCAGTACATCGGCTCGCAGTTCTATTACGGCACGGGCAACGACAGCAAGGGCTTCCCCGGCTTGCTCGCACAGGCCAAGGCGGATGCCGCCCATGTGGTCGACGCGGGCGGGGCCGCCTCCAAAACCTCCGTGTGGTTCCTGCGCCTGGGCCGCGAGTGCGTCGAGTTTCTCTTTGGCAACAACCAGACCATCCGCCTACAGGACGTGTGGGATTTGGAAACCGTCTATGACACGGACGGCAATCCCTACAAGGCCTACACCAACTGGATGACGGGCCGCATCGGCATGCGTCTGGCGAACAAGAACTGTGCTGTGCGCGTCAAGAACGTCGAGGAAACCGGTGCGGGCAAAAAGATGCTCAATGACACCATTCTCTACTCGGCCTACGAGAAGTTCACGGAGTTCGGCATGGAGCCGACCCACATCTTCATGAACGGCCGCTCCCGTGAGCAGTTGCGCAACAGCCGCACGGCCACCACGACCAACGGCACTCCCGCGCCGCTACCCACCGAATGGGAGGGCATCCCGATCATTCGCACCGCCTCGATCGCCAACGACGAGGCGTGATCCAACCTTCATCCCCTGCTCCATCATCATGCACTCCCTTAAAGACGCCCAACTTACCCAGTCCGTCGCGCTTGCCGCAGCAGGCGCTTCGGCCTCCACCGCCCCTCTCGACCTCAGCCAACCGCCACCCAACGAACACAGCTTCGAGGTGGAGTTGGCGCTGCCCGATCTCGCCGATCTTGCGGATGGCAAATCGGTCACGGCCACGCTGGAGGATTCGGAGGACGGTGCATCGTTTGCCGCCATTCCCGAGCTTGCCGGGTTCGTGGTCACGGGCAGCGGCGGCAATGGTTCCGCGGCAGCCACACGTCGTGTGCGACTGCCTTCGAGCGCTCGTCGTCACCTGCGCGCCACCGTGGCCACCGAAGCGGCGGCGGGCGATCTCACCGCGCACAAGCTCACCCTCGCTCTGGTGTTCTGATTTCCTGGGGCGCAGGCCTCGGGTTCGGGTGCAGCCCTCCTTCGCTTCATGCGGGGAGGGCTGTTTTATGGGCGAGGCTACGTAACGTGTAAGCTCAACAGCCGGTCAAACTTGATGTAAAATGCGTCACCCCGATAGAGCGGGGCTGAGCCATCAAAGCGGCGTGAAAGCGGAATAATTCCACCGTCCCGGCCATAAAGAAAAGGCTCTGAAGATGCCATCGAAACAGCGGCAAAGTAACCATCAAAAGGCACAAGTTGAGGGTGTTGTCGTTCGATACCCACAAACTCTTGCGCCTCATCCCCAGACAAAACCGGGTAATGCCTGACTATAACCCACGCCCGTGTGCCAGTGTTGTCTTCAAACCATACCTGAGGGTCAATGCCAAGGACATCGGTGAAGGAGAGCACCTTGCCGCCGTTTTGCGCGACACTGTCGCGGACAATCTGAATAGCCATGTTCCGCAGCTCCCATTCGGACATCTCGATCCGCTCATCGGTAACAAGATCATGCGGTGCAATTGGAAGACTCGTTTCCAAAGCCAGCAGGTTCCAGCCTTCCCGCAGCGGCTTCATATCCCTCAGTGACACCTGAAAAACACATGGAATGAGATTGTTCTTCGCACACTCGACGAAGCATCGCTGACACTCCTGTTCTGAGAGTTGAGACTCCTCACCATCAATAACCTCAACCAGAACGGAAAAGATTTGGTTGCCGTATGCGAAGGTCAAATGATCGAAAGATGGCCAAGTCAGGTCAGCTTTTATCCAGCGGTAATCGAGTGATGGTTTGAGCTTGCCGCCTAATTTTTTGAATTGCTGCTGCAGGACCACTCCTGCGATATTGCGTGCCTGTAGAAACTCGGCAGGGGGCTGAGGACGTGGAATTTCGTAGCTGGGACGCTTTGCCATAAGAGGGACAGTTTGACACCCCTTGTTGGTCATGTCCATCCACGATGAAATCACCGCCGACTTTTCTGAAATCCTCCGGGAGTTTGGCAAGATCATTCTCTATCAAGGGCAGTCGCTGCCGGCCCTGATCTCCGAACCCATGCTTGCCGGTGAACTCGTACTGGGTGGCGAGGTTGATGACATCCGCTTCACCGCCAAGGTGCTGCGCTCCTCTCTTTCCGAACTCCCGCGCAGCGGCCAGATCGTCCACTGGGATCAAAAGGACTACCGCATCAAGGCGGTGATGAACCGTCCACCCCATGCGATTGTGACTCTCGAACTCGGCCCGGTCGATCCTTGAGCCATGCGTGTCACCGGCAAAGTCACGGGCCTGGACCCGATCAAAAAGAAGATCGCCCTCTTCCCCAAAGAGACACAGCGACCGATGGACAAGCTGCTCATCCAGGAAGTGCGCACACTGGCCGTGGAGTGCGCACGGGTGACGCTTCCCTTCGGTCTCACCGACAAGCCCTACAAACGCCTGGCCGCGCGCATCGCCGCCGACATCAAGCGCATCTTCAAGCGTGCTGACAACCTCGGTGGCGCTTTCAAGCAACTCGAAGCAGCCGACCCCGACATGACCCGCCAATACTGGCACGCCAGCAAGAAAGGCGAACCGGAAAAGGCCCGCAGACTGCTGCGAAAACTCTGTGCCAAGGCCGGCATTCCCATCGGAGCCGTCCGCGCCGATCTACACCGCAAGGCACGAACGGCACGCTACGGCCGCGTGCCCGCGGACGCCAAAACGCTGGCCATCATTTCCAAAGGCGAGGCATTGGACCGCTACATCACCAAGGTTCAAAAACAGATCGGTGCGGTCAAGGCAGGCTGGATCGCCGCCGCCAAGAAACTTGGTGGAACGGTGCGCGGAATCCCACGCTGGGCCAACACCGGAGCGCACAAGAACTCGCAGGGCGATGCCGTGGTGAAGCGCGGCCAGAAAGGCAGCCACATCGAACTGCACAACCAGGTCAGCTACGCCACGACCGCCTGCGATGTCGGCAACCTGCGTTCAGCGGAACGTCGCGCCCGTGTGCGATTGCAACACGCTTTGGCCGAAAAACTCAAGGCGATGGCGGAGCGTGCGTTTCGACAAGGCAAGTAGGGCATGGAAGCACAACCCTCGCTCGAATACCGCCTCGCCCGACTCATTGCCGATTACCTCACCCACGTCCAGCAAACCGGCGGACTTCCCACCGTGCTCAGCATCGGCATCGGTCTGGAGATGGCCGGCCGCCAGCGCCCCTGCGTCGTCTGCCACATCGACACGCTGGAGTTCCCGCACCCGAAGCTCGTCGAAGCATCGGGGTTCATGCTCCTCCACACGCACGCCGATGAGACCCCGGTCCTCACCGAGGCCATCTGGACTGCGGCATTGCGCTCCGCTCTGGCCAACGTCGGCACGCTCTTCGCCTGGATCGCCGCCCTTCCCGAAGCGGAACGCACCGGCTGGGACCTCCGGCGCCTGCGCATCACCCGCAGCGAGAGCGAACTCAACCGCGAGGAGCGCACTCGCACGCACACCACGCGCTTCACCCTCAGCGCCCAGTCCGCCGAATTGACATCCGCCGCCTGAGCAAAGCCATGCCCGTCCAAGCCATCATCGAACACGGAGCGCGTCCCGCCTACGATCTCGCCGACGAGTCGGGCGTGCTGGTCAACAAGCTCTCCATCAAACCGACCCGCGAGTATGTGGAGCGCAAAAACAGCCAGCGCATGGTCGCCTATGTGCGTGCTGAGAACCCGCGCATCACCTTCGAGTTCTCCGGCGTGATTGTGGGCGACACGGCCACCGGCTTCGCGGACCAGCATCCAGGCACGGCCATCACCGCCCTGGCCAACTTCCAGAACTCGATCCACGGGTTCTCCCCCACCGAAGGCAAGATCATCTACAAGGACCCCACCCGTGAACTCAGCGACACGGACGAGCCGCAGGTCAGTTTCACCGCTGAGATGTTCCCCGGCATCGCGGCATGATCGAAGGATGGTGGCCCACCCAAAGCCTGAGTCTTGCCGCATGCCTTGGTGCGCTGGGCATGCCGATCCGCACCGACGTGGTACTCGATGAGCGCAGTGGCGAAGAACTCACCACGTTCTACGTGGGACTGCAATCGCTCTGGAACGCACTGACCACCGACGGCCTGGTGAGCGACTGGAAATCCGGACGGCTGGAAACTGCTGATCCGCTTCATCCGTTTCT